>NZ_VWWA01000009.1:0-102378 GCF_011753235.1 Asaia sp. As-1742 | reverse complement strand
CCAGCAGAACCGCCAGATTGCCGATGGCGTCATTGCGCGAGCAGATCCAGACCGAGCGCATGTTCGCGTCCCCACTGCGGAAGCGGTATAGCATCAGGGCGACACCCCCATTGGCCAGCAGCGCCAGAGCGCCGATCAGGCCCATGGTTTCGGCAGGCGGCAAAGTGCCTGACCAGGCGTGCCACAGCGTGTTGCCCAGCACCCAGAGGGCGAAGACCAGCATGGTGCCCCCCTTGAGCAGGGCTGCCCGGCTGCGCCACGCCAGCGCCATACCCGTGACGGTAATGCTGATGGCGTAGTTGGCGGTGTCTCCGAAGAAGTCGAGCGCATCTGCCTGCAAGGACGCGGAACCGGCCATGACGCCGGCGACAATTTCGGTCAGGAAAAATCCGCCATTGACGATCAGGGCGATCCAGAGTGCTCGGTGCCAGCGATGGGCATCGTGACCGGTCGAAGGAGAGATGGAACTCGGACAGCAGGAGTCATGACAGCAGGGCATGGCGGCACTCTCGTAAAAAAACGACGAGCACCCCATATCCACCCTGTAGTCACTACAGGGTCAAGAACTTCATGACGCAGACATATACGATCGGGGAACTCGGACGCCTGACGGACACGAAGGTTGAAACCGTCCGGTACTATGAACGCATCGGATTGCTGCCGCCCCCGCCCCGAAGCAGTGGCAATTATCGCGTTTATGATGGCGCTCATCTGGGGCGTCTGGGCTTTATCCGCCGAGCGCGTGAACTCGGCTTTCCGCTGGATCAGGTGCGGGAATTACTCGAACTGGCCGGGCAGGAGGCTCGGTCCTGTGAACTGGTGGACGAACTTGTCCAGGCCCATGTCACGGATATCGAGCGCAGGATTCACGATCTGCAGACACTCCGACAGGAACTGACACAGCTTCTTGCGCAATGTCAGCATGGCAAAGTCGCCGAATGCCGGATCATTGAGGCGCTGCAGCCTCATGTAGACGGAAAGACAACGGGGTAACGTCGGGCTCCCCGTTGCCTGCGCTGCCGGTTGAAGCAAACGGGATGGACAGCGCCCCGGAAGGCCCCACCCGGAGAGATCGGATGCGGGGCGTGACCTCTTTCCCCGTTCCGGCTGCGGGGACGATGGATGAGGGAGGCGATGGCTCCCTTCCTCACCTGTGAACAGGTCGAAACAGAAGCGGCGAAGGAGGGATCGTCCAGCGGGCAACCGGCTGGCCAGCCTTCGTTGGAACGACGGGTCCATAGGATGCGGCCCGAACCGTTCGCAGCAGGGACGCGGCAGTCGGGGGCGGGTGTCTGGCCGTGATCCGCGCCACCAGCAGGAAAGACGGTCGCACCGGGCGAGCGCGATATCCTCCTGTGTCGCACGTTCCCCACCTGTCGGACCGGTCATGCCGGCATCGTCTCTCCATGGGGCTGGCGGGTCCGCACACCATGGCCTCTGTTGAATGGCTGATCTAGCCGAAGACCGGCTGCGCCTCGATCGGCTGGCCGCAACGGCGTTCCGGAACTTTCGTCCCCTGACGGCTGCGCCGTCATTCCTCGCGAGACAAGAAAGTTCCGGCCCTACCGTCCTCCGCTGCGCTGCGGCCCTGAAGGGTGCTCTGCCGCTCGCCTCCGGCTGGTCGATCGCCATCGAGGCCACGGTGGTCGCGGCCCGATAACAGAATGGAGATACGACAATGGCTAACATCGGTTCCTTCAAGAAGGTGGGCGAAGGCTTCGAAGGCGAAATCGTCACCCTGGCCCTGCAGGCCCGCAACGTCCGTCTGGTGGCGGAAACCAGCCGGGCCAACGACAACGCCCCCAACTACCGCGTCTACCTCGGACGGGTTGAACTCGGGGCCGCATGGACCCGCCGCTCCAACGAAGGCCGCACCTATCTGAGCCTGAAGCTGGACGATCCCTCCTTCGCCGCCCCGATCTTCGCCAACCTGTTCACCGACGAGGAAGGGGAAGGCTACACCCTCATCTGGACCCGGCCCCGCAGCCGGAACGGGGAGTAAGCTCCCCACTACCAATCCCGCCCGGTCTCCTCGGGCGGGGCCTTCCGGCGCTTCTTTTCTCACGTGCTCTTTTCGGGGCGCGGGCGGCAGCGCTGGTCGCCCGACGTGGAAGGCAGGAGGAACACGAGGCTTTCCCTCAGCCTTCCCATTGTACCATGCGCGAAGGCGAACCGCGTCAAGGACGCGTGGTCCCCCCAATTTTGCCCGACGCACCCTTCGGGCACGCCGAACAAAATCGGTTCCCCCACGCGCCGGTGAGCCGGTCGCCTGCGGCGATCCCTGACCCGGTCCACCCCGGCATGAGCCGTCCGTCCTGTCTTCAAGAAACGAAAGGAACAGGACGATGACCACGTTACACGACCACATACAGATGCTGCGCGCCGAACTGACCAGCTTTCACCTGAGCCGCCGCGAGCGGCAGCAGATCGAGCGCGAACTCAAAGAAGCGCTTGCCCGATGCGCGGCAGAGCGCCACGACGAGACGGCCCCCGCATAGCGCGGGGGTCTTTTCGTATGATCGCCCGTACCATCGGAAATTCAGACGCCGATCTGCTTTTACCATCCTGCTGAAAGAACGATGTTGAATATCCATAATACGACTATTATAGTCGTATTTCTGGTGTGTTGGCCTCGCGTGTCGGATGTGATCGTGGATGATCACAGGCCGACAGGTAAGGGCGGCACGGGCACTCCTGAACTGGACACAGGAGATGCTTGCTGAAAAGGCCCTCGTAGCATTGACCGCGCTCAAGCGCCTTGAATCCGAACGCGGTCTCGGCGTTCATGAGGGCACGACCGACCAGGTCCGTCGCGCGCTGGAAGCGGCGGGCATTCTGTTCATCGAGTCCGGACAGGGGCGCGTACGAGGGCCTGCGGTCGCTCGACGCCCCTGCCTTTGCCTTACAGTTTGTCAGTCGCAATCGGGACTTTATCCGCGATCGTGCCGTCCTTCAGCGCGCCGCGCGCCGGGCTGCGCTGTCCATGTCAGACACAGAAGCCTTCGCACGGCGCTGGGGGTTGCGATTTCGAGAGTGTCCGCACGGCCCTCGATCCACGCACCGCCCTCTGGATTGTTGCGGTGTCGCCGGCCGTGATTGCGGCTGTTCCCCTGCCGACAGCACTGGCTGATGCGGCGTCTCGTCCGTTCTCCCTCGCTCGGGCAGGACTGCCGCCCGATATGGCGGGAGAAGTCCTGCTCAAGCAGGGGGAGACGATCCTGCGCCTGTACGTCCTGCCGCCTGACGGGGCTCCGGTCGGCGTGTTGCTGCCGTTCGACGCCTTGTTCGAGGTACGCGTCCAGGCCGCCTCGCGGCTCTGGCGTGCCCTCAGCGGACGCCCACCTGGTCGCGATCCGGCCCGTCTGTCATCTGATCGCATCAGCAGGCTGATCCTGGCGCTCCGCACGCTCGACGGTCTCGATGACGGGGTATCGCAGCGCGAGATCGCCGGTGTTCTGTTCGGCCGCGAGGTTTCTGCAGGGGACTGGCTCTCGCACGATCTGCATTTCCGTATGAAACGTCTGGTGCGGTTCGCGCGAGGCCTGACCGATGGAGGATACCGGCGGCTGCTACTGCATCCGTTTCGGAAGCGGTAATACCAGTCGTGGTTTGCTGTAACCCACAAGGAGATCTGGATGCTCCCGCCAATACGGACGATAAGCGGGATCGCTTGATTTGTATGGGTTTCAGCAAACCACGGCTGGCATAACTGGTAAAAAAGCTGGATCTAAATTTAGCGATTTATCTTAATACTTGGTACAGGCGCACCATAATATTCAGATATCAGTTGCTCTCTTGATATTGCCATCATTGCAAATCCAGCACCCTCTATTGCTCCAGGAGGTAAAAATAAGATTGCAGCTCCGCCAATATTATTGACATTCAAATTCATTAACTCGCAAGACATAATAAAAGCACGCAATGCAAACCTGGGAAGACCTCTTACAGCCCACTTCTCGTAAGAAAGTCCACACTCTAGAAAAGCCTTTTCCGCATGTGCCTTGGAAAAAAACAATGGTACATGATTTTTACCTGTTCCGTCATGAGGTATTACAAAATAAGATCCTGTAACCCTTCCATTTTGGGCCTCCATAATAGTCCAAAATGGTTCTCCTACATATGTTTCATCGGGTAGTAGAACCGTTTCTATTCTTTTTGAAAAAATACTCAAAAATGAAGGAAGGTCATCATAATTTACTAGATTTATACCATAATATTCAGAAATAGTTTTTGCGCCTTCTTGGAATCCTTTTTTTGATATTGCTATTCCAACTATATTCCCAATATCGGAAATTTTATGACAAAATTCTTGTATTTTACCTTTTTCTACAGGGCGACTCAGACTCTTACATTCTATGGCGACTTTGTGCCGCACGCCGGCTCTGTTGAACTCATAATAAACATCAATTTCATGAAGCGCCCCTGATTTTCCAAATATTTTTGCATTTCTTGATACTAAAATTCCTTCATCTTTCATGTTCAGAATGGATGAATATACGTAATGCACATGATTTTCAAAATCTTTCCAACTGTTCATCTTTGTCCCCTGTGTGGTTTAATCTAATTCTTTCCCACATTAATTGAGTGGGATCCTATTTCACATAGCTAGCACGAATTTAGCGGTCGCAAATCGATTGGACATATAGGTCATTTTAAATAACTGGGTCGCCGTGTTTTTAGTCTGCCCCGGACCGATCTCATGCCTCTGCGAGATCGGTCCTAGTTCCGAACCTACCCGCTCCGCCACGCTGATCCTTGCTGGCCGCATTTGTCCTGCGGCCCCAGACAGCGATCACGGAGCCACATCATGTCCGCCAATTACAGCGACCTGCCGCCGCGCTATCTGCGCACGCCCGACGCTTCGCGCTTCGTCGGGCTTTCCATTCGCACCCTGGAAAAACACCGGATCTACGGCACCGGCCCGCGCTATTCGAAGCTCGGCGGTCGTGTGGTCTATCGGGTCGATGAACTACAGGCCTGGGTCGAGAGCGGGGCACGCGCCCACACCTCGGACACCACCGCCGGCACCGTGTCGGCTGCTGCGCGGCAAAGCCCGCTGATCCCGCCGACATCGCCGACCTCACGCGGGAACCGACGCTGATGTCCCCGACGGGCAGAACGCGCTCCGAGCGCGAGCAACTGGAACTCTTCCACGCTATCGCGGGAGATTTTGCGCCTCGTGACGCCCAGGATCTGATGGCGTTTCCGTTCTTCAGCCTCGCCAAGTCCCCTCGCATGGTTCCGATCGATTACCGGACCCCCGATGTCACGATCCGCGTCGAGGCTTCCGCCGAACATGGCATGGCCACGATCTGGGATGCCGACGTGCTGATCTGGGCCGCCAGCCATCTCGTTGCCGCACGCGACGCCGGTCGGCGCACGTCGCGACTGATGGTCGCCAGCCCGCGCGAGATCCTGACATTCATCGGCCGGGGGGACAGCGCGCGGGACTATGAGCGGCTGGAAGCAGCCTTCGATCGGCTGCAATCCACCACGATCAAGACCTCGCTCCGGCAGACCGGGAAGGGCCAATTGCACCGGTTTTCCTGGATCAACGAATGGAAACGACACACCGCGCGGGAAGGGCGCACCCGCGTGATCGAACTGATCCTGCCCGACTGGTTCTATCAGGCCGTGCTTGATGACGCGCTCGTTCTGACTATCGATCCAGCCTATTTTGGCCTTACCGGCGGTCTGGAGCGCTGGCTCTATCGCATCGTGCGCAAACACGGCGGTCGCCAGCGCGCGGGCTGGGCCTTCGGCCTGCGCCATCTCTACGAAAAATCCGCCAGCCTTTCTCCCTATCGCCGCTTTGCCTTCGAACTGCGCGAGATGGCGAAACGGCAACCCTTTGCCGGCTATCGGCTGTCGGTGCGCCCCGACCGCAACGGCAACGACACGCTGGCCTTCGCGCCCGTCAAACTATCCACAGGCGCCTGTGGACAAGCTGTGAATTCATCCGTGCTATCGGTTGTGGATTTATCCGTGCCATCACTGCCACGGCATCCGTGCTATCGTTTGCGGAAAACGCCGAATCACGACGTTGAATCAAAGTGTTATGAGGCCCTTAACTTAGACTCTAACTTAAAAGAGTTTAACTTTAAGGATGTTGGCCCCCCTTCCGATCCGTGGATAAACCCCGGAGCGGGGTCATGATCGTGGCCTTCCTCAACCAGAAAGGAGGCGTCGGCAAGATGACGCTGGCACTGCATCTCGCGGGTCAATGGGCTCGGGAAGGCCGGCGCGTGACGGTCATCGATGCTGACCCGCAGGGCTCGGCGCTGGACTGGTCGGCGCAGCGCGCGCGGGAAGGACTGCCCCGGCTGTTCGGCGTGATCGGCCTCGCACGCGACACACTTCACCACGAGGCGCCCCAACTGGCTCAGGGGGTGGACCACGTCGTCATCGACGGTCCGCCGCGGGTGGCAGCACTGCTGCGCTCCGCCCTGTTGGCTGCCGACCTGGTGCTGATCCCTGCCCAGCCCTCGCCGTTCGACGGCTGGGCCTCGGCCGAGATGCTGCGGCTGCTGGAGGAAGCACGCCTCTTCCGCCCCGGCCTGCTCGCCCGCTTCGTGCTCAATCGCTGCGCCGCACGCACGGTCATCGCCCGCGAAACCCGGCTGGCGTTGGTGGGACATGAGCCAGCGGCGCTCATGGCGCGGATCGGCCAGCGTGTCGCCTTCGCCGATGCCGCGCGCACCGGCCGCCTGGTCTGCGACCTGCGCCCGCATGGGATTGCCGCCCGTGAAATCGCCGCCCTGACGGCCGAGATCGGGGGGCTGGTGTCATGACCCTTCTGACCGGCGACAGTGCGCTCCTGATGCCCTGGCATGGCCCTTACGACATGATCCTGGTTGATCCCCCCTATGGCGATACGTCGCTCGCCTGGGACCGACGCGTGGTGGACTGGCCCGGCAAGGCGCTCACTGCCCTGAAACCCAACGGCTCGCTCTGGGTCTTCGGTTCGCTGCGGAGTTTCCTTGCTTCCAACGCGGCATTCCGGAACGCTGGCTGGAAATATGCCCAGGAACTGGTCTGGGAGAAGCAGAACGGTTCCAGCTTCCATGCCGATCGCTTCCGGCGCGTACATGAACTGATCGTCCAGTTCTATCGCGAAGATACGGCCTGGCGGGCCGTCTACAACGCGGTCCCGACCACGCCTGATGCGCGGGCGCGCACGGTGCGGCGGAAACACCGGCCGCCCCACATGGGCCGGATCAATGCCGGCCATTATGTCAGTGAGGATGGCGGCCCTCGCCTGATGCGCTCCGTGATTCCGGTCCGAAATACGCATGGCCGCGCCATTCATCCGACCGAGAAACCGGTTGCCCTGCTGGAAATCCTGATCCGCACGAGCTGCCCACCGGGCGGTCTGGTGGGTGACTGGTTCGCCGGATCGGGCGCGGCCGGTGTCGCCTGTCGATTGGCTGGCCGGCGCTATGTCGGCTGCGAGATCGATCCGGTGATGGCGCAGAAGGCGCGCGACCGCATCGCCTCCGTGCTGCCGCTCGGCGAAGGAATATCGCCATGACGGAACATCGCACGCCGCCCGGCTTCGCGGCGCGTCCCGCCGATCCGGAACGCTGGGTCAGGGCGCCGGAGAAGCCTGCGACCACCAACCGCTTTACCGCCCGGCTGACCATCGACGTCACGCCGGCGCTGCGCGGACGGCTCAAGGTCGCGGCGTTCCAGCGCGGCATCACGGTCGCCGACATGTTGCGCGCCCTGCTGGCCCGCGAGTTTCCCGATACGTCTGGAGATGTGCCATGACCGACACCCTCGCTCATGTCGAACTGACCTGGATCGAGAAGCGCATCGAGCACTGGATCCGCTTCGGCTCTGTCTCCCATGAGCAGATTCTCGATCGTCGGCGGCGGATACTGAGCTTTCCGCCGGATACCGTGTTCGCCTTCCTGCGGTGGGCGGCGAACGATTACGGCACGGTGGTGTCCTGCATCGACATCGTGCGCGTCATCCGCCCCGGCGAGCCGTATCAGACGGTGCCGTTCGTGCGTCCCGGTGGCGAGAGCCTGCTGCGCCAGAGCGGCTGGCCGAAAGTCCGGCTGGTGCTGGAAGCGATCGATCGTATCGAAGCCATCGGCATCGACCCCGTCGATGTGGCGCCCGAGCATTGGCGGCATCTGCACAACCGGATGCTCGCAGGGCAGGCGGCGCGCGCCTACACGCGCGATCGCCATCACGCCTGGCTGCGCCGGAGGGCGGTGTCATGACGCGCTTTGGCTGGTTCTTCACCACCTATTTCGCAATCCTCGGTGCCGGCACGTCAGTGGTGATCCATCCGGCGCCCCGGCTGATCTGGAACGCCACCGCCAGCACGCCGGTCGGGCTGTATCGCCTGCAATCGGTAAGCCCCCTGCATGTCGGTGATCTGATCGCGATCCGCCCGCCCACCGACATCGCCGGAATGCTGGCGCGCGGTGGCTATCTGCCGCTCGGTGTGCCGTTGCTCAAGCCGGTCGCGGCACTGCCGGGACAGGTCGTGTGCCGGAATGGCGCCGTCGTTTCGGTCGACGGCAAGGCGCTCGGCAATGCGTTGACCCGTGATCATCGCGGCCGTCCGCTGCCGGTCTGGCAGGGCTGTCAGCATGTCTTGCCCGGTCAGGTCTTCGTCATGAACCCGGCGGTCCCGACCAGTCTCGACGGCCGCTATTTCGGTGTCCTGCCGGTCGATGCGGTACTCGGCCGTGCCCAACCGCTGTGGCTCGCGCCGTCACCGCTTTCTCCCACCCCCAAACAGAAACGAGGCTGACATGGCCCAGATCGGCACTTTCACACGCACCGCTGACGGTTTCGCCGGTCGCCTGCGCACGCTCGCCCTCGACGTCGAACTGACGATCGTGCCGGCGACATCATCGGACGCCGAACACGCGCCCGACTATCGCGTCCATCTCGGTGACGCCGACGCCGGACCGGAGATCGGCGCTGCGTGGAAACGCACCGGCGAGAAGGCGGGTACGTATCTCTCGCTGGTTCTGGACGACCCCATGCTGGCGCAACCGATCCGCGCCAACCTGTTCCAGTCCGATCGTCAGGGGCGTGCCTTTCATCTGGTCTGGAGCCGTCCGGTGAAGCGCGATGACCGGCGGTAAGGCGGCGCGCCGGTTGCTCGGTGTCGTGTTTCCGACCGTCGTTTCCATGACGATACCGGGGCATGTCGCGGTCGCCGATCCATATGCCGATATGATCGCGGAAGCCGCCACACGCGCACAGGTTCCGGCCGCATGGATTGCTGCCGTCCTGCACGCGGAGAGCCGAGGTGATGCGCATGCCGTGTCGTCGGCGGGCGCGATGGGGCTCATGCAGGTGATGCCCGGAACATGGGCCAGTCTGCGCACGTCGCTCGGCCTCGGCAAGGATCCGTTCGACCCGCACGACAACATCCTGGCGGGTGCGACCTATCTGCGCTGGATGCGGGACCGCTACGGCGAAGCCGGTTTTCTTGCTGCCTACAATGCCGGTCCCGCGCGCTATGATGAGCATCTGGCAACGGGCCGGCCGTTGCCTGCCGAGACGCGGAACTACGTTGCGTCGGTCAGCGCGCGCCTGGTTCTTCCGCTTGCCGATGACATCGCGATCGGCGCTTCGGCGGTACCATCCTGGCAGGGCTCTTCCCTCTTTCCGGCGTCATTCCTGCGCACAGAAAATGCCCCCGGGCATGTCGGGAGCGCGCAGGATCCGGTGCATGCCGACGGCGACCGCCCGACCGACTGGACGGCACTCGCCCCGCAATCGGAGGGGCTGTTCATCGCGTCAGGGCATGGGGAGGCGCGTCGATGACCCTTGTTCAGGTCCATCGGGTGCTGGCGGGTCATGGGCGGCTTGGGGATGGGGTGCTGGGGGGAGGCTGGCAACGGAGGGAAGGACGGCAAGGTAAAAGAAGCGCCCGTTCGGGGCTGCATGTGGTTGGTTTGATTGGGGAATTTGTCCTTTCACCATGCACCGCCTGCGGCTCTTCGTCCATTTTTCCTAGTCTTTTCAAGGCTCCGGGAGCCGTCAGGGGAGAAGCAGAGCGGAGAGCGGGACATGGCGACGCGCGATGACAGCCTGACCGTCCGGCCCGGACGTATCCAGCACGGCAACCAGGGCGCACGACCGAAATCCTTCGTCGGTGAGGTCATGCGTGCCGCGAAGAAGGCCGGTCATACCGGCACCCGTTTCGGTGCGAAGGGCAGGGGTGGCGGCGGTGGTTCCCGTTTCGGGCGCGGCCGGCGCGCAGCACTCTCCATGCGGCTGCGCAGCAATGCCCGCCGCGTCGTGGTCAAGGCGCGCGTCGTCCGCCACCAGGGCACGCGGTTCCGTTCGGCGCCGCTCGCCCGCCACATCGCCTATCTCCGCCGTGAAGGCGTCACCCGTGATGGCGCCAAGGCCCATCTGTTCGATGCCGGCTCTGACGAAGCGGACAGCAAGGCCTTCGCGGAACGCTGTGGAGACGACCGGCACCATTTCCGCTTCATCGTCTCGCCCGAGGACGCGGCAAGGATGGAGGATCTGCGGGGCTTCGCACGGGAATTGATGCAGGACATGGAGCGCGATCTCGGCACGAAGCTGGACTGGGTGGGGGTGGATCACTGGAACACCGACAATCCGCACGTCCATATCCTGGTGCGCGGTGTCGCCGATGACGGCAAGGATCTGGTGATCAGCCGCGCCTATATCAGCCTGGGCCTGCGCGACCGCGCCGCCGAGCGCGTGACGCTGGAGCTTGGCCCGCGCAGCGAGCAGGAAATCCGCACCGCCCTGGAGAGCGAAATCGGGGCCGACCGCTGGACCAGCCTCGATCGCGCGTTGCAGGACATCAACGACGAGCATGGCGGTATCGTCGATCTGCGGCCTGGCGCGGGTGCCGAAGACCCGGAACTGCGCCGCTTGCTGGTTGGCCGGGCAACCAAGCTGGAAGGGCTTGGCCTGGCCGAACAGGTCGGGGTGGCACGCTGGACCCTCAAGCCGGGGCTGGAGGCGACGCTACGCGATCTCTCCATCCGGGGCGACATCATCAGGACCATGCACCGTGCCATGTCCGGTGGCGGGGCGGAGCCCGATGTTGCGGGCTTCGCGATCCATGGCGAGAAGTTCGCCGATCCGGTCATCGGCCGACTGGTCGAGCGCGGGCTGGATGATGAGTTGAAAGGCTCCGGCTACGTGGTCATCGCCGGCACTGACGGGCGGACGCATCATGTCCGTTTCCCCGATCTGGACCTGACCGGCGATGCCAGGACCAGTGCGATCGTCGAGACCCGGGCCTCGGAGGATACCAAAGGTAAGCAGCGCCTGTCACTGGCAACCCGCTCGGATTTCATGCTGGCCGAGCAGGTGACGGCACCCGGTGCAACCTGGCTCGATCGCCAGTTACTCGCAAAAGAGCCGGCACTGGCCAATGCAGGCTTCGGCGCGGAGGTTCGCGCGGCGATGGCGCAGCGGATCGATCATCTTGCCTCCGAGGGGCTGGCCCGGCGACAGGGCGAGCGTGTGGTGTTCGCACCCGACCTGATTGGCACCCTGCGCCAGCACGATCTCGATCAGGCGGCGGCCAGGCTGGCGGCACAGACCGGGTTGGAGCACCGGCCCGCGAAGGAAGGCGAGGTTGTCTCGGGGATTTATCGCCAACGGGTCAACCTGTCGTCGGGTCGGTTCGCGATGGTCGATGACGGGCTGGGCTTCCAGCTCGTGCCGTGGCGCCCGGCGCTGGAGCAGAAGCTCGGACGGCAGGTTTCCGGCACCATGTCGCCAGGTGGATCGGTGGACTGGAATTTCGGTCGCAAGCGCGGGCTCGGGATTTGATAGCGGGCTAACGTGAAATCGGAATCTGAGCCGCCTCTATAGTGGAAGAGATTTGACACCACTGGAACGATTAATAGGAATCTCGAACAGAGCAGCACCCGAAATGCGAGAGATGAGTTGTTCCAGATCAGGCCAGCGCCATATCAGCACTGAGGCCGTCTGATGGAGCGGGGTCTTTTGGTATGCAGGAGCAAAGACAAATCCACGCAAATTAGCCCGGCGGAAGGCTTCTCGCTCTGGTTTGTTCTTATAGATCCGGCCGTCCCCGGTCATCACGATCCAAGCGTCTGAGGATTCGCCCAACATCGATATCCATTCCAGATCGCTCGCGTGTCGCCCGCAGGGGAGATCCGCGATATGATCGACCGAATGGCCGAGGTGCTGGACGAAGCCGTTCAGCGTTCGCGCCAGAACCGGCGACGTGCAGTTGTCGAAGAAGACTCTCACGCCGCCAGAGCGGAAGCCGCGAGTTGTTTCTGGAATGCAACTGCCCGCTTGACGGCGCGTACAGGGACATCCCAAACGCGGGCCGCATGTTCAACGGAACCTTCGGCAATCGCGGCGTTTGCAAGCTGTTCTGCCGGCACAGAAGTTTCGTGCTCGATCGGCTTGCCGAAGGAACGATGAGGATCGATCAAGACGCCAGCTCTTTGACCCTGTGGCCACCAAAGGTTGGGGAGCTTGTCGGTGAATTCGATATCACGAAGGCTTTCTCTAACAATACGCGCGAACGCATATTGGTTGCGGAAGAGATCGAGGCATTGAGGCTCGATCTCTGGGTCTTCGTTCGCGATCTGAAGGAACACGGACCGACCATCGGTTTTGAGCCATTCAGTCGAAAGGGGACGTTCCCCGACAATCGACTGGGCGATCTCGATTGCCCGACGAACCCGTTGCGGGCTCAGGCCAGCCTCAATAAACTCGGACGCGACGCGCGCTTCCAGCATGTCGCGGAAACCAAGGTAAACCTTATCGTCGCCCAGATCCACTTGGGGATGCCAAAGAGGTTGGTAGTGGCGTTCACCGATCTGATATCCATGTAACCAACGCCGCAGTTTCCTCGGCCGCACCCCGATCAGGAGACCAGCTTCAGCAGGCGTATAAAGCCCGATTCCCAACAGTGTTTGTGTTGCCTGATTCACGTCAGTCACTTTCTCCCCTATGCGGAGTATGCGCGGAAAAGGGCCTCATGTCACCGGCCTCGAACGTATGGGCTATGACGGCCAGGCCATATCGTGCGCCCGAGGTGAGCGAAATCGTATCTTCGATAATTTAATTCGCTATGGGCGAATAATATTCTTGACGGGACGGCGCGATCCGCCTTATCTGAGTTTGTCAGCAACTGAGGGGTATCTGTCATTATTGGGGTCGCTTGCGACCCGTGGGGAGCGGAAGCTCCCTCCCATCCGTCAGCGTCAGTCGGCGCAGACGGGGGCGCGGCCCGGAGGAAGCCGCGCCCTGTAGGATAATCGGGCTTAAAGCGTTGTCACCCGCGCAATCCGTCTCGGCGGGCCGCCGCAATTCCGTGGCGGTGATGGAGAGCAAGCCGATGAGTGATCGGTCAGGTGTTGACAGGCAGCGTGGGGTTTCTAAGCGGGCACAGTCGAAAGCAACATTTTGGCGCTTTTTCTGTAATCCGCTCGTGTTGAAGGCGATCATCGCAGTGGCTCAGATGATACCTGAGCTTCTGCGGTTCGTTGAGAGGCAGTGAGATCCAAGGCCCGATAATCCAACCTTTAGTCTCTAACTAATCAGGAGGAAGGCAATGATAGGAGACGCTCTGCGCATGATCCGAGTCTTCCATGGTCTTTCGCAAAAAGATGCGGCGGAGAAACTTGAAATCGCGCCGTCGTTCCTTTCTGAAATCGAGAAGGGAAAGAAAAAACCAACGCTTGATTTGCTAAAACGCTATGCAAACGAGTTTAAGATGCCCGTCTCCTCGATTTTGTTTTTCTCAGAGGAGATGGCTAACGCCTCGAAGTCAGAAAAACTTAGGTTAACTGTTTCTTCCAAGGTGCTCTCACTGTTGCAGATGGTCGCAGCTCGGGCGGGCAAGGACGCTGCCTGATGCCCCGTATGCCTCCGAAGAGGCACCCGCTCAATCAATCAAGGCTGTTTCGGATTCGCTCCCGGCACCGATTGGCTGATGTGCTTGGCATAACGCCGCCGCTTCTCGAATCGGTTTTGGCGGCGGAACGTCCGTATAGCGAACGTTCTGTGGAAACGGGTAGTGGTGAAAAGGTAAAGGTGCGAGAGATTCAGGAGCCGCGTGGAGCGCTTCGGCCGATTCATGAGCGAGTGACCACGCTACTTTCTCGAATTGATCCCCCTGATTTTCTGTTTTGTCCGGTAAAACGCCGTTCTTATGTCTCCAATGCCGCTCATCACGTTGGCTCCAGACAGGTATCAACACTTGATATAAAGACCTATTTCCCGGCCACGCCTGAGCATCGAGTTTTTTGGTTTTTTAATCATGTTCTCCAGTGCGAAAGAGATGTGGCATCCATTCTTGGGCGTTTGCTCACTGTGAATGGTCATCTTGCAACAGGAAGTCCCGTCAGCCCAATACTGTCATTTTTTGCATTCTATGACATGTGGAACAGCATTGCTCGTGTGGTCGTCGAGAACGGATGCAAACTGTCTGTTTACATAGATGACATTACTATTTCAGGAGATATAGTGCCGAATTGGTTGCTTTGGGAAATAAAGCGACAGATTCACTCGCGCGGATTGATCTATCATAAAGAGCGTAGATATTATCAAGGAGTTGCTGAGATAACGGGGGTTATTGTTCAGAATGGCGGTCTAAGCCTACCAAGCAGACAGCATCACAAAGCCTACTTATTGCGAAAAGAATTACCAAGAGAGGCAGATGTAGAGGCGAGGGGCGCCCTTGAACGAAGAATCAAAGGCATGTCTGCACAAAGAAAGCAGGTAGAAGGTATGGTTATCAAAAAATTCCAACCATAACGGCGAGATGTCAGGGTGCAATCCTCGACGCGAGGTCGTCTGGCCATCGTATGTTCTTCCGCACCATCGGAATAGACATGGGCATGGTAGCTGGAGATGGAGCCGGTCATCGTTCGTTCCCTGTCGGCGGACAATCCGTCCGTTTATTATCCGCTTGCGTCCGGCGACCCGAAGCGCTTCAATTAGGCCTTGAGTATCGGGAAATCGAGCCGTCTGGTCGGTTCCTGTCATGAACCAGACCAAGATCCTCTGGGGATCGGTGTGCGCCGTCAGCACCGTGATCCTCGCCTTTACCTGGGCGGCGACCCAATGGACCGCCTGGCGGCTCGGCTTCCAGCCGCAGCTTGGCGCGCCGTGGGTCACGCTGCTCGGCTGGCCGGTCTATTACCCGCCGGAGTTCTTCTGGTGGTGGTTCGCCTATGACGCCTACGCACCGGACATCTTCACCACCGGCGGTTACATCGCGGGGTCGGGAGGGATTGTCGCCGTCATCGTCGCGATCACGATGTCCGTCTGGCGCGCCCGCGAGAAGAAACGCGCCACCACCTATGGCTCGGCGCATTGGGCTGATCCGCGTGAGATCCGTCGGGCGGGGCTGCTCGCACCCGATGGCGTGGTGCTGGGCCGCTCGGCTGATGCCTATCTCCGCCATGACGGGCCGGAGCATGTGCTGTGCTTCGCGCCGACCCGATCGGGCAAGGGCGTGGGTCTGGTGGTGCCGACACTGCTGACCTGGCCTGGTTCCGTTATCGTCCATGACATCAAGGGCGAGAACTGGACGCTGACCGCCGGTTGGCGCGCACGCTTTGGTCGGGTGCTGCTGTTCGATCCGACCAACCTGGCCAGTGCGGCCTACAATCCGTTGCTGGAGGTTCGGCGCGGCGAGCGCGAGGTCCGCGACGTGCAGAACATCGCCGACGTGCTGGTCGATCCCGAGGGTGCCCTTGAGAAGCGGAACCACTGGGAGAAGACCAGCCATGCCCTTCTGGTTGGGACCATCCTGCATGTCCTTTATGCCGAGAAGGACAAGACCCTGGCTGGGGTGGCCAATTTCCTCTCCGATCCCAAACGGGCGATCGAGACCACGTTGCGTGCAATGATGACCACGCCGCATCTTGGCGCGAAGGGCGTGCATCCGGTGGTCGCCAGTTCCGCGCGGGAACTGCTCAACAAGAGCGACAATGAACGCTCGGGTGTGCTGTCCACCGCAATGTCGTTCCTTGGCCTCTATCGCGATCCGGTGGTGGCGCATGTGACCCGTTGCTGTGACTGGCGGATCCGCGAACTTGTCGCCGGCACTCATCCGGCGACGCTGTATCTGGTGGTGCCGCCCTCGGATATCAGCCGCACCAAACCTCTGGTCCGCCTGGTGCTGAATCAGATCGGCCGCCGGTTGACCGAGGAACTGGAGGCGAAGCGGCGTCATCGGTTGCTGCTGATGCTCGATGAGTTCCCGGCGTTGGGACGGCTGGATTTCTTCGAGAGTGCGCTGGCCTTCATGGCGGGGTATGGCATCAAGAGCTTCCTGATCGGGCAGAGCCTGAACCAGATCGAGAAGGCCTACGGCCAGAACAACTCGATCCTCGACAATTGCCATGTCCGGGTCAGCTTCGCGACCAATGACGAACGCACCGCCAAGCGGGTGTCCGACGCCTTGGGCACCGCGACCGAGATTCGTGACGCGAAGAACTATGCCGGCCATCGGCTTTCGCCGTGGCTCGGGCATCTGATGGTGACACAGCACGAAACGGCACGGCCTTTGCTGACGCCGGGCGAGATCATGCAGCTTCCTCCTGACGACGAACTGGTGCTGGTTTCCGGCTGCCCGCCGATCCGGGCGCGCAAGGCACGGTATTTTGAGGATGCCGAACTCGCCGCTCGCATCCTGCCGCCACCCCGCTTCGAGCCGCCGCTGGCTCCAGTGGGCACTCCCCCCACGGGACCGCAGCCGTCAGGGGACTGGGCTGATGTGGTCCAGCCGCCGCCTGCCGGCAATGCGGATGATGATCCCGCCAATGCAGGCATTCGCCGTGAGCCGGAGCTGCCGGAACAGGAAGAGGTGGTGCAGGCACCGAAGAAGCCGGTGCATGAATTTGATCCGCCGGAGGATGAACCCGAGGACGATGCGAAGCGGGCACAGACCTTGCGGCGCGGTGAGCGGGGTCTCGCGCGTCAGGTTTCGCTCGATCCTGGCGATCGGATGGGGCTATGACTGCCATGCGGATCAAGCACACGATCCGGCTGCCGGCCGAACTCAGCGTCAGGCTCGCCGATTACGCTGCCCGCAAGAAGGTGCCGCAGGCGCTGATCGTGGAGACGGCACTTGCATCTTTCTTGTCACCGGACGGACCGGAACGGCTAGAAGCAGCGTTAGCCCGGCGGCTGGATCGGATGACGCGGCAGTTGGAACGGACGGAACGACGGGTCACGATCTCGAACGAATCGTTGGCCGTTTTCGTTCGGTTCTGGCTGACCAGCACCCCCCCTCTGCCGGATGCGGCCCTTGCTGCGGCGCAGAGCAAGGGGCGGGAGCGGTATGACGGGTTCATTGAAGCGGTCGGACGTAGGCTCGCCAGAGGAAAAACACTGGACGACGAGGTGAGCCTGGATCTGGGACCAGCTATTGAGGAGCAGGATACCTGACCCTGCGGACCGTACTCGCAAGTGTCGAGAAGAACGGAGTGTCTGGCATCAGGTAGCTAGCTGGGAAAAGAGAGGTACCATAAGGGCGGATTGCTGTGAGGGGTGGTGCGGTCAGTTTATAACTTGGCGGACACCCGTTACTTCATCTTAGGTTTTATCAAGAGCACCACTGTCTAGCGCTCCTTTCAAGATCGCACTGGGCCCGCGAGCTTGAACGCCCAGAATGGCCACTTGATAGCGTGCACGCGTCACCGCAACATATAGTTTATTATGCGCAGCAAATGTTAGATAAGCCTTACTCTGAGAAAGCTGATGTTCAGGGGACGGAGGAACTCTTCCTCGATCAACGCCAACAAGTACGACGCCGTCAAATTCCAAACCACCCACGTAATCCGGTAGAGAAAGAACGAACCTACCATTACTTTTTGCGCGCCTTGCGACCTCAGGGTCGCCACGCTTCTTCAGGACTTCAACTGGACGGTTCTCTTGCATCGCTTTCTTCTCAATTTCATGGAATATTTTCTCGTCGAAGACGACAATCGCGACATCGCCTTTAGTGGATCCCATTTCCGTTCGAACATCATCAGCCAGTCCAAATACGCCTTCGATCATCGCATCGTCGGTCAGAAATTCTGTGTAATATGGGCGCTTCGCCTTTTTTTCTTCTTCGAATGTCATGTTGCTATGGGCAAGCCCCATGGGATCTTGGAAGTTTGCGAAAAGGCTTGCACCTGATGATGTGATGCTGAAAGCGAGATTTACTATGTCCGGTGAGCATCGGAAAATGCCGTTCACATTTATCGTGGTGCTGGACGATTGATCTTCGAGCGATGGCATTAATGAAGTAACATCAATATCGTCTGTCCAGCCCCTGTCGCCGATGGCTTGCGACCGGTCGACTGCAAAAGCAATCGGAAACGAACTTTCGGATTTGCTGAGGTGATGGAAGATCGAAAGCTCATTCATATTGAAGAGATGTGTTTCATCTACGAAAATCGCATCGAATCCATCGCGTGTTCGCCGTCGACGCCAGATCGGCGTAGATAGTTGGCTCAAGGCGGTAAGGACAACGTCGTCCGTGTCGAATTGTCCACCAGTGACTAATTGCTCACGATATCGTTCATATACTCTCCAAATGAAGGCTTTGTCGCCTTCACTTTGGACCGGTAATGCGGACGGGATGGGTGGAATTTTCTTGTAAATATCGAGATTTTCCATAGCCCTTCCCTTGATCACTACAGATATCTCGTGTTGGATAAGCGGGATTTTGAATTCATCATCCTCACTTTTCATGTAAGCCTTGAAATCGGGAGACATGAAAAATTCGTAAGACGTGAATTCCTCCTGTGCTTGGCGAAGGGCTTCGTCGACATACATCATTTGAAGCTGCTTTGCGTCATAAGCGTCGGCATCTACGAATTCTGTTTCGGAAATGTCTTGTCGAAGAAGCTGACCACAGTAGCTTTGTAGCGTCTCGACGCGAAGCCGACGGATTGACGTCTGTTCCGTCAAAAAATCCGTGCCTCCCATTGCTTCAAGAATAGTGTGAATGCTTCTACGGCTTGCTTCGCTGTGCGTAATGAATATAGCTTGAAATTCTCGCTCCTCTTCAGCGGCCTGCCGCATGGAGTGAATAGCGGCCAAAGAAAGCGAAGCTGTTTTCCCCGTTCCGGCCGGCCCGTCGATTCGAATGGGATGGGTTATAGGGGCGAGAATAAATTTCTTCTGGTCGTCCGTGAGCAACCGAAGCCAAGTATCGTACCTTTGGTGGATGTCCACCTTAGAGGGAAGCGGCATCAAGTTGGCGCTGGTAAAACTCGTTTCCCACCTAGGCGCAGTCTGCGCTACGGCAGTTTCAAGTTTAGCGCCAACAGGCTCAAGTTCGTCGAGAAATTGCCGAAAGGTGGCAATGCTAGCGGCTTCTTGCGGTCCGTCACCCTCGTTGGTGCCAACCTTGTAGACAAGCAAGTAGCGCCCAGACTTTCCGCGCTTGGCAAGCCTTTCCAAATCGGGATTAAGGTCAATTGTGATCCGGAGGCCATTTTTCTGACTCAGCGGATAGGGAAAGATGGCTGCCGTTTTTGAGCTTACCACCTTCTCTGCTGGCGTCAGAACACCCTTGTCCCAGAACTTAATCGCGAATCTCGCAATCCTCTGGAGGTATAAAATTGCCTGACTATCTGTCGCTTCCTTGAATATCCTGCTTTGCTCAAGATCAAGCACGATGTAGTGCTGTTCGCCAACATTGCGGCCGTAAACAATAACGCCGTTTTTTGTTTTGGTGTTAGCGATACGAGGACTGACATATTCGATCGTTCCAGATCGAAGGGTTAGTGCAAGTTTTTTACCCTCGGAGAAATCTGCCGACTGTAGGGAGCGTTCAGCAATCAACTCCTCCACCGCATCTCGTCGAATGGCCAAAAATGTCATGGGGTTTCTCCACGAGTAAACGGCACAATAGAATGCAGAGATTGAAGCAATTCTTGTGAGTAATCTTTCACGCCGATTCTTGAAAATAATTGCGTAAAACGCTGCATAAATAATTCAATAAATGGAGATTCTATTAATCCAACAGTCATGGCGTAATCGTCTTCATTTAATACTACTAATTTGTCAAAATACTTTTGATTCTCCTTACAAAGAGCGCAGAATTTGTTTAAATCAATTCCGTATATTAATTCATTAGAAAGCCCGACGGGGAGATATCGAATTTCACGAAGTAGAGCGACGTAGCCTTGGCAAACTTCATCAGGTTCAGTTCGCTCAATAAAATGATAATCCGCAATGCCATTTGATAGCAAATCCGAGACAATTTTGCGATATTCTTTTTGCTGACTATCGAAGAACTCTCTTGCGGCTTTTGTGCCGGGTGCTGCGGCAAGGGCAGCTTTAACCGTTACCGTCAATTTTTCTGCATCGTTGTAGCGCTTGGAGGCAGCCTTCTGTGCCTTCTCTGTAAGGCTGGACAGGTGCTCCCGAACGACATTTGTAGACAACGTATCAAAGATCGAATCAGTCAAGCCAGCGTCACGGATCGCAGCTTTCATAACACCGCGACTTGAAGCCAAAATTCTCGAAGCTAGAATCCGAACGCCATCCTGGAATAACCAATCTTGAAATTTTACTAGAGGCAGATAGCTGATAACTGGAGCTTTGCCGTGTTCCACATCACAGCGGGCAGTAATAACCAGACCACGCACCTCGGACGTTGGATAATCTTCGGACGCTGCACACGTAAATATCGTACCTTGGGTTAATTTGTGCGGCGATGGATAACCAATCATGCGCAGTCAAGCCTTCCATTATGCCTTGAGTGGTTTCATATTCTTATCTAACCGTTTGTAATAATGATATATTATGTGAGTTAGCAATCCGCCAGTATTTTGTTTCCCATTTCCAAATATTGTCGTCTAGCAATGATCGTCCAACAAGTTTGATTATACTGCCTTCTTCAAAACCGGACCGACCTTGAAGCGCATGGTCTCGTCAGCCTTTAACTTCACGGGTTCGCCAGTGCGGGGTTGAACGCCTTCCGGGCCTTGGTCTTGTGGACCGTGAACGTCCCGAAGGACGGCAGCGTGAACCCGCCCTCCTGTTTCATCTCGGCGACAATGGCCACGACCAGGTCATCGGCGGCCTTGGTGGCGGCAACGCCGGTGCAGTCGAGGGAATCCTGAAGAACAGCAGAAATGAAGGCTTTGTTCATACGGGGCGGATCCGTGTCGTGACCGATTCCAGAAAACGGTAGCAGCGCCCTGTCGCCCCGTCACCTCCCAAACGGCAACCTACTCCTATGCAAGTTCTTCTATCCTAGCGCCCTACGGTCCCAGAGACTTGTTGCGCTTCCGTGTTCCTGCCTCTTTCTAATCGATCCCGCTGATCCATCGCCTCCCTCTGGAGGCTAATCGCGGGGTTCCCGGTGTCTATCGCTCCCTTCCGCTCCGAAGCCGTTGCCCGTGGCACGCGCATGCTGCGCACCGCCCTCGGCCCGGCCATTGCCGACCATCTCGACGATCCGTCGATCGTCGAGGTAATGCTCAATCCCGACGGCCGGTTATGGATCGACCGGCTGGCCGGCGGGATGGAGGACACCGGCGCACGGATCACGGCTGCCGACGCCGAGCGGATCGTCCGCCTGGTCGCCCATCATGTCGGGGTGGAGGTCCATTCCGGCAGCCCCCGTGTCTCCGCCGAACTGCCGGGAAGCGGGGAGCGGTTCGAGGGGTTGGTGCCCCCGGTGGTGGCAGCACCCTGCTTTGCGATCCGACGTCCGGCGGTCGCGGTGTTCTCGCTCGACGATTATGTGGCGGGCGAAATCATGACCGCCGCACAGGCCGCGTTCCTCCGCCACGCCGTTGCCAAGCGCCGGAACATTCTGGTTGCCGGTGGCACCTCCACCGGCAAGACCACGCTGGTCAACGCCCTACTGGCCGAGATCGCGCAGACCGGCGACCGGGTGGTGCTGATCGAGGACACCCGCGAACTGCAATGCGCGGCGCCTAATCTGGTCGCCCTGCGCACCAGGGATGGCGCGGCCTCGCTCTCCGACCTGGTGCGTTCTTCGCTGCGCCTGCGCCCCGACCGGATTCCCATCGGGGAGGTACGCGGCGCCGAAGCGCTTGACCTGCTCAAGGCCTGGGGCACCGGCCATCCCGGCGGCGTGGGCACCCTGCATGCTGGTTCGGCGATCGGTGCCCTGCGCCGGCTGGAGCAACTGATCCAGGAAGCCGTCGTCACCGTGCCGCGCGCCCTGATCGCCGAGACGATCGACGTCATCGCGGTGCTCTCCGGGCGCGGCAGTGCGCGCCGGCTGGCCGAACTCGCCACCGTCCAGGGCTTGAGCCCGGACGGGGACTACATCCTCACACCCGCTGGAGATCCGTCATGACCAGCATGATCACCCTACGTCGCTGCTTTGCTGTGGCTAGCGCCACCCTCTCGTTCGCCCTGCTGTCGGCCCCGGCCTACGCGGCGGGTTCAAGCATGCCGTGGGAGGAGCCGCTCAACCAGATCCTGGAAAGTGTGCAGGGGCCGGTGGCCAAGATCATCTCGGTGATCATCATCACCGTGACCGGCCTGACCCTGGCCTTCGGGGAAACCTCGGGTGGCTTCCGTCGCCTGATCCAGATCGTCTTCGGCCTGTCGATCGCCTTTGCCGCGTCCAGCTTCTTCCTATCGTTCTTCTCCTTCTCGGGCGGGGCGCTGATCTGATGGAGCCGGACAGCATTCCCGGCTTCACCGCCCCGGTGCATCGCGCCCTGATTGAGCCGATCCTGCTCGGCGGGGCGCCGCGCACGGTGGCGATCGTCAACGGCACGCTGGCGGCCGCAATCGGCCTCGGCCTGCGACTGTGGATCGCCGGCGGGATCTTCTGGCTGGTCGGTCATCTCGCCGCCGTCTGGGCCGCGAAGCGCGATCCCGCCTTCGTCGACGTGGTGCGCCGGCATCTGCGTTATCCCACCCATCTGGTCGGATGAGGGCGGCATGATGAACCTTGCCGAATACCGTCACCGCCGCGACCGGCTGGCTGATTTCCTGCCCTGGGCGGCGCTGGTCGCCAAAGGCGTGGTGCTGAACAAGGATGGCGCCTTTCAGCGCACCGCGCGGTTTCGCGGTCCCGATCTGGACTCCTCGACCGCGTCCGAACTGGTCGCCATCACGTCCCGGCTGAACAACGCTCTGCGCCGACTGGGGTCCGGCTGGGCTATTTTTGTCGAAGCGCAGCGCCAGCAGGCGCGGGGCTATCCTTCCAGCCCATTCCCCGACCCGGCCTCCGAACTGGTCGACGCCGAACGCCGGGCGCAGTTCGAGGAAGAGGGCGCGCATTACGAGAGCCATTATTTCCTGACCCTGGTCTGGCTGCCGCCGGCGGACGACGCCGCCCGCGCGGAGGCCTGGCTCTACGAGAACCGTGCCCGTGGTAGTTCGGACTGGCGGGCGGTGGTCGCAGGCTTCATCGACCAGACCGACCGGGTGCTGGCGCTGCTCGACGGGTGCATGCCGGAGGCCGACTGGCTCGATGACGGCGAAACGCTGACCTATCTGCATTCCTGTATCTCCACGCGCCTGCAGCGGGTCCGGGTGCCGGAAATCCCGATGCATCTCGACGCCATCCTGGTCGACGAGGAACTGACCGGCGGGCTGGAGCCCCAATTGGGCGATGCCCACTTGCGCACGCTGACCGTCACCGGCTTTCCCACCCAGACCTGGCCGGGGCTGCTGGACGAACTGAACCGGCTGGCCTTTCCTTATCGCTGGTCGACGCGGGCGATCTGCCTTGACCGCACCGATGCGACCAGGGTGCTGGGCCGGATCCGGCGGCAGTGGTTCGCCAAGCGCAAATCGATCATGGCCATCCTCAAGGAGGTGATGACCAACGAGGCCTCGGTGCTGCTGGATTCCGATGCCGCCAACAAGGCCGCCGATGCCGACGCGGCGTTGCAGGAACTCGGCACCGACCAGGTCGGACAGGCCTATGTCACCGCCACCGTCACGGTATGGGACGAGGATCCTGTGATCGCCGCGGACCGGCTGCGGCTGGTGGAGAAGACCATTCAGGGCCGCGACTTCACCTGCATGCGCGAGAGCGTCAATGCGCTCGAAGCCTGGTTCGGCAGCCTGCCGGGCCATGTCTATGCCAATGTCCGCCAGCCCTGCGTCTCCACCCTGAACCTTGCGCACATGATCCCGCTCTCCGCGGTGTGGGCCGGGCCGGAGCGGGACGGGCATTTCGACGCGCCGCCGCTGTTCTATGCCCGCACCGAGGGTTCGACCCCATTCCGCTTCGCACTCCACGTCGGCGATGTCGGCCACACGCTGATCGCCGGACCAACCGGTGCTGGCAAGTCCGTGCTGCTGGCCTTCATGGCGACGCAGTTTCGTCGCTATGCCGGGGCGCAGATCTTTGCCTTCGATTTCGGTGGCTCGATCCGTGCGGCAACGCTTGCGATGGGGGGCGACTGGCACGACCTCGGCGGCGCGCTGGCGCAGGACGGGAACGATCCCGTCGCGTTGCAGCCGCTGGCGAGGGTCGACGAGCCGGGCGAACGGGCTTGGGCGGCGGAATGTGTGGCGACCCTGCTGGAGCGCGAGGGCGTCACCGTTGCGCCCGACCTCAAGGAGCATCTGTGGTCGGCGTTGACCTCGCTGGCTTCGGCACCGGTCGCGGAACGGACCCTTACCGGTCTGTCGGCGCTGCTGCAGTCGCTGGCGCTGAAGCAGGCCCTTCAGCCCTATTGTGTCGGCGGCCCGTGGGGCAGTCTGCTCGACGCCGAGCACGAGCGTCTCGGTATCGCCGATATCCAGGCCTTCGAGATCGAGGGGCTGATCGGCTCGGGTGCCGCGTCCGCCGTGCTGTCCTATCTGTTCCATCGTATCGAGGACCGGTTCGACGGCAGCCCGACGCTGCTGATCATCGACGAGGGCTGGCTGGCGCTGGATGATCGCGCCTTCGCCGGACAGCTCCGAGAATGGCTGAAGACACTGCGCAAGAAGAACGCCTCCGTCATCTTCGCCACCCAGTCGCTGGCCGATATCTACGCCAGCCCGATCGCCCCCGCGCTGATCGAAAGCTGCCCGACGCGCGTGTTCCTGCCCAACGACCGGGCGCTGGAGCCGCAGATTACTGCCATCTATCGCCGGTTCGGTCTCAACGACCGCCAGATCGAGATCCTCAGCCGGGCGACGCCCAAGCGCGATTATTACTGCCAGTCCCGGCGCGGCAATCGACTATTCGATCTCGGCCTGTCTGAGGTGGCGCTGGCGTTCACCGCCGCGTCCTCGCCCGACGACCAGGCCGCCATCGACCGGATTTTTCTCCGGCATAGCTGCGACGGCTTTGCCGCCGCGTGGCTGGCGCACAGGGGCGTGGACTGGGCGGTGGAGATGCTCAATCCGGGAGAAGGGTCATGAAAAACACGCTGACAAGGAAATCCGCTTTTCTGTTCGGCGCTGGCCTGGTGCTGCCGTTTGCCGCGAGCGCCCCGGCTCAGGCGCAATGGGCAGTCTATGACGCGGCCAATCATGTGCAGAATGTTCTCACCGCCGCCCGGGAATTGCAGCAGGTCAACCAGCAGGCGCAGAGCCTGCTCAACGAGGCGACCATGCTGGAGAACCAGGCCCGCAATCTCGCCAATCTACCGCTCTCGGTGCTGGCGCCGCTGGAACAGTCGCTCGCCCAGACGCAAGCGATCGTGGGCCAGGCGCAGGGGCTTTCCTATAATCTGAGCAGCATCAATCAGGCTTTCACCCAGACCTATCCCCAGGCGCTGGGTAGTCCGACCTCAGCGGCGCAGATGACCGCCGATGCGCAGACACGATGGCAGAACGCCCGAGGCGGCTATCAGGACGGGCTGCGCGTGCAGACCGGGGCGGTGCAGAATCTCGATGCCACGCGCAGCCAGATCGACAGTCTGGTGACCTCCAGCCAGTCTGCGACCGGCGCCCTGCAGGCCGCGCAGTCGGGCAACCAGCTCATGGCGCTGCAAACCCGCCAGCTTGCCGACCTCACCGCCGTCGTTACGGCGATGGGCCGCGCCCAGGCGCTGGAAGGGGCGCGTCAGGTCGAGAGCGAGGAGCAGGGCAGGGCACAACTGGCGAATTTCTTCAATTATGGTGCCGGCTACTCGCCCGGCTCCGCGCAGATGTTCCACTGATGCGCGCGCCGCGCTTTTCCCCGCCGGTCGTCTTTCGGCTTGTTGCCGTCGGGCTGGTCGTTCTGATCATCGTCGCCGCCAGCCTTCACCTCCGGCACGTCCCTCATGACGTCGGTGTGCCCGATCTCGGGCCGCCGGGATCGCGTGACCGGCTGGCCGCTGGCCTCGCACACTGTCAGGCGCTCGGCATGAAGGCCGACGGTGATCCTGCCTGCGAAGCGGTGTGGGCCGAGAACCGCAAGCGCTTCTTCGCGCCAGACGCGGGACGGTGACGCCATGCAACAGGGCACCGGCGTCATCGACAATTTCCTCGCCATTTTCACCCAGTATATCGATTCCGGCTTCGGTCTGGTGCAGGGCGACGTCCACTGGCTCGCCGCAACCCTGATTGCGATCGACATCACCCTGGCCGGGCTGTTCTGGGCACTGGCGCCGGACGAGGATGTGCTGGCGCGGCTGATCCGCAAGACCCTGTTCATTGGGATGTTTGCTTTCATCATCGGCAATTTCAACAGCCTGGCGCGGATCATCTATGAATCCTTCGCCGCGCTCGGGATTGAGGCGGGTGGTGGCCATCTCACCCAGGCGCAATTGCTCCAGCCCGGTCGGCTGGCGCAGGTCGGCATCGATGCCGGCAAGCCGATCCTGACCTCGATCTCCTCGCTGGTCGGCTTCGTCGCCATCTTCAACAACGCGATCCAGATCGCGGTGCTGCTGATCGCCTGGCTGATCGTGGTCATCAGCTTCTTCGTGATGGCGATCCAGCTCTTCGTGGCGCTGATCGAGTTCAAGCTGACCACCCTGGCGGGTTTCGTGCTGGTGCCCTTCGGCCTGTTCGGCCGCACCGCCTTCCTCGCCGAGAAAGTGCTGGGCAATGTCGTCTCGTCCGGGATCAAGGTGCTGATGCTGGCCGTCATCGTCGGTATCGGCTCGACGGTATTCGGCCAGTTCACCTCCGGCTTCAATAACCCGCCGACCATCAATGACGCGCTGACCCTGATCCTGGCTTCCCTGACATTGCTCGGCCTGACCGTATTCGGCCCGGCACTGGCCAACGGCCTGATCGCCGGTGGTCCGCAACTCGGCGCAGGATCCGCCGTCGGCACCGCGGCCGGGGTCGTCGGCGCCGGCGTGGCGGCTGCTACCGGCGTCGGCATGGCGGCAGGTGGTGCGGCGGCCGCCGTGCGGGGAGGGGCCTTCGTTGCCGGAGGCGCCACGTCCGCTTACCGGGCCGGCGGGGCATCGGGCGTGGCCAAGGCCGGGCTGTCGGCCGCCATGAGCCCGTTGCGACGGGCGGCGTCGGGCGTGCGCAACAGCTATGCCGCCGGAGGCGCCGCCGCGACCGGCGGGGCGGGTGGGGCTACGGCCTCGGGTGGCGCGAGCGCTGCCGGAAAACCGCCGGCCTGGGCCAGCCGGATGCAGCGCAACAACCGGATCAAAGGCGGCGCCGAAGCGGCCGCGCAGGCGATCAGGGGCGGCGATCGGCCCGGCGGGGGCCACGACGTCGATCTTTCGGAAGGAGAATAGCGATGTTTCGCCGCCCCACCGTGCGTTTCGGCCGGACGCCGGAACCGGAGACCCCCTATCAGAAGGCCGGGCAGGTCTGGGACGATCGAATCGGGTCCGCCCGCGTGCAGGCGCGCAACTGGCGGCTGGCCTTCTTCGGCTGCCTGACGCTGAGCGGCGGGTTGGCGGCCGGGCTGGTCTGGCTGTCGGCGCGCGGCACGATCACGCCCTGGGTGGTGCAGATCGACCGGCTGGGCCAGGCGCAGGCCGTCGGTCCCGCGACCGCCGCCTATCGTCCGACCGATCCGCAGATCGCCTGGTATCTTGCGCGCTTCGTCTCCGAGGTGCGCTCCATCCCCGCCGATCCGGTGGTGCTGCGGCAGAACTGGCTCGACGCCTATAATTACGTGACCGATCGCGGCGCGCTGGCGCTGAACGATTATGCCCGCACCAACGATCCCTTCAGTCGGATCGGCAAGATGCAGGTCGCGGTTGAGATCGCCAGCGTGATCCGCGCCTCCGACGACAGCTTCCGCGTCGCCTGGGTCGAGCGCCGCTATGTCGATGGCGCGCTGGCTTCGACCGAACGCTGGAGCGCGATCCTCACCCTCGTCGTCCAGACGCCTACCGACGCCGAGCGCCTGCGCAAGAATCCGCTCGGCATCTACATCCACGCCCTCAACTGGTCCAGGGAACTCGGCTAATGCGCACCCTCAACACCATCGCGCAGTTCATGATCCTGCTGGCGCCGCTGGCGGCCTGCTCCTCATGGAAGCCGCCTGCCATCAGATACGACGATACGCCCCGGCAGGCAGTGCTTACGCCTGACCCGCCTAAGCCGGTGCAGGTGGTGGCACTCCCCGAGCCCTTGCCGTTGCCGGGGCAGCTCAAGCCGATCCCGTTCCGGCATGCGGCGCCGGAACCGACGGATCCCCATCAGCGGGTCGAGCGTGCCAACAGTGCGGCGCGGATCCAGCCGACGCGGGCCGGCTATCTCAACGCGATCCAGGTCTATCCCTTCTCCGATGGCGCGCTCTATCAGCTCTACGCCGCACCCGGCGAGATTACCGATATCGCGCTGCAGCCCGGTGAGAAGCTGGTGGGTGCCGGCCCGGTCGCCGCCGGCGATACCGTGCGCTGGATCATCGGCGACACGGAAAGTGGGGCAGGGGCGTCGAAACGGATTCATATCCTGCTCAAGCCGACCCGGCCGGACCTCACCAGCAACCTGGTCATCAATACCGACCGGCGCACCTACCATCTGGAACTGCGCTCCGACGAGCGGACCTATATGGCTTCGGTGTCCTGGGAGTATCCGCAGGACCAGATCGTTGCCCTGCGCGACCAGGATCGCGATGCCGACCTTGGCACTCCAGTTGCGACCGCCGTCGATCTCGATGCACTGAATTTCCGTTACCGGATCGAGGGCGACGAGGCGCCGTGGCGGCCGTTGCGCGCCTTCGATGACGGGCGGCAGGTGTTTATCGAGTTTCCGGCCGGGATTGCCCAGGGCGAGATGCCGCCGCTCTGGGTGATCGGCCCGCAGGGCGACGGCCAGTTGGTGAACTACCGGGTGCGTGGCAACCGGATGGTCGTCGATCGCCTGTTCGCCGCCGCCGAGTTGCGGCTGGGGGCGAAGCACCAGCAGGTCGTGCGCATCGTCCGTACCGACGGGACGCGGCGATCATGAGCGAAAGCGTGGGGCGCGGTGATGTCGAGACGCCAGGGGGGGCCGTCAGACCGCCGGGCGAGATGCGGCTGCGGATAACGCGCCCGCCGGTCACGCGTCTGTCGCGCAAGGTGATCCTCGGTCTGTCGGTCGTTGCTGTGACCGGTGTCGGCGGTGCGCTCTATCTGGCGCTGAAGCCGGTGCCACCGAAGAGCAATGCCGAACTCTATAATACTGGCAGCCGCACCACGCCCGATGGGCTGGCCAATCTGCCGGGCGACTATACCCATCCGCCGCGGCTCGGGGCTCCGCTGCCCGGTGATCTTGGTCGGCCGTTGCTCAAGGCAGGCATCGGCGCTCCCGGCATGGCGACACCGGCGGCGACCGCCGATCCGGAGAAGCAGCGTATCGCCCAGGAACAGGAAGCAGCGCGGGTCAGTCACCTGTTCACCCAGACGCAGATGGGCCGGGATGTCGCAACGCCGATGACGGCGGGTGCGACGGCAACCCTACCCGGCAGCGTTGCTACCGATCGCAAGCAGGCGTTCCTCGACGGCCCGGTCGACCTGCGCACCGTCAGTAACGCGCGTCTGACGCCCGCTCCCAGCCCGTATGTGCTTCAGGCGGGATCGATCATTCCCGGTGCGTTGATCACCGGCATCCGCTCGGACCTGCCCGGCGAGGTCACCGCCCAGGTGACGGAGAATGTTTATGACAGCCCGACCGGACATATCCTGCTCATCCCGCAGGGGGCAAAGCTGATCGGCCGCTATGACTCTCAGATCGCCTATGGCCAGAAGCGGGTGCTGCTGGTGTGGACCCGGCTGATACGCGGTGCCGGGGATTCGATCGTGCTGGAGAATGAGCCGGCCGCCGATGCGGCGGGCTTCGCCGGATTGCAGGATCAGACTGACAATCACTGGGGCGAGGTATTCAAGGCCGCTTTCGTTTCGACGATGCTGAGCGTCGGTTCGGAAGCTGATATTGGCGGCAGCAATGGCATTGCCCAGGCGTTGCGCACCGGCGGCTCGCAGGGCTTCAACCAGATCGGCGAGCAGATCGTGGGGCGGTCGCTGAATATCCAGCCGACCAACACAATCCGGCGTGGCTTTCCATTACGGGTCATGGTGCATCGTGACCTGGTTCTTACCCCATTCAGACAGGAGGTTTCCCGATGACGAAACTCAGGCTGGGGCCGTTTACCGACGACAAGCCGGTTCGGCTTACTGTTGAGCTTCCTGCTACCGTGCATCGCGATCTGGTTGAATATGGGCATTTGCTGGCGCGTGAGAGCGGTCAGGCCGCGATCATGCCAGCGAAATTGATCGCGCCGATGCTGGCTCGTTTCATGGAGGGGGATCGGGCTTTCCAACGTCGACGCCGCGCGCAAAAGAAGGAGGCGAGCGGGTCCTGGTCAGCGTGCGCATGAAGCTTACAAATCGACCAAGGAAAGCATCCTCGGATTCGGCACGCCAGGCCAAATGTACATTGAAGCTATCGTCGAGGCCCGATATCGGGCGGAATGCGAGGCCAAGCGGCACAAGATCACGACACGCGGTGTTGGTTAGCCCAATACCCGCGCCAGAGCGCACTTGCGACAAAAGAGTAATTATCCCGCCTGTATGGACCACGAGATGCCCATGTTGATCAAATGCGTCGAGTTTAAAATGGTTGCGTCGTTCTTCATGTGGATCGACTGGGACCAGAAGTCGCTCCTTCATGATCTTGGCTATTGGTAGAGTGGGCAGCTTCGCCAAGTGATGCTCCTCTGGCAGAACCGCGAGAAGCTTGTCATTATATAAAATGAACGACGCCATACTGTCGTTGAGTACACAATCCGGTAAAATTGCTGCGTCAACGTGTCGCTTGACCAGCGAAGCAGCTATGCTTTCGCCGTCGGGTACGTAGAGGCCAATGCGCGTTCTTGGATGGCGCTCGTTCCAAGCCCGAAACCACGCCTCAATTGAAGGATGAAGTGGCGGCCGCGCGACCCCAATACGGATTTCACCGTCCGGCAAATCAGCTTCATTGGCTATAATGGTCACGAGATGATTGGCTTCTGTCATGATTCGACGAGCATGCCGGAGAACCCGCTGCCCGGGCTTGGTGACCACGGTTCCCCCTGTGCCCCGTTCGAAAAGCGTGATTCCCAGCGAGTCCTCGATCCGCGTCAGGCGGCGGCTCAGTGCGGCGACGGATACGTCGAGAGCAGTGGCAGCACGGCCCAGACTATGGGTAGCGTCGAGAACGAGCAGGCTATGAAGGTCGCGTAGACTCAATGAATGGAAGCGTTGCATCACCACTTCATCCCGTCGATCTTATGATTTGCTCCGTATCTTCGTGGGACAAGGTCAATTTTTGGGCTATAATTCCTCCTATGTCTGGATCATCCTCACTTTCCCAACTTTCCCAACTTTCCCAACTTCCCCGACGTTCCCTCGTCGATTGTGCGATTGACGCCATGCGGGAAAAAATCGAAAGCGGCGCCTGGCCCGTCGGAGAACGTATCCCAAAAGAGACGGAACTTTCCGAGATGTTGCAGGTTGGGCGGAATACGGTGAGGGAGGCTATTCGTGTCCTGTCCCATGCTGACGTGCTGGAAGTCCGGCAGGGGGACGGAACGTATGTCCGCTTTGAACTTGACCCTGCTGCCGTCATGCGGCGCGTCACGCGTTCCAGCCTCCGGGATCATTTTGAACTGCGTGTCATTCTGGAAACGGAAGCAGCCAGGCTGGCTGCGCAACATCGGACCGCCAAGGATATTCGGAAGCTGGAGAAAACACTCAAGGCACGCGGCGAGTGGGCTGCGGGCGGTGATCTTGATCAGTTTCTGATAGCAGATACGGCATTTCATCTTGCGGTCGCCGAAGCGACCCACAATGAAGCCCTGGTTGAACTTTACCGATACTTTCTTGTCGCGGCGCGTCAGGCGGGGCGTGCTGTCATGGAAGAGCATGGCCTGCCTGAACCCGGCTATGCCGCCCATGAACGGATCTTCCGGGCAATAGAGCAGGGAGATGGCACGCGCGCGGCCCGTGCGGCAAGCGCGGTCGTCCGGCCGCTCGTGCAGGCTCTTTCCGATCATACCGGGAATAAGGACTGAGCCGCGCGTAACGGCCATCTATCTACCGGCCAGAACATGGTGGGCCAGGATTTCGGCTTCTGCTTTTGTCGTCGTGGCCATCTGAGGAACACCGAACGCGCGTTCTGCACCCGGAAACATCTCTTCAAGGGCCGAGCGTCGTGTCGCATCGGGTTCAATCAGGATCATGACCCGGCATAATCTGGAAAGGCGCTCGCGGTTTGTCTTAAGCCAGAGGCCTCGTTCCTTTCTGTCCTCGTGATCTTCTTCCGGAGCAGGGGGGTAAATCAGGGCAAACGGGATGCCGCGTTCCAGAAGGGCGGTCATCTCGTCCTTCCAGTCTGCCGCGTAACCCGGGACCACCTGGTCCGGGTTCAGGCAGACCAGTGGAAAATCGCTTGTATTGAGCACTCCCGAAGCGTCAGAAAAAGTCATCTCTGTTCTCCATAATATACAAAGGACGGATTATCCGACCTTTCTAATGAATGAGGGTGTCTGCCGTCGGGGCAGCTTCATGTGAGCGATTGCGCCATTCGTTCGTTACCGTGAGAACGGTGCGACGCAGCCATCGATGCACCCCATCTGAATCGTGGCGGGGATGCCATGCCTGAAAGACATTGACGGGTGCGAGCTGGAGTGGGAGGGGAAAAGCGTACAACCCCAGACGGTCGAGTGTGTCGCGGTTCATCGCTACATCGGGCACCGGGAGGATCAGATCGGTCCGGTGCAGGCCCTGCATCGCGGTGTAATACGAGGGGACGAGAAGGGCCACGTTCCGGTTGAGGCCGAATTCTTCCTGCAGCGCGTCATCAATGGGACCATGTCGCCGACTGCGACGTGACACACTGATGTGGTCATATTGAACCAGTGACTGGGGCGTGATCTCACCAAGCAGGATCGGATGGCCTGCGCGCACGATCCCATGAAAACGGCTTTCGAAGAGTGTCTGCCGCATGATTTCCGGCCGCAGGTTTTCGGTTGCACCGATATACAGGTCGATCGCCGCACGCCGCAGAGCATCGCTATCGTCTCCGTCGGTTTCACTGGCAAAAACAACGGCAGCATCTGGACAGTCTCCCCGCAAGGTCTGAAGCAGCTTCGTCGCGAATGGTCCCACGACAACATCTGCGGCCCGGATCGTGAAGACAGGTTTTATACCCGTAAAATCCAGTTTCTCGTCCCTGCGCATCAGGTCATGCATGCCTGCGAGGATACGGCTGATGCGCGGCTGCATCTGGAGCGCGCGCGGTGTCGGCACCATGTTGCGGCCCATCTGTACAAGGATTGGGTCACCGAAGGTTGCCCTGATCTTGGATAGGGTGCGGCTGATTGTCGCAGCGCTGACCTGAAGACGCTGGGCGGCACCCGTCACGCTCGATTCCTCAATCAGCACATTCATGGCGTGTAACAGGTTCAGGTCGTAGCCACGCGTCATCAATAAAGTCCTCCCGCGCACTGAAGGCGGTTCATACCCGTCTGTCTGGCAATGCCATAATAGATGGGAACATAGGATGTTTAAGGCAATCGACTCTGCCAGAAGCATGAGGACGCTGCAATAATTTTATGCGCTCTTACCGTTACGGTTCATGAGAGCCATGTTTTCATATTTGAGTGTTCCCGATCCCGGTAATTGCGATCACAGTCGCCGCAGACATACCTATTGCAAATTAAAGAGGCGTCGTTTGACCCGGATCGACCTTCCCCCTGCGGTGGTGGCTGAACCCACACCTGCTGCACCGCCTCCACCTCCACCGCCTCCGAAAGGTCCAGCTTTCGGTCTGCGTCTCGCCACTGGCCTGATCGGCGTACTGCTGGCCGTGTTGCTGGCCGGTTTCAACGAGCATACAACCGAAATGGCGCTGGCCGATATCAAGGGGCAACTCCATATAGGGCATGACGAGGGAACGTGGATCATAGCCCTGTTCGAAGCCTTCAATATTTCGGCGATGGCTTTTGCGCCATGGTGTTCGGTGACGTTTTCGATCCGACGTCTGACCATTGTCATGACAGGAATGGTTGGGGTGCTTGGGCTCGCGGCCCCTTTCATGCCGAACCTTGGCGCTCTTCTCATTCTGCGTAGCCTGCAGGGTTTCGCCTGTGGCTGCCTGCCACCCATGCTGATGACGGTGGCGCTGCGCTTCCTCCCGACCAACATCAAGATTTACGGTCTTGGCGCCTATGCCCTGACTGCGACGTTTGGTCCCAATCTCGGCGTGCCGCTGGCGGGCTTCTGGTTTGAATATGTCGGTTGGCAGTTCCTGTTCTGGCAGATCGTTCCACTCTGTATGATCTCGATGATCTGTGTGGCGTGGGGGCTGCCGCGGGATCCGCTGCGGCTGGAGCGCTTCAGGCAGTTCGACTGGAGGGGACTGCTGACCGGTCTGCCCGCGATCTGCTCGCTGGTCATTGCGCTCGAACAGGGCGACCGGCTCGACTGGTTCCGCTCACCGCTTATTACACATCTGTTCTGTGGCGGTGGTTTTCTATTTATTCTTTTCATTATCAATGAATGGTTCCATCCACTGCCGTTCTTCCGGATTCAGTTGCTCAAACAGAGAAATGTCTCGGACTCCCTGCTGACCCTGGCGGCCGTGCTCGTTCTTTGTGTTGTCACTATCGAGATCCCCTCGGTTTACCTTGAAGAGGTGAGGGGATACCGGCCTATCCAAACTGCGCCCATCGCGCTGATTCTGGCTGTTCCCCAACTGATCGCGCTGCCACTGGTGTCTGCGCTCTGTAATATTCGCAAGGTTGATTGCCGGATCGTACTCATGGCTGGGCTGGCGATACAGGGGGCATCCTACTGGCTGGGGACATGGATCGATTCAGACTGGGTGCGTGAGAATTTCTACATTGTCCAGCTGATGCAGGTCGCCAGCCAGCCGATGATGGTCATTTCGATCCTGATGCTGGCGACCATGGGCCTCGGACCGGCGGATGGCCCCTTCATCTCGGGCATGTTCAACATGACCAAGGGATTTGCCAACGCCATTGCTGCTGGTGTCATCGCAGCGCTTCTGCGCCGGCGGGAGCAATATCACTCCACTATGTTGCTGGATACTTACGGTTATAACCAGAATGCCCTGGAAGGGATGGGCGATCCTGCCAGTACGTTGCTTGCTCCCCACATCGCCGACCCTGATCGTCTGGCGCGGAATACGCAGGTTCTTCTCCACGGCAAGGTCGCCGAGCAGTCTCTCGTACTGGCGTGCGCGGACATCTATTACGTGATGGTCGGGCTCTGTGCCGCTTTCATTATCCTCAATATGTTCCTGCCCCAGCGGGTTTATCCTCCACGCGCGCCGTCAGCCAGCGCCCCGGCCAAATAAGCCACAGGATCAAAATCATGTCAGACAGGATGCATCCCGTGCCACGCTCTAATTCTGAGCTTAAAAACATCCCATCACCCGATGAAAGCATCGAAGCATTCAGGGCTGATCTAGAACGGATTTATGGAGACATGCCTCAGGCCGCGGATATTGCTCACGCCGGGACCAAGGCGCTCGCCAATGCCGATTATCACGCGCGGCACTGGCAGAGTAGTGAACCGGGCTCCCTGAGCCCTGGCAGTCTCGCCCATAAGCGCGCGGTGTCGCGCATGTTCCGCGATACGTTCAATCCATACCGGCCTTCCGTCATCGACTGGCCCCGGCTTGATCCTGATACATTGCGACGCATCACATCCCTGCCGATCTGGGACATCGCCGTTGAAACCGAAGGCAAGGCGCGCCTCAGGATGGCGGCCTATGCCGCGACTATTGCTGACCCTGACATGAAGGACGCCATCGCCCGGAACGCGTGGGAGGAAAATCGTCATAAGGAAGTGCTCTCCCGATTGGTCGAGGCCTATGGGATTCCGCTGGCCAAGGAGCCGCCATACATCACCCCGCGTGATACCGAATGGGCCTATATGGTCACAGGTTTTTCCGAATGCGTGGACAGCTTCTTTGCGTTCGGGCTGTTCGAACTGGCAAAGCGTTCCGGCTTCTTTCCGGCCGAACTGGTCGAGACGTTCGAGCCGGTCATGCAGGAAGAGTGCCGCCATATCCTTCTGTTCGCCAACTGGCTTGCGTGGCATCGCGCCACCCTGCCGCTGTGGAAGCGTCCATGGTTTGAAACCCGGGTGCTCGGTGTCTGGCTGTTTCTCGCATGGGAGCGGATCGGCATGGTCAGAAGCATGGATGCCGACGGTAATATGCGCGAGCAGGACGCGAATTTCACCGTATCTGGCGCAAAAGACGTGTCCAGCATCGACGTCAGCCTGCGGGGGCTTCTGGGCATTTGCCTGGACGAGAACGAGCGGCGGTTTGCGGGGTACGATGCGAGGCTGCGTAGACCCCGGATGACGCCGGCCCTCTCCCGATGCCTCCGATACGTTCTCCCCCGTTCAAAGACCCCAACAGTTGCCGCGTCACGACCCAACCTCGTCGAGAAGGTCGGTGGCCTTTGCTTTGCGGGCCTTCTTGTTCTTTACGCGCGGACGATGTGACCACCTTTGCCAACATCCTGTCTGTCTCGCTGACGCACTGGCTCAGGTGCGCTGTCGGGGATTTCTGGAGCTGAAATGTCACGAACACGAAACCTCATGCTGATCGGCGCAGGCGTCGTCGGTCTTGGCGCCGCCGCCTGGTTCGCAGACCACCTCATTCTCGGTAATGGCGTCCATGTCGAAACCAATGATGCTTATGTCACGGCTTATTCCACGCTGGTTGCCCCAAAAGTCTCGGGCCGTATCGATCATGTGCAGGCGCAGGATAATGAGCGGGTCGATACCGGTGAAGAACTCGCCCATATCGAGGACGATGATTATCGCGCCGCGCTGAAAGTGGCACAGGGAAACGTCGCGGTCGCGCAGGCGGACATCGCCAATCTGCAGGCTGAACTGGACAGGCAGAACGCAGTCATCGCGGCGGCCGCCGCAACAGTACAGGCCGACGAGGCAGCCCTCGAATTCGCCCGTCAGGACGAAGCGCGTTATCGAAACCTGTCCGCGGGAGGTGCTGGCACGGTCGAGCAGCGCCAGCGAACGGCGTCCGGGACGCGCCAGGCTGTCGCGACCTTGATCAGGGATCAGGCTGGAGTTCAGGCCGCAAAAGATCAAGTGGCAGTTCTGACCGCACAACTTGACCGGGCAAAAGGAAGCCTCGACCGGGCAGAGGGAGAACTGCGTCAGGCGGAACTGGATCTGTCCTACTGCACGATCCCTGCGCCCATCAATGGTGTCGTGGGCGTGCGAGGCGTACGCGTCGGCAATTACGTTCATGCCGGGACCGCGCTCATGGCCGTGGTGCCCGTGCAGGATGCCTTTGTCGTGGCGCATTTCCAGGAGACGCAGCTCACTCGTGTATTGCCAGGGCAGAAAGCCACGGTTTGGGTGGATACATTCCCCGGACATCCGCTCCGCGCCCATGTGGACAGTATACCGCCTGCGACCGGTGTCGCGTTCGCTCCCATCCAGCCAGACAATGCTACCGGGAACTTTACCAAGGTCGTCCAGCGCCTGCCGGTCCGCGTAACCTTTGATCCCGGTCAGCCACTGGCGGCCCGTGTGCGGGTGGGCATGTCCGTTGAGGTCCGGATCGACACGTCCTCAACGCCGGAAGGCAGCAAGGCCAGGGATGAGCGCTATGTCTGGCAATAAAGCGATGATCGCCGCCGCGCGTTCAATGCGTTCTCGCCTCGCCGCGTGGCTGGCTCTCGGTCTGCCCATGGCAGGATGTACGGTCGGACCTGATTACCATAGATCCCCACCGGCCTCACCAGCATCCTGGCACCAGAGTGTCGCGCCCGCTGAAAGTCATCCGGTTCAGGCACAGCTCGATCCGGAATGGTGGACCATCTACAATGATCCCGTCCTGACCGCGCTTGAACATCAGGTGGCCGGGGCCAACCTTGACCTGCAGGCGGCTGCCTATCGCTTCGCCCAGAGCATGGCGGAGCGCAGGATTGCGAGCGCCGCCCAGTTCCCGCATGCCGAAGCCAATGCCTCCTATGCGCGTGAGCGGGCCAGTCCCAACGGTGTCCTGGGTCTGCTCGGCACCATGGAAGAACAGGGGGCAGGGTCAATCGCGAGTGGAACGCAGGGGTTTGGACCCACACGCCTTCCGGGATCTGCAGGAGCTTCATCCTTCAACCTGCCACAATACGGTGTCAACGCCTCGTGGGAGGTCGATTTCTGGGGGCACGTCCGCCGGCAGGTCGAGGCTGCGACGGCCGCAATGCGTGCAACCGAAGATATGCGACGCGATGTATTGGTGTCGCTCATGGCAGAAACCGCGCAGGACTACCTCGAACTGCGCGGGGTGCAGGCCCAGATCGGAATTGTCGAAAACAATATCGGGATCGCGCGCCATAGCGTGCAACTGACAACGTTGCGTTTCACCCAAGGAGCGGCCACCCGCCTGGATGTTGCGGATTCTACCGGACAGCTGCACAGTTTTGAATCCCGTCTTCCCGTTCTGAAAAGTCAGGAAGTGCATCTGATCAACGCGCTGAGTTTTCTGGTGGCGCGTGAACCCGGTGCCCTCGCGGCGCAACTCGGCAAACCCGCACCGGTTCCTCCCGTGCCAGCGTCGGTGCCGGTGGGTCTCCCGTCCGAGCTGGCCGAACGGCGGCCGGATATTCGTATGGCGGAAGAGCGTCTGCACGCTGCGACGGCCAACATCGGTGTGGCCATCGCTGATTTCTTCCCGCGCGTCACGCTCTCGGGAAGTCTGGATGTGCAGGCGCTCCAGTTCAGCGGGCTGGGCTCATGGGCGTCGCGACAGTATGGTTTCGGACCGACAGCGACATTACCGATTTTTGAAGGCGGACGCCTGACAGGTCAGCTACGCCTGCGCAAAGCGCAGCAAAGGGAAGCCGCTGTCATACTCCAGCGCACGGTACTGAAGGCCTGGCAGGAAATCGACGACGCCATGGCTGATCTCTCGGCGGCGCAGAACCAGAGGGATCGTCTCGCGGAAGCCGTGAAGGAAAACGAGGTCGCCGTGCAAACAGCTCAGGCCCAGTATGTGCAGGGATCATCTGACTTCTTGAATGTCCTGACCTTGCAGAACGCACTTCTGGCGACCCAGAACCAGCTCGTGCAGGCCACAACCAGCGCCTCCACTTCGGTCACGCGTCTCTACCGTGCGCTCGGCGGTGGATGGGAGCGGCAGTTCCCGGTTCAGGCGCAACGTTATGCTGCAGGCTCGACATCAGCGCCAAAGGGAAAATCATGATCACCGTTCGCCCCGCCCGGGATCTCGGGACTGCGACGCAGCCTGGCGTGACCATTCGCTGTCATTTCTCTTTCGCGGAATATCGTGACCTCGCTCACGTTCATTGGGGACAGATTCGTGCGATCAACATCGCCGTTTTCGAGCCCTTTGCCGAGTTCCGGCTGGGAGAAGAGGATGCCCGGGATATTGTCACGATTGTTCTCAAAGGCACTTTTTTTGCCGAAGTTGACGGTCAGGGACCGCATCAGCTTCAAGAGGGCGATATCCATCTGCTCAGTGCAGGGCGGGGAATTCAGGATGCGACGTGGTGGGCCGCCGGTTCGGACTCTTCATTCATGCAGGTATGGCTGCTACCGGATGAGGAGGGTGGGGTGCCGGAAAGTGTGATTCATCACCGTCCGGTCCGGCATGGGCAAAATGCGCTCGCTATTCTTGCAAGCGGCTTCGCCGAGGATTCGCCGGAAGACATCGATAGTGGAGGAGCAGACGAACCACTCCCACTTCGTGCTTCTACGCGGGTCATGGGGATGGCGCTGCAATCGGGAATTATGACGCATTACACCACAGGAGCGGGACGTCGGCTTTACCTCGTTGCGCTTTCGGGCACGATATGGGTCAATGACCAGCCGATGAGTAGCGGGTCGGGGGCGGAAATTTATAACGAAACAGAGGTGAGGCTTCAGGGAGAGACCGATACCACCGTCTTGCTGATTGATACCGCCTGAAGATACGGGTTTTGCTCAGATCGCGGAGCGAGAGTTCATTCGGAAAATAGGTGGTTGAGAAGAAGGGGAGAGTCTTTGGGGAAAGGGGTAGTGGCTTGGGTCACGTCATAGAGTATCGCTTTATCAAGCGACTCCGTAACATCCGCAGGCTCGCCCAAACGCATGAGTTCCGGCATCGGGACTGCGTTTTCAGGAGTTCAAAATAATGAAGACAATTCGTATCCCTGCCCGAAGCATGTATTACGGCACACCGGTCGCCTTGGTCTGTATGCAGAACAGCGACGGCTCGGACAATCTGACGCCCATGTCGTCATCCTGGTCCATCAGGGATTTCTTGGTGCTTGGCTTGGGATCTGCGTCTCAGGCTATGGAAAATTTACGTCATCGTCCTCGCCTGACGGTAAACCTTCCTTCTGCAGAGATGTGGGAATCAATTGAGCGTATTGCCGCGTTTACCGGGAGAAATCCTGTTCCTGACTATAAGGCGGCACAGTTCTCTTATTGTCGGGACAAGTTTGAGGTTGCAGGGCTGACGCGGCTCACATCGACTGAAGGCGGTCCGTCACGCGTTGCCGAGTGTCCAATCCAGATTGAGGCTGTCGTAAATACCATGACTGACGTTTCGGACGACCCAGAGGGGTTTTCCGTTATCATCGCAAAAGCCATCGTGCTGCATGCTGCAGTCGGGATCATTAATGAAACGTCCAGTCAGATCAATCCGGCAAAATGGGATCCTCTTGTATTCAGTTACGGGACCTATCACGGTCTCGGCCCTGAATTGGGCCGTATGGCCCGTAGCGTGCGCTCCTGAAGGAATTGTATAATTCTGGAAACTTGCGAAGAATATAATGCGATATAAAAAGTCGCATCAATCAATCCCATTATGGTGAAGCTGGTAGCTTCATGTTACCATCGAAACGAAACGCCGGTTTTGAACGTCCGCCGGTTTCCGTAGAAACATCCTCCCGCCGAAAAGCATGATGACACATATTTCCGGTCGAAAAGGTTGGTGCCATTTAACATCAGGGACCATCCATGAAGGCTGGATGACAGGCGGGAGAGATCGTAGCGCAATGTCGTGTCAAACAGTACTACGCCGGGAACCGTAAAGCTATTGGTCTCATTGCCTGCGCTTGAACCAACATATCGGACGCCCCCGCTGACGTTGATGCCCTGCAGATGTCCCCAGGCGACGGCATAGTTCGCCCAAAGCGAAGCCATATGTCTGGGCACGGCATAGAGGCGTTTTCCGATCAGACTGGCATCTGGATCATGTGTAACAGTCGGATCCGTGTAGCTGTAGGACGCGATCAGTCCCAGATTATCTGTGAGGGCTGCATGGGCTTCGAACTCGATACCCCAGGACCGTACGCCACCGCGCTGGACGGAGTAGTAGGGATGAGCCGGATCTGTAGTGCTGACGTGTCGTTCATTGATGTCGTAGGCAGAGACCGTCAGGAAGCTGTTATAACCGACAGGCTGGTATTTGATGCCACCTTCAACCTGACTGGCCCGGGTCGGCTGAAAAGCTCTCCCCTCATAATCGACGCCCACAACCGGCTGGAAGGATGTCGAATAACTCACGTATGGCGATAATCCGTTTTCAAAAAGATAGACAAGCCCCGCACGTCCGGTAAACGCTGAATCATGTTGGGCGCTTGTCGTATCGGAAAGCCGATCTCGCGTCCTTATGGTAAGCCAGTCATGGCGGCCGCCCAAAAGCAGGGACCAGCGACCGAACCTGATCTGGTCCTGTATGTAAGCCCCGATACGTTGTGAGTCCTGCCTTGTGCTCTGGGCCAGTGCAGGAGGCACAATGCTGGCATCATAGACGGGCGCGCTATAATCAAGTGCCGAGACCAGCCCGTAAGCCGACTGACGCATTGACGATTCCGACCGGTCATAGGTTACGCCGGCAAGAATGCGGTGCTGGAGTGGTCCAGATGTCACATGCCCTTCCACGCGTGTGTCAGCCACCACACCGTTGAGATCAGCACGTGACCAGGACGAGTAACGATTGAGATTTCCATCAGTGTCGTAGGGATTGGAGAAATTGACTGCAAGCCCCTTGAAGCTCGTATTCAGATATTCGTAGCGAACGGTTTGCTGCAGGCTCCATCCCTGAAGAAAGTGATATTTTACCCGGTATTTCGGCATGATCTGTGTTCGGTTGTAGCCATCGTAGTTTGACTGGCTCGGGTTGAACTTTGTGGAAATGCGCCCGTGCGGGCCAGGCAGAACACTCCCCTGTGCGGGGATCCAGCCTGCAAAGTTATTGTCCGGATCACGTTGGACATTGAGTACAAAATCAACGCTTACTCGTGGCGTAGCTTTCCAGGTCAGTGTGGGCGTAAGAGCCAGTCGCTGCTCTTTTGCGTCCCGCATCTGGGTATCGACCCGGCGACCTAGGCCGCTGACCCGATAAAGGAGCGTCTGATCGCTCGTCAGGGCACCTCCGACATCGAACATGCCCTGTATCCTGTTACGACTCCCACTTTCGATCGCAACCTGCCGGGGGACGGACAGAGACGGAAGTTTGCTGTCGAGGTTGATGATGCCACCAGGACTAGCATCTCCATAGAGCACGGAAGCTGGGCCGCGCAGCACTTCCACCCGGTCAAGGGTGGAAGGATCTACCGTTGGAATGGCCCATCCTTGTCCCTGTTGTAATTGTATGCCGTCCAGGAAGCCCACGTAATTGGCGGATGTCGCGAAGCCACCGAACCCACGCATAAATGTTGTATCGAATATCGTGTCGCTGCGTGGTTCGGAATAGACGCCTGCAGTGTATCGTAACGCCTGCGCGACGTTCTGAGTGACCTGATCATCCATCTGTTGTCGCGTAACGACGGAAATGGACTGTGGAATTTCACGGAGCGGAGTGTCCGTCTTGGTGGCAGTACTGCTGTCGAACGCAACATATCCTTTCGCTTTGTGCTGATACTGCGCGCGTACCACGATCGTTTCTGTTTTCGGTTTCCTGTCGTGAGCTTTGTCTTCAGCAGCCTGCCCAATGCAGGGCAGAGCCAGACCGCATCCAAGCGCGATGCAGAAAAATGGATTACGCCGGTCATGAAAAGCATTGCTAGCGTGGCGCTTATGGCTCGTATGATCGCATCCGCATATCAATTGGGTCATAGAGGGTCTGTCCAGCGCATTAGATTGGCTCAAACGTAAGTGCGAAGCGTTTGCAGAGTCAATACATGGGATGTTCCCATCTTTGTGTGTCGGGATTCTTATTTCATATTGTTTCCATCCGGAGCGCTGCCGAAATTGTTCGATATGGAAAACATCCATCATCGGTTTGGCGCTAGATAGGTAACCACTCTTCAATTGGTGGTCGGGAGGCGGCTAAAGCATCGTCGCCCAGGGGCAGACGATCGAGCCGTGATTTATGAACGTTTCTCAGGGCCACCGTGCGAAAGTAGGTAGAGCAGATTAGGCGTCAGATGATCCTTCTTACTGCCGGTGCAGGCGTTGAATTCACCGCCACCTGTGATGACGATACTGACCAGCCGCTCCTGAAGTAGCCGTCCTTTACGCGGGGAGAGGGGATGAATGTCCGATGCGGGGCTGCGTAGTCGGAACCGTATAATTATGCATCGGCGTATCGATGACGATGACATCTGCGCTTTAGAGTTCGAATATCAATTTTTCCGAGAACGCCACACTTGCTGTTTCCGTCGCAACCCGTTCATGATCGGTCATCGGTCATCGGTCATCGGTCATCGGTCATCGGTCATCGGTCATCGGTCATCGGTCATCGGTCATCGGTCATCGGGCTGGCTGTGACGAATGCCGCGTTCGAATAGGGGAGAAAGGCTCGGCGCCAAGATTGCGTTCGACGGCCTGAAAAGGGGCGTCGCCGTTAGAGTCAGGTGATCAACTGGCAGCCGAACTGCCTGGTATGGGACTCGGTCCCACGCTCGTTTGCGCTGACATGCAACAATCTGCCGGATCGGGGGACCTACCGGCAGATTGCCCGAGGGGCATCATGAGGATCATCTCCAGTCCGCCGACCAATTCAGTTCCCGCTTGGCTTTTTCGCTGCTCACTGCGCCGTCATCCTCGGCGAAATTGTAGATTCCGCGCGCGCCATGCAAGAGAGCCAGAAGTGCCGCGTTGGCGGCCGAGTCAACATGGAGAGGCGCCAGACCCGCGGGCGTCTCAAACCCCGTTCCGGGACCGTAAAGCCGCCCGTATCGCAGCACTGCTCCAACGAAGGGTGCGGACAGAACCTGCGTTTCGAGGCTCGCCACGCCGCGTGCCGAGATCCCTGCGCGACCCTCCGCTTCGATCGCGAGGGCGTCTTCCTCAGTATGAGGTGTCGGGCCTTCCGCGTAGGCGAAGGCGACACTCTGCGCGATGAAATGCCGCACTCCCGCGCGTATCGCCGCCTCTACCAGATTCCGGGTTCCCTCGTCGCGTATCCTGGCGTTGCGGGCTGTCGCCTCGACCATTCTCGCCGGATCGAGCCTCGGCGGCAGATCGGTCAACTGGTGAACGACGATTTCGGGTTTCGTTGCCGCGACGGCGTCGATCAATGCAGCCGATTCAAAAACGTCCACGACCACTGGTTCGACACCGCGTTCGCGCAGTCTCGTGGCTTTTTCCGTGGAGCGCGTCGTGCCCACGACCCGCCATTTCTCCGCGAGGAGCAGCGGAACGAGCCGACTGCCGATCGTGCCCGTGGCGCCGGCGAGAAAGAGCGTTTTATCCATGCGATGTCTCCCGCGCGACGGCGATGGCGTTCGACCGTCGGGTGGCGTATATCAGAGTACGAACATATTATCAGAGTTCTTACATTATGCGCAAGCCTCCCGATGATCCATCCATTCCTCGCCCCGGTGAAGGCAAACGCGGCGAGGCCGCCTATCTCGGCTATCTGCTCCGTCAGGCGGCCGGCGCCTATCGGCATAGGATGGACAGGGCGCTGGCGGATCTCGACGTCACGGCGCCTCAATTCGCGGTGATGACGATGCTGAAGGCTTATCCTGGCATTTCGAGCGCCGATGTAGCTCGGCTTGCCATGCTGACACCTCAAACGGTGAGCGTGATCGTCTCCAATCTGGAGCGCGCCGGAACGATCCAGCGGTTGCCGCATGGAATCCATGGGCGCATCCTGCAAATTGAGCTGACGCCGAACGGCCAGTCGCTGTTGCGGCGATGCCGGGAGCGTGTGCAGGCGTTGGAGCGCGAAATTTCGGAGCCGCTTTCAGAAACGGACCAGATCATCGTGAGGCAATGGCTAATTAGCGTCGCCAGAAGCGAGTCATGAAATCGAACGGAGCCGCCATGCCCACCGAAATCCCCTTGTCTCTTCCTGTCGCCCCGGCATTTCGCCCGATTGCGGCGACGATCGCGGCCGTATTTCACGAGGGCAGGATACTCCTGGTGCGGCGGGCTAACCCGCCGGATGCCGGGCGCTGGGGATTTCCTGGCGGCAAGATTGAGGCGGGAGAGACCATCGAAAATGCGGCGGTTCGCGAACTGCTGGAGGAGACGGGGGTTCACGCCGAAGCGCTGCGCGTGTTTACGGCGGTCGATGCCTTCGATCATGATGAGCATGGTCGGCTTCGTCAGCATTTCATTTTGATCGCTGTGCTCTGCCGGTGGACGTCAGGCCAGCTGATCGCTGGAGACGATGCCCTCGAAGCGCGATGGTTCGCCCTTCACGCGCTCGACGAGGCGGGACTCGCACTCAGCCTCGACGTCGTCGAAGTCGCGCGGGAGGCAGAGACTCTCTTCATGAAGGAATTCGCCAACCCCGCGCGATCCGCCATTGCATGATCTCGTCCGCGTCGGGCCCCGCTTGGACCGTGATCTTCGGTGCAGTCACGATCTCCCCCGTTTCGGCATCGACTGGCCCCAACCTCAATGCTCGGCCAGAGTTCGCGTCGACGAAACGCAAGGGAGCGCCCTCATTACGCCTTTGTCGCCATTTGTCCCCGACCTGTACCAGCGCCTGCATGATCAACGCCATGTCGAGCCCTTTAGGCGTCGGACAATACTCGTAGCGATCGGGACGCGTCTGATATCGGCGACGCTCGATGAGACCCGACGCCTCCAGGCACTTGAGGCGATCGGAGAGAGTCGCATTCGTGACGCCGCTCGATCGCTGCAAATCGTCAAAGCGTGTTAGGCCGAGAAGCAGGTCCCGCATGATCAGAAGCCCCCAGCGGTCGTTGAGGGCGCTCATCACCTCCGCGATCGAGCATGCCATTCCGTCGAACCCTTTGGATCGCATCGTCCCGAACGCCTCCTTGCAATAGCTGCCGTGTCACTCTGATAATCAGAGTCGACATACTCCTATCATAAGAGCTACACTGTTCGGCATCAACACATCGGAGCCGGACATGCCAAACGTTTCTAGAATTTTCGTGATCGGTGCGTCCGGCGCGCAGGGGCTGCCGGTCGTGCGCGGTCTTGTCGAGGATGGCCGCTATTCGGTGCTCGCCCTGACGCGTGATGCCGGCTCGGCCCGTGCTAGGTCGCTGGCTTCGCTGATGGGCGTGTCGTTCCTCGAAGGGACGTTCGCGGATGAGATCACCCTTCGCGAGGGATTGCGGGCTTGCGATGGAGCTTTCGTCAACATAGACGGCTTCAACGCCGGCGAGAAAACCGAGATGTACTGGGCGATCCGGGCGTATGAAATCGCGCTGGAGGAAGGGGTCAAGTTCTTCGTTTACGGCAATCTCGATTATACGCTCAAGAAAGCCGGGTATCGCTCGATGTTCCGCACCGGGCATTACGACGGCAAGGGGCGGATCGGTGAATGGATACTGGATCAGACCCGAACCAACGGCGATCGCATGGGGGCGGCGCTGTTCACCACCGGGCCCTACATGGAAATGGCCTTTTCAGGGGGCACGCCGATGCCACCCCGGCTGGAAGATGGCGTGCTGACCTGGCGCGTGCCCTTGGGCGAAGGGGCCGTGGCGCATGTCGCGCTCGATGACTGCGCTTATTACGTCCGCTGGCTGTTCGACAACCCGGCACGCGCCAACGGGATGGATCTCGAGGTCGCGATCGAGCATGTCCGATATGCCGATCTCGCCGCCGCGTTCGAGCGTGTAACAGGGCATCCGGCACGCTATGTGGACACCGATCTGGAAACGTACTTCGCGCCCATTCGGGCGGTCGCAGATCAGCCGGCTGCGTATAACGCAGATCCTGCCGACAAGAGTACGATGAGTTTCCGGGAGAACTTCACTGGCTTCTGGAACCAGTGGAAGCACGGCATCATCACGCGCGACTACAAACTGTTGGATGAGATACATCCCGGGCGCATCAGGAGCGCCGAAGACTGGATCCGGCGCTGGGAACAGCGTGCGAAGGAAGAGGGTACCGAAACGTTGTGGGAGCGCGTACAGCCGGAAACGCTCGTCAGACGGCCAATCTTGAAGCTGAGCGAGGATCGTCGGCAAGGACGCCTCTGAGGGAGAGAATTCGACCAATCGTGCGACCATGTCCGACAAAGGCGCTACGTTTGCAGCGTCGCTTATCCGTGTTCGATCACTGCTCTGGCGGTTTCTTTTGCATGGCAGACGGCTTCGATCCTGTTGCCAGCCAGGTCGAGCAGAAACGCCGCGTAATAGTGCTCATGATAAGCGGGCCTAAGACCAGGCTCTCCGTCTGATCGACCTCCGGCTGCCAGCCCGCGACGATAAAAATCGTCGACTTGCTCACGGGTCAACGCCTTAAAGCACCAGTGGCGTCGGTTCATGGTGATCGGGCTCGGGTCCAGATACACGGCAAGGCAACTTGACGCGACGTCATCGGCCGAGCAGCGCGCGCCGTAGCCGAGGGCATCGCGGCGATCATAGACCTTCGACGCGCCGAGTGCCTCCATGATGGAGTCATAGAATGGTCGGGCAGCGTCGAGATCGGGAACGCCGATCGAGACATGGTCGAGAAGGAGCATCAGGCCTCCGCAGGTTGGACCGTCATCGACCGCAGCTTGCCTGATCGGTCGGCATTTGGCACCCGGACCACGCGACGACCGTGATCCGGCACCTGTTAGGGGCAGCAGCCTGCAGTGATTCTCGGTCGAATGCACACCCAGGGAAAATGCCGGCTTATGTTATCCGATCCATGACGTCTGATCGCGTTGACGTAAGTAAATAATGAGTTTTCGGCTCGCGGTGGCACCGGAAGGTGTACTCCGGTGCTCCGACCAGGATCGAGTTTCAGGAAAGGGGGTGTCATCCTTGCAGCATCTCGAACTTCGGTGCGTAGGTGATCGGGAAGTTCACCGATCGAGCAATGAAGCAGTACCGGTGAACATCGTGGTGGATGACTTCGGCTTTCTCGATATCAGTACCATAGGAGCGCGTTCGCGCAGCCCATTGCATGTTAATCGGACGCTTCAAGCATTTTTCGCATTCTCAAGAGCGGAACAGTCACGCCGTTCGCGACCGCCTGGATGCGTTCGATCGGGATGAAGCCGCACTGTCCATACAGCCGCTCACCGCTCAGCGTCGCCATCAACTCAACGGCGGAGAAGCCATGATCAGCGGCGGCCTTCTCGCATTTGCGCAGGATCAGCCGTCCGATGCCTTGTCGGGCGAAGTCCGGATGTGTGTACATCGCTCTGATCTTCGCCGGATCTTTGGCGGGGTCGAGCAGCTTGGGGTTGCGCAGTCCTTCGCTATGATCGCCGCCATACAGGGTGGCGCGCCTGCTCCATCCGCCACAACCCGCCACGACCCCGTCCTTCTCGGCGATGAGGTAGGTGCCATCCTCGATCAACTGGGTATCGAGGCCCATGATCGCGCGACTGGCGGCGATCTGCTCCGGAGAGAGGAAGCCGGTCTGCAAGGCGTCGATGGCGCGCGCCATGAGCGATCGGAGTGCCGGAAGGTCGTCCAGGGTTGCCCATCGTGTCGTGAGCGAGACCTCTTGGTTTTGACTGGCTTGTCTATTCATGGGTTGCTGCCCTCGATGCCGGTAAGCCGGTTATTCCCCGATCAGAGTGTGCGCGCCCTGCAGGCGGTCGCTTCGATCTGCAAAGCGTCGATTGAAAAGGAGCCATCGGGCTCGATAGCAAAATAGGTGGTGGTTTCGGCGGATGCCAGATGCTGGAGCGATCGTATGGCCGCGCGATGCGCATCGGGCGTTCGCATTCGGCTGATCCACGATCCGAAATCCATGCGCAGGCGCCGCTTGATCGTGCCGCGTATCCGAAAACCGGCGTGACCGAGTGCTGCGGCCCATTCGCCTTCCGTATAGTCGCGAACGTGGGACGGATCGCGCAGCAGCTCGATCGCCTGCAAATGCGTGTCGAACAGCGGGTAGGCCGGCGATACGACGTCGATGAAGATCGCCATGGCACCAGGTTTCAAAACGCGGCGCGCCTCGCGGAGGCCCGCCTGCCAGTCGCGCCAGTGATGGGCGCTGAACCGGCAGGCGAGCAGATCGAACGTGGCATCGCCGACTGGAAGCCTTTCGGCCGCAGCGGGACGGGTTTCGATGTTTGACAGGCCGCGCTGGCTGGCTGTGTCGTCGACCGCCTTCAGCATCGCCGCCGAGAGATCGACCGCGGTGACGGCCCTGGAATGGCGCGCGAGCCGATAGGCGACATGCCCGCCCCCCGATCCCAGATCGAGGGCATGATCGGGTTTGTCGCGTTCGGCGATCGATTCAAGCGCGTCCAGATCTTCGCCGCCCGCGTGGACGGCGCTGCTCACATAGGCTTGCGCCTGATCGCCGAACTGATCGTCGACGATGCTCTCGTGGGAACGGGTCATGGTTTCTTCCTCATGCGGCGTCTTCATGTTCTACAGGGCGTTGTTTGCCGCGCTGAGCAGCGCACGGACGGAGGCCGTCGCAACCTCGGGATCGATGCCCGCGCCGAATACCGCCCGGCCCTCTGCCGTGCGGCATTCGACATAGGCTGCCGCGCGCGCATCCGTGCCGCGACCCATCGCATGTTCCTGATAGTCCACGACGTCCAGCAAGGGGCCGCCTGCGTCTGCGAGTGCTGCCACGATCCCGGAGATCAGGCCGTTACCGCGCCCCGAGAGCGAGCGGACCTTGCCGTCGATGGCGATGCGGCCGACGAAAAGCCGCTGACCCGCCGGACCGCGCTCCTCGTAATCTACCAGCACGAACCGGTCGGTCGGGCAGGGCAAATAGCAAATCTCGAAGCACCGCCAGATATCGGCGGCATCGAGTTCGCGACCGATTTCGTCGGCCAGCTTCTGGACATGGGCGCTGAAATCCGCCTGCATGCGCTTGGGCAGCTTCAGGCTCCGATCCTGTTCCAGGACCCAGGCGACGCCGCCCTTGCCGGACTGGCTGTTCACGCGGATGACGGCTTCGTAGGTCTCGCCGATATCAATCGGGTCGATCGGCAGATACGGCATCTCCCATACGCCGTCGTTACGCTGCTCATGCGCGGCGAAACCCTTGCGGATGGCGTCCTGATGCGAGCCTGAAAAGGCCGTATGCACCAGATCTCCCGCGTAGGGGTGCCTGGGATGAACCGGGATTCCGGTGCAGTGCTCGACGGTTTCGACAATCCGGTGCATCGCCGGGAAGGACAGGCCGGGATCGATCCCCTGCGTGTAGAGGTTCAGCGCCAGGGTCATGATATCCACGTTTCCCGTCCGCTCGCCATTGCCGAACAGGCAACCTTCCACCCGATCCGCGCCGGCGAGAAGCGCCTGCTCGGCGGCGGTGATTCCGGTGCCGCGATCATTGTGGGGATGAACGCTGATGACGACGGCATCCCGCCGCGAGATGTGGCGGCAGAACCACTCGATCTGGTCGGCATAGACGTTCGGCATCGCGACCTCGACCGTCGCCGGCAGGTTCAGAATGGCCGGACGCTCCGGCGTGGGCCGCCACACGTCGAGCACCCGCTCGCAGATTTCTAGCGCGAACTCGGGTTCCGTGAAGCAGAAGGTCTCCGGCGAATATTCGAAAGTCCAGGCCGTCCCGGGGCGCTTCAGGCTCTCTTCGCGCATCGCCGTGACGCCCGTGACCGCCAGATCGACGACCTCATGGCGTTCCATGCCGAAAACCACACGCCGGAACAGCGGCGCCGTGGCGTTGTAGAGATGGACGATGGCGCGGCGGGCGCCGTCCAGCGATTCGAACGTTCGGGCGATCAGATCGATCCGCGCTTGCGTCAGAACCTGGATCGTCACGTCATCGGGGATTTTGTCCTCGTCGATCAGGCGGCGCACGAAGTCGAATTCGGTCTGCGAGGCCGAGGGAAAGGCGACCTCGATTTCCTTGAAGCCGATCGCGACCAGCATGTCGTAGAAGCGGAGCTTGCGCTCCACCCCCATGGGATTCGCCAATGCTTGATTGCCGTCGCGCAGATCGGTGGACAGCCAGCGCGGGGCCGCGGTCAGCCGCCGTGACGGCCATTGCCGATCCGGCAGGCCGACGGGCGTGATGAAAGGGCGGTATTTGGTTTCCGGGTTTTTCAACATGAATGATGTCCGTTGCGTGCGGGAAGGGGGCAGCGAGCATGGCCGTGTACGGCCGCCAGGATGCCGTCAGTCCTGGCGGCCGCCTGTAAGTCGCGGCACGACGGAAAGCAGTTGCCCCATCTGCGTATCGAACCGGGCGCGAAGGCTCGCACCGGTTGCATTGATAGCCGCCCGCGCCATGAAGCGCGGCTGGACGGAATGGCTGGCGAGGAAGGCGATCGCAAACATGGTAGGACACGGAGGCCTGATTCTGGACTGGCGCTATGATAGCTCCGAAAGGGATGATATTCTCTCAGGCGAAGGGCATTTATCGTCGCGATCGGATCACATCGGAAATGCTGGAGCGGGCCGCTATTGACCGGATCACGGTCGTCAGCAAGGACGCGTACCGCTTCGTAGGTGTCCGCCATGCGCATCCTCAGGCGCAGCTCATCTACGCGATCAGCGGTACCGTTTCCGTCACGGCGGCAGGGGGCACATGGGTCGTGCCGCCGAGCCGGGCGGTTTGGGTTCCGGCGGGCATCGGGCACGAGACGAAAAGCTACGCCACCGTGCAGTTCCGCGCGTTGCTGATCGACCAGGCCGAGGTGAAAGAGCTGCCTGACGCTTGCGCGGTGGTGGCGGTGACGCCGTTGCTGCGCGAATTGATCCTGCGGCTCGCTGCACTTGCCGACACGCCACGAGACGGGGAGCTTGGCCGTGCCGTTACGCGGCTGCTGTTGCTGGAATTGGCGTTCCTGCCTGTCGAGCCGCTCAACCTGCCTCATCCCCGGCACAGGCCACTCGCGCGCTTCTGTGAATGGATACAAAGCGATCCTGCCCGCGATGTCCCTCTGGAGGAAGCCGCCGGCGCGCTGCATATGAGTCGATCGAGCTTCATGCGGCTATTTCGGCGCGAGACCGGCTTGAGTTTCGCTCATTGGCGGCAGCAGGCGCGTTTATTGCATGCGCTGGCTCTCCTGGCGGAAGGGCAGTCGATCTTGAATGTCGCCCTTGCGTGCGGATATGACAGCCCCAGCGCCTTTTCGGCAATGTTCCGCCGCTCGCTTGGAAAGTCACCAAGCGATTACTTTTGAAGTTCGACTATATCCTTGAATTGATTGTAGATAAGCGACGGCACGATTTGGTCATTTTTTACGTAGTGTAAAATATATATGCGATTATGCCGCGAGGTAAGGTATCACACGGTCCACCAATCGCAAGTATCGTTGGTTGCCTACCCCCGCAATCAACTGAATTAAGAAAACCCCACGAAACCAATAGGTTCGTGGGGTTTTTCTTTGGGTGCAGGGCAGGGCGAAAATAAACACAAACAAAATCAGACCCTTAATTTCGCAGGTTCAAATCGGGGCAGCCAACCCGCAACCAATTGCGATATATATTGTTTCAGACCGATGAGTGTGTGGGCAACGTCGCACATGGCCGGCTGCCGCAGTTGCTGCCGCCGCATTTATCGTAGTGTATCAGAGGATGGCTCCAGGATTTCCCGCGGTGAAGTCGAATACCACCACATCGATTAGCGCTCGCCGCGCCGTTGGAATCCTGGCAATCAGCATGTCCCGCATTTCATCAGCGGTCGTAGGGGCCGGAACCCCGTCGGGGTGCGACTTCAATCGGCGCCTAGTCGATGATGGAGTATCGCCAAACCATAGCACACAGTAGATACCGCGCTGCTCGGATCGCCAGTCGACCAAATATTGGACGTCGAGTTGGTCGGTTGCAGCGTCCCAGACGTCCTTATGCCACTGGCCTTTGATTTCTACGGGTAACTGCATCGTTCCACATGCAAAGGCGAGGTCAGCGCGCTTAGTCATCGGCATATCCGCTTCGGTAATCCGCTGGATATTGTAGCGCCCAAGGTCGGGGCTGATTATCGCTGCCAATCTGTCGCGACATGTGTTCTCGTCACGCGGAATGCCGTTATCACTCCAAAAGATGGTGGCCGTATCCAGGTCGTCTCCAAGAAACTTACGACGAGCTATGTCCATCTCTTCGAGCACTAAATTTTTTAAATCTTCAATATTACCGGGCGGTCCGTCTTCCAAGAGAGTGCTCAGTGTACCGGGCGTTATTATCGTAAAATCCTTCTCTGCGCGTTTTTGACGCTGCTCTGCTGCTGCATGACGGATTAGGTCTGAATAGCTGTCCGTGGGCGCGCCTATCAGGCGTTGTAACACGTTACTCGCATTTACACTTGTGTCGTTTGCGATAAGGTTGATCAACGAACGTAAAAAATCTGTTGCATCATAATCATTTTCGTCGCCCGTGCTGCTGCCTTCCAAAACTGCATATGGCCACTCCTTGCGGAATTCGCTGATAATCCATTCCGCCTGTTTGATCGACAGTGGCAGCATCTTGCCACGTCTTTCAAATTGGAAACGGTTACGTAGAAACCAGATAAATTCTGGATTGTGCGCACCTATGCCTTCAATATCGGGTAGTGTCTTCTCGAACCTTACAAGTATGTCGATCGCAAGCCAGAATTGCATATGTTTGAAATTACGGAGTATCGTTCTTTCGCGCATCTCCGCTACATTACGCAGTGCATTGAAGGCAGCGCTATGGGTCAGGCAGTCGATTAAAATGGCTTCGACTTTTTCGGGAATATCGTGAAACGTTATTAGCCATTCAGCCGCCAACATCGCACCGGTCGCCTGCCAATCGGGATTATGAACAAGCAGATAAAGGCCGGGGACGTACTCTTTAGCTGCCACGAGCGCCGGTTCGATCCAAAGCCGCGCAAAAGATAGTCGTGCCGTTGGTGTCCGAACTACATCCGTCTCGAGAGCTTGTAGGAGGGCCTGCTTTTCGCTCTCGAGGTTCCAACCGTGGTCGTCATAGCAAAGAAGCAATGCGGTCTTCTTCACGGGATCGGGTAGATCAGCGATACCTCTGCCGTTTCTCATTCTCTCATAGAAACCTGCCATGATAGCGTAGCTATGTTTATAGATTTCATCATGTGCGAAGCCGGTGGCGATTTCAGTCGCAGTCGGTAGATCGGTACGGTGCAGCACCGCTTCTAGCCCCACAAGTACGTCATCGCGTAAGTTTGGTCCGAGCCACTCGGCTAGGCGCTCATGGGGAGGTATTTCGCTCGGCAGCTCACGGAAGTTGCTGAAGTAGGCTTTGGCGGGCTGCTGGATTGCATTTAATATCCCGGTGCGAAGGTCAACGCGCAAGTTCTCATAGTGGATACGTGCCCTGCTAAACGCTTCTTGGCGTTCACGCCCTCTTTTTGCATTCTCCTCCTCCTGTTGGATCTTCCAAGCCGGTGTCTCTGGATTGTCGAGGAGATGGAGACAATCCGTGACCAGTTTATTCCCGCGTCCGAATGCTCTCACTGCAGCGCGTCCCTCTGGACTGAGCCCGTCTGGCCCCCAGCCAATATTCAGGAGATCTATCCAGTCTCGTTGTGAATCTGGACGCGTCGTGGTGTTCTGAAGAAGCCGATCAAGCACCTGAGCTAGATCATCGGGTCGTGCCCAGAGCCCTACTAACCGACGTTGCATATATATGGAGGTTTCCGACAAAGTCTCTCCGCGGCGGTCGCTTTCTAAGGCATGGCTTTGAATTGCATGTCGTAGGGAAGCATTTGTCGAAAGTCGCTCTGAAAGAATCTTTTGGATATCGTGATGGGAGCAGTGTGCTCGCTCGATAACTGTGAGCCAACGCCAGACTGCAGCGGCTTGGAGCGCCCCAAGTTTAGTTTCCTCAATGGTACGAACGACAAGTTGGGCTACAATGTCGGCAGCAGTGCCGAGATTTGTCCAATCGTCGTCGTGAATTAGTTCGGTATAATCGATAATCAAGTCTAGTAAGTCGGTCAGGCGATCTGATGAGATCGATTCAAACAGACGTTGGTAATACCAAACGCTACGAAAGCGTTTGTTTTTTTGGCGTGGGATGGGGCAATTGATGATCCCCATTTCGGTGAACAGGGTAGTGGCGAGTTGTTCATCGGTCACATCGGCATTGATATGCTGGATGATATGACGTGCCAATTGCGGTGCATCATGGCTGGCCTGATTGAGCAATATAGTAACCGTGGTGCGGCACCAGACCAAGTCACGGTACGGTAGCAACGCATCGACTGCATCGCATCTTTCTCTAAAGGTATGGGCCTGGGATAAGACAATGTTCTCAAGTGTGTCTGCGAGTTCAGCAGCGAGGGAAGAATCCTTAAGTCCTTCAATGAACAAAGAGCGAAGATGCAAACTGTTTGTTGTCGATTCGACGATCGACGCGATTTTAGGCTTGAGCACAGGAATCATCAGTGCTTCAGCCGTCTGTCTTCCCCAGTCTGCAGCCCGGAACCAAGGATCATCCTTGGCCAGCGCACAAAGAGCTTCGAATAGGCAATCCGCCAGATGCGGCGTCAGATTTGTCGTTTCACCATAGCGAAGGACGCCATAGGGGTCTGCGGAGATCACCTCTTCGGCCATAGTTGAGCTGTGATAGGCGAGCCATGCGTGCAGACCGCGTAAGCTGGAAGGTACAGTGCCGTATGAATGTAATTGCGCGAACAAACGTCGCTGCGTGCGCGGAGAGTTCGCTTGGCGTGCAAGCCATTGTGCGCCAAGATATTCCGCTATGACCCGATGAATGGGCTTGGCCCGTAACGGACCGCAACTTTGGAATAGTTTGGACGTAAATATCACCGGCGCAGCCTGGGCCTGCGGCAGAGTTTCAATGTCGACGAGCCGAAGGTCATTCGGTTGAGCTTGCGCTGCTCCAGCCACGCTGGCAGCTTCTGCACCGGCGAATATCAAGCTGGCGGCGATCGCTCCAGCAGCATTGATTGCTTGGTGTGCGGTAAGCTGCGCCAACTCGCTATCTTGTCGATCAGAGTTGTGCTCAGGCCAAATAAGAGTGCAGGCTCTCTCGAACAAGGCACCGCGTGTCGCTGGTAAAAAGCTGTCCCTCTCGGCTACGCGCCCCATCAAACTGAGCGTCAAAGGATTGCGATAGAGCTCATCCAGATTGTGCGCTGCGAGGTGATCGAGTACGTGATCCGCATCTACGTCTGGATTTTGCATGGCGAGATAATGGTAAGCCTCGGTGCGATCGAGCGGTTCGAGCGTAACGATTGTTGGGTCGGCATCATACAACTGACGAAGAGTCGTCAAGCTACGTGCTTGCCATTCGCGCGATCGGCAAGACAAGATGAATGTTGGCGAACCGGCTTCCTCTAGCTGGGCCAGAATCGCGTCCACTGCATCGCCTTCTCGACGCGACATAGCTTCATCAAGGCCGTCGATCAGCAACGGTTTGCCAACATGCACCAATCTTTGCGGGTTTTTGGCGTTGATAAAGCGGATCGCGGTAACCGGTTTTATACCAATCTGACGCGCTAGTTCCTCCATGACCTTGCTTTTGCCCAAGCCAGGTTCGCCAAGAACGATCTTGTTGCCGGTAAGTGCGAGAAGTCCCGTTTCATCGACCTTTTTATCAGGGGTCGAGATATCGATGACTGCAAATCGACGCGAGAAATAAAAGGCATCTGAAGAAGGATTGTCTGCCATGTTAAATATATGCTCGCGCATGGTTCTTATGTTGAATTTAAACGGCGGGGATATCAGGTATTTGGAATATTACCGCACGAAGATAATAATAACTTTCGACCATTTTTTCTAGCGTCGGCTTACAGCCATGATGCTGGGGTCGCCGGCAGGCGCCTCTCATCATCAATGATGATGACGCGGGAGGGAAGACTGTCTGACCAGTTCCAGAAGACAAGATTCCTGTCATTCTCCGTCGCTTCGGGGGTAAAACTGGGGACGACGATGCCAGCCACCCCGCTGGTTATCAACGTCCTTGCCAGTTCCCATGACGGCGGTGTCTTGCCTTGGCCGGCAAGGTCTTCCCAGGGACAGGCGAGGGTGGCGGGGGAAAAGCCAAGATCGTGGAGGCCGGACAGATCGGTCAGATCGAGGACAGGTTCGCTATCGACATCATAGGCGCAGATGGTCAGAGGCTGCGGCTTAAACGGGAAGCCCTGCTGGGCTTCGAGCCAGGCGGTCTCCATGCGTAGTGAGGTATAGAGGGCAGCCGTGCCAACCGGATTGAACCGTCCTCCGTGACGTGCCGCACCGTCGCCTGACAAGGGGGTGAAAGACCAGCGAGGATTATAAGCCCGAAATACGCGTCCGGTGAATCTCAAGCGTACCCGCCGGTCGTAATCCGGTCGAGGTAGCGCCGGACGGCATTGGCGCGGCCCTCCCGGACGAGCGCCTCGGCAGTCTGATCCCCGAACGAGGGCAGGGGCTGCGCCCGGTACCACGCAAAAGCCTGTTGGGCTGAACCCGCCCATGGCCGGACCCGATTGAGAATCTCGACCATGTCGCGCAGCCTCGCCTGCGTGGCGGGACGGCTGAGGCGTGCGCTTTTGGAGACGGCATCGCGCGACAGTCCCAGTGTTACGGCCAGTTCGCCCCTCGTGATGTGCAATATGCTGCTCAGTCGTTCTGCCGCGATCAGCCCCGATGGATCGAAAGCTTCGGAGAGGAATATGGTCTCAGACATGGCTGGTTGCCTTACAAATAGACCCTGTTTGTGGATCATATATGCGGCACAAGCTTGCGACAAGGATTCTGATTGGATGCGCCCGTGCGCTCTGGCACGGTAACTCTGTCATGCGGCAAGGCGGGGTATCTCGCGGTCTACCAATCGCAAGTATCGTTGGTTGTCTGCCCCCGCAACCAATGTATCCTGTTCAATGAACGACTGAAGAACGTCGTGGTCCGGATGGACTGCGGCGCTTTTTTTGTTGGACGAGAAGTTCAGAATTGCAGCGAGGTCTCCTTCAAGGAAGATCGCAAGCTCTCCATCCTGTGGAATCAGTTTGATCCGTGAGACCAGAGCGCGCATCCTCTCGACTGCTTCAAGACTCTCATTTTCTTTCTGAAGGTTTTCGTAAAGGGCTTCGATGCGTTCCCTGTAGATCACAGCCATGTTTGGATGCAGCAGAGGAGGCGGCTGGGGTGCGTCGGCGAGCAGAGCCATCAGTTCTTCCTTGCGGGCCTCCAGCCGTCCGATCTTGTCCTTCAATTTGACGCCGGGCACGCCGTCGAGAATGGCCTGGATCGCCTTGTCCAGTTCGCGATCAACACGGGGTAGTTCCGCGCGCATCGCAGCGAGATCTGCGCCACGCTCCATTCGCACGCGATTGACCTCCCGAGTGAATTCATCACAGAACTCCTTGAACAGAGCAGGGTCCATGAGGCGCGTCCGTAGCCCGTTAAGCACAGACTTTTCGAGCATGTCCCGCCGGATGGTCATACGATTGTCGCAGGTGCCCTTGTTGCGCGCAGTCGAGCAGCCAAGCAGGTTTTTTGAGATCATTGAAAAACCACCGCCACAGCAGCCGCAGCGTGTCATCGCGGTGAAGAGGTGCCGAGGGCGCTTGAGACTGTTCAGAGGATGGACGCCGTCGCCACGCGTCTTTTGTGACCACGTTGTCGTTGCCTGACGCGCCTTGGTAGCTTCCCATAGGCCGGGCTCAATAATGCGAAGTTCAGGAACCTCCTGCAGAATCCATTCACTTTCTGGATTCAGGCGGGAGACGCGCTTGCCAGTTTCCGGATCCTTCAGATAGCGAAGGCGGTTCCAGATCAGTCGGCCAATATAAAGCTCGTTGTTGAGGATGCCGGTGCCGCGGTCACGGTTGCCGTGGATGGTGGATGGTCCCCAGGCACCTCCCAACGGTCCGACAATCCCTTCCGCATTCAGATCGAGCGCAATGGCCCTAGGCGCCTTGCCGTCTGCATATTCACGAAAGATGCGCCGCACGATCGCGGCTTCGCTGAGGTTGATCGACCGCTCTCCGCGGACAGCTTCGCTGGCGGCGTCAAATTTTCGGACGACGTCATACCCATAGCACAGACCGCCGCCCGATTTACCGGCTTCAACGCGTCCCCGTATGCCGCGCCGCGTTTTGTCTGCCAGATCCTGCAGAAAGAGGGCATTCATAGTGCCCTTGAGCCCGACATGGAGTTGGGTGACGTCGCCTTCTGAAAGCGTGATGATCCGCACCCCGGCAAACTTCATTCGTTTAAACAGCCCGGCGATATCTTCCTGATCGCGCGAAAGACGGTCCATGGCTTCGGCGAGAATGATCGAAAACTTCCCACGCTGCGCGTCCTGCATCAGTTCCTGAATGCCAGGACGAAGCAGGGAGGCCCCCGAAACCGCTCTGTCGCTATAGCTGTCGACGACGTTCCACTCCTGACGGGCAGCATATTCCCGGCACAGCCTCAGTTGATCCTCAATGGAAGCATCGCGCTGGTTGTCAGAAGAATAGCGGGCGTAGAGCGCGACCTTCATGAAGACATCCTGTCAGTCCTCCGATCGTGTACGGATCGGTCCGTTTTCATGTTCAATGTAATCCCGCGCCGCCTGCCGGGCGAGGGCTCGTATCAGCGCCCGCAGACCCTCACCATTACCGTCTCCATGACCGGTAGGGTCGAGAATGACACGGGGCGATGTCGACACTGTAGCGTCTTTTGCGCGCATCGTCCTGCCTTTTCTTGAAGCTCAGATGGGTGCCATCGTGCCTCTCATCAGCACGCAGGCAAATAGAAAACCGCGATAAAACAATGTGGTAAGGAGTATCGTGGCGGGTCGTGGCGTGCGCCTGTCGGTCGTGGCGCGGTGTTTTAGGCTCGAAACATTCACGTTCTTGTGAGATTTCCCGCTGGCTGGATCAGGAACAGAACAGTCAGTGCGATTCGAAGTGCTGCGGCTTTACGCCGCTTCCGACCACGGAGTGTCTGTAAAACTACCTAAAAACAACATACTGCGCGGATCGTACTTTCGCAAAAGCATTACACCTGCGGCTAGGCCTTCGGTTCCGCCTCTGCAATTATGACGAATACGCGTCAGTATGGTCTTTTTTCTTGACTCAAAACCGACCGTTTCGTCACTGTGCAATCTACAGGTCGCGAGCTGTTTCCAGATTGTACACACATTGCAAGGAACTGCTTTATGCTGACACATGCTGGCGGCGCTGCTTTTGCGCGACCGGAGATCAACATCGATGACGACACGCCGCAGGTGCTGCGCCGTCTGGTGAACAATGCACTTTCCAACGACAATGCCGATACGTTCCTCGCATCTCGCGGAGCCTCGGGTCAGTTGGAGGCGCTCACGCATCGGTGCTGTGATATGGCGTTTGCACAGAGCGACCTTGCGGCACGGAAGACCGTCCATCGGGTCCTGCATGACCTCTATGGTCTGCAGCTTTCCAGACCGCACCCGGGCCTTACTGACAATCAGTACAGCATCGAACTGTTGCGAGCCCGCCGTGCGATCGAAGCTTCGTGGATGGAGTGGGAATTGAGCCAGGCCGGTCCAATCCCGGCCGACGTCGAGCCGGAGGCAATTGGCGACGCCATCAAATCCCTCTGGAAGAGCCATTCCGGGTATAACCACGCGGTATTTGATTTCATGAAAACCGACGCGTCGCGACTGCAGATTATCAAGTATTTTACGACTGATTACGCGCTGAATATGCGTTTTTATGACCTGATCGTGCTGTCTCTTGTCGGTATCGACGAAGATGTCCGCATGGAAGTCGCCCACAATTTCTGGGATGAGATGGGGCAGGGCAACCCAGCCCGCACGCATGTGCGTCTCTATCGCGACCTGCTCGACTATCTCAAGATTGAAGATAATCCGACCCAGTTTGTCGATGCGTTGGGTTGGGAGGGCCTCTCGGGGTATAATCTGCTGCTTTATTTCGCCTTTAACCGGCGGGAATATTTCCGCTCGATCTGTGCGCTCGCAATTACGGAACTCTCGGATCCCGACCAATACGCCAAATTGCTCTCGGGATGCCGCCGCGTCGGTATTGGCAACGATCAACCATCGATTCTGGATTATTACAGCGAGCATGTCGAGGTCGATGCTCTGCATGGCGATGGCTGGATTGACAATGTCATTGTGCCTGTTCTCCGGCGGTATCCCAGTGAAGCGCGATCTGTGCTCGAAGGTGCGGCGATGCGGCTAAATTCGAGCAAGGCGTATTGGGACTGGCAACTGGCCGAAATGAAAGCGGACAAACCAGTTCCGACAGCGGCCCTGGAGGCAGTCAACTAATCAGACAACGTCCCGTGTATGAACGACCGGTACATTTGATATCGCTTTATTAACTTGTGGAAAGGGAGTAGCTGTGGCTTGATCTGCGCCTTGAACTTGTTGACGCACAAAACGTTCCGATTATGAGTGAGACGGATTGATGCGAATTCCTGTGAGGTCATGGACGTGCCACAGCAAAAACTCCGCAGAAAGCGGAACGGTCCCGATAGTCGGGCTACTCTCTTGACGACAGCGGGCTCCCTCTTTGCCCGTTCGGGTTTCCACCAGGTCAGTGTCGATGACATCGCCGCCACCGCGCAGGTCGCGAAGACGGCAATCTACTACCACTTTGGCAACAAAGAGGGGCTGGTGACCGACTACCTTGAAGGACATATTGAAACGCTGGAGGCCTCGCTGATCGAGGCTGTCAGCGCACACGCGGAGCCGAGAGCCCGCCTGCGCGCCGTATTCGACTGGCATACGTCCTGGTTTCGTCAGCCCGATTTTGCGGGATGTGTGTTCTCTCGCGCGACTGAGGAATACAAGGGAAAGCAGGATACTATCGCCGAGATTTCCCGTCTCCAGAAACGCAGCCTGCGGCACGCCATCCGGGCGCTTCTAGAGGCGAACGGCGTTCTGGAAGGACGATCTGAACAACTTGCCCACTTCATGATCTATCTGCTTGATGGCGCAGTTGTCTCGGCGAATGTTCTGGACGAGAAGGATGCCGCGGATCAGGCGTGGGTCGCTGCGGAACGTCTGCTGGACGATGAAACCAGCAGGCACCCACCCACAAAAAACTGACTCTTGCCGGTTCTGCCTGAAGCCAGAAGGCGTTTGGAAGTGATACTTACGCCAGCGCCAGTTTGTTTACGCCTCCGCACGCCTGCGCCGTCAGTTGACCAGGAAAAGTCTTGAACTGACGGGCGTGTCGCCATGCAGAGTTCCTCCATGCCCAGGAGGAATTCATGTCTGGTTCTCGTATCCTGTGGGGGCAACTCTGCCTCTGTTTCCTGATTGTCATTATGGCCTGGTCGGCCGCAACGCAGTGGGTCGCGTGGCGGCTCGCATTCCAGCCGGAACTCGGTCCTCCGTGGACTGTGGTGGCGGGACGGTGGCCGCTCTATGCGCCATTTCTGTTTCCGTGGTGGTGGTACGAGTTCGATGCCTACGCGCCACACATTTTCGTCGAAGGCGGATGGATCGCCGGATCTGGCGGAGTGCTCGCCTTCCTGACAGCAGTGGTCCTGTCCGTCAGGCGCGCGCGGGAGCATAAACGCACCTCCACCTATGGATCGGCCCGCTGGGCCGAACGCGACGATATCGAGCAGGCCGGACTTCTCGGCCAGGATGGCGTGGTGCTGGGGCGTTGGGAGCACGACTATATCCGGCATGATGGCCCCGAGCATGTGCTCTGCTTCGCGCCGACGCGCTCGGGCAAGGGCGTAGGGCTGGTGATCCCGACGTTGCTGACCTGGCCCGGTTCAGCCATCGTCCATGATATCAAGGGCGAAAACTGGTCCATTACGGCCGGGTTCCGGGGCCGCTTCGGTAGACTGATCCTATTCGATCCGACCAATCCGGCATCCTGTGCCTACAACCCGTTACTGGAAATCCGTCTCGGTGAGTGGGAAGTGCGCGATGCCCAAAACGTCGCCGACGTGCTGGTCGATCCCGAAGGCTCGCTCGAACGACGCAATCACTGGGAAAAAACCTCACATTCCCTGCTCGTCGGAGCAATCCTCCACGTTCTCTATGCCGAGCCAGACAAATCTCTGCGCGGTGTTGCCAGTCTGCTGTCCGATCCGAAACGCTCGATCGCGGCCACCCTCGTCGTGATGATGGGCACGCGCCATCTTGGCGAGCGTGGCGTCCATCCGGTTGTGGCGTCGGCGGCGCGAGAACTGCTCAACAAGTCCCCCAATGAGCGATCAGGGGTGCTGAGTACGGCCATGTCGTTCCTTGGTCTGTATCGTGACCCTGTGGTGGCCGAGGTGACGAGCCGCAGCACCTGGCGGATTGGCGATCTCGTCAATCCGGCCCGGCCGACGACGCTATATTTCGTTGTCCCGCCCTCGGATATCAGTCGCACAAAGCCCCTGATCCGGCTGATGCTCAACCAGATCGGGCGCAGGCTGACCGAGGATTTGTCCGGAGCAGAAGGGCGGCAGCGTCTTTTGCTGATGCTCGATGAGTTCCCGGCGCTGGGGCGGCTCGATTTCTTCGAAAGCGCGCTTGCTTTCATGGCTGGCTACCGGATCAAGGCGTTTCTGATCGCCCAGTCGCTTAACCAGATTGAAAAAGCCTACGGGCAGAACAACTCGATCATTGACAACTGCCATGTTCGCGTCAGCTTCGCGACCAACGATGAGCGGACAGCCAAACGTGTTTCCGATGCGCTTGGCACCGCAACCGAAATCCGCTCGCAGAAGAACTATGCCGGTCATCGGCTGTCGCCATGGCTCGGGCACCTCATGGTGTCCCGTCAGGAGAGTGCCCGACCACTGCTCACCGTCGGCGAGGTTCAGGAACTGCCAGCAACCGACGAACTGGTCCTGCTCTCGGGGATGTCGCCCGTTCGGGCAAAAAAGGCGCAATATTTTCGCGACAGCCGGTTTCGGGAACGGCTCTTGCCCGCGCCGGAGACGGGGACACGAGGATTACCGGTCGCACCCGACGACTGGACCTCGCGTCCGCAGCCATCGAAGCCTGAGGTCAAGCCCGACACACCAGAGGATGCGGTCAAGGAGGCGGGTGAGAAAGAAGATCCTGTCGGCACCGAGGCCCGTCGTCAGCCGGAAATGGACGTTTCCGAAGAGCCCGACCCGCCGCCGCCGCAGGGCGACGAGGACCCCGCGCGTGATGCGCCCATGCGCGAGCGTGAGCGCGATCCGATGGAAGAGGAAGACTTCCATGCCGTGCTGACGGCGGATCTGGCCCGCAAAGCGCGTCAGGCGGCTCTTGATCCCGGCAATGATCTGGGGATGTCATGAGCGGCGTACGCCAGAAGAAAAAGCGGCTTTCGGTCTATCTGGAGCCGCATCTGTGGAAGGGGCTGCGGACGCAGGCCGCCCGACGGTCGATGTCGGACTCCCTGCTGGCCGAAGCCGCGATTGCGGCTTGGCTCGACCCGGAAGGCGCTGGTGGCGATCCCAAAGCGTCGCTGGAAGCCGCCGTGCAGCGGCTCGATCGTCGTCAGGCGCGGATCGAGCGCGACCTGTCGATCTCGGTCGAGACGCTCGCGCTGTTCATCCGGCTCTGGTTCACCAGTATGCCGGGTCTTTCGGACAGCATGGCCTCAGCGGCCCGTGCCCAGGGGGCGGAGCGCTACGACCGTTTCGTCGAGATGCTGGGGCGACGGCTGGCCAGCGACAGGCGGTTCCGGACAGACATTGAGCGTGAGGCGAATGAAAGCAGCGACGCCGCTGTTAAAAAGGACTGACAAATCAACCTAACGCGTCACCCCGGATCATCGAGAGAACGCGTTGGCCAGTCGATGTTCATCCGCTTTTCCGGTTGACCGTTCCTTTAGGCCACCCTTGGCCTTGTTTCGTGTAGGTGATGGTGTTCCCGGGGCCGACCGCGCAGACGCATCGGTGCCGTCCGTTTTGTCGTCACTCTGGGAAGCACGCTTTCCAAGGCCGATCTTTTGTGCCACCTGACGCCGCATTTCCGTATAATTCGGCGCGACGGTCGGATATTCTTCAGGCAGCCCCCATTTGGCCTTATAATCCTCAATGGTCATGTCGAAGGCAGCCGCGAGGTGCCGTTTGAGCGATTTCAGCTGTTTCCCATCTTCCAGGCAGATGATGTAGTCGGGAAAGACAGATTCCTTGATCGGGACGGCTGGCTGCTGCTGTTTCTCGACGGCCAGAATTGTGGGCGACGTCGCCTCCGCCGGTGTCTCGTCGAGAGTCACGGACGGTTCTGTCTTTTCAGCAGGCGAGGGAACATTGCTGGTTGTCCGGGCTGCTGCCAATCCTGCCGTGTTCGGCACAGGCTGTTCCTCTGAAAGCGACGCGTAAAGCCGACGTACGAGGTCCGGAAGCTGGTCGGTTTCCACCTTCGTCGTCGCAAGGTGCGCCGTTACGATCTGTGCCATCGCATTCAGACGACCGAGAATGATGTCCTTGTCGCTGCTCAATAGGGTAGTCCTCAATATAGGGTGTGAATCGTTATAAGCTTCGGAAAGCCTGTATTTCACCAACAGATTTGCGCCTTGTCGATTCAAGCACGGGTCACACCTTCCGAGCAATTTTTTGACGCCGTGTGACGTCGATCTTCGGCGCATCGAAAATATTGCCAATCCGCCGTCTTCGTCGATGTATAGCGTGTCGGGTCCAATCATGCGTCGGTTTATAGTTCCAGATACAGTAAACACTCGCCATATCCAAATATCGTATTATACGCGTTGCCGTTGATGAGCGGGGCCTGACACTTGCTTCCATAACTTAATATTTGGCCCGGCTCAAAAGTTTCACGCTCGCGAAGTCAGTCATCGCCATCGTTGCAATCGGTTTCTTCTGCTCACCGCAATTCCTGACAACGTCGGATTAAAATTTTCAAGCCTAATGCACTGATAATACGCCAAATTTTTAGCCGTCTACGCCTCTGCCAGTTTGTATACGCTTTCGTATGCCCCGGTACGATGATGGCCGAATTTCTTGTTGCGATCTGGAAACGCGTGCCTCCTCTATTTGTCCCCGTTGCGGTCCGGAATGGCCGGACCCGCTCGACAACGGGAATGACAATGTTCAGCCATGCGACAACGAACGACGCAGCGGCACGTGGTTTTTCCATGCTGCGCACAGCTTTGGGAGCGGCCATCACAAGACATCTTGCCGATCCGGCCGTTGTCGAGGTGATGCTCAACCCTGATGGGCGCCTCTGGATCGACCGCCTGTCAGAGGGGCTGTCCGACACCGGAGACACGGTCGGCGCAGCGGATGCCGAACGCATCGTGCGTCTGGTCGCGCACCATGTCGGCGCGGAGGTTCATGAGGCCGCGCCCCGTATCTCAGCCGAACTCCCGACAGGCGAGCGTTTCGAGGGATTGCTGCCACCGGTCGTGACAGCGCCCAGCTTCGCGATCCGCAAACCCGCTGTCGCCGTATTCACGCTCGACGATTATATCGACGCAGGCATTATCACCGTCGCACAGGCGGCCTATCTCCGCGAGGCCGTCGTCCAGCGCAGCAATATCCTCGTTGCGGGCGGCACGTCTACCGGCAAGACGACGCTGGTCAACGCCCTGCTGGCCGAGGTGGCGAAGACCAGGGACCGCGTGATCCTCATTGAGGATACACGGGAATTGCAGTGCACGGCGCCCAATCTCGTCGCCCTGCGGACCCGGGAAGGGATCATCACGCTTTCCGACCTCGTCCGGTCCAGCCTCCGTCTACGTCCTGACCGCATTCCGATCGGAGAGGTGCGCGGCGCCGAAGCGCTCGATCTGCTCAAGGCGTGGGGCACCGGACATCCCGGCGGCATCGGCACGTTGCACGCTGGCTCAGCGCTCGCAGCCTTGTACCGTCTCGAACAGCTGATCCAGGAGGGCGTGGTGACGGTGCCGCGCGGCATGATCGCGGAAACCATCGATGTGATCGCGGTGCTGTCCGGACGTGGGACTGCGCGGCGGCTGACGGAACTCGCAACGGTGGACGGACTGGATCCGGCAACAGGCCGTTATCGCCTGACCTCGTTTGATGCCCCGCCCGGCGAAGCAGGGCGTTCACATTCCTTCAACCTTTCCAGCATTGAGGACACACTCTGATGTCGCAGACCCTGTCCGCGCGCGTCATGACGCGCGCCCATACCAGTCGCCTGTCCCGTCTGACCAGTATGGCGGGCATCGCACTATTTGCTGCAACCTCCTCCGCCTGGGCGTCCGGCTCCGGAATGCCGTGGGAGGAACCGCTCAACCAGATCCTGGAATCCATTCAGGGACCGGTCGCGCGCATCGTCTCGGTGATTATCATCACCGTGACCGGCCTTACCCTCGCCTTCGGGGAAACGTCGGGTGGCTTCCGACGCCTGATTCAGATCGTCTTCGGTCTGTCCATCGCTTTTGCGGCGTCCAGTTTCTTCCTGTCCTTCTTCTCCTTCTCCGGGGGAGCATTGATCTGATGGTGGGATATGACGACGACGCGGTGCCGGGCTTTCATGTCCCGGTGCATCGCTCCCTGACCGATCCGATCCTGCTGGGTGGTGCGCCACGCGCGGTCGCCATTGCCAATGGCACGCTGGCGGCTGCGATCGCGCTGGGTCTGCGCCTCTGGCTGATCGGCGCCGCGTTCTGGATCGTCGGCCACACGTTGGCGGTCTGGGGCGCCAGGCGCGATCCGTTCTTCATCGAGGTCGGGCGGCGGCATCTACGCTACCCTGCCTGGCTTCGGGCATAGGGAGATCGGCCATGATGTCCCTTGGAGAATATCGTAATCGTTCTGCCCTCCTGTCCGACTTCCTGCCCTGGGCTGCTCTGGTTGAGAAGGGTGTTGTCCTGAACAAGGACGGTTCCTTCCAGCGCACGGCACGTATCCGTGGCCCCGATCTGGATAGCGCCACGCCAGCGGAACTGATCGGTGTGACCGGGCGGTTAAATAATGCCCTGCGGCGTCTTGGTTCAGGTTGGGCCGTGTTCGTGGAGGCACAGCGCGTCCCGGCCACGATCTACCCGGACAGCGATTTCCCGGACGCTGCCAGTCAGATGGTCGATCTCGAACGCCGGGAGCAATTCGAAGATGAGGGCGCGCATTTCGAGAGCCGGTATTTCCTCACCCTGGTCTGGCTACCGCCTGCGGAATCATCAGGCCGTGCCGAGCGTTTTCTCTATGAGGGCAGAGAACGGGACGGGCCGGATCCGCACGGCATGCTCCATACGTTCGTGGATCGCACGGATCGGATGCTGGCCCTGCTGGATGGTTTCATGCCCGAAGCGGCATGGCTCGATGACGGCGAAACTCTGACCTACCTGCACAGCACCATTTCGACCCGCAATCAGCGGGTCAGGGTACCGGAAATCCCGATGCATCTGGATGCGCTGCTGGTGGATCAGCCGTTGTCAGGGGGGCTGGAGCCGAAACTTGGTGATGCGTACCTGAAGACCCTGACCATCACGGGTTTTCCCAGCCGGACCTTCCCCGGAATTCTGGACGATCTCAATCGGTTGGCCATGCCCTATCGCTGGTCAACGCGCGCCATCCTGCTGGACAAGACCGACGCGACCAAGGTGCTGACGAAGATCCGGCGGCAGTGGTTCGCAAAACGCAAGAGTATTGTGGCCATTGTTCGGGAGGTCATGACCAACGAAGCATCCGTGTTGGTGGACAATGATGCCGCCAACAAGGCGGCCGATGCCGATCTGGCGTTGCAGTCCCTCGGGGCGGATGATGTGGGGCAGGCCTACATCACTGCGACCATCACGGTCTGGGATGGCAGCGCCAGCATCGCCTCTGAAAAACTCCGCCTTGTGGAAAAGATCATTCAGGGTCGCGACTTTACCTGTATGACCGAGACTCTGAACGCGGTCGAAGCATGGCTCGGCAGCCTGCCTGGGCACGTCTACGCCAATGTGCGCCAGCCCCCGGTCTCGACGCTGAATCTGGCGCACATGATCCCGTTCTCCGCCGTCTGGGCCGGGCCGGAGCAGGATGTCCATTTCAGGGCGCCGCCGCTCTTCTACGGCAGGACCGCCGGGGCCACGCCGTTCCGGTTTTCTCTCCATGCCAGCGATGTGGGTCATACGCTGATCGCGGGACCGACTGGAGCGGGGAAGTCTGTGCTGCTGGCGCTCATAGCGCTCCAGTTCCGGCGCTATGTGGGGTCGCAGATCTTCGCCTTCGATTTCGGTGGCTCCATGCGCGCGGCGACACTCGGCATGGGCGGTGACTGGGATGACCTCGGCGGTGGCCTGACGGATGATCATCCATCGGAAGAACAGGGCAGCAGCGTCTCGCTTCAGCCCCTGGCAGGGATCGACGATGCAGACGAGCGCAAATGGGCCAGTGAATGGCTAGGGCAGATCCTGACCGCTGAAGGCGTCATGCTGACGCCAGACGTCAAAGCATACCTCTGGTCGGCTCTGAATTCTCTGGCATCGTCGCCTGTGCCGGAACGCACATTGTCCGGCCTAGTGGCATTGCTCCAGTCTAACGTCCTGAAACAGGCGGTGGCCCCGTACTGCCTGGGTGGCCCCTATGGTCGCCTGCTGGATGCTGACACCGAGCATCTGGGTAATGCCGATGTGGTGGTGTTCGAGACCGAAGGACTGATTGGCTCTGGTGCCGCCTCTTCCGTGCTGTCCTATCTGTTCCATCGCATCGAAGGACGGCTGGACGGACGCCCCACTCTGCTGGTGATCGACGAAGGCTGGCTCGTCCTGGATGACGGGAATTTCTCCGGTCAGTTGCGTGAATGGCTGAAAACCCTGCGCAAGAAAAACGCCAGCGTCATCTTCGCAACTCAGTCCCTGTCGGATATCGCCAATTCACCCATCGCACCAGTGGTGGTAGAAAGCTGCCCGACGCGGATCTTCCTGCCCAACGAGCGGGCCATCGAGCCGCAGATCATGGCTCTCTACCGGGATTTCGGCCTCAACGACCGGCAGATCGCCATCATCGCCCGCGCGGCCTCCAAGCGGGAATATTACTGCCAGACCCAGCGTGGCAATCGTCTCTTCGAACTGGGGCTCGGGTCGGTGGCGCTCGCCCTGTGTGCGGCGTCGGGGAAGGACGATCATCGGCTGATTGACGCCGTGCTGGCGGAGCATGGGCGGGAGGGTTTTCTGCCCGCGTGGTTTGAGGCGCGTGGTGTGACGTGGGTCGCGGACCTTCTGCGTGACGGAGGCGTGCCATGACGGAAAGATCTTTCCGTATTCGGGCAAAACATGTCCACTCCGGATGTGTTGCGGTCTTCGGCGCTGCTTTGGTTTTGGTCATGCCAGTCGTGTCGGCCCACGCGCAATGGGCAGTGTATGACGGGGCCAATCACGTACAGAGCGTCCTGATTGCAGCACGCGAACTCCAGCAGATCGACAACCAGATCACATCGCTCGCCAACCAGGCGCAGATGCTGGTCAATCAGGGTCGCAATCTCGCGACGCTCCCGCTCTCGACATTGTCGACGCTGCAATCGACGGTTTCCCAGACCACCGCCCTTCTGGCCCAGGCGCAGAACATTGCCTACAGCGTCCAGTCCGTCGAGCAGCAGTATCAGCAGGCGTACACATCCGTCTCGTCCGGCATGTCTGACAGCACCCTTTTCAGTCAGGCACAGACGCGGTGGCAGAATTCCGTCGGTGGGTTCGAGGATGCCCTGAAATTGCAGGCCCGTGTGGTGGGCAACATCCCGAGCGACAGTTCGGCCATGACCCAGCTCGTCTCAGCCAGCCAGAATTCTACGGGTGCGTTGCAGGCGGCGCAGGCCGGAAACCAGCTTATGGCCCTGCAATCCCGCCAGCTATCTGACATTCAGGCGGAGCTTGCCGCCAACGGTCGGGCTGCTGAACTGGAACGTGCCCGACAGGCTGCGAACGAAGCCGCGGCCGAGGCGCAATACCAGCATTTCGCGCAGTATGACGCCTATGTTCCCGAGACGGTCTCTGTTCCCGGTTCGGGAGACTGATCGATGGACGCCAGCAATGTCGGGATTATCGACGGGTTCCTGAACACCTTCGAGACCACCATCGATTCCGGTTTTGGATTGCTGCGGGGCAGCGTCGTGTCCCTCGCCGGATCGCTCTCCGTCCTTGATATGCTGCTGGCCGGGCTGTTCTGGGCCTGGGCGGTGGATGAGGACATCGTCCAGCGTCTGGTCAAAAAGACGCTTTATGTCGGCTTCTTTGCCTTCGTCATAAACCATTTCAGCAATCTCTCGAGCATCGTTTTCAACAGTTTCGCCGCGCTCGGTCTTAAAGCGGGCGGGGGAACACTGACACTTGCCGATTTCATGCATCCGGGACGGCTGGCCGCGACCGGCCTCTCCGCCGCACAACCGCTGCTTGATGCGGCCAGCAAACTGGCGTTTTCCTTCGGCGCAATTGCCAGCATCGTGCAGATCCTCGTGCTGCTTCTGTGCTGGTTCATCGTGCTGGCGGCCTTCTTCATCCTGGCGGTGCAGCTCTTCGTCGCGATTGTCGAATTCAAGCTCACCAGCCTCGCCGGGTTCGTGCTGATCCCGTTCGCCCTGTTCAACCGGACGGCCTTTCTGGCCGAGAAGGTTCTCGGGAACGTCGTCTCGTCCGGTGTGAAGATCATGGTGCTGGCCGTCATTTCCGCCATCGCCTCCGGTCTCTTCAAACAGTTCATGACCTCCTACGGGAGCAGTTCGCCCACCATCGGACAGGCGCTGTCCGTGGTTCTGGCCTCCCTTTGCATGGTCGGGCTTGCGATTTTCGGCGGTTCACTCGCCAACGGCCTGATCTCCGGCGCGCCACAACTTGGCGCGGGTGCGGCTGTCGGCACCGGTATGGCGGTCGGCGCCATGGGAGCGGCGGCTGTCGCTGCCCCTGCCGCCATCGCCTCCGGTGGTGGCGCGGCTCTGGCCGCCACGGCTGCTGCCGCTCGCGGCGGGGCCGCTGCAGCGGGGGCGGCCTCAGGCGCCTATTCCATGGGTGCCATGAGCGCCGCGGGCGGGAGTGCGGGAGCGCGCGTGGCCGCCGGGCTTGGTGGTGTCGCCCGCGCACCGGGTGCCGCAGCCATGAACGCTGCAAAGAGCAGGGCCTCCGGGGCCGCAGCGTCCATGAAACAGAGCTACGGCTCCGGCGCTCGTGGCGCCTTCACCGCGACAGGGGGGCGTTTTACCGGCGGAACCGCTTCCGAGGCGGGCGGCGGGAATTCCGCCGGCCCCTCAGACAGCGCTGGCAAAGGTCAAGGCGGCGGCGTCGGCTCTGCTCCCGACAGCAAGCCACCACGCTGGGCACAAAAAATGAAGCGCCGCAATGCCGCGACCCACGCGGCCGAAGCGGCCCATGTCATCCGCTCCGCTGATGGCGGCGGTGGATCGGCAGCCATCGATCTTTCGGAGAAACAATGATGTTCCGTCGCTCTACCACACGCTACGGGATCACACCCGAACCCGTGACACCCTATCAACACGCAGCCCAGATCTGGGATGACCGGATCGGCTCCGCCCGTGTGCAGGCCCGTAACTGGCGGCTGATGGCTTTTGGCAGTCTGTTCCTCTCGGCAGCACTCGGGATCGGCCTGATCTGGCAGTCCGCGCGTGGCACCATCGTCCCCTGGGTCGTGCAGGTCGACAAGCTCGGCCAGACACAGGTGATCGGCCCTGCGACCTCGGCCTATGTTCCGACCGATCCGCAGGTGTCGTGGTACCTGGCGCGCTTCATTGAAGATGTGCGTGGCCTGTCCGCCGATCCTGTCGTTGTGCGGCAGAACTGGCTGCAGGCCTACGAGTTCACCATGATTTCCGGTGCACAGGCGCTGAACGACTATGCCCGCCTCAACGACCCGTTTTCACGGGTCGGCCACGAACAGGTCGAGGTCGATGTGTCGTCGGTCATCCGGGCATCGCCCGGCAGTTTCCGCGTGGCCTGGACCGAGCGGCATTACCGTGACGGTGCCTTCACGGGCACCGAACGCTGGACCGCTATTCTCACGGTCATGATCGTCACCCCGCGCACCGCCGATCGCCTGCGGAAAAACCCGCTTGGCATCTATGTCACCGCCATCAACTGGTCGAAGGAACTCGGACAATGATCCGCATGGTCTTGCGCGCCCTGCCGCTGGCGCTGCTCACCCTGTCCGCCTGTGCCGGACAGTATCATCCGCCCGCCATCCGCTATGATGATGCCGCGCGGGCGACACGCCTGCCTGATCCACCCAAACCGGTGCAGGTGGTGGAAATCGCCAGACCTTTGCCGCTGCCGGGTCAACTGAAACCACTGCCGTCGCGCAGCGTCCGGGCCCGGCGAGGTGCACCGGAGGTCGCCGACCCGACCGCGCGTGTGATTCAGGCGAACGTCGCCGCCCGCATCCAGCCGACGCGGGCAGGATTTATCAATGCCGTGCAGGTTTATCCCTACAGTCCCGGCGCGCTCTATCAGGTTTACGCGTCGCCCGGTGACATTACCGACATCATGCTCCAGCCCGGCGAAAAGCTGGTCGGGAGCGGGCCGGTTGCCGCCGGTGACACCGTTCGGTGGGTAATCGGCGATACGTCGAGCGGCAGTGGTACTACCAAACGTGTCCATATTCTGGTCAAGCCGACCCGTCCCGATCTCACGACCAATCTGATCGTCAATACCGACCGCCGGACCTATCTGGCGGAACTGCGGTCCACACCGGCAACCTACATGGCGTCCGTGTCGTGGGACTATCCCGAGGACGACCTGATCGCGCTGCACCGTCAAAACGACGACGCCGAAGAAGAGGCTCCCGTGGATGCGGGGTTAAATCTGGATGATCTGCACTTTCGCTATGCCATCCAGCCAGCAAAAGGCGGTGTGCCGCCATGGCTGCCCTCGCGGGCTTTCGATGACGGACGGAAAGTCTATATCGCCTTCCCGAGCGGGATCGGGCAGGGGGATCTGCCACCTCTCTTCGTGCTGGGTCCAGACGGCAATCCGGCTTTGGTCAATTATCGGGTCCGCCAGAACTGGATGATCGTTGACCGCTTGTTCGCCGCGGCCGAGCTGCGTCTCGGCGACAAAACCAGCGAGCAGCGCGTGCGCATCGTGCGCACTGATGGGCGGCCGTCATGAGCGAAGAAAGAGGAGAGGGGGCAGGGCAGGACACCGCTCCGCGCCCTGATCAGAATACTCAGTCCAATGATGGAAGGCCGGCCCCGCCGGCGACGCCCCCCGATCTGCGCCTCCGTGCCGAGCGTCCACGCGTCGTGCGTCTGTCGCGAACGGTGATCTGGTCATTCGGGGGGATCGGCGTCATCGCCGTGGCATTCGCCCTCGGATATGCGTTGGAAGCCAGCCATCGAGCGCCGTCAGCATCAGCCGGTCAGGACAATGCGTCACCGCCATCTGCGGCAGGTCTGGACAACCTCCCGAAAGATTATTCCAATGTGCCCAGGCTCGGACCCGCGCTTCCCGGTGATCTGGGCAGGCCAATCCTCAACGCGCATTGGCAGGGCAAATCAATCCCTGCCAATGCGATCGGCAACGAGGATGCGCGTCGGGCACAGCAGGAAATTGACGCCGCCATTGGCAGCAAACTGTTTGCCTCAGTCGATGTGCGTGATCAGCATGACGTGCTGCCGGCTTCATCTGCGACCTCAGCGTCCCCTAGCCAGGTTGCAGGAACGACCAGCACCGGACCACAGGCAGAGAACCGGGCCTTCCTCGCGGGTCAGCCTGACCGGCAGACCATCAGCCCCGATCGGATTTTGCCGCTCATCTCGCCTTACGTGCTTCAGGCCGGAACGGTCATTGCAGCTGCGCTGAACACGAAGATCAGTTCCGATCTTCCGGGCCAGATCGTGGGGCACGTCACCCAGAACGTTTATGACAGCCCGACAGGGCGCTATCTCCTGATCCCGCAGGGCAGTACGCTGTTCGGTGCCTATAACAGCGGCATTTCCTTCGGGCAGCAACGCACCCAGATCATCTGGACCCGGCTGATTTTCCCGGACGGCGAAAGCCTCGTGCTGGAGAAACTGCCCGGCGCTGACGCGATCGGCCAGTCCGGCCTGTCGGACGAGGTGAACAACCACTGGGGCCAGTTGTTCAAAGCCGCACTGGTGACCACGCTGCTCAGCGTCGGGTCGGAAGCTGGCACGAGCCAGAGCGAGAACAATCTCGCCCAGGCCATTCGCAGTGGCGCCAGCAACGGGTTCTCTCAGGTGGGATACCGGCTGGTCGACCGCTCACTCGATATTCAGCCGACCCTCACCGACCGTCCCGGTCTGCCGTTCACGCTTTTGCTGGGGCGTGACCTGATACTCAAACCTTATGTTGCGAAAGGAGAACATCGCAATGGATAAGCTTCGTATCACAGCAATTCCCGACAGTCGTCCTGTCCGGATGACGATTGCCTTTCCCGCGGACATTCATCGTGACCTCCTTCTGTATGCCCGCTTTCTCGCGGAGGAGAATGGCGGCGACGCCAACGTCGGCAAGAACCCGGCGCGTCTGGTTCCAATTATGGTGGCCCGGTTCATCGAACGTGATCGTGTGTTCCTTAAGAAAAGGAAGGAGGAAGGCGAAAAACCCTGAAAGTGAATAGCCAATAAACGGACCGTTCTGTATTGTTGCTCGGAGATGCTACGTGGCATGTTTGCCTCATTCAGTTCCGGCATGACGGATCACGACGATGGATAACACGGCGACCGCATTTCACGAGGGCGAACGGCGTGCGCAGGCACTGGCTGGCGTAGCCGCACCTTCGAGCACTTTCATTCGCTCCTTCATGACAGAGCAGCATCGCACGTTCTTTGCATCGCTGCCTTATGTCGTGCTGGGTGCCCTTTCTCCCGATGGCTGGCCGGTCGCAACGCTTGCAACCGGCTTGCCCGGCTTTCTCTCAGATCCTGACGAGATAACACTTCATCTCGCCTGGCATCCCCTATCAGGAGATCCAGTGGTTGAAGCGCTGGCACCGGAACGCCCGATCGCGATCCTCGGGATCGAGTTTGCGACACGCCGACGCAACCGCGCCAACGGCACCGTTCTGGCGAACGACGCGGATGGCATCCGGATGCGCGTTCTGCAGAGTTTCGGAAACTGTCCAAAATATATCCGCACACGTGAGCCACGATCGCTGCTTCAATTGCCCGGTGCCGTGGAGAGATATCCGGCACTAGACGCTGAGGCGCGCGACGTCATCATGACCGCCAGCACATTCTTCATCGCCTCCTGCGCATCGTCTGTCGTCCACGGCGGCATGGATGTCTCGCATCGCGGCGGACCATCAGGTTTTGTGCAGCTCGACGGTGATATTCTGACTGTTCCGGATTATCCAGGTAACCGTTATTTCAACACGTTTGGAAATTTTCTGGAAAATCCTCGGGCTGGTCTTCTCTTCATCAATTTCGACAACGGTGATCTTCTGCATCTGACGGGTGAGGCGTCTGTTTCGTGGAGCGATGCAGGGCGTTCGCTTGATGTGCGTATTCGAGAGGTGATCCGACGCAGGAAGGCTCTGTCGCTCGGTTGGGTGGAAGGACCTGATATTGGGATCGTATCGTCGAGTCACGACGTATGACCGCAAACCGCATTCGTATTTTGCTGCCGGCATCGCCGCACGTACACAAGGTCAGGTGTTATGGATCGTGACAGTTGCCGATCTGTTTACCCCCGCACTTCAGCAGGTCGGCCTTCCACTCTCGCGGGTGCTTTTTGTCGAGAGTGGCACCGATCGTGACGTGCTGGCCTGTTTCGAGGAAGGGCTGCGGCATCCTGGTCTGGGCGCGGTGGTCGCCGAAGTCGGTCGCCTGACCATGACGGCTTCGCGCCGGTTGCAACTCGCGGCTGAAAGCGGTGGCGGCATCGGTCTCGCCCTCCAACGGTGGAGACGACAGAGGGATGCCGCTGACTTCGGGCAGCCGACGGCGAGCGCCACACGCTGGCGGGTCTCGCTCCTGCCATCCCGGACGTTGCCGGTGCCAGGGGTCGGCGACAGTCGATGGTTGCTGGAACTGATCCGGACACGATCCGGCGAAAGCGCCGACTTCGAGGTGGAGGTACGAAATGGACAGGCAGGATTGCGGATTGCCGGAGGTCCGGACAAAACAGCAGGAGCCGAGGCGAATCACGGTGATCTGGCTTCCGTTCTGGGCCACCGACCGGTTCCGCCGCGAACGGGGCGACGGCGCGCCTCCGCCTGAACAGCCACTGGTCCTCGCGGGGCGCGAGGGCAATCGTCGCGTCGTGCTGGCCGCCGACCGCGCTGCCCGTAAAAGCGGGGTGGTGATCGGAATGCCGGTTGCCAATGCGCAGGCGCTGATTCCGGGCCTGGCGGTTCAGGACGGCCAGCCCGATGAGGACCGCGCCGCGCTGGAACGGCTGGCGCTGTGGCTGCAGCAGCGGGTCAGTCCCATCGTGGCGGTCGATGCGTCCGGCAAGTCGGCGGACGGGCTGGTTCTCGACACCACCGGAGCCGATCATCTCCTGGGCGGTGAGGCCACAATGTTACGTGATATTGTTCGTCGCCTGAACGGATCCGGTATCATGGCGAGAGCCGCCGTCGCTGATACGCTCGGAGCAGCCTATGCCGTCACGCGCACGACGCCGGGCACGGCGATTGTCGTTCCACCCAGAGAGCACGTCGCTACTCTGGCGGATATGCCAGTCGCTGTTCTCCGCCTCCCAACCAACGTCGTTGCCGGAATGGCCGACCTCGGCCTGACCCGGATCCGCGATCTCGAGAACGCGCCCCGCGCCCCGCTGGTGCTGCGCTTCGGTCCGGAAATCACACGAAGGCTGGATCAGGCCTATGGCAGGGTGGAGGAACCCATCCTGCCGATCCGTCCGGTCGATCCCGTCGCGGTGTCGCGCGACTTCGCCGAGCCAATTGCCGCCGCCGAAACCATCGCGCGCTATATAGGCATGCTGGTGCCACCGCTCTGCATCGGCCTCGAAGAACGCGGCCTCGGTGCACGGCGACTGGATCTCCTGCTGCGTCTTCTGCGGTGAAGCTGGCTCAAGAGCAGGCCGAGGCATTCCGCAAAATCGCGCCCGAGATCGTCTGTCGCGTCTATCGGGGCATGAATCAGGAAGACCCGGACGCCAGAGGGACCGACCCAGAGACCGGCAAGCCGTGGGGAATGTGCCGCAACCCGGGCGCGGTGAAGATGGCGAGGGAACTGGACCTTTCCGCTGCCGAAGCGGTCTGCGATGCCAAGACGACAGACAGCGAGGGCAATAAAGTCTTTGTCTGCCCATTCCGTGACCAGTGCGGATATCGGAAGCAGAAAGCCGCGCAAGGCGTCCGTGTCTGGTTCCTTGGGCAAGTGCGATAGGGGCCGCCGCACCTATGGGCCTACTGTCTGGGCCTTAACATTCCTCAACATGCCGCATTCTGATTTCAGTTTTTATCAGTGTCAGACTCTTTGAATTCCGGGTGAAAAACAATCAAAGAAAGTCAGGCGGGATAGGGGCTTTCGAGGCCCCGCACATACGCGCGTGGGTATGTCGGAATTGTCGCTTCCTTATGTGAGCAACGCCCGCGCGTGGATATGTCAACTCTGTCAGATTGCCGCCCAACGCGCCCGCGTTGAATTGTCGGAACTGTCGGATATCGGTTTAGTAAATGCTATACTCGACCCCATGAAGGGACCGAACAAAGCCACCCGCTGCGCCCGATGGAAAGCCGCCCGCACCGAGCAGGATCGAGCCTTTGCCGCGTGGCTTTCTGAGAACGCCGAACGCCTTGGCAAGCTAACCAGAGCCAGCCGAAGCATTGCCAAAAAAGAGGCATGGTCCGCCCTGTCGCCATCGGGGCCGTCCGTCCCTTCCGCACGATCTGAGGCGCGCAAGAAAGCCAAAGAGGCAAAGCGGGCGGCATGGTTTGCCATGAGGGCCGAAGTTGAAGCCGAGATACTGAGAGATATACGGGCCGGAAGGCTGGGGCGCTCGGGGTAGAATTATTCTTCACAGTGAAGATCAATCAAACCGCAATGCCGGTTTCGTGCCATTTGATGATGGCAAATCACCCCTGCCTCGCACGCGCACACGCGCCCGTGCGGAGTGTGTGGATAATGGCCTTAGCGTCCCCCTGGCGGGGCGCTGTCATTATGCGCGTTGATGTGTGGAATTTGTGGTTTTGCGTTCTCGACCCGGCAAACTGAGAGTTTGCATTTGTATATTGAGAGGCCAAAAACTTGCATCCACCTTGCGTCTGGTTTGCATCCTTGGCGCATCCGATCGAGGGTATCCCTTTTGCGTCAACCTGACGCAAAAGCCCCCTCTCGCACGCGCACACGCGCGCGGGTGTAATGGTGCGGAAATTCGGACGCCTGACCTGCCTTTCTGGCTAGCTGGGCGATACCGTCACGCTGTTTGGTCATAAGTGTCCCCAAAGTTGGGGAGACCCCGGTAGGTATGCTCAAACTTGAGCACACCCTCAAACTTGAGGGGGCCAGCAAAGGGGATCGCGTTTCGCTATACCCTTGCCGGTCACGGGGTCTGATCCGAATAGACCCCTTCCGCTGTTCCTGCGCTGCAAGATCAGCAAAGGGGATCGCGTTTCGTTATGCCCTGCGATGGGGTAGCGAAGCGCGACCCCAAAAGGGGGTGGTAAAACGCCACCTCCTGCGATGGCCTATCGTTTCGTTACCCCATAAGGGATAGGCGTTTCACCGACCCCTTGTGAGGTGGTAAGTCGCCACCCCATGTCCGCGCCGCGATTATCTCGCGTTAGAAACCGCGTGAAGGCATGGCCGATCTGGCTACCCCTTGGCGATGAGGCTATGGCCGCTTGCGTGAAAGCCACAAGCGGACTTCAGCAATCGCCCATATCAACACAGACAGCGTGATTCCGATGGTCAGGTGGTCGGGAAAGGTGATGGACAGCATGGAGGTTCTCCTTCCCCATGGCCTTTCTCATATCTTGCTTATTGGCATTAGGCTGACGGATTTCAGTCCCTATATTTTCAAGGTTAATCTGGTGCCGGGCCAGACGGGCTGAGTACCGTTCTAGGCGGTCCGACCAAGACTGCTGCATTCATCTATTGAAAACCTATCATGATAGGTTCATCATCTACTGATGCCAGTGGTGATGCGAATAGCGGGATATCGCGTTGTGATCTTTCCGAACGATCATAAGCCTCCGCATGTGCATGTCATCGGGCCAGACGGGCAGGCAATCGTAAGTCTTGAGAAGCCTGCGCGTCTGCTACGGGTTGAGGGCATAAGCCACCGCGAAGGCTCCAAACTGGCTAAGGCGGTTGAGGAACATGCGGAAGCGCTGCTGAAAGAGTGGGAGGCGATCCATGGTCAGTGAAGCGGAATACAGACAGGCGGTGGAAGCAGGTCAGGAATATGCCAAGGCTACGCCGGGCGTGGTTGCTGCGGGCTATGATGCGACGACAGGCAGGGTCACGGTAGAACTGACCAATGGGGCTCGGTTCGAGTTTCCTGCCCGAAAGATACAGGGATTGCAGGACGCAACAGATGCCCAGCTAGCCAAGGTTGAGCGCATGGGTCGATATGCTTTGTGCTGGGAGGAATTGAACGCTGATATTCTGGTGCCTGAACTGATGGCAGGGATATTCGGGACGCGGGCGTTTATGGCCTCGCAGGCTGGCCGGGTCACGTCTCCCGCCAAAGCTGCGGCGTCACGGCGCAATGGGACTAAGGGCGGAAGGCCCAGGAAGGCGGCTTGATGGTTAAGGTTTGGGGACATGGAGAAGGGGACGATTTCACGTGCCCACATTGTCAGGCTCGGTATGCAGTGACGATCACGCGCCTTCCTGTCCGGGACAGGGATAGTGCAACTTGTCAAAAATGCGGGCAGGTTATGAAAACGTGGAACAGCACGGAATCATATTCTTACTCGCTCATAGAAGAGGGTTAGTCGCCATATAGGGCAGGGGTCACATCGGAAGTGGCCCCCTGCCAGTTAGTCTATCGAATGCGCGATACCATGTTGCGCCAGCTAGTCAGACTTTTTGTGTCCGCCTGATTCTCGGGCACCAGACCAACAAAGACCCTACAATAGCGAAGCCCCATTCGTTGCTTTCCATCCTTGTGAGGCGCTTTTGCTGATCGTCATAGACGACGCTCCAGACATGGCCTGCTGATGGATCTGCTTTCAGGGCTGCTAGGTTGGGTGATAGCTCTCGACTAAATAGGAGAGCGAGTGCCAGGGCATATCCGATGCAGAGGACGCCTATCGTGCGTGTTGGCGTCCATCCCGATGGTAAGATGAGGCGCATGTTCTTCGCTCTTTCTCTGCAGTTTTCTTGGTCTGGATCGTCTTAGGAAGAAATTCCCATTCTTGCGGGCTATTTATCATCAGTATGGCTGTCCTGGGCCGCCGGGGCCTGACCCAGCAATGGTTTCTGCCCATCTCGAAACATAATCGTTATGTGACCTGTACTTCTCAGGTGATCTTATTGCTGCCGAATGTTTGTCTTCCAATGCGCTAGTGCATCCTGAGAGCATAAAGAAAACCGTGGAAAAGGCTGCTACAAAACGTGCGCTGTCAGGCTTCATAAATGTGATCCTTATGGTCTTACAGTCGGTTTTCCTGTTCGCCACTGCTTTGCCTATTATTCATTTCTGATCGCTACGCACGAGCCATGCAATCTGGTCCATGGCGTCGAAAGTAAATTATTTTATTCCCAGACCTTGCTATAAGAAAACTAGCAACCATATGTGGCGGGAAGGTTTCAGTTTGGGCTCTCGTCCTCATCAGAAGCCGGAGGTCGTGGGTTCGAGTCCCACCCGGACCGCCATATATGGTTCGGTAGCTCAGCGGGATAGAGCATCGGTATGCCATTAGCGCCGCTCCCCTCCATGGGTTGAGCGGCGTTTTTGTTTGAGGCGTGTGCCTTATGGAAGGGGCTACAACGGAAGTGCCCCCCCCTGCCGGTTAGTCTGCCTCGACGGGGACGGCGAGCCGTGCAAGCTGATCCATGATGCCGTCTGTGATGATCTGCTGTATCGGCTTGTCATGGTTAAGCGCCGCCTGCCTGAGTGCTTTGCGAACGGGGCGTGACACCCTGACCGTGACCGTCTGGAAGTCGCTAGGGAGCGTCCGGGGCCGTCCTGCCCTTGCCTGTTCCTGTCCTGTAAGATCAGGGACCGGGGCTGATGGTGCGGTGGCAATCGCACTAGGTTTCTTTGCTGCGAGAGCGCCGAGGGACATGGGTGCCTTTTTAGCCATCGAGATACGCCTTTTTCAGATAGCGCCAGAGAGCGCGGGTTTCTTGATCTGCCTTGCCGCCGGGTTCGTACTCAAAAGCCGACCGGCCATCGTTGAGGCAGTAGGAGAGAGCTGCTCGCATCGAGACGACAGGCGGGGCCACGGGAAGGCCGAGCGTGTTCGCCACGGCGCGAGCTTCTGCGGTTAGCGTGGGTTCATTCTCTGACCGTGGCGGGGGGCATTGGTTGAGGACGATCACGCCGGGAGTTCGTGATGACGCGACAAGATGAGCCGTTGCCGCGACCGCCCGAAGATCGAGGATGCCGGGGCGCGTGGGGATGACTGCGACCGTTGCCGACTGGATGGCCTGCATGGTTTCCGCCTCGACGCTGGGCCGGGTATCCACGATCAGCAAATCAAAGCCGTCTGCCCGCGCTGCCTCCTGGATCATGGGCAGGTCAGACGCGGGGCGTTCAATCAGGGTTATGTCTTCGCCCTCTCGCGTTTCCCACCATGAGGCCGCCGACCGTTGCGGGTCACAATCGACTAGGGCGACACGCAGGCCATCGGAAGCCGCGAGCGCCGCAAGGTTGAGGGCAAGGGTTGTTTTGCCGGTTCCGCCCTTTTGGGCCACCACGGCTAGGGTTTTGAGTTTATCGCGCTGCATGGCCGCATGATTGGCCGCGTTTCATAATTAAATCAATCATGAACGCATGAAATCATGAACGGAATGCTACATGAAAGAAGCGCCCGCGTGATCCTTGAGCAGATTGGCACGGGTGACGTAGCCGCGAAGAACCTCAAGATTCTTGTGACGGCTGACCTCGGCAATGCGGATCGCGTCATGGCCTGCCTCTGCGCCGGACGTGATGAAGCCAGAGCGGAGGCTGTGGCCTGAGAATTCTGAAGGATCGAGGCCGGCCCGGTTCGCCGCTGCCTTGACCACCTGCGCCACGGTCTGCGCCGTGATAGGGGCGCCTAGTGTTCCGTCTTTTGTGACCTTGCGAAAGATCGGGCCGGACGCGATGCCCGCTGCCTCGCACCATGCCGTAACGGCATCGAGGGGGCGAAGGCGTGACCCGTTGAGAATGCCGATTGTCTGGTCCGCGCCTTCCTGGTCTGTCTTGCTGCGCCGGATCGTCACGATGGCTCCGCCATCGACTTGCTGGATATCCTCGACAGCAAGCGCGACCAGCTCCGAGCGACGGAACGCGCCAGCGAAGCCGAGCGCCAGCAATGCCCGGTTGCGAAGCCCTGCGAGATCGTCACCGCATGTCGCCAGCATAAGCGCCAGCCGATCAGCCGTGGCCGGGGCTTTCTTGTCCGGGGCCGTGCCGATGATGCGCCGCATTCCCTTTAGAGCATCCTTCACCTTGCGAGAGCGCCCAAAGCCGTCATGGCCTGCCAGTTCATGAGCGCATGAGATCGCCGCAACTGCGAGGGAGATTGTCGCTGCCCGCTTCCCTGCCTGCATGAGCATCGAGACATAAGCCGCTACCGTCTCGGCTTGTGCCGGAAGGAATGCCACGCCCTGAGCATGGCACCACCGGGAGAACGCCGTGCAACTGGTCCGGTACGCCCGCAACGTGGAAGGCGAGAGCGCCGCTGCCGCCAGCATGTCCGCCGCTTGCGTGATGCCAGCCGGGAGCATTTCGGGAGGGGCGGGAAGGGGGGCAAGGGCTTGTGTCATCGGGACCAGTGATAATGCAGTTTATCGTTGGTTACTGATTACATGAACGAATAAACTCTTGCAATCCTGAATTGATGAACGCATGAATTAATGCAGGACGACGCGAGGCCGCGAACCTCAGCGCCGTCCCTAACCACCAATCGGAGCACCCGACTAATGGCTTTCCCTTATGTAGCATGTGGCGCGGCTCATACCGACGCTGATCTTTCAGTACAACCCACAAGCCCGCTGATCGCGCTTTCGTTACATGCGCTTTCCGGCATCGCTGCCGCGTTCGGGCTGGCCGTATCTGTCTATGCCGTCGCAACGCCTGACCAGAGCGCCAGACACCGTGCAACGCCTCGCATGGAGGCCGTGCAATGATCCGCCGCGATCTGATCCATTCCACTTATTCGGACCTCTATTCGATTTCCGAGATTTTGGCTGCTTTCATGGGCGCCAGTGAGCCGCCTCCGCTTGAAATGCTGGCCGCATGGGCAAAGCGCCTTGCCGTCTCGCTGGACAACGCCAGCCAGAAAGTGGGGAAGCTATGACCCAAAGGCTCGGCACCCTCACACGCGAGGAAGAAGACGCGATCTTAGAGATGAGGGACGCAACCTTACTGTCCTATGAAGCCGGACATATGGCCCGCATATTTCTGGCCATGCGTCGCGTTCATGGATGACCGATGGGAAAGACTGCATGAGGCGCACGATATCGCCAGCGCCCGCCAGCTATGCGCCAGACTGTCCGCCATTCACGACAGGCCGGTAAGGGACTGGACCCGGCCCGCGCCCGCTGCCCTGATCCGGCCTGAAATCGTTTTCGCCCATCTTATGGGGGTTCTGTCCGATGGCGAGTCGGCAAAGATGCCGGAATGGGGGCCGGGATGGGATTTCACCGATAGCCTGTTCCTCGACGGGGGCGACGATGACGACCTTCTGAGAGAGCTTGAGGCCATGCGACGCCCGTTCATCGACGCCATGGCAGAAGAGACCGCCACCGAGTCGCAGGCCATCGAGGCGCTGGATATCGCGAAAGGGGAGGCGGCTAGGCGCTGGCGTATGCTTCATGCTGCCAATGAAAAGCCGCCTTACAATCCCGCTGCGTTCGACGGGTAAGGCTTCCTTTCGCAGTTGATCCTGCAACGCGAGAACAACAGGCAGGCTCGCGCCGTGTCACCAGCGTATCACTTCCGCATCATAGCAGTGTCAGGATGGGGTCAAAGTGGGGACACGGTGGAAGTGAAGATTTGGGCAACACACAAATGCAGACTTTCAGTCTGGCTGACCGAGGCGCCCCGACCTGCCCTGCAAGCAAACATGCGACTATCCGCAACCATGCGCGACTATCGACAATGGCTTTCGGCGAATGATCGCGTTTACCCGACAAACGGAATGGGCATTTGAGCCCATTTGAGCGTCGCACAGCGGTTAAACACCCGTGTTAGATTATCTGTCACCGGACAGGTCACAATTGCCCTGTGCGAGCTTCTATGCGGATACTTTACAAAAAGGGCGTGTCGCGGGCGCGAGGCTGTGCTAGTTCATTTGAGTAATGATGAAACTCCGAGACACCTTTGAACCTGGACGGCCTGAGATTGGCCCCGGCTTCGTCTCGCGCATACAGAAAAGGCCGGATAGCGGTACCAACGCTACCCGGCCCTTCCGTTGGTTTTCATCATTCCGTTGGTCGAGAACGACCAAGTTACCGCAACAAGCTGAGATAATCAGACAAGGAGGAAACAAGCGAAAATTCATCGCAACGGAGCAAAGCAAACCCTCACAGGTTTTGTTCCATAACGAAGAATCTCGCTTGTTTCCATCCCTGTTTCATGATGCCAGCCATCTGTCTTGGCCTGTTGCTGCCCTTCAATCCATGAACGGAAGCAGCACGAGAGATGAGCACTGCCTTAGAAACAACTGACTTTTTGCCCCTTGCCGATGCTTTGAGAGTGTTGGCTGATATGGGCGTAAAAAATTCTCGGTCGCACCTCTATAGCCTGGCCCGTGAGGGCGTCATCCCCACGATTCGTCTTGGCTTTGCCTGTGGCGTCCGCCGCGATGATCTGCCCGAAATTGCCGCGACCGTGAACGCCATAGGCGATCGCCGAAAGCGCACCCGCACGTCATCCACCATCGCCGCCAACGCATAAGAAAAAGGCCCGCCGGAAGCCAATTCCGGGGGCCTTCTCACTCATGTCGTTTTTGCAGCGCGACGGGTGAGAAAGTACCCTGAATTGGCTTCCGTGGCAAGGAAATAGCCCGGATGACTACCCCCAAAAGCCAGAGCGGACATAGAACCTCGACACTGAGGGAGGCCCGCTTATGAGCAAGCGCCGCGCCTTCATTCCGCCTGAGATCGCCGCCGAGATCAAAGCCCGTGCGGCTTCCGATATCGCAGGTCTGGCCGATCATTTCTTGCTAGGCGAGTATCCGAGACGAAAGGCGACACGCGGGGGCATTGAGTACGCCAGAGACAAAGTGGGGCGCCGGACATGGACAGCCACCACAACCGGGCGGTTTGCTGGATGGGTAAAAGATTGGCGAGGGCATAACCGGGACGCCATCGACTTCATACGCGACCGCATGGAGTGCGACTTCACCGAAGCTCTGCATTGGCTGGCTGATCGCTACGGTGTCGCGCTCTCCGATCAAATGACCGCCGAGGAACGCGCCAGACGTTCCGAAGAATACCGCGCCAAGGAAGCGGCAAGGCAGGCCGAACAGGAACACCAGAGAGAGCAGCAAGAGCGGATCGACAGGGCCGCGCATGAGGCCGCCGAGATCGTGGCCCGCGCCATCGTGGGCCGCCTTCCTGTCGCAACCTCGCACCCCTACGCCGAGCGCAAGCACGTTACGCCACGAACTGCCCTCTATGCCGCCGAGACCATCACGGGCCGCCTGTATAGCCACGAGAAAAGCCGATGGTTCGACCATGCGACCGCTGCCAAAGCCGGGGATCTGGTCATACCGATGCACGACGCATCGGGCCGCGTCATCAACGTGCAGAAGATCACGCCAGACGGAACAAAGCGGTTCCTCCTGGGCGGAAAGGTGCGAGGCGCTTTCCACGTCATACCGGGGATCGAGCCGGGGTTTCTTGTTGAGGGGTACGCTACCGGCCTAACCGTGGCCGAGGCGACAGGCCGCGCCGTTTTCGTGGCGTTCGATGCTGGCAACCTTGGCGCTGTGGCTGAGATCGTAAGGCCGCGCCTGTGTGCCGTTGCCGCTGACAATGACGAAAGCGGGACAGGAGAGACGAAAGCCCGCGCCACCGGCCTGCCCTTCCTGATGCCGCCCGCCGTAGGGCATGACTGGAACGATCACGCATACGGCAAGCCCAAAGCCGCCGAGGAAGGCGAGAGCATCGGGGAAGGCGAGGTAGGGGCCGGACTGGCAGACACCGCCGCCAGACTGGCCGAGATCACCCGAACGCTGCCCGAGGGATGCCCGGACGCGATGGCCGCCCGAGGGGTGCCGCTACCTGAAACCACCGGCTGAGATGGTGCGGCTGTTTGCGCGGTATCCTGAGGCGATCGACCGTACGATGGAGATCGTCGAGCGTTGCCGGTTCTCTCTGGACGATCTGGCCTATCAATATCCCGACGAGATCGAGATCCCGGGCCAGACCTCGCAACAGGCGCTGGAAGCCCTGACATGGCAGGGGGCGCGGGAGACCTATGGCGGTACAATCCCGCCGGATGTGGAGAAGATCCTCCGCCATGAACTCACGCTCATCGGGCGCATGTAGTACGCGCCGTATTTCCTGACGGTGCATTCCATCGTTCGTGAAGCGCGACGGCGCGACATCCTGTGTCAGGGACGCGGCTCGGCGGCCAATTCCGCTGTGTGCTTCGTGCTCGGCATCACCGCCATCGATCCGTCGCGCACTACCCTCCTGTTCGAGCGGTTCATTTCCGAGGAACGGGGCGAACCACCGGATATCGACGTGGATTTCGAGCATGCCCGACGCGAGGAGATCATCCAGTGGGTCTATGACCATTACGGCCGCGACCGCGCGGCGCTGACGGCGGTCGTGATCCGTTATCGCGCCAAGGGCGCGTTGCGCGATGTCGGCAAGGTGATGGGGCTACCGGAGGACGTGATTGCTCTATTGAGCAAACAGATCTGGGGCTGGTCGCGGCATGTCGAAGCAGAGAAATTTGCCGAGACCGGGATCGATCTGACCGACCGGCGCATCCGCCTGACGCTGGACCTCGCGCGCTGTCTGATCGGTGTGCCGCGGCATCTCTCGCAGCATCCCGGCGGGTTCGTGCTGACCCGCGACCGGCTGGACGAGCTGGTGCCATTGCAGCCGGCCGCGATGGAAGGACGGCAGATCATCACCTGGGACAAGATCCTATGTGGATGGAAAGCGCCGCCTCTCCCCATATCAGTTCCGGGGTTCCATCCAAACGTTCAGGAGATATCGTCATGATCGAGACCAATAGCGGAAACGTAGTACGGAACGAGCTGTCAGCACTTTTCGTATCCCTGGAGCTCAGTCGAAAAAATTGGCTCATCACCTCGTTGTCGCCTGGCGCTGGCGAAAAGATGTCGAGACATTCCGTTCCGGGAGGCGACGTTGCCGGATTGCTCGAAAGGTTCGGATCGCTTCGGAAGAAGGCGCAGGCCCGAATGGGTAAGGATTACCCTGTCATCGTTATTCAGGAAGCGGGTCTTGATGGCTTCTGGATTCATCGCGCTCTCGAACAGGAAGGATTTGAGAGCCACGTCGTCGAGGCGAGTTCCATCGCAATGTCCCGCCGTCATCGTCGTCTCAAAACCGATCGTATCGATGGAGAAATGCTCGTCCGGACCCTTCTGGCCTTTAAGAGAGGCGAACCTCGCGTTTGCGCGATGGTGCGGCCTCCAACTCCCGACGAAGAAGATTGCCGACGTATTGCCAGGGAACGAAAGGTGCTGACGGCAGAACGTGTGCAACACGTTAACCGGGTTAAGGGGCTCCTGTTCTCGCAAGGGATTGTCTACAATCCAATGCGGCGTGACCGGAGGGAACGCTTGGAAGAACTGTGCACGGGTGACGGTCGGCCACTTCCGTCACATATGAAAAGCCAGATCATTCGTGAACTTGATCGCCTTGATCTCATCCGTGACCAGATCAAGGCCGTGGAAGCTGAACGGGACGCGTTGATCGCCGCAAGCCAGGCACTAGGCAGCCATCCGCTTCTATGTTGGCCAACGTTGTGGGTCTCGGGGCGGAATTTTCTGCCGTTTTGTGGATGGAAGGATTGTTCCGCAAATTCGACAATCGACGACAGGTCGCTGCCTATGCCGGGCTTGCACCGACGCCCTGGCAAAGCGGGACCGTCAATCGGGAACAGGGGGTTAGCAAATCCGGCAATGCGCGGTTGAGAGCTACCATGCTCCAAATGGCATGGCTCTGGCTTCGGCATCAGCCGACGTCCGCGCTTAGCCTCTGGTTCCACGAGCGGGTGGCGCAGAGCGGCGGACGCGTCCGGAAAACCATGATCACCGCCCTTGCAAGGAAGTTGCTCGTAGCGCTGTGGAAATACGTAACCGCGGGAGTGGTAATCGAGGGAGCGCTTCTGAAAGCCGCTTGAGTATTACTACCGCCACGAAATCCTCCGGGATCTGATCAATCCCGTTGGATCCAGGTGGGCGACCGTATATCGTCCTGGCCGTCAAACAGCCGTTGACAAGGTTGGTCTCGCCCCCTGAGTCCTTGCCCGCCGGATGCGGGATTATGGTGCGGCTGCTTCCGGCAGCGACCGTATGTGAGGTTGATACGTGCATCGGGTAACCCGACGCGGATCTGAAAAACGAGCTCTGCACCTTGGATCCAGATCCCGGAAAGAAGAAGGATAAAAGCATTGACCTAAAAATCCTCATGTGAGGACGATATCGACGCGCTGTGTTTCATGAAAGTCGATGATCTGGGCCTGGGCATGCTCGGCTGCCTGCAGCGCGGCTTCGAGCTCATGAGCGAGCATTATCGCCTGAGCCTGGATCTGGCCTCTGTACCGGCTGAGGATCCCGAGACTTACGAGATGATTCAGCGCGCCGACACGATCGGCGTCTTCCAGATCGAGAGTCGCGCCCAGATGGCCATGCTGCCGCGCATGAAGCCCGCGACCTTCTACGATCTGGTCATACAGGTCGCGATCGTGCGCCCCGGCCCTATCCAAGATGGGGTGGACGGCCTCCATGCGGCATCAATGTGCCATGATGGGGTCGGAAGACCATTCAGAGGAGACCGCCCGGATGACAATTACCACAATCGGCCTGGATATCGCCAAGTCCGTTTTTCAGGCGCACGGCACGGATGCGAGTGGAAAACGCCTTCTCAAGCGAAAGCTGGGCCGGAGCGAGGTTGCGGCTTTCTTCGGAAAGCTTGAGCGTTGCCGGGTCGTACTCGAAGCGTGCGGGACATCGCATCATTGGGCTCGCGTCATCCGGGATGCAGGTCATGACGTCAAACTCATTCCTCCCGAAATGGTCAAACCGTTCGTCAAACGCGGCAAGAAAAACGATGCTGTTGACGCAGCGGCAATCTGCCTTGCCGCTGCACATCCCGACGCTCGGTTCGTTCCAATCAAAGATGAAGAGCAACAAAGTCTTTTATCACTGCATTCGACCCGTAGTCTTCTCGTCAAACAACTGACTATGACTATAAACGCGTTGCGCGCACTCGCTGCCGAATTCGGTTTGATCGTACCGGTGGGTAACTGCCGTTTGTCTGAGCTAATGACGAAAATCGAGGTGTCGACTGAACTGCCTTCCACCATGAGACAGACCGCCACTCTACTCTTTGAACAGTACAGTCGCCTGGTCGAGAGCATCGAAAGCCTGGAAGCGCAGATCCGTACCCATGCCAAGCAGGATGAAGACGCGCGCCGTCTTTTGACCGTCCCGGGGATCGGTCCCGTAACTGCATCCCTGATCGTCGCATCCGTCACGGACATCGGGGCCTTTGATACGGCCCGGCACTTCGCGGCGTGGCTCGGGCTTGTCCCGCGCCAGCACTCATCGGGCGGAAAGACACGATTGGGCAGAATTACCAAGACGGGCAATCGGGAAATAAGGAAGATGCTCGTTCTGGGCGCAACATCCATGCTTTACCGCGCGCAGAAATGGGAGAGCGCTGCAGGAGCATGGCTCTGCAAGCTTCTGGAACGTCGCCCGGGCCGTCTGGCAACCGTCGCGTTGGCCAACAAGCTGGCCCGGATCATCTGGGCCTTGTTGTCACGCAAAGAGATCTATCGTCCGGCTGGCCGCAGCGTCGCTACAGCCTGACGTGCGCCGCCAGGACGATGGATACCGGAGCTTGCTCTGGTAGATCCGGGAGTATGTACTGACTGACGTGATGGGAAGGCTGTAATCAGAAACAGTTCAGGCAATACCGAATGTCCCCGTGTATCTTCGAATACGCATCCAAGAATGGTGCCTGACACTTACGCGCGCACCCATGATGGCCAGCGAAAACTTCGCACGAACAGGCTGGACATAAGGGCGCATCTGACCGGATCTTCAAACCACATTCAGTATCCGTGCATTCGGCCGGAATAAAATACCAAGGGAGGAAAGACATGGAGACGAAATCAATGTGACCTCTTGCGCCAAGCCGGCCGTCCACATAGGGGATATGGTGCATCCCTATCTGCGGCGCAGGGAGGGGCTGGAAGAGCCGGATTATCCGACGCCGGAGTTGGAGGAGGTGCTCAAGCGCACACTCGGCGTGCCGCTGTTTCAGGAGCAGGTGATGCAGGTGGCGATGGTCTGTGCCGACTTCACCGCCGCCGAGGCGGACGGGCTGCGCCGGGCGATGGCGACGTTCAAGAACACCGGCACTGTGTCGAATTTCCAGACCCGTCTGCTCGAAGGCATGACGCGCAAGGGCTATCCGGAAGAGTTCGCCCAGCGCATTTACCAGCAGCTCGAAGGTTTCGGCTCCTACGGTTTTCCGGAAAGCCATGCCGCATCCTTCGCGATCCTTGCCTACACCTCGTCCTGGCTGAAGTGCCACTACCCGGACGTTTTTCTGGCCTCATTATTGAACTCGCAGCCTATGGTGCGCCGTGGTGGCGCATTCGTATGAGTGAAGGATAGTCCTTCTCAGGAAATCAAGGAGTTACCTGATGCCCAATTAGCTTACTTCGGCCGGCAATGGCTGCAACCGGGAAACCGGCGGGGGACAATAGCATGCTGATAGTAAGGCCCTACCGGACCGAAATCATCGTAGGTTAGCGGGGGTCAGGGCAAGATGTGTATGATGAATGCTGAATTGCGTGAATCCCAGATCGGGGACTTGAGGCGCAGTCATGGCGCAGCGATGATTGACGCGCCATACCGTGTGACGGGTGGGACGACCCATTGGCCCTACCTAACCTTGATGACACGGCCCACCTTCTGTCGGAAGGATAACGATCGAACGGGACATTTAACCACATCGGATCTCACCGAATGCGTAAACACGGGATCGCCTAAGCGGGTATCTCTCCGATATCCCGTATGGCGACGGAGCCGCCATATTAGCCAAATGCCCAGAGTAATGTCTGGGACAGCCACCTACGGGTGGACGGGTATGGGTGAAACCAACCGGGCAACCGGATGGGGAATCCCCTCTGCGCGGGTGAAGGGTGGCGCGTTTGCCGAGCTCGGTCGCTCTATGACGGAGGTTTGCTGATGCAACCAACTACCGTGGAAAAGCGGCTTGGCTCAATTATCAACCTGTCCAGACAAGGGAAACGCGTTAACGGCCTTTTCAGGCTGCTCGGTAGTCCTCACCTTCGGGAGAGAGCGTACGAGCAGATTGCGTCAAACAAAGGGGCAACAACGCCCGGGATTGATCCGCAAAACACGCTGGACAGCTTCTCGCTGGCCAGAATGAACCGGATCATGACCAGCGTCCTGCAAGGGACTTATCGCTTTTCTCCTGCTCGAAGGCAATACATTCCCAAACCCAACGGAACAAAACGCCCGTTGGGCATTCCGACTGCGGACGATAAGCTCGTTCAGGCCGTCGTGAAAATAGTGCTCGAACAAATCTATGAGCCTGTTTTTTCTACGCACTCTCACGGCTTTCGTCAGGGGCGATCATGCCATACGGCTCTGACAGAAATCAGAAACACATGGCATGGCGTAAAATGGCTGATCGAGATCGATATTGTCGGATATTACGACAATATCGACCATGACATTCTTCTGAATCTTCTACGACGACGGATCGACGACGAACGCCTGATCAGTTTGATCGGAAGAATGTTGAAGGCTGGTTATCTCGACAACTGGACGTTTCACCGGACGTTCAGTGGTGCGCCCCAGGGTGGTGTGATCTCACCGATCCTTGCCAACATCTATCTGCATGAACTCGATGAGTTTATGCAGGAAATGATGACGGGGTTCAACAAAGGGAAGACACGACGGAGACATCTTCTCTATAGTGAAATCCAAGAGAAAATAAAAACACGACGCAGTATGATCAAACGGCGTAGAGCACGTAATGAAGAGGACGAAGTCCCGGGGCTCATAGCGCAGATTAAGGAACTGGAGAAACGGCGAAGGCAGACGCCGTCAACCGATGCCTTCGACCCGGATTACCGCCGACTCAAATATTGCCGCTACGCCGATGACTTTGTTATCGGGGTGATCGGCAGCAAAGAGGACGCTCGAAATATTCTCTCGGCCATCAACGCGTTTTTGCATGATCGATTGAGACTGAGCGTCTCTCAGGAGAAAAGCGGGATCAGTAAGGCAACAGAAGGTGGGTCTTTCCTGGGATACACGCTGAAAACATTCGGAGATGGCCGAGCAAGACGCATGGTGAGGTGCGGTCGCGCCGTGACCATGCGTATAGCTGGCGACCGGATGCAACTGCATGTTCCCGAAGAAAGACTTGCACGATTTGCCGATCGCCAAAATCTCGGAACATTCTATACAAACCGAGGTCATGCGCGGGGAGAGCTCATCAATAACTCTGATATCGCAATCCTAGCCGGATATAATGCCCTTATGCGGGGGATAGCCGAGTATTATAGGCTCGGCACAATCTGGAAGCGACAGGTCAATCGGTTGCACCATCTGTGGTGGTGGAGCTTGATGAAATCCTTGGCGCAGAAGCATAAATGCTCGGTGAGGAAAACGGTCCAGAGGCTCCGGCGTGGGAATGATATTGGCCTATGGTATGAAGGTCGCCGTGGGCGACGCTTCATGAAGATGGTTCGCCTCAAGGATGTCCGGCCCAATCCGGCATCTGGACGCTTTGATCACTATCCTCAAACAGCAACCTATTTCTGTAGTCGGACCGACACCATGGATCGGCTACGGGCACAGGTTTGCGAATTTTGTGGACGCGACGATGCTCCGGTAGAGGTCCATCACTCTCGACGATTGTCCGACATGCAGGGCACTACTCTGTGGACATATCTCAAGGCCGCGCGCGAGCGGAAACGTATCGTGCTCTGCCGTGAATGTCACGTCGCACATCATGCCGATGGAGACTACAGGAAAAACAGGACAAGATGATGCAAACGTAGGAGCCGGATGATGGGAAACTATCACGTCCGGTTCCGTGGGAGGGGTAGAGATCGATCCCATCGGGACGTCTCGCCCCTACCCGACGGTTTTTACGCCCCCGCGCAACTCGTGCGCGATGCCCGGGACCACGGCATTGAGGTCCGACCGGTCTGTATAAATTCTTCCCGCTGGGACAGCACTCTCGAAGGCGAGGACGACGAACGCGGCTGTTTCGCGGTGCAGCTGGGGATGAGCCTGGTCAAGGGGCTGGCCAACGCCCATGCGGCGGCGCTCGTGGCGGCGCGGCTACGGCGGCCGTTCGCCTCGATCGACGATCTGTGGCGTCGGGCCGGAGTGCCCCAGGAAGCGCTGGTGCGACTGGCGGAGGCCGACGCCTTCCGGCCGGCCTTAGGGCTGGCACGGCGCGAGTCATTGTGGGCGATCAAGGGCCTGCATGACGAGCCGCTGCCGCTGTTTGCCGCGGCCGCGCAGGCGCGCGAGACCGACGAGCCGGCGATGGCGCTGGCGCCGATGATCGATGGCGCCGAAGTGGTAGGCGACTACAATCATCTCGGGCTGAGTCTGCGCGCCCACCCCGTGTCGTTCCTTGCGGGAAGACCTGCGGCAACGCCGGATCGTGCCCTGCGGCACGGCCATGGCGCTGCGAGATGGCAAACGGGCCGAAGCGGCCGGACTGGTGCTGGTGCGCCAGCGGCCCGAGTCGGGCGAGGGGGTGTGCTTCATCACGCTGTAGGACGAGATTGGCGTCGCCAATCTGGTGATCTGGCCCGACATCTTCGAGAAGTACCGATCGATCATCCTCTCGGCCAGCATGGTGGCCGCCAGGGGGCGCATTCAGCGCGAGGGTGATGTCGTGCATCTGGTGACGCTGGAACTCACCGATCTGTCCGGATTGCTCCGGCAGGTCGGAGCGTGGGGAGGGGGCGACGATCCGGCCAGTTCAGGTCTCGACAGGCTCAGTTTCAGGTCGCGGAATTTCCATTAAAAACACGTTTAGGCTTTTCCTTAGTTGCCATTTTGATTACCGTGGTCAGTGGCGTGTGGAAACACTTTTTTGCACTGGGCGGCCTCCTATGTCGGGTGGCCTGCCAAATAGAACACCTGGACCTATGGTCTCGCGGTGAACGGCTTCGGTTGTGCACCGTAGGGAAATAGGCAGGAGGTGAATACGCCCAGCGCAAAACACCTTTCCAACCGCCCGACGCCAGGGAATGGCGGGGTGAATTGCGCGTTAATAGAATTGTACCGACCGGTCACTCCTTGCGTCGATCATTGATTTCGTTTTGTCTCCAAACTTGATGCGCCGGGGACAGGTGATCTGCTCCGGCGGAAGAAACCAAGGAACGACTGGTTATGACATTACCAATACTCTACAACTGTCCCCCATCTGGAAACTGCTACAAGGTTCGGCTGTTCGCCGCGCTGACGGGCATTGAACTTGACATTCAGGATGTCGACATCGTCGCAGGAGCACATAAAACAGCTGGCTTTACCGCCCTCAACCCCTGGCAGCAGGTACCGGTCCTACAGGACAGAGAGACCGTGATCTGGGATTCTCAGGCCATTCTCGTCTATCTGGCGGAAAAATACGGCAAGGCAGACTGGTGGCCGGTAGATCTGGCAACCCGGGCAGCCGTCATTGAGTGGCTGTCGGTGAGCGTCAATGAAATCCAGCATGGCCCGGCAGATGCACGACTTGTGAAATTGTTCGACTATCCCCTGCGTTACGACGATGCCGTACGTAACAGCCAGCGAACTCTCAAGGTCATCGACCAGCATCTGAGCACCCATAAATGGCTGTCAGCAGACCGACCCACTATCGCGGATTGTGCCGCCTATCCGTATCTCGCACTGGCGCCGGAGGGCGACATCGCCCTTGATCCTTACCGGTCATTGCGCCGCTGGATCGATAACATGGAAAAGCTGCCGGGCTATGTTCCCGTTGATCACTAAGCGATTTTACGCATGGCTACATCCGTGCCCGTTCTTTCCTCATGGGGAAAGCCGTGCACCTGGAAGCGGCTGTAAAGAGGGAAAGTGAAGTTGGGAATTTCGTGACGGGTCGAGAGGGTAGGAGTGAGTCTCCTGTCCGCCCGTCATGGAGTTTTTCGCCATGGCAACCGCTGTTTCCAAAATTGCGCTCAGTTCCTCGCGTGACATTCCGTTCAACAAACTGGTCCTGTCCCAGTCCAATGTCCGACGCGTGAAATCCGGTCTTTCGATTGACGAACTGGCTCGAGACATCGAACGCCGCGGGCTGTTGCAGAGCCTGAATGTCCGCCCCATCCTCGACGACACCGGGCACGAGACCGGCACTTACGAAATTCCGGCTGGCGGGCGACGTTTTCGTGCGCTCGAACTGCTAGTGAAGCAGAAGAAGCTCAACAAGACCGCCCCTGTGCCGTGCGTCGTGCGCGAGGTCGGATCGCCCATTCTCGCCGAGGATGACTCTCTCGCCGAAAACGTCCAGCGCGTGGCCCTGCATCCGCTGGATCAGTTCCGGGCCTTCCGCGACATGCTCGAAAAAGGCATGTCCGAGGAGGAAATCGCGGCGGCGTTCTTCGTCCCCGGCACCGTGGTCCGGCAGCGTCTGCGCCTGATGAGCGTCTCCGAAAAGCTGCTTGACGTCTATGAGCAGGACGGCATGCGGCTTGAGCAACTGATGGCATTTTCCATCAGTGATGATGCGGCGCGTCAGGAGCAGGTCTGGGAAATCGTCGCCCAGAGCCATAATCGCGAGCCCTATGTCATCCGCCGGATGCTGACCGAAAAGACCGTCCGGGCGTCGGATGCCCGTGCGCGGTTTGTCGGTCTGGACGCCTATGTCGCGGCAGGCGGACACGTCATGCGCGACCTGTTCGAGGCCGATGATGGGGGCTGGCTGCAGGATCCTGTCATCCTCGACCGTCTCGTGATGGAAAAACTGCATGCCGCCGCCGAGGAGGTCAGGGGCGAAGGTTGGAAATGGGTCGAGACGGCTCTGTCGTTCCCCTGGGGGCACACCCGCCACCTGATCGAGATCGACGGAACGCCAGCGAAGCTGTCCGAGGACGAGACCGCACGTCTGACCGGCCTGCGTGCGGAGCAGGAAACCATAGAGGCGGACTACGCCGAGGCCGACGAACTGCCCGACGAAATCGATCATCGCCTTGGTGAGATTGAACAGGTCATCGAAGCCCTCGAAACCCGTCCCGCAATCTTCGATCCGGGCGACATCGTGCGGGGTGGGGCCTTCGTCAGCCTCGACAGCGACGGCACCCTGCTGATCGAGCGCGGGTTTGCCCATCCGGAAGACCTTGAAGATGAAAATCTCTCAGACGCGCACGATCCTGCGGCAGCCTTGGAAGACGGCGCCGCTCCCGAAGACCATGCTGACGACGCGACTGCCGGCGCGACGGGACAGCACCTTGCGCCCGACGATGCCGAAGACGAGGACGATCTCCGCCGTCCCATCCCGGATCGCCTGCTCTCCGAACTGACGGCATGGCGGACGCTGGCCCTTCGTGACGCGTTTGCCAGCAACCCTGATGTGGCGCTGACCGAATTCCTGCATACGCTCTGCCTCAGCCTGTTCCGCGACGATCGCGGCGGCCCCTGCCTCGAAGCCGGGGTGCGCGTTGTCGGGTTCCCGATCCAGGCGTCCGATCTGGGCAGCAGTCTGGCGGCCCATGCCCTGCGCGCGCGGCACGAAGGATGGAAGCAGGATCTGCCACAGGACGAGGACGAACTCTGGGCGTGGCTGGATCGGCTGGATGAGGCCAGTCGTTCGGCCCTTCTCGCGCACTGCCTCTCCTTCGGGGTGAATGCCGTTTTTGAGAAGGTCAATCCACACGGATCGGTTTCTCCGCGCGCGATTGAGCGCCGACTGGCCCGCAGCAACCGGCTGGCGTCCGCCCTGCATCTTGATCCGGTCGAGGCGGGCTGGCAGCCGACCGTCGAAAACTATCTCGGCCGCGTGACCAAGCCGCATATTCTGGACGCCGTGCGTGAAGCACGCGGTGAACAGGCTGCGGGGCTGATCGCGCATCTCAAGAAAGCGGACATGGCCCGTGAGGCGGAACGGCTGCTCGAAGGTTCCGGCTGGCTCCCCGAAGCGCTGCGTGCAGGGCTGCCTGACGATGCCGAGCCTGGCGAGGAACAGAACCACACAGCGGAGGACGTGGAACTGCCAGCCTTCCTGAACGCCGAGATCGCCGCCGAATAATCCATCCGTGCTTCTTACAAGAATGCGACTTCCTCCCGGGGGAGTCGCATTTTTTTATGGTGTATGTTCCCCAACAAGAGCAAGGCGCCGGGTTTACGCTGGATTACGGCCAGATAGTGCCGCCAGTCATAGACCGTTCGCCCCGGTAAACCGTGGGAGCGCTCCACGATCCGAGAGTGCTCGCAAAGCACTTTGCCTTCGGCTGCAACGACCAGACGCTCGGGATAGACGCGCAGACTGACAGGGCGATTGGCAAAGAAAGCCGGAACGCTGTAGCGATTGCTCTCGAACTGAATGAGGCAGGTCGGAGAGACCCGCTTTGTGTGTTCCACAAACCCGTCAAACGCCCGCCCCGGCACCATCAGATGAGGCATTTCCGCCGCGTGTGCTTCGGCGATGGTGCCCGGCAGTTCGACATGACGCAGGCTGGTCCATAACTCCCGGCAACGTGTTTCGAGCCAGGCATTCAAAGTGGCCAGATCTGAGAAATTCGGCATGTCCTGCCAGATCTGCCGCCGTGCATCCTGAACGGTCTTCTCGATCTGGCCTTTCTCCCAGCCCGCTGCGGGGTTACAGAATTCCGCCTCGAAGAGATAATGGCTGACCAGGGCAGAGAAACGCAGATTGATCTGACGAACCTTGCCTTGCCCGATGCGATCCACGGCGGTTTTCATATTGTCGAAAATGCCTCTGCGGAGGACGCCACCCAGCACACGGAAAGCCTGTGTCAGGGCATCGAACAGCATTTCATGCGTCTGGAGCGGATAGGCCCGCAAAATGAAAGCACGGCTATAGCAGAGCTTGGTATGGGCAACCTGCAGTTTGATCCGTCTCCCCCCAATAACCGCCCAGTCCTCGCCCCAGTCGAACTGGAAGGCTTCGCCCAGCTGAAAACGCAAGGGGACGAACACGCCCCGTCCTGTCGTCTGTTTTGCCTTCTGCTGCTCGACTTTCCACTCTCTTATGAAGGCCGCAACTCGCCCATACGACCCCTCATAGCCAAGCGCCACGAGGTCCACATGGAGGCGACGTCCCGTACGACGATGCTTGCGCGACTTCGAAGCCTCAAGCTCCAGCCAGTTCGTCAGCTTTTGGGCAAACGGATCCAGCTTGCTCATCCGAACCGCGCTCGCAAAAACCGGCTCGAGCGTCTCAGAACGAAGGTATTTGCGGATCGTATTTCGCGACAGATGTCCGACGCTCAATCTCGCGGATCGGCAGACGATCCCGGTAATGCCAACGGCGGATTACACTCAACAAGTCCATGCTGATCACTCCTTCGCCTCCCGCGCTCATGCATCGGGGGCAGTGTCAGGCATGGGTCAATTCTTAATGAAAATTTCCGCCCTCCCAGGGTCAGTTCTCAATGAAAATCAACAGCAGGATGTCCTCGGCAACCGGCAGAAGCCGATCCGGCACGAGCTCGAGGCAGAAAAGGCGTCGACGTGCGATGCCGAGTGCATCCAGCCCTGCCCCGAAGAGCTGGGAGGGGCGTGTCGAAAGCCAGAAAACCGGGCGATCGCTCTGCGCCAGGCACGGCAGGAGAAAGGCGAGCGTGCTGCCGCGCTCGAGCGGGGAGGCGATCAGAAACTCATGCAGCGCGCCACCCGCCAGACCGCCATTGAGATGATGATCGATCGGGTCATAGCCTGTCTCCAGGCGTAGATGGGCGTGGTCTGTATGGTCGCATCGCTCGATCTGCCGGATGCGCCTGCGCAATGTGTCGAGTGCGGTGTTGTCCATGATGCTCCTCCTTTCAGAACGGAACATAAGAAGAACAAGAAAGACAAAAGCAAATGAAATTTGGTGACAGGGAGATTGTCCTACGGACTTGTGGAGTGCCGCCAGGGCGGGTACGTGCGCCCTATGGACAGGCCTTCACCCTGCCCACAGCGCGCCCGACACACCACAATCCCACAGGATCATGAGCAGGAGATTTTTCTATTTTATTCAGATAAAGGAGGTGACAATAGCATACAAAATTTTGTATATCCTTCGGATGAAGATGTTGCAATTCAGAGGGAGCGCCCTCAACGATTTGCGCGACTTTCCTCTCTCTGTGCGGCGCGAAGCGGGGTATCAGCTTGATAAAGTGCAGAGCGGAGAGGTACCCGCTGACTGGAAGCCTATGATGACAGTCGGGCCGGGCGTGCAGGAAATACGTTTGAGGGATGCCTCCGGAGCGTTTCGCGTGATCTACGTGACCAAATTTGCTGATGCTGTCTATGTGCTGCACTGTTTCCAGAAGAAGACGCAGAAGACCAGCAAGGCCGATCTCGATTTGGCAACCCAGCGCTACGGCGATCTTGTGAGGGAGATAGGACGATGACGAACCAGAGTTTTGCCAGCGTGTGGGATGCTCTCGAGGACACCCCCGCCGAGGCAGAAAACATGAAACTGCGTTCGGCGCTGATGATGGCGTTGGAGAAGAGAATCCGCGATTGTGGATGGACGCAGGCAGAAGCCGCCCGCCGGCTTGGTGTTACGCAACCCCGCGTCTCTGACTTGATGCGTGGTAAGATCAACGTGTTTGCTATCGATACTCTCGTAAACATGCTGACGTCTGCCAACCTGCATGTAGAGATGCGGGTGATGGAAACCGCCTAAAAAGAATGAAGGTGAAAATACGATTTGTTATCGGCGGGACGGAAATATATAAAACCTCGTCAAACTGTATTCCATCTGTTGGCGAGAAAGTCACAATATCGATGGATGCTTATAAAAAAGGCTTATATCCCGGATTAGTGATCACTTTTACTGTAAACGAAGATTTCCCCCGCACTACGATTTTAGTGAGCCTGATGGCCCTGTTGTTTCAATAGACGTTGATAACTACTTAGAGCCCTTGTGGAAATTCACGGATGAGCGTTTCGGCGTAGCATGAGGCTTCCCATGGCGATGTGGATCATGGCGTCTGCGACGTCGATACGCTGTTCGTAGTCCCTCACCAGTCGGCGCCAGCGGATCATCCAGCCGAATGTCCGTTCAACGACCCATCGGCGTGGCAGGACCTCAAATCCTTTTGCCGTATCTGACCGCCGGATAATTTCGACCGTAAAGTCGTGAAAGGCGGCTTTGTCCATCAACTGCAAGCGGTCATAGGCCCCATCTGCGAACAGCTGCTTCACCCACGGCCAGCGTTTGCGGATAGCATCCAGGATTATCTGTCCGCCCGCACTATCCGAAATATCGGCAGGCGGGTTTTGTCAGGTTAACGATGATACGATGATTTTGCGAGATCTCCCCGGAGTAAAGGGAAGGATCGATGTCGCTGTATAAGGGCTTTCGTTATCCTAGCTGTTTGGTCCCGGGTTTTGATGGTGCAATCTTTTCATCGGAATGGAAGGAAGCACTATGGGCCAGGTTCACCACGGGAGCGCCACGACGACAGCGGCAGTCCGTCGAGCGATACAGCATAGTCAAGA
>NZ_VWWA01000008.1:0-136695 GCF_011753235.1 Asaia sp. As-1742 | reverse complement strand
AAAGCGCCGCCAACATATCCCTTCCATAACCTATTCAATTTTCAAAGAACCCTACCTAACCTACTGATCTTACTCAGTCTTTCAGGCAGTCACCGCGGCGTGTTCCGCTGCGGTGAACGGGCTTTTACGGAAACCAGGGGGGGTTGTCAAACACTTCCTCAAATCCCCCAAAACCCACGCCATACATGGGCCACACCCGATTCCTCTCCCCACACACACCCCAATCCAAACCAAAAAAGTCCAAAAAAAACGAAAAAACTCACACCACAGGAAACGCAGGACTCAAATGACCACCAACGCGAACCGCCTCAATCCTCACCGCCAAACCCGTCCGGTCATCCGTCTCACAATGCGAAGGGGAGGATGCCGAGAGCGGGTTGCCGAGAGCCGCCGTGCTTTTGGTAAGTGCTGCCCCTGCCTGCTTGATCGCCATATCGTCGAACCAGCGCTCATGGCGCGAGGGACAAGCGATACAGGCGCAAAACGCAAAAACGCCCCGCAGAGGCTGCGGGGCGTTTTTCGTGAGTGAGGCTCAGAGCTTGTTGAAGCCGTCCTTGACGCTGTCGATGCCGTTATTGACGGCACTCTTGACGTCACCCTTGGTCTTTTCGGCCTTGCCTTCAAGATTCTGGGCGGCACCTTCGGCCTCCAGCTTCTCGTTATGGGTCAGCTTGCCGGTTTCTTCCTTGATCGAGCCGACCACCTGCTTGACGGTGCCGCTGACCTTATCCGTGAATGAGCTCATGACGCTGTTCCTTCTCGCTGGGCCCTGCCCCTCGGTCATCCCTCCGGAAGATCGACCCTGATGTCGCCGCCGGGATGCCTGCGCAGGGCAGCACAGCCTTTTCAACGCGGCATCCGGAACAAAGTCGCATCGATCGCCCTGTTTCCAGACAAAACCCGTCTTTTTTTAATTCCCCGATCCCGTAATGTGAGCAAACCCTGACGCCCCAATCAAGAAAGATCCAGAATGGCCCCCTTCCTGTTTTTCGCCGTCGTCATTCTCTGGGGGCTCACCTGGTTTGCCATTCACCTCCAGATTGGTGGTACGACCGCCGATGTGGCTATTTTCTGGCGATTCGTCCTGTCAGCAACCCTGATCGGGGGCGGACTGGCGTTGACAGGCAAACTGCGCCTTCCGCCCAGACCGGCATGGCCCTGGATCGCAGGAATGGGCGTCTGTCTGTTCTCCTGCAACTTCCTTGGCATCTACAGTTCGGAACTCTATCTGCCGAGCGGTACCGTCTCGGTGGTGTTCAGCATGGCCACCCTGTTCAATACGCTCAATCTCTGGCTGTTCTTTCGCAAGACGCCCGATCTGCGCGTGCTGGCTGGCGGTATTCTGGGTGTCTGTGGCGTGGCCCTGCTTCTGGCAGGGGACATGGCGCATGAAAACTGGCATCTGATGCTTGCAGGCATGGGCTTTGCCCTTCTGGGCACCTTCCTGTTCTCCTGCGGCAACATGCTCTCGCGTCACCTCGCCCGGTTCGACATCAGCCTGACCAACACCATCTTCTGGGGCATGATCTGTGGCGCGACCTTGCTGGCGGTCATCATCCCGCTGTCAGGACATGGTTATGGTTTCCCGCTTACGGCACGCTGGCTGGGTGGCCTGCTCTATCTGGCCCTCTTTGGCTCGGTAGCGGGTTTTCTGTTCTATCTCGAACTGGTTCGTCGCATCGGTGCCGACAAGGCCGCCTATGCCACCATTCTCTCCCCCGTCATTGCGCTGGGCATGTCTGCCTTCTTCGAGCAAGTTCACTGGTCCATTCCCATGCTGGCAGGGCTGGTCCTGATCCTGCTTGGCAACGTGCTGGCATTCCTGCGCCGCAAGCCCCTGCCCCAACCCGTTGAGGTGGAGCAGGGCTGAGACCGGTTTGACAGAATGAGGGTCCGGTTTTCTGATGGTCGTCTGACACCCACCTTCGGGAGACGATCTGATGAAACCCGCCTCCGGCCAGACCCCTGGCCTCGCCCTTCTGGAAAAAGAGGGTATTGCCTACACGCTGCACAGCCATGAATACGACCCCGATGCCAGTCGCAAGGGCCTGCAGGCAGCAGAGTCACTCGGTGTCGCACCGGAGCGCGTTTTCAAGACATTGATGGTCTGGGTGGACAAGGACAAACCCGCCTGCGCGGTTATCCGCTCGGATCATAAACTCCACCTCAAGGCTGTTGCGGCGGCGCTGGGCGGCAAATCGGCCGCCATGATGGCCCCACCCGATGCCGAGCGCCTGACAGCCTACAAGACTGGCGGCATCAGCCCCTTCGGACAAAAAAAACGCGTGCCGATCCTTCTGGACCGACACGCGCTTGAGCAGGAAACGATCTTCGTAAATGCAGGCCGCAGGGGGCTGCAATGCGAGATCACCCCGGAACCGACCGCCAGCCATTTTGGCTGGACGGTAGCGGCCCTTGCAGAATGATCAGAACCCGGTGGAGAGCGTGACCATCGCCGAGAACGGCGGGTTGAGGTAGTAGGACGGCTGACCACCCGTGGCGATCATGGTGCCATACACACCCTTGGTCGGGTTCAGATTGGTGGTGAAACCATACACGCCGTTACGGAACTTGGCGCCCGTCAGGTTGGTCATGTTCAGCTGGATCTGCGGTGACTTCATGAAGCCCTTGTTCTTGAAGCGATAGCCGATACCGACCTGGTTGGTGACATATTGCGGGATCGAGCTGTCATTCATGAAGCTGGCATATTGCTTGCCAACATAGATGACCTGACCCGAGAACCAGAAGCTGCCATCGTCATAATCGAGGCCGAACTTGGCCTGCTTGGAAGGCGAACGAATGGCGATCTTGCCAGCCGTCGGCAGCAGATCGTTGTTCACGCGAATATTGTTGTCGATGGTCGAGTGCAGATATTCGAACGTTGCATAGGGGCGGATATGGTGCCAGGCGCGTGTGGCGATCTGGATATCGACGCCACGCGTGGTCTGGCCACCAGCGTTGACGGTCTGGCTGTAGCTCGCGCCTGCCGTCCCGTCATAGTAGTTGAGGGTCTGCTGACGGTTGGTCAGGTTGTAGTTGAAGAACGAGATCGAACCGACGATCAGCTCACCGTTATAGCGGTAGCCCAGCTCTTCCTGAATGGTATATTCCGGCTTGGACGGGCCACCCCTCTGGGTCTGCCTATTTGCCGTGTTGTAGTAATCGACCAGCGAGGTGTTGGACGGCGCCTTGAAGTTGGTGCTGCCCGACACATAGATCTGGTGCTGCCTGTTGAAGTTCCAGGCGATGCCGATCTGCGGCAGCGGCTCAGGCGTATGCAGGTTGCGGTTGTACTGCGTGCCCGGCGTGTAGTTGTACATGCGACGGGTGACCATCGCTTCCTTGAAGCCGATCTGGATGTTCAGGCGGTCATTGAAGTACTTCATCGTGTCGCCGATGAAGATCATGTTGACCTGCGTGAGCGACAGGAAGTCACGGGCGCGGAAAGGCTGGCCTGTGGTCGTCTTGATGACGTCCGTGGTGCCCCAGATGTTGTTCGCTTCACCAGTCGACTGGTTCACGATGCCATAGGGCGAATACTGGTAGAGATTGGCATACTCGTACCACCAGCCCAGCGAGATATCGTGGTGATGATCGGGCTTGTAATGCAGCGAGATGGTATTGCCGGTGCGGAACTGCTCCTGGTTCGACGGCGCCAGCGCCAAAGCGCTCTTGGCACCACCCAGATTGAGTTGGACGGCTTGGTTGCCCATATAGCTGGCGGCATTGATGACCGAAGCACCCGTGCCGTTGCCGATGCCGTGCCAGAAATACAGTGAATCCTCGAGCGTCAGCTTGGGCGTGATGACGATGTGGGTTGGCAGGGCTGCAACCACGTTCTCGAACGGGTTAACGTGCAGCTTGTAATAATTGGCACCCGCTGCGTTCGGACCTGCATAATCCGTGGCATAGTTGGTTGAATAACCGGTCGTGCGCCACTGGCTCAGATTCGGGGCCAGATAGAAATCGTTGGTCTGGTCGTTATAGGCCACGGTCAGACCGGTATGGCTTCCGTTGCGGAAGTCCTTCACCATCTTGAAATCGTAGTGGTACTTCTCGGCCTGGCCGGGGCCACGCCACGTGTTGCCCTTGGTGTGGCTGAACGCAAACATGGCGCGTACGCCGCTATTGCCGATATCACCGGAGTTCAGACGAATGAACTGACGGAACGTGTCGAACGAGCCGAAAGACACATCCATCACCCCGCCAAAGCGATGCGTCGGATTGCTCATGGTCATGGTCGTCATACCAGCCGAGGCGCTCAGCACCGGGGTATCAAGATTGACCGAGCCCGGCTGCATCGAGACGCTCTCGAGGTTTTCGGATTCGAGCACTTCGTTGGCGTAAAACTGGCCACCACCGATATCGTTCAGCGGAGCCCCATCGAGCAGCCAGCCGATTTCCGTGGTGTCGAAGCCGCGCACGTTGGTCTGACCCGTATAGAGACCGAAAGGATCGGCCTGGGTGACGTTCGCGGCAGGCATCATGGCGATGACCTGCTGCAGGTTCACGCTCGGCGCCAGCTTGGCGATGAAGTCATGCGTAATGGTCTGGACAGCCTTGGGGGCCGTCTCGACGCGCAGCAGGCCAGCACCCGGCTGACGGCTACGGCTGCTACGGCCGGTGACTGCAATTTCTTCAGGCTGCGAGCGGGCCATGACAGGCTGAGGCGCCGGGCGCATGGCGGGGGCGACAGTACCCGCGGCCGGTGCCGTTGTAACAGACGAGGCTGCTACGGGCCTGGCTTTTGTCGTCCGGTGTGTGGACGCATGGTGCTTGTTACGGGTCGGCGCGGCGGTCGATACCTGGACGCTGCCTGCAAGGGCTGTGCCTGCAAGAAGCATCATAAGACAACGATGCGTGAAACTGGACGACATAGAGTGGCGTTTCCCTCGGCACTGGACAAAAAGGACTGGCTCTACTCGACATCAACAATATCGTTACGATATCGGACAGAAACCTACTTCCCGGCTACCAGTTACGTTGAGCAACAGCAACGAAAGCCGCGTGACAATTGCGCAGTCATGACAGAATCGTCACGCACTGTTACCCATCTGCATCATAGCGTGCTTCCTAAAGCGTTCACGGGCTGCTAATCGCTCCGCATATCCTGCGATGGAGCCTTGCCCTGCCTGCTTTCCGCCCCGCCGACCGCGTGCCGCCCAGAAATCTCTGGAAGCCCGCACTTACGATTATCGTTCTGGTGGGGCTGCTTGTGATCGCACGCGAATTTCAGGTGACACGCTCCGTGCTGACCCTGATCGAAAGCTGGAAAAACAATCCCGCCGCGCCGGTGCTGTTTCTGCTGATCGGTATCCCCTACAGCCTGTTCGGGCTGCCGCGTCAGGCGCTTTGTCTCGCGGCCGGGCTGGTATTCGGCGCGGTCATCGGCTTTGCCCTGTCCACGATTGCCTCGCTCACGGGTGCCCTGCTCGGCTTTATATGGATGCGCCGTCTGGCCTCGACCCAAACGCGTGAGCGCTGGCAGGCGCGATTCAGGGGGAGGCTCCAGCTTATCGGGCATGTTCTGGCGCACTCGCCTTTTCAGGCTGTGCTGACCTTGCGGCTCCTGCCCGTGGGGTCCGCCATCATGGTTACGGCGGCGGCTGGACTCTATGGTGTACCGCTGGCGGCTTTCGGCTGGGCCACGTTGCTGGGCGCCATCCCCCAGAACCTGGTTTTCGTCCTGATCGGTGCCGGGGCGCAGCTTGGGCAGAATATCCAGATCGGTCTCGGATTGCTGCTTTTTGCCGGATCATCCTTTCTCGCCTGGTTCCTGCTCGCCAGAGCGCGTCGAGAGGGTAGCGCGCTCGCCCAGTTGGCGGACAAGGCCGACCCCGATCAGCCTGTGTGATATGCCCCTGCGTCGCGCTCAAAATTGACTCCGGAGAGGGAGTTCTCGTGGGTGATATTTGCGGCAGGTCAAAAAAATCATTGAAAAACGGCCGGGCTGCGATATCTGACACCTCATCGCCAGAGACTGGCCAAAAAGCTGCCTTCTTAAAACCGCCTTCTCCCTGTTGCGCTTGATGAGCGTGACGCCCGGCCGAAACGGGGCATTCGTCCTTATCTCACAGTCCTTTATCCAGCAGGAGCGCCTCATGGCCTCTCCCGACGGGATCTCTCTTTCTGTTACCCCAACATCGGGGCTTCAGACCGACTCAACTCAGCCGCCTGTTGTCATGCCCAGCTGGCTTCCCCTGCTGCTCGGGTTTCTGACCGCGGTGGGGCCGGTCTCGACCGATATCTACCTGCCTGCCTTCCCCGCGCTGGAGAAGTCTCTGCATTCCCCCGCAGGAAGCGCCGGCATGACGCTCTCAGCGTGGATGGTAGGACTTGCCATCGGGCAGATCAGCATGGGGCCACTTGCAGATCGCTTCGGACGGCGCATCCCGATGCTGCTTGGCATGATCGTCTATACGGCGGGCAGTGTCGGCTGCGCCATGGCGACCACCATGAGCGCCATGTGCTTCTTCCGGCTCATTGCGGCCATCGCCGCGTCGGCCAGTATCGTGATCCCGAGTGCCTGCGTGCGCGATCTCTCCACGGGGAACGAAGCCGCAAAGCTCATGTCGAAGCTCATTCTGATACAGGGAATTGTGCCCATTCTGGCCCCGATGCTGGGGGGCATCGCGCTCGACTATATCAGCTGGCGGGCCATTTTCTGGGTCTCGGCTGTCTATGGCGGCCTTTGTGTCCTGCTGCTGCTGCGCGCCTTTCCCGAGACGCTGCCGCCTGAAAGCCGCCGCGAACTGCGCCCCCTCTCCCTGCTGCATCGCTATCTTTCCATCGCCCGCGAGCGCTGCTTCATCACCAATGCCCTGGTCTGGGGATTCTGCGGCTTCCTGTCCTTTACCTATCTCACAGCCGCGCCGACCGTGTTCGAGCATATCTTCGGTTTCACGCCTGCCCATTATGGCATGTTGTTCGGCCTGTTTGCGGTCTGCATGATCGGGTCGTCACAGATCAATGGGGCTCTGGTTGGGCGTGTCAGTTCATCGGCCATGCTGGGCTGGGCGCTGGTCATTTCGATTCTGGGGGCCATCGCGTTGCTGGTTGTGGTGATGCTGGCCGAGCAATATCCCGGACCGACACATCATATCCGCCCTGTCATGCTCATCCCCATCGTGGGCTGCATGATGATCACGCTGGGCATGACCGGCATTATCGGCCCCAATGCGATGGTCGGCGCACTCAGCAACCAGTCACAGTTTGCAGGGAGCGCCTCGGCATTTGCCGGCACCATGCAATATGCGCTGGGATCGCTCGCCAGTACGGCCATTGGCCTTCTGCCTGCCAACAGCCCGATGCCCATGGCCGCGCTGATGCTGTTTGCCGGGTTGATGATGGGCGTGTTTGCCATATTGCGCCCCCACGGCCACAAGACGGTATCGTCAGCAAAATGATCGTCTGGCCCAATGGTGGAGAGTTAACGCATGTCCGATTCGCCTGTCCTTCTTGTCGAGGATGACGATTCTGTCGCCCTGATCGTCGAGACGATCCTCTCCACCCTTGGCAAGACTGTCCTGCGGGCCGGCTCAGCCCAGCAGGCCATTGCGCTTGCAGGCTCTGATGCCCCCGGCCTGATCATCACCGATCTCAATCTGCCCGGTGACATGGGGGGCGATGCGCTATCCCTGCATCTGCGCAAGGCTCAGCCCGCACTACCCGTTATCCTGATCTCGGGAGATTTCGACGATGATACTGCCCGCGATGATCTGGTGCCTGGCGCGGTGATCCTGCCCAAGCCTTTCCGGCGGGCTGCCCTGCTTGAGGCCATTGAAAAGGCCACGGCGCGCGCAGTCTGACATTTACTTTCGAGACCCGAACCGGCTAGATGCCGCGCCTTTTGATGATCTTGTAAAGCAGGGAAGAGAAGCAGGAACATGACCCAGACACCGATTCATGGCGATCAGCCCGAACTCGACCTCAAGAAGTATATTCGCGAGATCCCGGATTTCCCCAAGCCCGGTATCCTGTTTTACGATATCTCCACCCTGATCCGTAACGCCGATGCATGGCAGATCGCGACAGCCCGTCTGGCCCGCGCCATCGCACCGTGGCAGCCCGATCTGCTGGCCGGGATCGAAAGCCGCGGCTTCCTCACGGCGGCGCCAGTTGCCATGCGCCTTGGCTGTGGTTTCATCATGCTGCGCAAGCCGGGCAAGCTGCCGGGCAAGACCATCTCGCTGAAATACGGGCTGGAATATGGTCAGGACGAGCTGCATATCCAGGAAGACGCGATCAAGCCCGGTCAGCGCGTGGTGGTGCTGGACGATCTGCTCGCCACGGGTGGCACGCTCGCCGCCTCGATCCGCCTTCTGAAGAATGTCGGGGCCGAGGTTGTGGGCACGTCGGTTCTGGTCGAGCTTGACGGTCTGGGCGGCCGTGAGAAGCTGGACGCCCCCCTCCATTCGCTTCTAACCTACCCGGCCTGAGGGCCAGCCCAAGGCCAGACAGCCGGCGCGTATGACCCGTGGGGGACGCCTTGTCCCCCCGATACGCTCTGGCGGTCATGGCAGGCCCCGTTCTGATGGAGCCTCGTCATGACCGATCGCCTCTCCTCGCTCTGGCAGCAGCGTTACCGCACGCCCCTCCCCGCACCACTCGAGACGTCGCAAAACGCGGCTCCCATCTGCCAGAGCGCCGTTCTCGACAGCCTTCTCTCTCATCGCTCGGTCAGAGCCTATCGGCCCGATGCCCTGCCAGAGGGCACACTGGAAGCCGCCATTGCGGCGGCCCAGTCCGCCGCAACGTCGAGCAACCTTCAGTGCTGGAGCGTTATCGCCATTGAGTCGTCAGAGCGACGCGAGGTTTTCGCGCGGCTCTGCGGCAATCAGGCTCATGTCGCCGCCGCGCCGCTTTTTCTCGTCTGGCTGGCTGATATCTCACGTCTGGAACGCCTTGCCACACAAGCAGGCCAGCCTGCCGAGGCGCTCGACTATACCGAATCCTTCCTTATAGCGGCCATCGACGCAGCTCTGGCCGCGCAGAATGCCGTGGCCGCCCTCGAAGCAGCGGGGCTTGGAACTGTCTATATCGGTGGGCTGCGCAATCATCCGCGTGAGGTCGCAAAGGAGCTCGACCTGCCAAAGGGCTGCGTCGGGCTTTTTGGCCTGTGCGTGGGCTATGAGGATGAGACACGCCCCGCCAGCATCAAACCGCGCCTGCCCCAACGCGCCGTACTGCATCGAGACCGTTACGACACCAAGCAGGAAGCTGAAGCCATCGCCAGCTTCGATGCGGCTGACAACGCCTTCCAGCAGGAACAGTCGCTGCCGCCTCGCCTCTGGTCCGAGGCCATGGTCAAACGCGTCGTTTCACGTGAAGGCCTGCATGGCCGCGATACGCTGCTTGCCTCTCTCAAGGTCCTCGGTTTTCCGATGAAATAGGCTTGCGCCCAGCCGGACAGCTTTCCTCGCCTCTCAGGAGAGCTTCGGCATGGTTGCGTCCGGTCTGGCACCGCTCAGGATGATATCAATGAACTGGACGGCCTGTTCCGGACGGTCGCCCGCAATCGTGCAGACACCATAAACCGCGCGTAGCATATCCATCGGATCCACATCATCGCGCAAATCCCCCTGCGCGACACAGGCGGCAGCGAGTTTCTGCATGGTTTCGACAATGGGACCGCCCGTGCGGGCGTAAAGTGCTGATGAACCACCGGAGAGCGTATTGAAAACGGGCGTCATGGCCTGCTTCGTGGCGGCATAGCCGACAAAAAGCCGCATCCATGCCCGCAAGGCCTCAAGCGGGGGATGAGTCGCACGAAGCGTATCGGCTGCGCCGAGCAACTGGTCACGCTCGTCTGCATAAACAGCCTCGATCAGGGCAGAACGATCGGCGAAGTGACGATAGAGCGTGCCGACACCCACACCCGCACGGGCTGCGATTTCGTCCATGCGTATATCGGTCTCACCGGTCACGAAGGCCTGGCGTGCTGCGGCCATCAATGCCTGACGGCTCCGCTGCCCATCGGCGCGGGGGCGCCTTTGGCGCGGCGTCTCGCCCATGATCATTGTCCCCTTGTTAAACGGAATTTGATTCCGTATATGTAAAGCGGAGTATGCTTCCGTTTAGCGCGCGTCCTGTCGGCCGGCAAGATGTGTGCGCCTTATGCCCTGCGAGGCTGTTCATGTCTGCTCTTACTTCCTCTCCCGCTACACCGGCAACGACGCCGGACACCAAGTTCAATGCGCAGTCCACCACCGATGATGTGCTTGCCGGTCTCTCCCTGGCCGGGAAACGCTATCTCGTTACCGGTGTTTCTGCCGGTCTTGGGGTCGAGACTGCCCGTGCCCTGGTGGCTCATGGTGCCGAGGTTGTCGGCACGGCCCGTGATCTGGCCAAGGCAACCAGGGCGACTGCCAGCATCGACCCGACACGCCTGCAAATCGAGAAACTTGCGCTCGATGACCTGGCAAGTGTCCGTGACTGCGCCAAACGCCTGCTGGCACAGGGCATGACATTCGATGCGATCATTGCCAATGCAGGTGTCATGGCCACACCGCAGGGTGTGACGGAGGACGGTTTTGAGACCCAGTTTGGCACGAACCATCTGGGTCATTTCGTCCTGGTAAACCGACTGATCCCGCTGGTCAGGCCCGGTGGACGCGTGGTCATGCTTTCCTCTGCCGGGCACCGCTACAGCGATGTCGATCTGGAGGATCCGGGGTTCCTGACAACAGACTATACGCCCTTCGGCGCTTACGGACGATCCAAGACAGCCAATATCCTGTTTGCGGTCGCGCTGGATGCCCGGCACAGGGCACGCGGCATACGGGCCGTTGCCATGCATCCGGGCGGAATCGCTACCGAGCTGGTGCGCCACATGGCTGAAGGTGAGATCGAGGCCATGATCGAGCACATCAACCAGCAGGAGGCCGAAGCAGGTCGACCGCCTTTTCGCTTCAAGACCATTCCTCAGGGGGCTGCCAGCGCTGTCTGGGCCGCGACACGCGCGGAACCGTCAGAGATCGGCGGCCGCTATGGTGAAGATTGCAGCATCAGCGCGATTGTGCCAGATGACCAGCCGCTTGGAATTACCATTCCCGGCGTGCGCGCCTATGCGGTTGACCCTGAACGGGCCGAGGCTCTGTGGACCCTGAGCGAGAATATGGTGGGTGAAACCTTCCCTACACCGTGATCTGTGAAAGCGGCCTCGCCAATCACACGAGGTCGCGCACCCTCCGGGAACATTGCACCATTGACTGGGCAGGATCGCCCTCGCTCATTGCTATTGGCAGGAATAGCTGGCCCCGCTCTGTCGCCAACGGCCTGATCCGCCTATCGACCGGGTGAAGCCAAGACTTCAGCGAGCGGTGACGGCAAATCCAGAGTTCTCCCAAGGATCAGATCGGTCCCTGCCCTCACCCCCAGCTCATGCGCTCAGCCAAGAGCCCTGACGAGGCTTTCCGATGTGATCTGATCGATGGAACGGGCGCCGGTTAGGGTCATCGCCACACGCAACTCCTTCTCCATCAGGTCGAGTAGCTTCTCCACACCACGCTGACCGTCTGCGGCAAGGGCATATACAAAGGCGCGGCCGAGCAATACAGCATCGGCGCCAAGGGCGACCATGCGGGCGATATCAAGCCCCGAACGCACACCGGAATCAGCCAGAATAGCCAGTTCACCCTTCACGGCATCGGCGATGGGCGGCAGGGCACGACAGCTCGAGAGGACACCATCGAGCTGTCGGCCGCCGTGGTTGGACACCACAATGCCATCTGCGCCAAAACGCACGGCGTCACGGGCATCTTCAGGATCGAGAATACCCTTGATGAGCATCGGGCCTTTCCAGAAAGTCCGGATCCATTCCAGATCCTTCCAGCTGATCGACGGGTCGAAGTTCTGCGCCAGCCAGCCGATATAGTCCTCAAGACCTGTCGGATTGCCACGATAAGCCGATATATTGCCCAGATCATGAGGCTTGCCTCTGACCCCAACATTCCAGGCCCATTCAGGATGGAGCACAGCCTGGGCAATGCGTCGTGCTGCGGCATAGGGACCGGACATACCCGAATGCACATCGCGGTACCGTGCCCCCGGTGTCGGCATATCGACCGTGAAGACCAGCGTTGTCACCCCGGCGTCACGCGCGCGCTCCAGCACATTGCGCATGAAGCCTCGATCTTTAAGCACATAAAGCTGGAACCAGATCGGGGCCGGGCTCTGGCTCTGCACCTCCTCGATCGGGCAGACAGAAACCGTGGAAAGCGTAAAGGGTATGCCCTTGCGCGCCGCAGCCCTGGCGGCCTGAACCTCACCGCGACGCGCATACATACCTGTCAGACCGACCGGCGCCAGGGCTGCGGGAATGGCAAATTTCTGCCCCAGCAGCGAGACCGATGTATCCAGACCCGAGACATTGCGCAGCACGCGTTGCCTCAGGGCGACATGGGAGAGATCCGCCTGGTTCCGACGCATCGTATATTCTGCATAGGCCCCCCCATCGATGTAGTGGAACAGGAAAGGCGGCAATTTGCGTCTGGCAGCCTTGCGATAATCCGTTGGGGCGGAAATCAGCATCGGGTCGGACTCCTGGGATCGCATCGTTACAATTGCATAAGCAAGGCCCGATCGCCCGACCGGGTCCAGTCACATCCCTGTGGCCCGCCCCCTGCTATCTCGTCTGCCGGGGAGCGACGAGAGGACGTGTCCTGCATCGAACACACGACCTTGGGTGAAGCCGAAGGGCTACCACAGGACGATTGATCGTCTATCCACGGTGTTTCAGCGTAAGGGACGTCGGCGCCGTATGACCCGTCGGAAAATAACGGGCCTTCCATTCCGGGCGGCACGGCCTGAAGCCGCCCGGATGGCTATAGACTTAACGCAGGATACCGGTGTGACCCACGCTGTAACGGCCTGGTTGCGGCCAGACGGTCAGACCATGCGGCTCAGCCCCCACGGGGATTTTCTTCACATCGCCGGTCTCGGTGTTGATGGCATAGGCCACATCATCGAAACGGCCGGAGAGCCAGAGGAGCTTTCCATCGGCGCTGACATTGCCCATATCCGGGCTGCCACCGCCGGGGATCGGCCAGGTCTTGACGACCTTGTCTGTCGCGAAATCGATCACTGACACGCTGCCGGGACTGTGGCGCGGACCATGGATCTTATGCGATCCGCGATTGGCCACATACATGAACTTGCCGTCACGGCTCGGGTATTCGCCATGCGTACCGGGGCCGGTCGGGATGAAGCCGGTTTCCTTGAAGCTGTCACCATCGACCACGAACACACCATCGGCGTGCATATCGGCAATGTAGAACTTATGGCCGTCCGGGGCAGTCAGGATATCCTGCGGCATCCCGCCCTTCGACAGTTTGAGATACCCGATCAGGCTACGATTGACCGTATCGATCTTGGCCAGATACCCGCCGAATTCGCAGGTAAAAATGGCATAACGGCCATCGATCGAGAAGTCGGCATGGTTGATGCCCTTGCACTGCGGCGCCTCAACCGAACCGATAAGGGCCATGGTATGCGGGTCACGGAAATCCAGGCGCTCATGCGCTTCGGCCACCACGATGGCGTATTTGCCATCCGGGGTGAAATACATGTTGTAGGGGTCGTCCACCGTGACAGCAGGGCCCGGTTTGCCCGTGCGCGGGTCGATCGGGGTCAGGCTGCCATCATTGCTGCCCTCGGCATTATTGGTGACCCATAATGTCCGCAAATCCCAGCTGGGCACCACATGCTGCGGGCTGCGACCCACCTTGAAGGTGTCGACCACCTTGAACGTCGCGGGATCGATGACCGAGACGCTGTTGCCACGCAGATTGGGTACATAAACCCGCGCCAGATCATCCTTGATGGCCGGCGAGATCTTGCCCGAAATCGTCTCGCTATAGATGTTTTTGGGGTCAATGACCGCAGGCATGCCGGGAATGGTCTGCACAGCACCGGCAACCGGGGTGGCCGCGTTCGTCACGGCCGGGGGCGTCACCTGAGCCACGGGGGCGACCGGCGTTGTGCTGGATGGAGGCGCGGCAGCCGGCGTTGTGGCGGTAGAAGCCGTGGCTTGTGAGGTCACACCCGACGCAGCGGATGATGCTGTAGCCGGTGCGGACGCCGCCTGTGCCGGAGCTGCAGGGGTTTCCTGCGCACGTGTCGCCTGGGCGGTGGCCAATGACAGGCCAACCAGCGAGACGATGAACGCGTGATGTGAAAACTTCATAGATGCTCCTTGATAACGGTTCTGCCTAGCGTGACGCGCCGAGGGCATCGAGCGCCGCCTGAACCTGAATCGCTGTTCCGATCTGCCCCAGCGCCACAGTCGCCGGGCGCGGGTCGCCTCCATAAACACCCTGTGCGCTGTCTGGCAGCGCAGCACTGTGCAACGCCTGCTCACGCACCATCGTCGGATCGATGGCGAGCATGAGAGCCGTATCGCTCAGATCCGCATGTTTGCCCAAGTCCTTGCCATATCCCTTTTGCCTCAGGATTTCGGCATAGCGTGTGCCAATACTGTCATAATAGGCCGCGAGGTAGATGGCCTCGCCCTGACCACGCCACTTATTGTTCAGCTTGTCCACCGCCGCCTTGAGATAGGACAAATACCCGCCGTGGTCGGCAATAAACACGACACGCCTGAAACCCTGGACATGAAAGCTGTCCCCCGCGCCCATGATCAGCCCCTCAAACACGGCAGGCGGGATCGAGATCGTCCCGGCAAAACGCATGTGGGAGGTGCGGGGGGAGGTTCCGCCTTCAGGAACATAGGCAATGACCGGCGCGACAAGCGTATGGCCCAGTCGGGCGGCAATACGTTCCGCCTGCACTTCGGCCCGCACATTGTGCTTGCCGACGGCAATATAGGGGCCGCTTTGCTCGGTTCCCCCTACGGGCACGATGATCGTATCTGTCCCGGACTGGATGCGGGACTGGATTTCGGTCCAGGTCAGCCTTGCAAAGGATACCGTCTCGGCATGACCTGTGGACGGACGAATGACACAGGTCAGCGCCGAGGCAACCAACAGACAGGCCGCACGCCTGACACCGGGAATAAAAGCCAAACCGAGATCTTTCACCGGAAAACTTGACACACGAAACGCCTTGCCCCTCGTCTGCCGGGCCTGAGCGGATCAGGTTTTAACATAGCTGTAGCGGTGCGCCAGAGAGGCGCTCCAAAAGACCACCCCCAAGGCACAGTGCCCCTGCTTGCCGCTATATCCCCTTCATTTTGCGACCAGCCCTTACTGCTGCCCCGCCAATGCCGTGCCCCCATCGGGGCAAACCGCATGACGCGGCACAAGGAGCAGAACCAGCCGCCCCTTGCGCTGTCATGTTGCAGAGTTTTGCCAGCACTGTAAAACCTGCTGGCTCCCACGCAGTCCGGCTTTCACGCCTTCATTTCAGGATAGCATTCTCATGGCGCTCGACCCCGTCGGCCTCAACGCCCTTCTGGCCCCCGAACCCATCGACAGTGTTGCCCATGTCATTCAGGTCGCTCTGACACCAGTCTTCATGCTGTCAGGTGTCGCCTCGCTGCTGACCCTGTTCAACACGCGTCTGGCACGGGTTTCGGACCATGTGGAGGAAGTCGCCCATCGCCTGCAGGACGACCATGAGGAGGACCCGGATGAGACAGCGCGGCTGACGCGCCACCAGAATCGGCTGCGTCGGCGAGTCTTTGCTCTGGATTGCGCCATCATGCTGGGCGGCGTTGGCGGGGCCTCCACCTGCGGCGCGGCACTGGCCCTGTTTCTGGGCAGCCTGCACAACAGCCAGACAGTGGCCTGGCTGATCTTCCTGTTCGGAGGTGCGCTGTTCTGTACGGTCGGAGCGCTGTCGTCCTTTCTGGTGGATACGCTTCTGGCCTGGCATGGCCTGAAAAGAGATGGAGCCCTGCCCAAGCCCGTAACCACCATCAAAGCAACAAGATAGGCCTCGGGACACCTTGAGGGGATATTTTATTTCGTCAAATACCCGAAGGTAAAATCCAAATAGAAAACGAAGTCGTTCCATGCGTTTATTGCATTGCTGGAACGCGTTTTGAGCGATTGCTTCGGACCGGTTTTGGGCGCTCTTACCGCGCCCACACACCAGATACCTTAGGAATAGCTTATGTTCACCGTTGAAATCCTCAACCTCGTCTCGCATCCGCTTAGCGCTCTGAGCGCTCTGACGATGGCTTCTTTCATTCCCGTTATTGGCGCTTTGCTGGTTGCCACCATCGCAGCAGATCGTACGGCCTGATTTAATATCATACATACTCATGAATACTTGAAGAAGAGAGCAATTACCCGTTTGGGCATCATCCCGTCTTCAAGAAATTCATCACTGTTGCTTGCTCCCCGCCCTTAACGGCGGGTCGGTGCAAACAATCCCAGATCCAGCTTGTGACCATTGGAATAGTTGAGCCCGGTCACGCGGCCATATTCCGTCAGGGCAACGCCCTGCCCGTCCAGCGCTGAGCGAAGCGCTGCCTCGTCCTTGCGATCGACCAGCACCAGAGAACACGCCATATTGGCTGTGAGATACCGTGCGGCATCGGGCACGCCGAGCAGCTTCGTGTTCGATCCGGCCAGAAACGCCAGGCTGGGCTCCGAGTAGGATACCGAGACGAGCGTGCTATCCTCACAAGGCTTGTAATCCTCGTAAAGCGCCGCGGCGCGGGGCGCGAGCTGCAACAGGCCAAGATTGGGTATGACAGTGAGGAAGATGCCGGCATGGATCACAACAGCCGCGCTGATCATGACCCAGGCCGCCTGAAGGCGCCGCGCTTTCCACAAAAGCCAGAACCCGTAAACCACCAGAGGCAGAGCGCCTGCCACGGCAATCGACGCGCCAATATCGAAGCGATGTTCGCTCTGCCATAGCAAGGCGAGTCCAGCCACGGCAAAAACCAGGGCCAGTGCGCCCCAGAGCAAACCGTAGACTCCCATCAGCCCCCGTGCCCACAAGGCAGAGGGTCGACGCAGCGGCCACCTGACCAGCGTGGCCGCTACCAGAATGGCAATCGCGGGGTAGGTGGGCAGAACATAATGCGGCAGCTTGGTCGCGATTGCCTCGAAAACCAGCCAATGGGGGACGATCCAGCACAACAGAAAGCGCACGGCAGGCTCGCGGTGACGCGCCCAGATGGCAGGCAGACCCAACACCAGAAAAAGCGAACCGGGCCAGAAGGCGAGCAGGAACACTACGGCGTGAAAGCCCGGCGGCAAGCCATGCGCCTGCTGCCCGTGTCCGATCTTGCCAAGGAAATTGGTTCCGACTGCCCGTGAGAAGAAAGCACCGTGGCTGACCACGCCAATCGCGATGCACCAGGGCAGCACGACAGCCAGAGTGACCAGCCAGCCCCATGAAGGGCGCAAACGCCGGAACCAGCTCGCCTGCTTTTCGATCACGCGCAGGGCGAGCGGTGTGGCAAGCCCTGGAATGAGAACGACCGGCCCCTTGAGCATGAGCCCACAACCCAGCGCGCCCCAATACAGAAGCGCGATGGTGACCGGCGTTTCGCGGTTGCGCTGGGCATCGAGATAAGCGCGCAGCAAGGCCGTCTCGACCAGCAGGATATCGAGCAGCAAGACGGTGTCGATGGTCGCCATCCGCCCTTCGGCCGTCAGCAGCGTCGAGACTGCCAGAAGGGCCGCAGCGACAAGGCCGGTCATTCCACCAAAGAGCAGGGATCCCAGATAAGCGGTCAGGGTCACTGCCGATACGGCGGCAATCAGGCTCGGGATTCGATAGGGCCAGGCAACATGACGGTCATGAGGACCGCCAAAGAGTTTTTGCGCCGTTGCCTCCAGCCAGTAAATCCCAGCGGGCTGCAGATAGCGGGGCTGATCGAGAAAACGGACATCGATGAAATTGCCGCTCTCGAGCATCTGGGCCGACGCTTCCATATAGCGCGGCTCATCGCGATCGAGCGGCACGAGGCTCATGCGCCCAGGCAGAAAAATTGCCAGCGTCAGCAGCGCTACGCCAAGGTAATGGCGCCAGGTCAGAGTCATGAGAGCCCTCAGCGTTCGGTTACGCGGCCCGGCAGTCTCGTGCGATTGAGCAGCCACATGACACCCAGAAGATCACGGATGCCGACGAGCGCGCGATTGAGATTGGTATATTTGGACTGGCCGTGCAGACGCGCCCGGTGACGGGTCTCGACACAGATCAGCTTCGCCCCGTAGCACCCGAGAAGGGCGGGCAGAAAGCGATGCACACCCTCGAATTGCGGAATGCGCAGGAAGGTATCACGGGCAAACAGCTTCATGGGGGCGCCCGTATCCGGGCAGCCATCATTGAGCAGGCGACGACGCAGCCCGTTGGCCAGTCGCGTGGCGATCACGCGTGAAAGACGGTCGTTACGCTTGAGGCGAACGCCGACAACCAGAGGTTCGCCCTCCTTGAAGGCTTCGGCACGTTTGAGCATGTCGATAATGACTGCGGGATCATCCTGACCGTCGCCATCCAGCGTGGCAATCCAGCGTCCCTGGGCCGCCTCGATGCCGGTGCGCAACGCCGCAGACTTGCCCCGGCACCGATCATGGCTCAGCAGACGCAGGGCAGGAAGGAGGCTTTCGCGGGCAGAGAGGAGTTGGGGCACCGTCGCATCGCGGCTGCCATCATCGACGAAGATGATTTCGATATCCGGCGCGTTCTCGAACACATTCGCGAGTTCCTCGCAAACGGGGCGGATATTCTCAGCCTCATTCAGAACGGCGATAACGATGGAGAGACGAATGGTCATGGCAGAAACCGCCTATGAATTGTCCGGGCCATGAAGCCCGGACAGATGATCAGGCCGCGTTCTGGTTGCGCGATCCGGCTTCGTTGGAAGCCTTCAAAGCCTGTGGCAGATCACTGATGCCACGGTCAAGCAGGGCTGAGGCGCCTGCCTGCTCGGCAGTAAGATGCTGTGTCAGCAGGCTGCGTGTCGCCTTGATGGCTGCATCGGCAGCCATTTCGCGCACTTCGCGAATGGCTGCGCGCTCTGAAGCCGCAATGCGGTCGCGGGCCATCTGCTCGCGGCGGGCTGCCACAGCTTCTGCCTCGCGACGGGCGTTTTCGGCAATGCTGGCCGCCTCGGCGCGTGAACGCTCGATCAGGGCACGGGATTCTGCCAGAGCCTGCTCACGCTCACGCGTGGCATCCTCCAGCATCTTCTCGGCCTCGCGGCGCAGACGGCTCGCCTCATCCAGATTCTTGCGAACCTGGTCAGCGCGGGCATCGAGAACGGCTGCAATGGCCGCCCATAGTTTGCGTCCGAAGAACAGGAAGAACAGGACGAAGGAAATAGCGACATAAAAACGCTGGTCATGAAACATCGCGTGCTCTCCTCAGCCCTTGCTGGCCGCAAGCCCGGCCTGGACCGCGTCCTGCACCTGAGCTCTGGAAACCGCATTTTCCAGACCTGCGGGGCGCAGCAGCTTTTCGATCAGGCTCTGGGCCGTCTCAGTAGCGACTGTCGGCAGGCTGGCAAGCGCTTCGGCACGGGCAGAAGCAATGCGCTTTTCAGCTTCGACAATATCGGCATGGAGCCGATGGTTCATTTCGTGGGTCTGTGCCTCGGCAGCCATACGGGCTTCGTGAACGACCCGGTCGATATTGGCCTGAGCCTGTGCAGCCGCGTCGTGGCGAGCGCGACGCAGTTCGTCAACGGCGCGGTCAGCGTCGTCACGGGCACGGCGGGCAATATCGAGATCGCCCTCGATCCGGTTGCGTCGATGGGTCAGAACCCCTTCGATGCGCGGCAGGGCCGAGCGGCTCAGAATGACGTAAAAGACCGCGAAAATGACAGCGCCCCAGACCACCTGCCCGATGAGCAGGGGGTTGGAGAAGTCAAGCTGCGGCATGCCAACGGCCCAGGCCCGTCCCGGCACAGTGCCGAGCGCAAGCACGACGGCAAGCGTGGCAGCGAGGTTTCGAGACGGAAGGCGCATGACTGTTACCCCTGCCTCTGGATCAGACGAAGAGGATCAGGAAGGCGATGAGGAGAGCGAAAAGCGCAACGGCTTCCGTCAGCGCGAAGCCGAGCATGCCGAGGCCGAACACGTGCGGGCGTGCAGCCGGGTTGCGGGCGATCGAGCTCACCAGCGTCGAGAAGATGTTGCCGAGGCCGATGCCGACACCGGCAAGAGCGATAACAGCAATACCGGCGCCAATTTCGCGAGCAGCAGAGACGTCCATGAGTCAGGTTCCTTGGTTACGACGAAACAACAGTTGAGCGTGGGTCGCGGCGAGCACTCAGTGCGCCACAGCCTCACGCAGATAAATGCAGGTGAGGATGGCGAACACATAAGCCTGCAGAACGCCCACCAGCAATTCCAGAGCCGTCAGTGCGACATTGATGACGACAGGCGCCACAGCCAGCACTGACCCGAATGCCCCAAGACCCGCCAGCATCAGGGTAAAGCCAGCGAAAACTTCGAGCAGAACGTGACCAGCCATCATGTTGGCGAAAAGTCGGATCGACAGGCTGACAGGTCGCGAAAGGAAAGAAAGGATCTCGATCGGCACCAGAAGCGGCGCGAGGAACACAGGGGCGCCATCGGGCAGGAAATGCGCGAAGAACTTGAAACCCTGGTGCTTCAGCGAAGCGAGAATAGACACCACGAAAACCAGCAGGGCCAGCGACACGGTCACGGCAATATGGCTGGTAAAGGTGAAGCAATACGGGATCAGGCCGAGATAGTTACCGGCCAGAATGAAAAAGAACAGCGCGAATACGAACGGGAAGAAGGCGGTGCCTTCCTTGCCGATCGTCTCTGTCGCCATGTTATGGATGAAGTCATAGCCCAGTTCTGCCGCTGCCTGCAGACGACCCGGGACAACAGCTGCTGGGCGCATCCCGATATACAGGAAGGCCAGAACAAGGATGACAGCCACCAGCATGAAAGCCGGAGACTGACTGAAGCGCAGCGCCTCGCCAATCTGCCCGAGAACAGGATGAAGCTCGAACTGGCCGAGCGCGTCAATCGTTGATCCGGCGGCCAAGCTGCCTCTCCCGTTTACGATGCAGACTTCCAGGCTCATGCCGGAAATCCATGAAACTCACAGTTGAAGGGTGCAGCTTGCGCCTTCACCCCGTCAGACGTTGGCGTTTTTCACCGCACGCCAGACATTCAGCATTCCTGCTGCACCGCCGATGAGCGAGAACAGGATCAGGAAGAGCGGTTTGGTGCCACACAGGCGATCAAGCCCGTATCCCATAACCACACCGACAACCAGCGCCGCGACCATTTCGGTCCCGATCCGCATTGCCAGCCCGAATGCCGAATAATCGGCATTGCTCTCATCCCCTGTGGAAACCGAGTCCGACTTTCCGCTTTTGCCGCGCATCCGGAGTTCTGCATCGGCCAGCCTCTTGTTGAAGCTGTCGGCGCCTTGCTCCGCCTGCGAGGAAACGTTCAGGTCGTCCTGTGCGCCCACGATTCCATACCTCGCTTTTCTCCCCTGTGCGGGGAGTCCTTGGTGCGCGTCTGCTACCCATGTCGACGTGTCGTGTCAACGCCTCGTAACTGCAGGACAATGATTTCTTGGCCCTGTCATGACCGCGTTACTGGCCCCTCACCTCGCCTGTCAGCTCACGTCTCGTTCTGTCCAGTGCCTCTGCGTAACGACGCAGCACATATTTCTCGCTCAGCAGCCCCACGACACGACGTGAGAGACGATCGGCGATCACAACAAGGGCATCGGCCTCGGCCTGCTCGAAAAACGCGGCTGCTTCCCGGCAGGTCATCTCCGGCAGCAATGTCATATCCTGATGCAGGGCCAGATCGCCAAGCATCCTGTCATCAGGGTGATCCGGCGCATGAACCTCGGACAGAAGCACGATTCCACGATACGTTCCGGATACATCCACCAGCACGATCTGCGGCGTTGCACCAAGAGGACAGCATTGCCGCGCCTGACCAAGCAGGGTGTCAGGAGTGAAACATGTCATCTCATGGCGCATCATCCGCCCCACCGTCAGTTCACGCAGCCAGCTGATATCGATGGCAGAGCGAATCGATTCGCCGCGCTGATGAAAGCGCCATGTGGCAAATGAGTAGCCAAACAGACGCCGCACCGTGAGCAGGGACATCACACTGGCCAGCAGAACACCGCTTGCCAGAGAAAGATCAGCCGTCATCTCAAGGATAAGGCAGGTCATGGTCATCGGCACACCGATGATCGCCACCGCCGTGGCACTCATACCAAGAATGGCGCAGGTGGTCACTGACAAGGCCGCCGGGAAGACCGCTGTCAGCCCATGCCCGAAAATCGACCCTGAAAACACGCCGAGAAAAAGCGAAGCGAAGAACAGGCCGCCGCGAAAACCGCTCCCGATCGAGATGGACGAGGCAACAGCCTTGAACACCAGCAAAATGACGAGTGTCGAGACTGGCAACCCTTCGACCAGCACCTTACGGACTGCTGCGTGGCCCGCAGACAGGATGGATGGCGAGTAAAGGGCGAGGCCACCCACCATCAATCCGCCAAGACCGGGCCTGACCCAGCCCGGCAGGGACAGCCGCCTGAACAGGCCCTCGGCAAATGTCACGCCATACATGACGGCAATGCCCGCGAGACCACATGTGACGCCAAGCAGCATGACCGGCAGGCTGTCACGCATTCCCAAAGCAGCATGCGGTAGCATGGTGACTGTCGCCGTTACCCCGCCAAGCAGGCGGACAACACCGACAGCACTGATGCTGGCGATCGCGACAGGGGCCAGATTGACGAGAGAATACGTCCCGATCACCAGCTCAAAGGCATAGAAGGCCCCTGCCAAGGGAGCATCGAACGCCGCACCAATAGCGCCCCCCGCACCGCATCCCACCAGAATACGCATATCGGCGCGCCGCACCCTGAACAGGGCGCCACATCGGGAGCCCAGAGCCGCAGCAATCTGCGAGAACCCGGCTTCGAGGCCGAGCGAGGCACCACAGCCATTGGACATGAAGGTCTGAAACGCCACGATGGCACTGTCACGCACCGACATACGCCCACCGTGAAGGGCATTGGCCTCGATCGGATCAACGGGGCGATGGCGGTAGCGCCGCGCGACGATCAGCCCGAACATGCCGAGCGCAAGACCGCCAAGGCAGGGCATGAGCACGGTGCGCCAGGGGGCGAGACGGTCAAGCCCTGAAAGCCTGCCATCATTATGCAGGTCGTAAAGCAGCCTGTGGGCCAGCAGTGTTGCCCGCGTCATGAGCCAGACACTCAATCCTGCAAAAATTCCGACACACGATGATAGGACAGTCAACCAGATTTCATTGGATCGGACGAGGGCGCGGGCATAGTAGGGCACATGCACCCTGTGGCGAATACGCCTGAAAGCCTGTCGCCGCGCAGTTCTGTGGAACCCTGAACCCAAGAGAGATCCTGACATGACTTTGAGGACCGAAGGAAAGCGCTGTCCTTATTGTCGTCCGGACTTGTCGCAGGCAACAGAAAACCCCAGACTTCCGCTCCATTCCGCCTTCAAGGCCCCATACTGGCCGCATTGCCGCCCCCATCGGGCAGCGCTTCACGCAATGGCCCCCGTCGTCCCTCTGCTCATAAGGACTCACCCATCGTGCTTCTGAACGTTATCGAGCGCCTCCCGGCCCAGCCCGCGGGTCATCCGCCGGTCGTGTTCCTGCATGGCCTGTTCGGACGCGCACGCAACATGGGGTTCCTCCAGCGCCAGGTAGCGCGTACCCATCGCACGCTTGCGCTTGATTTACGCAATCATGGCGAGAGCCCTCACGGGCCGATGGACTACCCGACCATGGTGGATGATGTGGTGGAAACCCTGCGTGCGCAGGAAGCCCTGCCCGCCATACTGGTGGGCCATTCCATGGGCGGCAAGCTCGCCATGATCATGGCGTTGCAATATCCCGAGCTCGTGGCAGGGCTGCTGATCGGCGATATGGCACCGGCCCGCACCGGCTTTGGGCAAGCCGCCCTGGCGGAAGCGATGCTGCATATCCACTTCCCCGACCATCTCGACCGACAGGAAGCCGACCAGCTTCTCGCCCGGGAAATTCCCAACCGGAGCGTGCGTGACCTGATGCTCCAGAATGTTCGCCTCGGCAGCGATCCGGGCTGGCAGATCGGCCTGAAGGACATCACCAACTCGATGCCCAACATCGAGAACTGGCCTTACATGCCCGAAGGCTATGTTTATGAAGGGCCGACCCTTTTTCTGCGTGGCGAGCATTCGCCCTATATCGGCAAGGATCATGAACCGGTCATGAGGCGGCTTTTCCCCCATTACCGGCTGGAAACGATCCCCGATGCCGGGCACTGGCTCCACGCGGACAATCCCAAGCTGTTTACCGAGAAAATGCTCGCCTTCATTGATACGATATGACCACCCGCCTTTTTTCACCAAGGTTTCGACCCGCCATGATCAGACGTGCTGCCCTGTTGCTGCTGTTGTTCCAGGCTGGCTATGCCCAACCCGGATTTGCACAGGCCGAGCCCCTGCCTGCCCTGACGCGCGAAGGCCTTCAGGCGCTGAATCTTGCCCAGTCCTCCATGGCGTTTCGCTCCGTTGCGGGTACCAGCAATGAAACCCCCGCCGTGGCCGATCTCTACCGCACGGCCCTGATCAATGGTGGCTTTGCCGCTGACACCATCTCCATTACCCGTCAGGACGATACCGCCTTCCTGGTCCTGCGCTGGCAGGGTCATGACCCGTCGCTCAAACCACTGGTGATTTCAGGCCATATGGATGTGGTGGCAGCCAATCCGTCTGACTGGAAGCATGACCCGTTCAAGCCCGTCACCGAGAATGGCTATCTTTATGGTCGCGGGGCGAGCGACATGAAGATGAGCAATGCCCTTGCAATTACGGCGCTCATCCATCTCAGGCAGCAGGGCTTCGTTCCGGATCGCGAGATCATTCTGGCGTTATCAGGCGATGAGGAAACGGAAATGAAAACGGGCCAGACCCTGGCCCGTATGTTCTCCAATGCCGCCGAGGTTCTCAACCTCGATGTTGGGGGAGGTGTGCTGGATGAGGAGACAAACCACCCCCTCTTCTACACATGGTCCGGTGCCGAGAAGACTTACGCTGACATCAATCTAAGCGTAGCAGACCCGGGCGGGCATTCCTCCGAGCCACGCCCGCGCAACGCCATCAACGTTCTGGCCGCGGCCCTGCTCAAGATCCAGGCCCACCCATTCCGGCCGGAACTCAATGCGCTGACACGCAGCTATTTCATGAATGCGGCGCGTTTCTCCTCCCCGCGCCTTGCGGCGGCCATGCGCGTCTTTGCCGCCACGCCGGACAACGCCAAAGCCGTTTCCGTACTTCGCGCCGAGCCTTCTCTGGTGGGCAGCATTGGCACAACCTGTGTTGTGACGACCATCCGTGGCGGCCATGCGCTCAATGCCCTGCCCCAGCATGCCGACGCCAATATCAATTGCCGTATTTTCCCCGGGCATTCGCGTCTCGACATCATCCACGAGTTAACCGAGATCATAGCGGATCCTTCCGTTCATCTTCAGGATCAGAGCGCTGGCACGGTCGAGACGCAGCCCTCGCCACTCGATACGCCCTTTGCCAGCGCCATAACCCGCGCCGCCCAGGCCGCTTATCCGGACGTGCCGGTTTTTCCGAGCATGAGTTCAGGGGCGAGCGACAGCATGTGGTTCAGAGCGCGCGGGATACCAAGCTATGGCGCCTGCCCGATTTTCATGAAATCCTCGGACAACTTTGCGCATGGCCTGAATGAGCGTGTTCCCCTTGCCGCCATCACGCCAGGGCTTCATTTTCTTCTCTCCCTGATACCCGCTCTTTCCGGACCCTGATTCCATGCGGGGGATATCCTCCCCGCCAGCCGCGCCTTGATTGTTGGCGGGCTCTCCCGCACCAGGCATGGCTGCCTGTTTCATCCGGTCAGGGCGTTCTGGACCGTTTTCCCCTCTTCCGAAAGACGCCACAGATACCACGCAAGGGCGGATCGCCACGGCGCGAAACGTGCGCCCTCTGCACGAAGCTGCGCTGGCTTGGGCGGCGCTTCGAGTTTGCGCAGCTTTTGCCATCCTGCCCTTACCGCGAAATCGTCAACCGGCAGCACATCCTGTCGTCCCAGTGTGAAGATAAGTAACATCTCGACAGTCCAACGCCCGACGCCGCGTAACGTGATCAGCCGGTCAATCAGTGTTTCATCATCCAGCACCGCCGCTTCATCCTTGCCGGGAACAATGCCGTCCAGAGACGCCTGGGCGAGCCCACGCAAGGCTACCAGCTTGGCGGCAGAGAGACCGCACCCCCTGAGGGTCTCTTCAGGCAGGGAGAGCAGAAAGCCGGGCTCGGGCATGTCTCCGCCTGACAGGGCACAGACACGCCCCAGTATGGCCTCTGCCGCACGACCATGAAGCTGCTGGCCGATAATCGCGCGTATCAGGGCCTGATAGGGTGTCTTGCCGTCAGCCCCGCGCAGGCGGCAGGGACCGATGCGGGCCATGACTTCCGCCAGAGCCGGATCCTGCCCGAGACAGGCATAGAGAGCTGGGTCTTCGAGCACCGGTTTTTCCTCTTATGTAACAGGCGAGACTTTCACGCGCTTGGCAAGATCATGGGTCCAATGTCATGATAGCGCCAGATGCCAGATCGTGTCGTGATCCAGGGGAATCTCCCTGCCCGGCCACGTGGTGGCGTGTGTTCTGATTCTTGCAGGTGTTCTTCTGAAACGCACCCGACCCGTCGATCCGGCGCCCCCTTCATCCGGTGCGGCCCCGATGCCGCGCCCGGATAGAAAACGGGCACGAAACGAGCCGTTGCTTTATGCAGCAACGGCAGGGTCGATGCGCGCCCTGCCCCCGATGCGTGGCGCACGCGCTCCCCTGACCCATTATGAGCCGAAAACCGGGCTCGAACCTGATCTCAAACCGGCTGGCGCGTCGCTCATCCGTCCCCAGATTCTGGAAGATCAGGGCGTTGTCACGGTTCTCATTGCCTCGGCCATTGCTCATGCGATCATCCTGGGCCTGCTCGTCTATGAGGGTGCCCGCCATGCGCGAGGCCTGCCGGAGGGAATCGAACAGCCACAGGTCGAGATGATGTTTGCCCCGCCCTCGCGCAGCGGCATGGCGGGGCCGCATGAAGACAAGCCAGGCGGCGAGGAAAAACCAACGCAGAGCCATGATGCGCCCTCGGCTTCCAGCCCTGAGCAGGAGCAGGAGCAACAGCCAGATCAGGCAGAGTCCACACCAACACCGGCCATGCCCACGCCGACACCGCCTGCGGCCCCCCCTGTGCCCGACGGTCCCTCAACCGAGATTCCCAAGACACAGACTGACCGGCCCGTCAGCCCCGGCATTGCCAAATCGGGTACGAAAACGCAGACCCGCGCCCATAGTCATCGCTCCAGCCGACGCCCGACCACGAAACAGTCGGACAATCCGTTTGCAAACATGACGACGCTCGATTTTGGCGAGGCCCCCTCCACCCCGCGCCGCCAGCGTGGACGCCGTGGCGGTTCGGGTGCGCCCATCGACATGTCGCTCGGCCCGCTTTCGACCAATGGCCAGATCAATGCGCCCTTCATGACGCGCAACACGATCAGAGGCGTCAGCGACGATTATGGTAGCGAGATCGATCGCTGGATCCGCGCGCATCTCTATTACCCGGAGGACGCCATCAAGAACGGCGAAGACGGCCCCTCTTCCGTTCATGTCGTGCTCGACCGCACAGGCCGTGTGAAATCAGTGCGCCTTACAGGGCAATCGGGCTCCTACTCGCTCGATGCCGCAACGACAGGCATGTTCCAGGGCGCGCGTCTGCCACCCGTCCCGCCTGATATGAAGGGCGACCATTTCGATATCGACCTCACAATCAACTACATCCTGATCAGACGCTGAGACCCGTATGAGCCTGGACTCCGTTCGCGACGAACTCGCCCGCCTCGCCCCCGATCTGTCAATCATCGATGACGGCCGCAGCACCGCCACCGTTCTCGAAGCGGCCGATGTGCACGGTGTTGTACCCGACCAGATCGCCAAGACCCTCTGCGTGGATGTAGGCGGGCGTATCGTTCTCGTGGTTATGGCAGGTACGGCGCGGCTCGATAACAAGCGCGCCCGCGAGGCTCTGGGCGGCAAGCCCCGCTTTCTGGGGCCCGAAGCTGTGATGGAGGTCACCAGTCACCCGGTGGGCGGTGTCTGCCCCTTTGGCCTGCCTGCACCTCTCCCGGTCTATTGCGATGAATCCTTACGGGCCTTCGAGGAAATCATCCCCGCCGCCGGATCGATCACAGCCTCGGTACGCATGACCCCGCAACGCCTTGTCGAACTGACAGACGGGGTTTGGGTCCATGTGCGGCAGGATGCGAAGTAAGCGTTCTTTTTGAAAAAAGAACCGAAAAACTTCTGATTTTATCAAAGGTAGTACGCGAGAGCGCGGCCGCTCGTCCAGGGGCACCGCCGAATCATCGAATGCCTACGGCCGAAAACTGGAAGAGTCTTTTTGCTTCTTTTCTTCCAGAAATAGAAGACCCCCGCTCCTCAAAGGGAACGAGGGTCAGCGAGAATTACTCCGCAGCTTCGGCGTAGCTGGAAATATCCGGGCAGGAGCAGACCAGATTACGGTCGCCCCAGGCGTTGTCGATACGATTGACCGGCGCGAAATACTTCACGCGGTCCAGTCCGTTGGGGAAGCAGCCCTGCATGCGGTCGTATTCGCGGTCCCACTCACCCACCAGATCGGCAGTGCTATGGGGCGCGTGGCGCAGGGGGCTGGCTTCCATGGCAATGCTGCCGGACTCGATCGCACGGATCTCCTCACGGATAGCGATCATGGCATCGCAGAAGCGATCGAGCTCGGCCTTGCCTTCGGACTCGGTCGGCTCGATCATGAAGGTGCCTGCCACGGGGAAACTGACCGTCGGGGCATGGAAGCCATGGTCGATCAGCCGCTTGGCGATGTCATCCACCGTAACGCCCACAGCGTCCTTCAGGGGACGCAGGTCGATGATGCATTCATGCGCCGTGCGGCCATTGGCGCCACGATAAAGCACAGGGTAGTGCGGCTCGAGGCGTGCTGCGATGTAATTGGCATTCAGGATGGCCATTTCAGTGGCCTCCCGCAGGCCGTCATCGCCCATCATGAGCACATACGCGACCGAGATCGGCAGGATCGAGGCGGAACCGAAAGGGGCAGCCGATACGGCGCGGGCATCGCCACGCTCAGGACGGCCAGGCAGATGCGGGGCGAGATGCGCCTTGACACCGATCGGCCCCATGCCCGGGCCACCGCCGCCATGCGGGATGCAGAAAGTCTTGTGCAGGTTGAAATGCGACACATCGGCGCCGTACAGCCCGGGGCGTGCCAGACCGACCTGCGCATTCATGTTCGCACCGTCCAGATAGACCTGACCGCCAGCCTCGTGCACGAGATCGCAGATCTCCATCACCGCTTCCTCATACACGCCATGGGTCGAGGGATAGGTGAGCATGAGGGCCGCAATGCGCCCTTCGTGCTGCGCGATCTTCTTGCGCAGATCCTCCAGATCGACATTGCCCGCGGCATCGCAGGCGGTCACGACCACGCGCATGCCGACCATCTGGGCGGAAGCCGGGTTCGTGCCGTGCGCCGAGGCCGGGATAAGGCACACATCGCGTTCGCTCTGGCCATTGGCCTGATGATAGGCGCGAATGGCGAGAAGCCCGGCATATTCACCCTGCGCACCGGAATTGGGCTGGAGCGAAACCGCGTCATACCCGCTCACGGCGCAAAGCGCATGTTCGAGGATACCGAACAGCTCAAGATAACCTTCGGTCTGATCGGCAGGCGCAAAGGGATGAAGCGCCCCGAATTCCGGCCAGGTGATGGGGATCATCTCGGCCGTGGCGTTCAGCTTCATGGTGCACGAGCCAAGCGGAATCATGGTGCGATCGAGCGCCAGATCCATGTCGGACAGACGACGCATATAGCGCAGCAGGTCCGTCTCGGAGCGATGCGCGTGGAACACGGCGGCCGTCATGAAGGCCCCGCTGCGCGTCAGCGCTTCCGGGATCGTGGTGGCGCCATCAAGCTTGGCTTCAAGCCCGGCGAGGCGCGCCTCATCGGGGCAGAAGCAGCGCCACAGCGCCTTGATATGGCTCGCCTCGGTGGTTTCATCACACGCAATACCAAGACGCCCCTGACCGGCATCGCGCAGATTGATTCCGGCCTTGCGCGCGCGCTCCAGAACGAGAGCCGCGGATTCACCGGCCTCGACCGTAATGGTGTCGAAGAAAACGCTGGTCTCGACCTTGACGGCCAGTTCGCGCAGGCCTTCAGCCAGAATGGAGGCAAGGCGGTTTACACGATGCGCAATGGCGCGCAGGCCCTCGGGCCCATGATAAACGGCGTACATTGAGGCAATGACCGCCAGAAGCACCTGCGCCGTGCAGATGTTCGAGGTCGCCTTCTCGCGGCGGATATGCTGCTCGCGGGTCTGAAGCGCAAGGCGATAGGCAGAAGCCCCGCGGCTGTCACGCGATACGCCAACCAGACGGCCCGGCATGGTGCGCTTATAGGCGTCACGCACGGCCATGAACCCGGCATGGGGGCCACCGAAGCCCATTGGTACGCCAAAACGCTGCATGGAGCCGATGGCGATATCGGCGCCCAGCTTGCCGGGCGCTTCAAGCATGACAAGGGCCAGCGGGTCGCAGGTAAGGGCCGCAATGGCACCCTTTTCGTGCAGCGAGGCAATCACCGCACGGAAATCACGCACTTCACCCGAGCTGCCCGGATAGGAAAGCAGCGCACCAAAAACGGCGGCAGGATCGAGATCGGTTTCAGGGTTACCGAGCTGAATGGTCCAGCCCAAAGGCTCGGCGCGCGTCCGCAGCACGGCAAGCGTCTGGGGATGCGTGTCGGAATCGACGAAGAATACCGTGCTCTTGGTCTTGGCGTTGCGCTGGGCAAGCGCCATGGCTTCGGCGCAGGCCGTGGCCTCGTCCAGAAGCGAGGCATTGGCGATATCGAGCCCGGTCAGGTCACAGACCAGTGTCTGGAAGTTCAGCAGCGCTTCAAGACGGCCCTGGCTGATTTCAGGTTGATACGGCGTATAGGCCGTGTACCAGGCCGGATTTTCCAGAATGTTGCGCTGGATCACGGGGGGCAGGATCGTGCCGTGATAGCCCTGCCCGATCATGGATTGCATGACCACATTGCGGCTTGCGATCTGCTTGAGCCGCGCCAGCGCCTCGCTCTCGGTCAGCGCGGGGCCGACGCCAGAGGCCTTGCGGTCCAGAATGGCAGACGGCACCGTTTGCTCGATCAGCGCGTCGATGCTTGGCACACCGAGCGTCTTGAGCATGGAAACGACTTCGCCAGGGCGCGGGCCGTTATGGCGTGAGACGAACTGGTCATCTTCATGCGCGGGCCACAGCGATGTATTGGGCGACGTATTGAGCAGGGCGTTACGGGTCACGTCTCGGCAGATCCTCGTCAGGAACGCAAACGAGTCAGGACGGCACGGGCCACCCTGTGCTCGGAAGGAAACATCAGACCGGCCATCCGGATCTGACGGTACAAAAAGAGCCGGACCGGCAAGCCAGCCCGGCGGTCAGATCAGAGCGAAGCCTTGTAGGCATCCGCATCGAGCAGGGATTCGAGCTGGGCAGAGTCGCTCACGCGCAGCTTGAAGATCCAGCCCTCGCCTTCCGGATCGGTACCGACCAGCGTCGGCTCGTCGGAAAGACGGGTATTGAACCCGGCCAGAACACCGCTCACCGGGGCATAGATGTCCGAAGCGGCCTTGACGGATTCGACAACGGCGGCAGGCTCACCCTGCGGCACTTCGGTGCCTTCGTCCTTGGCTTCCACAAAAACCAGCTCGCCGAGTTCGTCGGAAGCATGAGCCGTGATGCCGACCGTGGCGATATCGCCTTCGAGACGGATCCATTCATGGGACGGGGTGTAGTAGGTGGTGCTCATTGATCGCGTTCTCTCAGTTGACGGTTTTCAGCGTTTGAAGCCAGGCGGGACGAAAGGCAGAGCGCGCACCTGAACCGGCACGAACTTGCCACGCAGGGCGCCGTAAAGCGTGGTGCCGAGGCTGGCATGAGCCGTCTCGACATAACCCATCGCCACAGGGGCATTGATGCTGGGGCCAAAAGCACCGGAGGTGACGACACCCACCTTCTGCGTCCCCGCCTCGTCGGCAAAAAGTTCTGTGCCAGCGCGAACGGGCGCACGCCCTTCCGCTGCCAGACCCACGCGCAGGCGGGAAACACCCTCACGTGCCTGCTTCGTGATGATGTCAGCGCCCGGATAGCCCCCTGCACGGGCCCCGCCTTCGCGGCGCGCCTTCTGCATGGCCCAGCCAAGGGCAGCTTCAACGGGTGTGGTGGTTTCATCCAGATCATTGCCGTACAGGCAAAGACCGGACTCGAGACGCAGGCTGTCGCGCGCACCAAGACCGATGGGCAGAACGCGCTCATCTGCCAGAAGCGCACGGGCAATCTGCTCGGCATGCTCGGCCGGGATACCGATCTCATAGCCATCCTCACCCGTGTAACCCGAGCGCGTCAGGGTGCAGGCAACGCCATCGATGTCAGCCTCGATCGCATCCATGAACCGCATCTCAGCGGCTTCGGGGCAGAGATCCTGAAGCACGTTGACAGCCTCGGGGCCCTGAAGCGCCAGCAGGGCGCGGTCATCGAGCTTCTCGATCACCACCCGATCCCCAAGGGCTGCTTCCATCAACGCGGTATCAGCAGCCTTGCAGGAAGCGTTGACCACCACGAACAGCCAGTCGCCCATATTGGCGACCATCAGATCGTCGCGGATACCGCCGGCGTCGTTGGTGAGAAAGCCATAGCGCTGGCGGTTGGCGCCCAGACCTGCCAGATCGACCGGAATCAGGCTCTCAAGCGCGAGGGCGGCATCGTGCAGCGTTCCCTGCTTGGGCGTAATACGCAGCTGTCCCATATGGGAGACATCGAACAGCCCCGCGCTTTTGCGCGTATGAAGGTGCTCTGCCATGAGCCCGGCCGGGTATTGCAGGGGCATGGAATAGCCTGCGAACGGCACCATACGGGCGCCAAGTTCGATATGCAGGTCATTGAGCGGCGTGAAACAGAGCGCGTCGGACAACGGGCGGAATCCCCCAAGGCAGAAAACGAAAAAATCGTCGCCCCTTCTGTCGCCTTTGCCTGAGATCGCTATCCCGTCGGCGGACACCCCACAGGGATGCCTCTCTCCAGAAGTTCCAGCCGATCGCGGTCCTTTTGCCTGAGAGTTTCCGGGGCGGTTGCTCCTTCGGCGCCGGAAAAATTGTCCGGTCTCTCCCGTGAATCGGTGTTTACTCTTCGCAGAATTGGGGCAGAAAAGTCAATTCCGGAAACTGATCGGATTCGTCTCATGACTGAGAGCTTCACAGTAATCGCTGAATTCGCCGCACCGGCCGAAAACTTCGATAAATTCCTCGAAATCTGCCGTTATGACAGCGACCGCTCCCTTGCCGATGAGGAGGGCTGCCTGGCCTTCGATGTGCTCACCCAACAGGACGCTCCCGATATTATTGTCCTGCACGAGGTCTATACAGGGCGCGCTGCCTTCGAGGCGCATCTCAAGACGCCCCATTTCGAGAAATTTGCTGCCGCCCTGCGCGAATTCGGCATCGAAGAGCGCAATGTGCGCCTCTTTACGCATCGTCACCCCTGATATCGCCTGTCTGACACGTCAACGTGACATTCCGGTGAGCCGGATCTGCTCAAGGTCATAAGCCGCTATCTCACCGGACGCGTTTCTGACATCCGGCTACGCGCATGACCGGAACGTAACGCAGCAAGGGTTTTCCTGCCCTTTGGCCTCGCCTAGTCTGCCTGCTTCGTATCCCCGCGTAATGATGCGGGGGGCGTATGATTGACGCGCCCGATTTGCATGACTGAGCCAGCATGACTTTGTTCTCAAGCTTTCTCCCCCGACGCCCGGCCCTGTCGCCCTCGCGGGAGGCTATTGCCCATGCTGCGCGTCGCCCCGAGGCGGAAGCCTTTGCCGCGCTGCTCACGCGGGCCACCTTGCCGGAAAACCTGACCGAGCGGGCGGAGACACAGGCTCGCACTCTCACGACCCATTGGCGCGCTCATGCCGAGACAAACGGCATCGAGACCATGATGCAGGCGTTCCCCCTTGCCTCTCCCGAAGGCAAGGCATTGCTCTGTCTCGCGGGTACCCTGCTTCGCATCCCCGACCCAGCCACGCGTGATGCGCTGATACGCGACCAGATCGGTCAGGGTGACTGGCATCATCATGGCGGTGATGAGCCTCCCCTGTTCCTGAATGCGGCAAGCTGGGCCATGTCGACCTCATCGAAGCTCCACGCCGCCCCGGGCGGTTTGCGCGGCCTTGCGATGCGCAGCGGAGCGCCTTTCATCCGCCATGGCGTCGAGAAGGCCATACGCATGATGGGCAGCCAGTTCATTCTGGCAGAGACCATCGGGCAGGCCCTGCGACGCCATCGTCCAGCAGAGCAAAAGGGCTTCAGCCTGGCCTGTGCATCCCTGCATGGCAGCGCCCAGACGGCAGAAGAAGCCGACCGTGCACGCCATGACGCATTGGCGATGGTGGAGACCCTCGGCCGGCATGGCAGGGGGCAGACCCTGTATGAGCGCCCTGCCCTATCGCTCCGGCTGTCCTCACTGCATCCCCGGTTCGAGACCACCCAGCGCGACCGCGTCATGAACGAGGTCCTCCCTGTTCTGGTGATGCTGGCCCAGCGTGCCATGGCAGCCAATGTGATCCTGCAATTTGATGCCGAGACAGGAGACAAACTCGAGCTGTGCCTCGATCTGTTCGATGCACTCTGTCACGCCCCTGAAATTGCAGGCTGGAACGGTCTTGGCTTTACCGTACAGGCCTATGACAAGCGATCCCTGCCCCTCATCGAGCATCTGGTGGCGCTCGCCAGCGAGACCCGTCGGCGTGTGGTACTGCGCCTGGTCAAGGGCAGTTATCGTGATGAGGAAATCCGGCACAGCCAGGCCAGGGCAAACGCCGACTACACTGTCTTTACCCGCAAATGCCATAGTGACGTCAGCTATATCGCCTGCGCCCGTCGTGCTCTGGAAGAAGAGGCTGCGCTTTACCCGCAATTCGCGACCCATAATGCCCGCAGTATAGCGACCATTCTCGCCATCGCGCCCGAATGGCGGCCGGGGCTTTACGAATTCGGCTGCCTGCATGGCATGGGGGAAACGCTCTATACCCCTCTGGTCTCGACACGTCCGCGCAGCGCTACCTGTCGTATTCTGTCACCCGTCGGACCCGACTCACATCTTGGCCCTTATCTGGTGCATCGCCTGCTCGAAAATGGCGCGCCTACCTCCTTCATCAATCAGGTCGCCAACCGGGCCGTCTCTCTTGATGCACTCATTGCCGATCCCGTGACGCTGGCACGCGCACCGCTGCCCCACGGCTCACCGGACCCATCGCTCAGCCTGCCTGCCGATCTCTACGGGGCAGAACGACAGGGGGCCATCGCGCCGGATCTCGACAACCCGCTCGATCTGGAAAACCTGATCGCAGGATTTACCGCGACACCGCGTGTTTTCAGGGCCATGCCCATCGGTCCGGCCATGCCAAGGCCCGAAGGGCGCGCGCGCTCGATCACCAATCCGGCGGCGCATGACGATCATGTTGGTGTCGTCATCTATGCCAGACCGCGCGATATCGACGCCGCCCTCAATACCGCCGAGGGTGAGCAGATATGGCGTCGCACCACCGCACAGGAGCGCGCGGCCTGTCTCGATCGTGTCGCCGTGGCCATCGAGCAGGATCGCGCGACGCTGCTCGAACTTCTGATTCGCGAGGCAGGAAAGACACTCGCCAATGCCACGCAGGAACTCTGCGAGGCCGTGAATTTCCTGCGCTACTATGCGGCGCAACTGCGCCAGCTGGATGAAACAGGGCGGCACGGCGCACCGCTTGGCACGATACTGTGCATCAGCCCGTGGAATTTCCCTGTTGCCAGTTTTACCGGTCAGGTTGCCGTCGCCCTGGCTGGGGGCAATGCCGTCATTGCCAAGCCTGCGGAAGAAACACCGCTTGTCGCAGCCCATCTGCTCTCGCTTTTCATGGAAGCGGGCCTGCCGCCAGCGGCCCTCCAGCTCCTGCCAGGCGAGGGCAATGTCGGCGCTTCGCTGGTGGCCGACCCCCGTATCGACGGCGTCATGTTCACTGGCTCGACCGCTGTGGCCAAGACCATCAGTCGCGAGTTGCTGGGACGCACCGGGCGAACCGGCCAGCCTGTGCCCCTCCTGTCCGATACCAGCGGGCAGAATGCGATGCTCGTCGATAGCAGCGTACCGCTCGATCAGGTCATTCCCGACATCATGACCTCCGCCTTTGACAGTGCCGGTCAGCGCAGCGCCTCCCTGCGCGTCCTTCTGGTGCAGGAAGACGGCGCAGATGAACTCATCGAACGTCTGCGTGGTGCCATTATCGAACGTCACCTCGGCGCACCGGACAGGCTGTGCTGCGATATCGGCCCGCTGATTTCAGCCGGGGCGCGTGTTCGGGTGGAAGCCCATGTCGATCGGATGCGCCGCGCCGGTTATCCCGTCTGGCAGCCCGACATGCGCGTCGAGACATTGAAGGGCCATTTCGTCCCTCCCACACTTATCGAGATTGGCCGCGTTGCCGATATCGGGCAGGAAGTGTTCGGCCCGGTTCTGCATATCCGGCGCTATGCGCGACACGAGCTCGACGGCGTCATCGATGCACTCAATGCCACAGGCTATGCCCTGACCTTTGGTGTGCAGAGCCGTATCCAGGAGAGTATCAACCGTGCCTGCGCCCGCAGCCGCGCTGGCAATATCTATGTCAATCGCGGCATTATCGGCGCACGAATCGGTACTGAACCTTTCGGCGGGCGCGGGCTTTCCGGCTCGGGCCCCAAGTTGGGTGGTCCCCTGCTCCTTCCGCGCCTGATGCATGGCGCGCCCTGCCCGCTCGAAGCGCCGCCCGAGGCGCCTGTCCCCGCCACGGCGCGCGCCTTTCTCGCCTTTCTCGAACCCCGGGACCCGCCTTCGGCCCGCCGGGTAAGAGCCGTGATCGCACACAGATTATGCGGCCTCACCCTCGATATGCCCGGCCCAAATGGGGAAACCAGCCGCTATATGCTGCGGCCCAAGGGCGTCATTCTCTGTGCCTGCGAAAGCTGGCCTGCCCTGCTGCACGCCGTAGGGCTTGCGCTTGGCGCAGGGAATCAGGTGCTGGTTCTGGCACCCGATAACGCGGTGGAGTGGCTGAGGCAGGTTTCTCGCCAGCTGGCCAATGTCATCACGCGCGTCGATCCCGGTGCGCTGCCGGAATGTGACGCCATGCTCATCCAGCGTGGTGCAGAGAGTGCCGAACAGGCCGCCCTGACCGTTACGGCACGCGAGGGCATGGTGGTCCCGGTCTATGATCTGGATACGGTCCGCCCGGAGTGGTTGCTGAGTGAAACCGTGATCACAACCAACGAGGCCGCCTGCGGTGGTGATATCACGCTGCTGACACAACAGGATTCCTGAACGGTGGTGTCCTGAAAATTACGGAAATCCTGCCGGTCCTGTGGCCTGATTTGCCAGCTCGGCATGTCTGGCAGACGAAGGAGCAGGAAGCTGGAACAACACAGGATTTTTCGAGGAAGGATCATATCGAACCCGGAATATGGGTTGTCAGCCGCGCGCGTTTGCACTTTGGTGATGAACACACATGATTGATCGACATCTCGTGGAGTATCACGCTTGACCATTCGCCTTTTTCGCGCGGGCACATTTCTGGCTGCCCTCGTTCTCGGCACGCATGCCGTGCCTGCTTTCGCGGCCCCGGCCAGTGCCTCCGCACAGGGCCAGCCGCAGCCGGAAGCCACACCGCTGCCTTCGCCCCTGCCGCAACCCAAGGACATTGCCTTTCCCGGCACGCTCAAGCTGAGCGTCAATGCCACGGATCTGGATCATCATGTCATGACCATGCATGAGACCGTGCCCGTGCCGCAGAGTGCCCGCGAAGCCGGTGAACTCGTACTGCTCTATCCCAAATGGGTACCGGGCGGTCATGCGCCGGAAGGCACGATCATGCAGCTTGGTGGCCTGGTCGCGAGCGCCGGTGGCAAGACCATTCCCTGGCTGCGCGACCCGGTGGATGTGTTTGCCTTCCACGTGCCCGTCACCAAGGACCAGACCCAGCTCGACCTCGACTTCAAGCTCCTTTCGCCGGTGACGGATGATGAAGGGCGCGTGGTCATGACGCCCCATATCGTCAATGTGCAGTGGAACGAGGTCTCGCTTTATCCGGCAGGCTACTACTCGCGTAACATCCCTGTTCAGGCCAGCGTGACCCTGCCGCATGGCTGGCAGGCTGCAACGGCGCTGCGCACAAATGGCAACGCAACCGGCGATACCCTCAATTATGGCGTGGTGCCGTATAACACGCTGGTCGATTCACCGATCTTCGCCGGGGCCTATTTCCGCAAGGTTGCGCTCAATGCACCGGGCGGCGTGCCCGTCACACTGAACATGGTGGCCGACAAGCCGGGCGATCTGGCCTATGACGATGCCGAATTGCAGATCCATCGCAATCTGGTCACGCAGGCCATTCTGACTTTCGGCTCGCAGCACTACGCCCATTACGACTTCCTGATGGCGCTGACGGACGAGCTCGGCGGGATCGGGCTCGAGCATCACCAGTCGAGCGAAGACAGCGTGAGCGAGGATTACTTCACGGACTGGAAACACTCCTTCCCGCAGCGCGACCTGCTGGCCCATGAATATACCCATTCATGGAACGGCAAGTATCGCCGCCCGGCCGATCTGTACGGCCCGACCTTCAACTCGCCCCAGCGCGGCTCGCTGCTGTGGGTGTATGAGGGTCAGACCCAGTTCTGGGGCAATGTCCTCGCGGCCCGTTCCGGACTGGTGTCGAAGGATCAGGGTTTTGAGGCGCTCGCCCTGATGGCGGCCAGCTACGACGCCCAGGCCGGACGGACATGGCGCCCGGTGGCCGATACCACCAATGACCCGATCATCGCCCAGCGTGCCCCCCAGTCCTGGCGCGACTACCAGCGCTCGGAAGATTACTATGTCGAAGGTCAGCTCGTCTGGCTCGATGCCGACATGATGATCCGCAAGCTTTCGCATGACACGAAATCGCTCGACGATTTCGCCAAGGCGTTCTTTGGCACCAATAACGGCAGCATCATCGTCAGCACCTACACCTTCGATGATGTAGTCCTGACCCTGAACAAGGTCGTGCCCTATGACTGGGCGAAGTTCCTGCATGAGCGCATCAGCACCGTGCAAAAGCGCGCGCCTCTGGGTGGGCTCGAAGCCGGTGGATACAAGCTGGTCTTTACCGACAAGGAAAACGCGTTCGAGGCGCAGGCTGGCAAGAACCGCCATCGCCTCAGCCTGCGTTTCTCGCTGGGTGTGATCATCAGCGCCAAGAACGGCAAGCTCGGCACGGTCGCCTGGGACAGCCCCGCCTACAAGGCTGGTCTGGCCATTCATGACGAGATCGTGGCCGTCAATGGCGATACGTTCTCACCCGAAGGCCTGATCGATGCCATCAAGGCCGCGAAGACCGACAAGGCGCCCATTACGCTTCTGGTCAAGTCGGACGAGCATTACCGCACCGTGGCCATTCCCTACCATGACGGCCTGCGCTACCCGCATCTTGAGCGTGTGGACAATACCCCAGACCGCCTGACGACGCTCTATTCGCCGCGTCACTGAGCCGGCATCGCAAAAGAGAATATTCAGGGGGGCGTTACAGCCCCCCTGTTTTTTTATGGCCCGTTTTTCAGCACTGAACGCGATGGCGCCTGACGGGGCAGATCGCCCCGCAACCCGCCTCTACGACGCAGCTTCAGGCCGAGGCGATAAAATTAAATTCCAGCCTCTGCCCCGGCACGTCGAAGCTCGGCTTCAGGCGCAGGGTCATGGCGGGCCGGGCCGGGCCAAGCGCCTCGGCAATGATCCGCTGACAGGCCGTAAACACCACACTATCGGGTATCATATAGGCCAGATGCGTTATGTCCTCAGGCACAAGCCCATGTGTCGCCAGAATATCGCGTATGCGGGCGAGGGCATTCTGACATTCCTCAATCAGGCTTTCGGGCGGTTTGCCGTCCGGGCCCAGCCCTGTCACACCATAATAGGTCACGCTGTCCTGCAGGACGGGACGAGGAGAGAGGGAGGAATGGTCGTGCATGACGGCACTCATAACCCACAATCACGGGACTGCACATCGCCTTTCATCATTCCCCGAAACGGGCATATCCACGCATCATGTGCAAGCCTTGCAGGGATAGGCGTTGTGCTCACCGGGCAATCGGGATGCGGCAAATCCAGCCTCCTGCTCCGCCTGATCGATTCAGGCTTCGATCTGGTGGGAGATGATCGTCTGGTCATCCGCGATCTTCACGCCTCTGCGCCCTCTGCCCTCGCCGGGATAATCGAAATTCGCGGGCTGGGTCTGGTTCGGATGCCCTATCGCGCTACGGCAAGGCTTGGCCTGCATGTTCATCTCTCGATTCCGTCCAGACCGGTACGCCTGCCAGAGAAAACTGTCGAACCCGACACTGGACTATGGCAGATGACTCTGAACGGCTTTCACGCTGACGCAGTGGCGATCATTCGCACGGCGCTGCGCTGCCGCCTTGGTGATCTCACACTTCTTTGCGGACTCAATGGGGGAAACGTCTCCTGTCTCCCCCTCCCCAGCGGCTCCGAAGAAGGTTAGGGTTCTGGTGTTCTGTTTCTCATCCGGCAACTGGAGTGGCGATTTGTGAGTTCAACGCGGCGCATCCTGTTGGTGACCGGCCTTTCAGGCGCAGGGAAATCCTCGATCCTGCGTATCCTTGAGGATATCGGCTACGAGGTCACGGATAACCCGCCGCTGACCTTGCTCGATGCCCTGGCCGCCCGAACGGAAGAGCCGCTGGCCATAGGGATTGATGTGCGGACCAGAGGGTTCGAGGCCAGAGCCGTCATCATGGCACTGGCGCAGCTGCGTACCCAGCGCGACCTGCATGTAGAGCTGCTCTACGCGACCGCCGAGACCGATGTGCTGCTCAGGCGCTTCACGGCAACGCGTCGGCGTCACCCGCTGGACAACAGTTCGGAAATCGCGCCGGGTCTTGTGGCCAGCATCGAGCAGGAGATCGCCTTGCTGGCGCCCCTGCGTGACGAAGCCGATCTCGTCATCGATACGTCCGATCTGCCCCCCCATGATCTGCGTCGCCTGATCGAGTCGCGTTTTGGCCATCAGAATGATGGCGACTCGATGACAGTCACCCTGCTTTCCTTCGCTTACCCGGCCGGTCTTCCCCGTGAGGCCGATCTCGTTTTCGATGCCCGGTTCCTGCGTAACCCGCATTACGACCCTGAACTGAAAGCCCGCACCGGGCTGGAGGCCGTGGTGCGCGAATACGTTCAGCAGGACCCCGATTACCTGAATTTCTTTTCACGCATCATGGGACTGCTCGAACTTGTTCTGCCTCGTTTCGTGGCTGAAGGAAAAAAGCATGCGACCGTGGCTATTGGCTGCTCGGGTGGTCAGCACCGCTCCGTAACACTTGTTGAAGAGATTGCTGCGGCGTTAAGCCGCGCCGAAGAGATTAAACTCTTGTCAGATGTGCCAATCGTCGTCATGCATCGGGAACTGGCACGTCAGGGACGCAACTCATGGCGATGGGTCCGCGCCCCTCAGCAACTTGCCATACCGGATGAACAGATACGGACAGAGCCGTCTTGATTACCGTGATGGATGACCAATATCTCTCGGGGTCGCTACGAAAATGGCGTCATGCACCCCTTGAAGGAATGCCCCGATGATCGGGATCGTTCTTGTTACCCACGGTTCTCTGGCTCAGTCTCTCCTTGAAATCGTGACCCATGTGGTCGGGCCGCAGCCACAGATAGAGGTCATGGGCGTCAGTCCTGACGATGATGTCGTTGGCGCAAGAGCGCGTCTCAGCGCTGCTATTGCCTCGGTCGATACAGGCGACGGCGTGCTTCTTCTGACTGACATGTTCGGCAGCACCCCTTCCAATCTGGCCCTTTCGCTGCGTCAGGAAGGCCGTGTCGAAGTGCTAGCCGGTGTCAACGTGCCGATGCTGGTCAAGCTCGCCAAGACGCGCTGCACACGCAGCCTTGCCGAATGTGCCGAGCTGGCCACTCTGGCTGGACGCAAATACATCGCCGCCGCCTATGAGCTTCCGCCATCCTGTTTGCAGGGCGGCAAAAGCTGTGAAATGGTTGTGACGACGACCATGAGCTATATTCCTCCCCGTACCCCGCTAATCACACCGCTGCGCCAGGTTGCCCGATGATGTCGGGCGCGGCTTCGGGCCCGATCCTTGAGCGCGATGTCACGATCGTTAATCGCCTGGGCCTGCATGCACGAGCCGCGGCCAAATTCGTGACAACGGCCGAGGGCTTCAGTGCCGACGTTGAGGTCAGCCGTCACGGCCAGACCGTGTCTGCCCTGTCCATCATGGGGCTGATGATGCTTGGCGCGGGCCGGGGTGAGACCATACTGCTCTCGGCCAAGGGTCCCCAGGCCACCGCAGCGCTCGATGCCCTGATCGCCCTCGTTTCTGACGGCTTTGGTGAACGTGATTAAGCGACTGCGCCGTCCGTCGAGCGAAGTTGTCCAGCCTGATACCGACCTCCCCATGCAAATCCTGCAAGGTGTCGGGATTTCGGCAGGTGTCGTCATTGCGCGCGCCAGCCTGACCTATGAGCGCCCCCTGCCTGTCATTGAGGCCCTCCCCTCCCTGCTGGGAAGTGACGCAGAGCGGGCACGGCTGGATGAGGCCATAGCCCTCACGCTCAAGCAGCTGCGCAAGCTGCGCACCAAACTCAATGCCCTGCCGGAAGAAGGGCGTATCGAAATCGATGCGCTGCTTTCGGTGTATGAGCGTATGCTCAACCATTCACGCCTCGTTCGGGCAGCGCATCGCCGGATCGGGGAAGACGGGCTGACCGCCGAGGCCGCTGTACAGATCGAAAGCGATGCACTGGCGGCCATGGCTGGGCCGCAGCCCGACATGCCTGAAGAGGAAATTGAAGGCGCAAGGCGTCGTGAGGGTGAGTTTCGCGAGGTGGCCAGACGGCTCCTGCGCAATCTGACCGGCGTTTCCTTCAAGGCATTCTCCGATGTCCAGGGCGGCTCCATTCTCGTTGCCGAGCAGATCAGACCGGCCGATGCCGCCGTCATTGACCCGAACCGCATTGCAGCAGTGCTTTCGGAAGGCGGCGGGGTGACCGACCATACCGCCATCATGCTGCGTGCGCTCAATGTGCCTGCCATTCTTGCCATTCCCAATCTGACCGATCGCATCAATGACGGTGATCTGCTGATTGTGGACGGGTCGAGCGGCAGGATTATCCTGCACCCGGACTCGACCACGCTGGCTGAGGCACGCTCGGCAATGGCCGAGGAGGCCAGGGAACGAAAGGGAATTGGCAGATTGCGTCGCCTGCCCAGCCGACTGGTGAGCGGCGAGGATGTCGAGCTGTTGGCCAATGTCGAGATTCCCAATGAACTCCCCCTGCTGCATCGCAACGGCGCAGCGGGCATTGGCCTGCTGCGAACCGAATTCCTGTTCGATGAAACTGCGCCCCTGCCTGATGAAGATGGGCAGTACGAGGTGTATTCCGGCATCGTAGCCGACATGCCCAACATGACAACCACCATCAGGGTGCTGGACTGGGGTGGTGAAAAAGGACTGTCGCGGCTGCGCCAGCTTGGCATTCAGGGCGAAGAGGAAGAGGAAAACCCGGCACTTGGCGTGCGTGGCCTGCGCCTGCTGCTTCGTCACCCGGAAATTCTTGAAACGCAGCTATGCGCCATTCTGCGAGCCAGCCTGCACGGCCAGCTACGTATCCTTCTGCCCATGGTAAGCTCGGTAAACGAGGTTATCGCCACACGCCAGATTTATGAGCGCTGCGCCAAAAGGCTGCGTCGTCGTGGCGTGAAACTCCCTGCCGATCTGCCACCGCTTGGCGTGATGATCGAGACACCGGCTGCCGCCCTGACGGCGGGTGCCCTGGTGCGACAGGCTGAGTTTCTGGCGCTCGGCACCAACGATCTGACGATGTACACGCTCGCCGTCGATCGGTCTGCCGCCATGGGTTCCGAGCTTTACACGACCCTGCACCCTGCCCTGCTCCGATTGCTTCGCCTCACGATCGACGAGGCGCTTCGCGCGCACCGACCCGTCTGTGTCTGTGGTGAGATGGCATCGGACCCGCGTGCTGTCGCTCTGCTGATCGGTATGGGGCTACGCTCGTTTTCGATGTCGGCGGCGCTTCTCCCACCGGTCAAGCGCATGATCCGTTCGCTCAGCCTTGATTCCTGCGATGCTCTCTACCGTCAGGCCATGCTTGTGGAAGATCCCACCGAACTGCACCGCATCATCCGCGACTTCGCGGTCTGATCTCCCGGCGCCTGCACGTGTTTTCCGAGCGGTCAGGAAAGGCCTGGCCGCAAACGAAAAAAGGGAGCCATAGGCTCCCTTCTCCGGCTGGATGATTATGAGGGCGTGAAGGCCCTTAGTGACGAAGTTCTTCCGGTACCTTGCCGCCGTTCTCGGCCAGCTTCTGCATGACCTGACGGATGAGCCAGACATTCATGCTGGCGGTATCCTCGGTGCTTTCCGTGTAGTGCAGCTCCTGCGCCAGATGCTTGCGGGCATCGAGCGAGCTGTCCATGTCGAGCAGCTTGAGCAGATCGACAATCGACGTGCGCCAGTTGAGCGTCTGACCCTTATCGGCCTCCATCCGGGTGAGCACTGCATCGACATCGACCGGCGCACTTGGTGCCGTCGGCGTGGTGGAACCTGGTGCCGCAGGCGCCTCAGCGCCAGAAGCCGCCCCATTCGAGCCGCTGGCAGGGGCTGCCTCCGCGTGACCGAAGATCTTGCTCATGATCGTACTGAAGATACCCATTGATCGCTTCTTCCTTCTGACAGATCTGCCAGCCGAAAACACTGGACCGACAAACCCTATATTTCATTCAGTAACGAAAAGTGACGTGTGACCTAAAAGCCTCACGTACTTCCTGTTCAGCATTATCGCCCCAGCGCGCAAAAGGTTTTTTTCTTTGACGTGATATTTTGGCAACATAGTGAGGTTCGGACGCCCAATTGCACAGCCATAAGGTGCCCTCTACGCGAGCCATGCCCCTCCTCGCGGAAAAACCTTCTCATGCCCCATGCCAATGCCGTTCATTTCATCGCCGGCCTGCCTCGCTCAGGGTCCACGCTGCTCTCAGCCCTTCTGGCCCAGAACTCCGCCATTGTAACGTCTGGACGCAGTTCACCCGTCGCCCCCATGATGCTGCGTATCGCGTCCCTGATGGCTGAGGGAGATTACGCCGGTGATTTCGATGCGGTGAAAAGGGACCGCGTGATGCGCCGCTTGCTGGAAAGCTACTACGCCATTACCGACCCCAAGCAGATCGTCATCGACACGCATCGCGACTGGTGCGCCCGGATGGGACTGATCGATGCCGTATTTCCGCAAGCCAAGGTCATTTGCTGCGTGCGTGATCCAGTCTGGATTCTCGACTCGCTGGAGCGACTGATCGTGCGCGATCCGGTCCTTTCCCCCAATCTCGTACCACTTTCCAGAAGGGCCACGCAGCACGACCGACTGGAGTATATTCTCTCACCCGAGGGCGTCTTTGGCTATGCGTGGCGCGTCTTGACGGAGGCGTTCCACGGCCCCTATGCGCATCGGCTCATTCTGGTGGATTACGATTATCTGGCCCGCACACCACGTCAGGCTTTGGACAGCCTGACACGGGCGCTGGGACTGCCGCCTCATGACTACGATCCCGACCATGTGGTGACACCCGATACGGACAAGTTCGATCAGGCTCTCGGCACACCGGGTCTGCACGCGCTACGCCCCCGTGTTGCACCCGAGCCCAGACGCTCGATCCTGCCGCCCGCCATGCGCGAAAGGCTGGAAGGCGGCATGTTCTGGCGCAGCGCACAGGCCCGCGAGAGCGGAGCACTCATCCTGTGCTGATCCCGCCGTCCAGCGCGCCGGACTGAACAGCGCCGGCGCATCGGACGTCAGAACACCAGAACGGATTTACCGATGCTCTTTCCGCTCTCGCTCTCGCTGTGCAGCCTGCCCAGTGCGGCAGCACTGAGCCCCTGAGCCCGGTGATACTCTGTCGCCACCACATCTCCGGACTGAACAAGCGAGGAGATCTGCTCGAGAATATCATGTTGCCTTGCCTGATCGGGCGTGGCGAAAAGCGAGCGTGTAAACATGAATTCCCATGAGATCGTGGCGCTCTTCTTCTTGAACCCCACGATATCGAAATGCGCGGGATCGTCGATCACGCTCAGATGCCCCTGAGGCGCCAGAATTTCCTCATAAAAAGCCTGATGGCGGTCCGTTGCGGTCAGAGCGGCGATATGGGTGACCTGCTCGAAACCAATAGCCCGGATCTGGGCTGCCATGTCCTGCCGATGATCGATCACATGATGCGCGCCCATCCTGAGCACCCAGTCGCGCGTTTCATCCCGTGATGCTGTGGCGATGACGGTAAGCCCCGTCAGCTTGCGGGCCAGCTGGATGAGGATCGAGCCCACACCCCCAGCGCCGCCGACGACCAGCAGGATGCCTTTTGTCAGGTTGGTGACCGCCATGCGGTCAAAAAGCATTTCCCATGCTGTCACGCTGGTGAGTGGCAGCGACGCGGCCTGCCCCCAATCGAGACGGTCCGGCATATGGCCGACCAGCCTCTCATCGACTGCCTGCATCTCGGCATTGCTGCCTTGGCGCATCAGGGCACCGGCATAGAACACCTTGTCACCCGGTTTGAAGAAACGGACCTCCGGGCCCGTAGCCTCGACGATTCCGGCGGCATCCCAGCCCAGAACGCGCCATGCCTCGCCATCCAGCGCACCGGCCCGCACACGTATCTTGGTATCGACAGGATTGATCGAGACCGCTCTGACCCGCACGAGCAGGTCGTGCCCTTTCGGGGCGGGAGGGTCGGGCAGGGTAATGTCCTGCAAGACATCAGGCGCACCGGGCGCCTTGTAGCCAACTGCTCTCATGGAAGTGATCCCTCCCGGAAACATGTCCTTGGAGCAATCAGACTAGACCATCACCCGGGCTGATGGAATTCCCTGACGGGTGACCCTGGGCACTTGCGCTACGCGCACTCATGCTTCGGGCTCTCCAGCGATGGGCACTCCCGCCATATGCATCAAGCCGCGAGCATGGGTACCGTCACGCAGCAGGTTGGGCATGACGAGGGGCCATGCCTCAAACCCGCAGGAAATCAGGCCGGGCGAACCAGCTCATAAAGTGCCACAGCAGCAGCATTGGAGACGTTGAGGCTTTCCATGTCACCGGGCATGTAGACGCTGGCGATCTCATCGCAGCTTTCCCGGGTCAGGCGCCTGAGGCCCGCCCCTTCTGCACCCAGCACCAGCGCCACGCGACGACCCGCAAAACCCTGACCGTTCAATACCGAGCCACCGGCATCCAGACCCACCGTCCAGAGACCGGCATTTTGCAGCTGGGCAATGATGCGCGAGAGATTGACCTCACGCAGGATAGGCACGACATCAAGCGCCCCTGAGGCCGCCTTGGCCAGCGCGCCGCCTTCCTGAGGCGTATTGCGGTCCTGCACCACAAGAGCAGCTGCCCCGAATGCCGCTGCCGACCGCAATATCGCACCGATATTGCGCGGATCGGTTACCTGATCGAGAATCAGCAAGGGCCCTTCGCGGCTGGACAGCACGTCATCGAGATAGGGCGGGGTCAGTGGTTCGACGCGCATGCAGACGCCCTGATGCACGGCGTCACGCTCACAAAGATGATCCAGCCGCTGGCGCTCGACCACGTTGGGGGAAATACGGATCGGAACCTGTCTGGCTTCGAGTGCCGAGAGGGCTTCTTTCGTGACCAGCAGCTCGTGCACGTCGCGATCTGCATTGCGCAGGGCCGCTTCAACGGCGTGCAGGCCATACATCCAGTATCCGGCGGCGGATGAACGCCCGCCGGAGGAACGGCCGCCTGAAGAACGCCCCTCGGACGAGCGTGCGCCAGAGGGGCGATCCTCTGGAGCGCGGTTTTCGGAAGCGCGGGCAGCGCGCGAGGCGGATGAGCGTGAAGGGCGTCTGGACATGAGCGCTCTATGAAAGCAAGCTGCCCGTCATGCAACAAAAATGAAGAAAGCTTGTTGACACCAATCCTGATCCGCCATATTCCCCGTCCCGACCTGGAGAGATGCCCGAGTGGCTAAAGGGGGCGGACTGTAAATCCGCTGGTGTACGCCTACGTTGGTTCGAATCCAACTCTCTCCACCAGGTCCCCTTCCTTTAAAAATTCAATCGCTTGCTGTCGATGCGCCAACGCGCTCCGGGCTGTTCGAGGCAATCAGCAGTCCTTGTCGCCGCGTGAGGCTGAGACCGCCTGCTCTGCGTTCTGTACGAGCGATTGGCGACCGGACAAGTCCTTCCAGCGCCTCCCCGCCCCGTCCGCCTTCTTTCGTTTTGATCACGCATCGTCGCCAGGGCGGATTGCGCCTTGCGCCTGTCTCATTGCAAACAACTATTGCTTCGTTGGTCGGGTCGAAAGGCGCCCCCTCCAAGTCAGGAGCCCAATGCAGGACAATGAACCAGGGAAGTAACGGCACATGCGCTGCAAACCGAATTTTTCGAGACTGATGCCCGCCGCGCGACGTGGCCGGGATGCCGGTATCGCGCGTATGGGCATAGCCTCACTCGCTCTGCTTGGCCTTTTCGCCTTCAATGGGGTTGCCATCAGTGCGGCGCATGCCGAGCCACGCCTGGTCATTCTCGATGATGACGGGTTTGCCCTCGCCCAGTGGATGGTCATCAAGGCGCCGAATGTGAAGGTTCTGGGCGTCACGACTGTGACAGGCGATGCCTGGGCGAAGGAAGCCACAGCCGATGCGCTTCGTGGTGTGGAAATTGCCGGCCGGCCTGATCTGCCTGTCTATACAGGGGCCACCTATCCACTGGTGAACACCGAAGCGCAGACCGAGCGCTGGGAGACCCTTTACGGCAAGCTGGTCTGGAAAGGCGTGTGGATGAAGCACTGGGTAGAGCCCACTCTTCAGAAACTCCCACCCTATCACGGTCCGGATGTCGTGCCGGACCTGCCTCAGGGCAATCCGACCATCAAGGCGCAACACGAACGCGCTGCTGATTTCATGATCGACATGGTGCATCGCTACCCGCATCAGGTGGCGATCATCGCCACGGGACCGCTGACCAATCTGGCTCTGGCCCAACGCCTCGACCCGGAATTTGCCCCGCTCGCCAAGGAGCTGGTTTATATGGGCGGCAGTCTCAACCCGCGTCAGACACGCCCTGACGAAGTTGCCCATCAGTTCGCACGCGAATTCCTCAATGCACCAAGGCGCGAATTCAACATTCGCTTCGACCCTGAGGCCGCAAGCATTGCGTTGCGCGCGCCTTGGCCAAAGATCACCATGATTCCAGTCGACCCCTCGACGGACACCGAGCTGACCCCCGATTTGCTCACGCGTCTCTCGCGCTCCGACACCCCGGTTTCGCGCTCCCTCAAGACCCGCGAGCCGGGCTTTCCGCTCTGGGACGAAATCGCTGCGGCTGTCTGGCTGAATCCGGGCCTGATCACCCAGAAAGCCGACCTCTATGTTGACGTGAACACGCAGTTCGGCCCGTCTTATGGCGACATCCTTTCCTGGTCGCCCGGCTATCAGCCCGGCCTCGGTGAAGGACGGACGATCGTGGTGCAGAAAATCGACGTGCCCCGCTTTGAGGATCTGATGGACAGGCTGGTGGCCGCCGCCCAGCCTCCGCTGAGCGGCAAGCCCCTGCCCTGAGCGATCTTGCCGACAAGAGGGCCTGAATGACCTGTCAGGCCCTGTGCGTTGTAATGGCCTGTCGCAATTCTGCACTACGGACAGGCCGCCCCAATTGCTGTTCGGCCTCGCCCCTTGAAGCCGCAGGCCGAGAGAGAGCCGCTCCCTGCCCTTTACGGGTGTAACCCAGATGCGTCAGAACTAATGATTGCGGCCCTATCCGGACAGGACCGCAACCTGCCTGCAATGAAGAAAAAGAGCCCCATGGCCCATCCCCAGACGATCCAGATCTTCCTTCCCGATGGTGACCCGCAGGGCATACGCATTGCCTCGATCACAACCCGCATTGTTCAGTTGATCGAGATTCCTCGCCTGAGGCTGGCTGACTTTCTTGCCATGTCGGAAGCGGGCCATGTGGGGCTCTACCTTCTGTTCGGTGAGGATGACGAAACGGGTCATGCCAAGGCCTATATTGGTCAGACGGGTAATCTGGGCGCACGGCTCAAGCAACACCATGACGGCAAGGATTTCTGGAACCGCGCCCTTGTTGCCCTCTCACTGACGCATAGTCTTACGGTAACCCATGCGCATTATCTGGAATGGCTGGCGATCAGCCGCGCCGCGCAGGCGGCCCGCTGCAAGCTGGAGAACAGCACAACAGGCACACGCCCGCACACCCCGGCCGCGATGGAAGCTGAATGTCGCGAGATTTTCGAGACGATCGATATCCTTCTGACGACGCTCGGACACCCTGTTTTCGAAGCGCTTGTCAAACGCGAAGAAGACAACAGACGAGTTGGACGCCCTGCGGCCACAACGCCCCCTCCCTCTGATGCAGATTTCTTCCTGCGCAACGAACGAGCCGACGCGCGAGGACGCTACACAGAAGCTGGCTTTATTGTTCTTGCAGGCTCATGGGGGCGCGCTCAGGCAGTGCCAAGTTTTGTAGGAACAAGCCCGTATCGCAAAAGGCAAGCCATGATCGAAGCGGGTGACTTGGCAATTAACGAAGAGCGTCTCGTATTCTTGCGTGATGTCCATTTCAACTCGCCAAGCGCTGCAAGCGACATGGTTAGCGGTCGTGCAACGAATGGATGGACGGAATGGAAGGACGCGACCGGCAAGACCTTATCGGATGTTACCGGTCGCGTAGTCCCGACCAGATCAGCAACCGTGACTTGATACATAAACGACATGACCGGACCGCGTATGGCCAAACCAGAGAAATAAGATGCGCAAAGCCATATCTAGCCTTGTTGTTGCTCGCGCCACGGTGAGTCGGCACCGCGACGCGCGCAGGTTGCACTGGCGATGGTCTGCCCATAGGCAAGGGCCGTATGCAGGGCTCCCTCATCAAGCGCTTCCAAAGCTTCCGGCGCCAGAAACCCTGTATCGGATAGACCCGCAAGCAACCCCGCCATGAAGCTGTCGCCCGCACCCACCGTGTCCACCACATTGGTGGGTATGGCGTTGGCATGAGCCTGCGCTGTGGGCGTCCAGCCGCTGACACCCTCCTTGCCATGCGTGATCACCACGAGACGTGCCCGGTGGCCAAGCCAATCGCGCGCTGCATGTTCATGCGCGATACCCGGATAGAGCCAGTCCAGATCAGCCCCGCTGATCTTGATGATATCGGCGTGATGCAGGAGGCGCTGCATACGTGTGCGATAACCCTGTTCATCACGGACCAGCGACGCGCGGATGTTCGGGTCAAAACTGATGAGCCTCGCCCCGCCGGCCTCCCGCATGAAAAGCGCCTCATAGGCGCTCGCCGCGGGTTCTCTTATCAGGGCGATCGACCCGAAATGAAGAGTCCCCACGCATGAGAGATCCTCACTGTCCGGCATGGTCTCACACAGGCGATCGGCTGCTCCCTCGTCGAAAAACGCGTAGGCCGGTTCAGCCTGATCGAGATTGACAAAGCCGAGGGTGGAGGGCGCATCGAGCCTCTGCAGAAAGTCCAGCCTGACCCGGCTCTGTTCAAGTGCAGCGACAAGCTGGTCGCCAAACAGGTCCGTCGAGACGGCGCTACCGAACCAGGTCTTGACGCCCAGACGCCCCAGCGCACGCGCTACGTTGTAGGAAGAGCCGCCCGGACAGGGCCGGTAAGCCCCCCCCTTTTCCTGGTGGCCCGTCTGGCAAATCGACCGGAATGAAGTCGATAAGGGCTTCACCAAGACACAAGACTGAACCACTCATGACCAGACTTTCAGCGAGACATCAGCCCGCCATCAGAGAACTGATACTGACTACGCCCCGCGTGTTCGCAGCAGCAGGCGGGCACGGTCCACTAGCAAGCACGGTCATTGACCAGCAGCTGTTTTCTCGAAAGCCGCCGCTGCGTCTGTCGTCAGCGGATCGCTGAATAATTGCTCGGCGACAGCCGGGCTGAAGGTGAAGGTGTCGCACCCCGAGGCCGCAAGAGCCGCGAGATCATCGGCTTTTCGCAGGCTTGCAACGAGCAGACGCGTCGGACGCCCGCAAGCGTGCAGGATGCGCTGCATGGCCGTGACGATTGCGAGGGCATCGCCCCCATGATCACCAATCCGGCCAAAATAGGGGGCCACGTAATCCGAACCCGCAGCAGCAGCCGTAAGGGCCTGATGCGCTGCATAAACAGCGGTCAGGGTGGTCCTCACGCCATAGGCATGCAGCGCCGAAACAGCACGTATGCCGTTCTCGGTGATCGGTACCTTGACGACCATACGCGGATCGAGCGCCGCCAGCGCCAATCCGGTTTCAATCAGCCTCTCTGTTTCCACCCCCCAGCATTGGGCCTGCACCTCACTGACCGGATAGCTGAGGATATCGCTCACCAGCGGTGCAATGGTCGCGAGGGTGCAGGACAGGCCCGCCCGGTCAAGAATGGTCGGGTTGGTTGTGACGCCATGAAACAGCCCTGTGGGCAGCCAGCGCCGAAGGGCATCGCGATCTGCAGTGTCCAGAAACAATCTGACCCCGGGCTGATTTTCGGGGGTGACTCTCAGCGTCATGACAAATTCCTCGAAGTAAAAATCAGGAATCGAAAAACCATGTCATGAAGCTTGAAAGACAAATCATGGATCTGTCAGCGCATATTTGCGTGTATGGCCCACACGTGTACGTCACTTGAGAAAAGGAGGCGCGGCCACCTCCTTTTCCTGTTTTATGTCTCGCGCGCTACTCCGACTGCGCGACCGATACCTACCCGGATCTCTGATCGTCGCAGGATAACCGGCGCGCGAAGATGTTCAGGGTGCGCTTGTCATTGTCATTTGATCTACTGGGGAGGTGTCTCCAGAACCGTCAGACGCAGGGAAGTGAAAATTCGTCCGAAACACGGCAGCCCGATAGAGATTACCTTGAATTTGGCCTCGTCCTTGACCCGGAAATGAAGTCGGACTTCACCATTCGCTTCAGTTTCGCGATCTGGCGTGACGAGGGAAAAGTGATGACCATTGTCGTATAACACAGTGCGCTCAGCTACGCGCCGCGCACTATCACGGTTGTCGAATGAGAGGATAAATTCACTGACGGGAGTCCGGTAGGAAAGATAAAGGTATCCCGCCAGCGCCGTGCTCAGGCGATCGTCGGGAAACTGACCGGTCGCTATAACCTGAAGGTCGTCCCCAGCTTCGGTGAGTGATACTGAAAGATCAAAGCCTCGATGAGCAGCTTCAGTGAGGAAAAACGGGGCAAACGTCTCGACGGGCTGCCGAACATCCTCGAGGATCGTTTCAACCTGCCGGGCGAGATCAATCCTCCCTTCGACCAATGCGCGTCCGTTCCAGCCCGACAAATCGTGCCAGTTGCGCGCAATGCTGTTTTCGGCACTGCAGATAGGTCCCAGATTATTGAGCGCCTTGAGGCTCTCATACATTTGCGCAAGAACCACGGAACGTTTGACGGGGGTTGTACGACACGCAGCAAGCAAGGCGCGGCCGGCATCAGTACCCACCAATATGGCCGCCGGATCGGTAATCTGCCGATCAAACCATTTCGCACAGCAGAAGTGGGGCGGCAGATCCGGGAGCGTAGTCAGCAATTCTGCAGGCCCTACGCGACCGAGCCCGTTCCAGAATACAAAGCAGAGATGGGAGAAACGACGGCTACCGAATTGCAGGATGAATGTCGAAAACAACATCTCCTCAACGGCCATGTAGTTACGAGGATCGTCCGGGTCCTGCGTAAGCGCGTGACGCAGCGCGTCGATCTGCTGCTGGTGATCAAGGATGATATCCCAGTCCTGCTTGCGCGCGAAAAGCCCTTCAATCTGGGTGACCGAGCATCTCGTGATACCGCACCCCTCTTCCAGGGATCGCCTGAAGTTTTCGGACTGATTGAATCCGGTCCAGGCCCATGATCCGCCTTCACCGTCGTATCCCTTGACCGAGATATCATAGTCCTTGCTGTAATCACGACCGTGAGTGGCAGGAAAGATGTTACCTGCCTCCAGCTCGCTGATTACGGCGCTGAAATCCGGTTTTCTGAAAAACAGGGCGTTCGACGCAGTAGTGCAGAAAAAATCGAACGCTCCCAATTCCCTTGCAGCATAGGCGTATGACTCGAGATGTCCAATGGACAGCCCCATGCCCCATTTGGAGCGCTCAATGTGTCCGTTGATGATATGAACACGCTCATGGGCACCCAGTGCCGGATCGACAAGACGCCGACCCGGCGCAAGATTGATGATCAACTGGCAGTTTTCGTCAGTGTAATGCAAAAAATTATCAATATAGAGGGAAAGATAATCCTCCCCCTCATTATAATTTGTCGCAAAAACAACTTTTTTCCACGATACGACTTCCCTGCATGCCGCAAAGATACAAGCAAACGCCTCTTGTTTTCGTCTTGATTGAGGCGAATCAATCTTGATCTCTGTATGTCAATCATCTCCGTTTTATAGGAAATGCGTTCATTTGCAATCGCAAGACAATGTCAATATTTTGCAGGATATATACCCATATTTGCAAAGACGGTAGCACCGCATAATTCCGCCCCTGTGAGCCGCAGCTCCCGCGCAGAAAAATCCACCCCGATGCATTCAGGTATCCACTGGAGACTCAGACGAGACAGGGGAGCCCGTCGCCTGTACCAGTTACTGCACGGGCCCAGCGGCAAGAGCGGATCGCGAGCAACATGACAGCGTCAGCCTCCATAGCCGACGCCACCCCTCGCTTATGAAAAAAGGCCCGTTTCCGGGCCCTTTTGTTTACTTCAGCTTGGCGTTGCATTGGGAGTAATACCCGCCGCCCTTCTGGATCCATTTCAGAGAACCGTTTCCACCGGATTGCTGGTTCGCATGATACTGGTCGAGGCAGGTTTTCATGCGTGCCTTGCCCGCCGGGAGCTTGGCATAGGCAGCAGAGACAGAGGTCGGAAATACCACGTTGCCAGACGCTGTCGTGGAAGGCTTCGAGGCGATCCCCGCACCCGGTGAGGCGGGTGCCTCGGTGGTTACAGGCTTGTCTGCCGCTGCTTCCTTCTCTGCCGGAGCCATGGATGTCTGCGCGGTGCTGGTCGAGACATCGCCACACTGGGCAGCCTTGAAATCCTTGTATTTCTGGCCATTCAGGGTGCCAGCTTTCTCGGCAGCCTGAAACTTCGCATGACATTCCTTCGCCGTCAGCGCCAGGGCGGGGGAGCTGGCACAGGCCGCTCCGCCGAGCATGAGACCGGCCAGCAGAACGTGGCCATGAGAGAGTTTCAGCGCCATTGGCAAATTCCCGTTGGGTAAGGAGTGCGGATCAGTTGATCCGCTCACCATGCAGAACCATGTCCAGACCTTCGAGTTCCTCGTCACGCGTGACACGTAGCCCGATTGTGAGATCGATAACCTTCAGGATGATGAAGGTGAAGATCACGCACCAGACGATGGTCACACCCACAGCTTCGGCCTGACGGACGAACTGCGCGAAGGAACCGACGACGCCTGTCGGGTTGGCATCCGTTGCCGATAGCGGCCCATAGGCAAACACGCCGGTCAGCAGAGCGCCTACGATACCGCCCGTGCCGTGCACACCAAAGGCATCGAGGCTGTCATCATAACCAAGGCGCGGCTTGAGAATGGCCGAAGCCCAGAAGCACACCACGCCAGCCACCAGGCCGATGATCAGCGCCGGACCAGCCAGCACGAAGCCTGCCGCCGGCGTAATGGCCACGAGACCCGCTACAGCACCGGAAATGATGCCAAGAGCCGTCGGCTTGCGGGAGTGGATCCACTCGGCCGCCATCCACGCCATTGCACCACCTGCGGTCGCGATCTGTGTGGTCAGCATGGCCATGCCTGCACGGCCATTGGCGCCACCGGCAGAACCGGCATTGAAGCCGAACCAGCCCACCCACAAAAGCGAGGCACCGATGATGGCGTAGGTCAGGTTGAAGGGCGAGAAGTCGTCATGACCCATACCACGGCGCTTGCCGATCACGAGGGCAGCGACAAGACCCGCGACACCCGAGTTGATATGAACGACAGTACCACCGGCAAAATCGACCGCGCCGATACCGGCCACCCAGCCGAGCGGGCTCCATACCCAATGGGCAATCGGCGCATAAACCAGCAGGGACCACAGCACGGTAAACACGCACAGGGCCGAGAACTTCATGCGTTCGGCAAAGCTGCCAGCAATCAGGGCAGGCGTGATGATCGCAAAGGTCATCTGGAACATTACCCAGACGCTCTCGGGAATCGTCATCGCTACAGGGTTGGCCGAATTGGCCCCCATGGTGAAGGCCTGATCGACCCCCTTGCTGATATGCTCGGCCACGCCGTTCAGCATGAAGCGCGACATATCGCCAATCCAGGGCGTGCCCGTGCCGAAGGCAAGGCTGTAGCCGATCACCAGCCATACGATGCTGGCAATACAGCAGATGGCGAAGGACTGGATAAGGGTCGCAAGAACATTCTTCTTGCGGACCATGCCGGCGTAGAACAGGCCGACACCCGGAATGGTCATCAGCAGCACAAGAGCGGTGCTGACCAGCATCCAGGCCGTGTCACCCGTGTCAATCGCGGCAGGCGCTGCGAAGGCAGGCAGGGGAAGCGCGCAAAGAGCGAGAGGAGCAAGGACCTTTAAAACGCGGCTCATATGGCAGTTTCTCCCGTTTCGCCGGTTCGGATGCGGATGACGCTGTCGAGAGGCGAGACGAAGATCTTGCCATCGCCGATCTTGCCGGTGCGGGCGGCGTTGAGAATCGCATCAACGACTTCATCGACGATGTCATCACTGACAGCGATCTCGATCTTGACCTTCGGCAAGAAGCTGACCTGATATTCAGCGCCTCTGTAAATCTCCGTCTGTCCTTTCTGACGGCCGAAACCCTTGATCTCGGTAACCGTTAGGCCCTGTACCCCTAATGGGGTCAACGCTTCACGGACGTCGTCCAGCTTGAACGGCTTGATGATCGCCGTAATGAGCTTCATTACATTCCTCCGCACCGCAAACGGCTTCTGTTTATAGAAACAGCTCCGCCAGTTCTCATGAACGCAAATCGTGCCAGTTTCATAACGAGATTGGCAAGGGTCTATGACGATCCATTTCCCATTTCCTGCGACTGCATTAAAAAAGCCACGGTCAACAATGCTGCGGAGAAATGAACCCCATGCGACAGGTCGATATCTGCATCAACGGCGCTGGCCCGGTTGGGGCCACTCTGGCCTGTCGCCTTGCGGCCTCGGGGCTTCGGGTTCTGCTCATCGACCGGTCTCCCCTGCCGGGTATGGAACATCCCTCGCTCGACGGGCGCGCCTATGCCATCACCGAAGGCTCACGCCGCATGCTGGTAGCGGCCGGTATCTGGCAGCACCTCCCCTCCCCGTCGCAGCCCATACGCAGCATCACTGTCAGTGATGGCCGCCCCGGCGAGCCAGCCTCCCCCCATGGCCTGCGCTTTGGCCCGGAGGATGCACCGATCGAAAATGGTGAAGCGACGCCATTCGGATGGATGATCGAGGCGCGCGACCTGCGTGCGGCCCTCAACCATGCCCTGACGACGCATGAAGGCGCTCTCGACATTGCCGCGCCTGATACGGGGCGCTTCGAATTTGGCGCCGATCATGTCGAGATCACGCTCAAATCCGGACCGGTCTACCAGGCACCGCTCGTCATTGCCGCAGAGGGGCGGCAGAGCCCGCTACGCCAGCAGGCGGGCATCATGGTCACACGCCTGCCCTATAATCAGTGCGGACTGATCAGCATCATTCATCATGAGCGCCCACATGACGACAGGGCGCTCGAACATTTTCTCCCTCAGGGGCCGTTTGCACGCCTCCCCCTGCCGCCCACGGCCGAGCATCCCTATCGTTCAGCGATCGTCTGGGCAGAGGCGACACGACGCGCCGAGCGGTTCTACGCGCTTGATGAAGCAGCCTTTGCCAATGCCATCATGCAGCGTCTTGGCGATGATGTAGGCAAGGCCGTTCCGGTCGGCCGACGCTGGATCTATCCGCTTTCGGCGCAATATGCCCAGCGTTACACGGCACCGCGGCTTGCGCTCGCGGGCGATTCCGCCCACGGACTGCACCCGATTGCCGGACAGGGCCTGAATGTCGGGTTCAAGGACATCATCGCCCTTTCCGCCCTTCTGGAAACGCGGTTTGCCAGCGGGGGCGATCTCGGCGGCGCAGATCTGCTTGCACGCTACCAGCGCCAGGTGCGCCCCCATAACATGGCAATCATGGCAGCTTGTGACGGGCTTGAACGCCTGTTCGGCAATGACAATCCTCTTCTGCGTTTCGGGCGTGATCTTGGGCTGGGCGTGATGAGCCGCCTGCCAGGCCTGCGCCGCACATTCGTGAAGAAGGCCATGGGATTATGAGCACATCACCCGATCAGACATCGCCCAGAGCGCCCGATCTGGGCGTCGTATGGCAGGAAATGCTCAAGCAAAGCGATGTCTGCTGCGATGTGCTGATTCAGGGTGTGTTTGCGACAGGCATCAGCGATCACCGCAATTTCCAGGGGGCTCTCGCGGCGCTGCTCGGCACCAAACTGGCTGACCGCGCGCTTTCGGCTCCGGTGCTGTCTGCGCTCGTCACATCGGCGCTGGCTGAAAAACCTGAAATTGCTGAAGCCGCCGCCGAAGACATGATCGCGATCTGCGAGCGCGATGCCGCTTGCCCGGATTACGTGACCCCCTTCCTGTTCTTCAAGGGCTATCACGCCATCCAGGCCTATCGTATCGCCCACTGGCTCTGGTGCCATGACCGCCAGCATCTTGCCCGCCACCTGCAGAGCCTGGTGAGTGAACGCTTCGGTCTCGACATTCACCCCGCCGCCCGTCTTGGACGGCGTCTCGTGTTCGATCATGGGGCAGGCATCGTGGTGGGTGAAACCTGCATCATTGAAGACGATGTTTCACTTCTCCAGGGCGTCACCCTTGGCGGCACGGGCAAGGAAACCGGCGATCGTCACCCCAAGGTCCGGCGGGGCGTTCTTGTGGGAGCGGGGGCAATCGTGCTGGGTAATATCGAGCTTGGCGAAGGCGCCAAGGTGGGCGCGGGCTCTGTCGTGCTCGAGAGCGTACCACCTTACACGACGGTTGTGGGCAATCCCGCACGTCGCATCGGCACGCGCCATACCTCCATGCCAGCTCTGGGCATGGATCAGCGTCTGCCTCCCGTGGATTATGTGATCTGACATCGGGGCCTTCAGGAGTGCCTCCGGCAACAGCGCCCTCGCGCGTGAGGACGCTATTGCCCTGGCTGCGCCGTGGGGCGCTCGCTCTGGCTGGGCTGGTCGCCACCTATCTAGGTGTCCTGGCTTATCCTGAACCGGCTTTTGCCTATCGGATGCAGTATCGGCAATTCGATCTCTGGTCGGATCGCCCTATCGACAGCCATATCACTATCATTCTGGACGACGCGACGCGGCGCTTGCAGACATCGAGCCTCTATACGCCACAGCAGCATTTCCACGTCTTTTTCTGTAACGCGCGCTGGCGGTTAGAGCTCTATGGGCTGTTTCACCCAAGCGTCGGGGGCATCGTGATCGCGCCGCTCACATCCAATATCTATCTTCGTGAATCGGATATCCCTCATAACAGGATCATCCCTTCCCATGCCGGGCCGATGGCAGATGCGAAGGAACGCCCGCTCGCCTATTACATTGCCCATGAGGCGACGCATGTGATGCAGGGCCGCAGCTTCGGACGCTTCTTTGCCCTGACCCGCCCCACATGGCTCAATGAAGGGTATGCCGATCTCGTCGGCAAGGGCGGTGACTTCGATATGCGAGATAATCTGGCACGATTCCAGGCCCATGATCCCTTAATGGATGTGCGCCGGAGCAAACTCTATCGACTTTATCATCTGGAAGTCGCCTGGATGCTCGGCCATGACGCTGTTCCTCTGGAAACGCTCTACGCGCATCCTCCGGCCGAGAAAAAGCTCCTCGCCAGATTGCGCGAGGCGCGACTGCCCTGAGACAGGGCGTATCGCGCGGCGTATGGATCAGTCGAACGCCTTACGCACCAGGGAGCCGAGCAGAGTGCCTTCAGCTGCGCCTGTCGCTTCCGTCATCCCGAGATAGGGGCTGAGCGCTCCGGCGAGATTGGACAAGGTGAGTGTCTGCAGCCAGATGCGCCCCGGCCCGGTCAAACGGGCCAGAAACACGCCATCGCCCCCGAACAGCTTGTTGCGTATGCCGGGCAGTGTGGTGATATCGAATTGCACACTCTCCTCGAACATGCCGACATGACCGGGGTGCACATCGATCTGTTCTCCGGGTGCAAGATCATGGGCCACGATCTCGCCGCCCAGCTCCGCCCAGAACTGACCGTAACCCGAAATGCGCTGGAGGATGAATCCCTCCCCGCCAAACAGGCCCGCGCCGAGCTTGCGCTGAAACGCCATGTCGAGGCGGACCCCTTCGGTACCGGCGATGAAGCCATGACGATGCACAAGATAGGCCCGCGATCCATCGAGTGTATGCTCGGTGATATGCCCCGGTATCTTGGCGGCGAAGGCAACGATGCCGGGAGCCCCTTCAGCGCGATAGCGGGTCATGAACAGCCCGCCTCCCGCAATCATGCGCGAGATTGTGCCCATGAATCCGCTTTGCCCGGCCCCTGACGTGCTGGTTTCCAGCGTGACATGGGGGCTTTTCCAGGAGAGCTCGCCCGTTTCAGCCATGAGCATCTCGTCGGGCTGGAGGGCGATGCGGAGTACAGGGAACAACGAACCATCAATCTGCGCATCCATGAATCATTCTCCGGGAAACATAACGTCACAGACCATGGCACGGCGGAGCCAGTCGATGCATCGGCAAAAATGCAGGAGACCAGAAAAGATGCGTTCTCGACCGATCATGACCATCAGGCCGGTTCCGGTTGTTCAGAGGAACTCCACATGGGACTTGAAGCCGAGCAGGACAGCGTCTTTCAGGTTTCCCTGCCCGTTGGGTCGCACGAACAGTTCGACCATCGGCTGCATGAGAATACCGCGCCAGGCATGCCAGCCGTAATTGGCCTCCATGACAACGGCATGGCGCTGGATACCGGTGGCACGGTAGGGTAGTACCTCCCCCCTCGCGCGTAGCAATTCTTCGGTGCGCTGCACGCCCGGCGACATTGCCGTGTAGCTGAAGGCCAGAGCGATGGTGTCCTCAGGGCGGGAGGCGAAAGTCCCACGGCTGATGAGACCGCCATAGACCTGCCAGTGGCGCAGCGCCACGCGCCCGTCATTATAGAGAAAGCCCCAGAGCGCCGTCAGGCCGGAATCCGTATCCTGTCCGGTCTTGTCCTTGCGATAGGTCGTGATTTTCTGATCCATCAGCACCCAGGCATTATAGCTGGCACGATGCTGGCGCTGGTTCAGCCCTGTCACGGCATAGGGCTGGCCATACTGGTCCTCGTGGATATCGGAAAGCGGGGTGGTCGTGAGTGCCGCACCAATCTTGTAATGGCCGGGTAAATGGCCGGGCGCCCTTGGCTCCCATCCCAGTTCGAGCGGCATACGCACGCCATTGATATAGGCGCTGTTGAACTTGAAGCCGCTGCGGTTCATCGAATAGGCAAACATGCCCTCTTCGGTCAGATACAGGCCAAGCTGGATATAGGATTGCGGCAAGGGGCGGCCGCGCACACGCAGACCCCAGTTCCCGGCCGGAAAGGTCGAGGCATATCCGGTATCGGCTGCCGCACGGGGGCGACCGCAAATGGCGTTGATCTGGAACGTACAGAAAAGCGGGCTGGCCACGAAGTCGGAGAGTTCGGCCATGCGCCCTGCCGCAATCGAGAGCTTGCCGCCATACAGCGTCTCTTCGCCATAGGCCATGACGAGATGCACCACCACATTGCCGCCCCCGCCATAGATTTCGGAGGAGTGGTTCAGCCAGTCGCCGAACATGCGGTTGGCAGGCGTGCCATAGCGCCCCGTCACGACCATATGCGTGGCAAAGCCCCTGATATGCGCAATGCGCTCCCAGTCCACATTCAGCGAAAGGGCATATTGCCCGGCATTGCTCGAGCCCTGACGGTAATCGCCGACATGGCGTGTGGGTGTGGTGACGGCGGCTGCATATTCATTGATATTGTCGAGCAGCAGCCCGATCCCGTGGCGACGCAACCAGTCCGTCAGGCCAAAGGGATTATAGAATACGGCCTTGGGCTGACCGAATGCCGGCACGCTGGTGGGCTGCAAGGGCCGGTCAGGAAAGGGATCATTGATCTGATAGCTGGGTTCCGAGCCGGTTTCCTCATCGTCATCATCGGCGGCCCAGCCCGGCATCGGGGCTGACATACCTGCAAGACAGGCGACGGCCAGGCTCCAGCGAAAGAAGTGACTCAGAACCAAAGAAACTGCTCACGGAAACGTTAGGCCTCGGTCCTAGCATCGCCAATCCGTGCCTGACCAGTCCGATTTTTTTTCCGCAAACCCGCAACCGGAGGAAACCAGCACACGGGGGTCACAATGCCTACGCTCTGGCAGGCGCCCCCGTCTTGCGGATGAAGCAGCTATTCCTTGTCAATGCTGCGCTTGGGCAGCAGGGCAGGAATGAAGGTCAGCGTGGCAAGCAATGTGCAGGCCAGCGACATGAGCAGTAGCCGCCCCATACTGGCCGTGCCCGGATGCTGCGAGGCAGCAAGCGACCCGAATGCCGTTCCTGTTGTCAGGGCCGAGAACAGGACTGCCCGGGCCGTCGGCGATGTCAGCGGGCTCTTGATGCCCGCACGCCAGTTCATCACGAAATAGATGTTGAACGACACCCCTACGCCAAGCAGCAGGGGCAACGCGATGATATTGGCGAAATTCAGTGTCTCGGGCACCGTCACGATCAGAATGACCGTGATCAGCGCAGAAAGCAGCAGGGGGGCCAGAACGAGCGCCATATCCAGCAGGCGGCGCAGAGCCACAAACAGGATGATGGCGATCATGACCAGAGCCGAAATCGCCGCCGTCGAGAAAGCATGAACCATCGTACGGGCGCTCTCGACCACCTCAAGCGCCGTGCCTGCCGTATTCTTGTCCACCGACTGCATGTCGCGCAGGAAGCGATAAAGCACCTTGCTGTCGGACATCCGCCCTTTGGGCAGAACCTTCAGCAAGGCGCGTCCATCCGGCGCCACATAGTCACGCGCAATATCCTGCGGGATGCTTTCCATCGTTACAGGCGTGGGCTGAAGCACATCGACAAGCTGGGCGAGCTGCTCGGGCAGAAAGCGCGTAAGCGCCGTATTGGCCGCCATGATCCGGTCATCCGGCGCCTTGGCGAGTGTCGCAAGGGCTTTCTGGATGTCGCGCAGCGGTGAGTCGGGTGCGGTCTTGTCGATCACGGCGCCCAGCTTGGCGGCTGCCGAAGCCGCGCTGGCGCGAAGGGCATTGGCATCAGGCGCAGGCTGCACGTCCTGACCCACCAGTGTCGGCAGCAGGATCGACGCCGTGTCCTTGATCATCGCGAGCTTCTCGGTCTGATCTTCCGGCACGAACATGCCCAGCCACATGACCGAGGAAACACTCGGCAGCGCGTCGAACTGCTTGGCCCGTTCTGCGGCGACCTTCAGGTTCGGCACGATCACCTCGCCATCATAGGGCGAGGCGCGCGGATCCTGCTCCAGCAGATGAAGCGCGCGCATTCCCTCGGTGTCCGGATTCTTGGTGTGCAGAGGATCAGCGTCAAAGCTGAGGCGCGGAATGAGCGCAATGCCGGTCAGGGCCAGAATGGCGTAGAATGCCAGGATGGGCTTGCGGAAACGACGCAGGAAACCGTCGGCCGGTGCAAGGCTGGCGAAACCGGGCATGCCCCGGCTCAGACGCGCACGGAACAGATGCAGCAGGGCCGGCAGCAGGGTCATGGTACACAGGAAGGCGATGATCATGCCGATACCGGCAATCAGGCCAAGCTGGGCCACGCCCACGAAATTGGTTGGAACGAAGGCAAGGAAACCCGCCGCCGTTGCCAGAGCCGCCACCAGAATCTGATGCCCCGTCTCGCGGCCCGTCTCGGCCAGCGCCTCGGCAGGCGCCATGGCCTCACCCGATGCCAGACGCTGCCCCCAGAAGCGGACAGAGAACTGGATCGCGAAATCGACAGCGATACCGACAAAGAGAACGGCAAACGCGACAGAAATCAGATTGAGCTTGCCAACGGCGAGGGCGGCAAAGCCTGTCGTCAGCAGCAGACCGATCACGAGCGTGATCAGGATCGGCACGATCACGCGTACAGAGCGCACGGCCAGAACCAGCCAGCACGCCACCAGCACGAGCGAGGTCAGCAGACCAAAACCCATGCCATGGGCAACGGTTGAGAACTCCTCATCGCTCAGCTGCACCGGGCCGGTGATCATGGCGATTGCGTTGCCGCTCCTGACGAATGGCAGGGAATCGATGGCACGGCGCATGGCGGCGCTTGCCTCACCACCCGGCTGAAGCGAATCAAAATCCTGATGCGGCTGCGTGATGACATACTGGTAGTTGCCCGCCATATCGCCCAGCGGACCCGCCAGAAGATTCTGCCATGACAGATCTTTCGGGTGACCGCTGGCGGCATCATTCAGTGCTGTGGCAAAGCCGCGAAGCTCTGGCGTGAAGCTCTCGGGGATATCCTCACCCGCCGACAGCCCCTCGCCCATCAGCCCAAGGGCCGTGAAGATACCGCGCGATGACGGATCGGCCGAAAGCGTCCCCAGAAAGGGCTGCGCTGCCACGATGGAATCGAGCAGCGTGCCCAGAACCGGCTTGTCGAGATAAAGCAGCCCATGATTTTCAAGGAAGGGCGAGTCGTCAGGCAGGCGAACGGTACGGAAATTCTTGTGATCGGCGCGCAGGATACGGGCCAGTTCACGGGCTGTCGCCCGGCCCTGCTCTGGCATGTCGGCCTTGATGATGGCCACCATCAGGTCGTCATTCTGCGGGAAAAGCTGGCTCAGCTCTGCGCCACGCTGTTTCCAGGGCAGGCTGGCTGCAAACATTTCATCAGTATTGGTTGTCACACCAAGGCGTTGCGCCGTCAGCACCAGACTGCCGGCTGTAAGCACCGCAAAGAGAGCGACGATAACAAGGGCGCGTCTTGCGCAGAACGAGACGATCGATCCGATGAAATTTGCTAGCATTGACGTGTGATGAACCCTGCCACGGAAAGACGCCAGAGCGTCATGGTCCGGGCAGGTTTAGAGCATTGTCACCCGAATGGGAAACCACACCCGTCACAGCGTTGTAACAAACGCCTCAGCTGCGGGTGTTGCGCAGGAAAGCCAGGGTCTCGACACAGGCGGCCGAAGCCTCGCGACCCTTGTTGTGCACATCCTTGCGCGAGCGGGCCTGGGCCTGCTCATCCGTGTAGGTAGTCAGCACACCGAAGGAGATAGGCGTTTCAGTGGCAAGCTGGGCCTGCATGATGCCGATGGTGGCCCCGAGGCTGATGAACTCGAAATGGGCCGTGTCACCCTTGATCACGCAGCCAAGGCAGATGATCCCCTCATACGTTCCCGTCTTGGCCAGAGCCTGCGCCATCAAAGGCAGTTCGAAAGCTCCCGGTGCATCGAACACATCGACATCGCGGATATTGTGTTCAGCGAGCCATTCCAGCGCGCCATCACGCAGGCCATGCGTGACATCCGTGTTGAAGCGGCTCACCAGCAGAGCGAGCTTGGGCGTGGGAACGAGTGTGAGGTCGGGAGCGACGGGGATGGATTTGCTCATGGAAGATCCTTACTTCTGAATCACTGAATCAACGAGTTCGGGCCAGACATCGCTGAGCTGATGCCCCATCCGGGTACGCTTGGCGTGAAGATACGCCCGGTTGAACGGGTTGGACCCGGCTTCGAGGCGTTCCTGACTGATGACCTTCAGCCCTGCCGCCTCCAGTCCCGAGACCTTGCTGGGATTATTGGTGAGCAGCCTGAGCATGTCGATACCAAGCAACTGCAGAATGGCCGCGCCTGTCACCCAGTCACGCGCATCACCCGGCAGACCCAGTTCCAGATTGGCTTCGAGCGTGTCCTTGCCGGCATCCTGCAGGGCATAGGCCCGTATCTTGTTACCGAGTCCGATCCCCCTGCCCTCATGCCCACGCAGATACACCAGCACACCAGAAGGGGCTGCGGCGATACGCTCAAGCGCCTCGCGCAATTGCGGGCCGCAGTCGCAGCGCAGTGAGCCCAGCGCATCACCTGTCACACATTCGGAGTGCAGACGCACCAGCGGGGTGCCGTTGCCGGGATCACCCTTGATCAGCGCCACATGCTCGATGCCATCAGGGGCACGAAACGCCTGGATACGCAGGTCGTGACCGCCATAGACGCTGGGAAGCGCTGCCTCGGCAATACGCTCGACCGCTGGCGGAACGGGCGCCGGCAGAATGACATCCCCCAGCGCCTCGCGGCCATGCACACGGCACCAGGCGGCAATTTCCTCAATGCTGATGACGGGAATGTCGTGACGGGCCGAGAATGCGCGCAGTTCCGGCAGGCGTGCCATCGTGCCGTCATCACTCATGACTTCGCAGATCACCGCCGCAGGAAACAGGCCTGCCAGCCGAGCCAGATCCACAGCGCCTTCCGTATGCCCGTCACGGGCCACCGTACCTTCGGGATGCGCCCGCAAGGGGAAGATGTGGCCGGGGGTGCTGATATCCTCGGGCCTTGCATCGGGGTGGCCCGCAACCTGAATGGTTCGTGCCCGATCGGCCGCCGAAATCCCCGTCGTGATCCCGGTCGTGGCCTCGATTGAAACGGTAAACGCCGTTCCACGTGGATCATGACCGCGCCGGGGCATCATGGGCAATTCAAGACGCTCAATCTGCTCCGGCTCCAGCGGCAGGCAGATCAGCCCGCGCGCGTGGGTTGCCATGAAGTTGACGGCATCCGGCGTAGCAAACTGGGCGGCAATCACCAGATCGCCCTCATTCTCGCGGGCTTCGTCATCCACCATCATCACCATGCGCCCTTCACGCAGGGCGGTAATGGCATAGGCCAGACCGGGTGAGGGAAGCGTGTTCATGACCGTACCCCGTATTTCAGCAGGCTCTCGACATATTTGGCCAGCACATCGACCTCGACATTGGCCGGGTCGCCCCCGCGGATTTCGGAAAGCCCGGTATGGTCCCATGTATGCGGAATGATCATGAGGGCGATGGTGAAGCTGTCATCCTGCACGTCGCTCACCTCATTGACCGTCAGGCTGGCGCCATCGAGCGCAATCGATCCTTTCTCGACCACGTAACCACGCAAGGCAGCGGGCAGGCGGAACGTGATGTGATGCGACTCCCCGACCGAGCGGATCCCCACCAGATGGGCAAGCCCATCGACATGCCCCTGAACGATATGTCCCGAAAGACGTGTCGAGGGTGTGCTGGCCCGCTCAAGATTGACCCGCGCTCCGGCCGCCAGTCTGCCCAGAGCCGTGCGCGACAGCGTTTCAGCACTGACAAAGAAATCCGCCAGCCCTGAAGAGTCATAGGAGGCGACGGTCAGACAGACACCATTGACGGCAATGCTCTCGCCCAGATCCATATCTGACAGTCCCGTCTCGACCTGAAGCAGGATCGCCTGATCACGGGGTTCGACAGCCTTGATACGGCCGATATGTTCGATAATGCCTGAGAACATCAGAAAGCAGCCTTGTCAGCAGGAAGGGGACGCGCCCCTTCATCAAGTATGAAACGCAAGGGGGTTGGGCCGTGGGAGTAGACCCGGTGCCGGTCAGGACCGTCCGGGGTGGTCTGGATGTCCAGCCAGTCATCCCACAGGCCAAGCCGCCTGATTTCGCCGAGTAGCCCGGGCCCGGCTTCGACCATCGCCCAGTTCACGCCATGATCGGCCAGAAGCGAAGGAATCTCGCCCAGATCACGCGAGACAAGCACGCGAAAACCGCTACCGATCATCTTCTCCCGCCAGGAATCGGGGAGGCGATTCTGCCTGTCACACACCACGACCAATCGCGGCGCCCGGTCCTCATGATCGGGAACATGGCGCACATCGAAACGTGGGCTGTCAGACAGGATCGTGCCAATACCCGTAATGATTGCATCACTGGCGCGGCGCAGGCGATGGGCAATCTCAAGCGAGGCCTGGCTGGTAAAAGTCTTGCGCCCGGCAGGGGGAATCATCGAGCCCGTATTGTCCCGTGCCTGCTTGACCGTGATCCACGGGCGCTGGCGCACGATACGTGTTGCAAAAGGCGCCAGAAGCGCCGCGCAGCCATCATGCACATCTGCGAAGGCCGTAAAATCCTCGAGCAGAAAGACATTCCGCCCCTCAGGCATCTGCTGCAGGCGTGCAATCCCGCCCCCGGCTACCGGGTTCGGATCGCTCATGCCCACCCAGACATCCTGCACAGGACTGTCGCGCAGCGCCTCGCTGCAGGGGGGCGTGCGTCCGACATGATTGCAGGGCTCGAGGGTGACAAGGGCTGTCGCCACGCGATCGATCACCCCGGTCTCGCGCGCCCGATGCAGGGCAAGCGCCTCGGCGTGGCGGGTTCCGGTACGGTGATGAGCCTCGGTGACGAGTATGTTGCCCTCGTGGTCGAGCAGACAACAGCCAACAGCAGGATTGGGAGAGGTGGCGCCAAGATAACGCGCCGCTTCGTTCAGCGCGGCCTCAAATCCCGAACGAACCGCCTCACGGTGGGCCAGGCTATGGCCCTTTTGTGCGGAGGCAGAACCGGGGGCGAAAACTCCCGACACGATGATACGGTCCCATCCATCAAGGACGGTCTCCGGGCGTGAACATTCTGTATCTCGGCCACGAACATCCCTGGCGGGATGCGCCATGACAGAGGCAAGTCCTGTTCTCTTCCATCCGGACTATGACCGTCGGCTCCGGATTTGGACCGGATCTGCTGACCCCCGGGCCTGAAGGGCCTGAGGCGCTCGCGGGCTCGTGCCAGAGGCACCTACCGCCGGTGGGGAGTTTCACCCCGCCCTGAGAACGTCGAATTCTGCACCGGTCGACATGACCGGACGGTCACTATGTGCCCCCTTTAACGCCTTTTGCAAGGGGCAAAGCCAGTCTGGCATCCTGACACAGATCCCTGCCGTCACCCCGGCAAGATGAGCAGGCGCAAAAAAGGGCGGGGAAATCCCCGCCCTTCATGCTTGAACCATGTGTGGTTCAGATGGCTCAGTGCGTTGCAGCCTGCGGCACCGAGTTATGAATGGCGCCCTGGGTTGCGCCTGCGCCACGGCTCACGTCATGACCGATGGAGCTGACGTCGCGGCCAGCACCGTCAACCGTGTTGCATGCGGTAAGGCCAAAGGCAGGCAGCGCCAGCATGACAGCAAGAGCACCGGTGCGGAGGAAGGAAGCCGTAGTCATGGAACAATTTCCCTTTTTTATAGGTTCGGGCCTTAACAACGCCTCACCAGCATATGGGTTTGCTTCGTTACAAATTGGCATCGTCATGTGATGGCTCTGCCCTGCGACCCTCATGCCCCGTGCACGCGCAGAAAATGGCCAGAAATGCCCCGTAGTTGAACCCCATGCGGCGTGATGCGCTCATCCTGTTCACCTTTTTGTGCGGACGCCGAAGCCCCGCTCCTGGCATCGGACTCCGCAATGGCAACACAGGCAGCCCTTTCATGACCGACACGCCTCCCTCGATAGTATGGTTTCGCGATGACCTGAGGCTTCAGGATCATCCCGCACTCGATGCGGCCAGTGGGCGCGGCGGCAAAATTCTCTGTGTGTATGTGCTTGATCGTTCGGGCACGACCCGGGCACAGGGCGGAGCCAGCCTGTGGTTTCTCCACGGCGCTCTTGGCAGTTTACGCCAGACGCTGAAGAAACATGGAGGAGATTGCCTGATCCTTGAGGGTGATCCCGCCGAAATCCTGCCCGCTCTGGCAAAAGAGACGAAGACCGGCATTCTTTACTGCCATCATCGCTATCAGAAAGAAGCCAACGCGCAGGATGACGCGGTGTCTCAGGCTCTTGAAAAGGTCGGATGTGACATGAAGCGCCTGCACGGTACCGTGCTGCGCCAGCCGGAATCCGTCGTGACCAAGACCGGCACACCCTACAAGATCTTCTCTGCCTGGTGGAAAGGATTCAAGGGACTGGGGGCCCCGCCCTCCCCCATACCCGTGCCTTCTGGCCTCTCTTTCCTGCCTCTCTCATTCACGCATGGCAAAAAGACGAAGTTCGCCCCTTGCGATATCGACAAGGCCCTGCTTCCCACCAAGCCGGACTGGGCTTCGAAAATGGGGGAATACTGGGATCATGGCGAAGAGGCCGCACATGAGGCTCTGGACGATTTCGCCTCTGGCCCCCTTGCCCATTACGATACGGGCCGAAACGACATGGCCGCCGAAGAGAGTTCGCGGCTCTCACCCTATCTGCGTCATGGCGTGCTCTCACCCCGTCAGATCTGGCATCACTGCAAGAACAAGGGCGAACCAGCCGATCGCGAGACCTTCCTGTCCGAACTCGGATGGCGCGATTTCTCGTGGTATACGCTGTTTCACAATCCGGAATTGCCACAGCGCAACCTCAAGAAGCAGTTCGATTCCCTGAACTGGCGCAAGAGCCGCAAGGATCTTCAGGACTGGCAGAAGGGAAAGACGGGCATCCCGGTCGTGGATGCCGGGATGCGCCAGCTTTGGGAAACCGGCTGGATGCACAACCGGGCGCGCATGATCGTCGCCTCGTTTCTGGCCAAGCACCTACTGATTGACTGGCGACAGGGGGAAGCCTGGTTCTGGGACACATTGATTGACGCCGACCCGGCGTCCAATGCCGTCAACTGGCAGTGGGTCGCGGGGACGGGCATCGAGGCATCACCCTTTTTCCGGATTTTCAATCCCCTTCGCCAGTCCGATAAATTCGACCCGAAGGGTGATTACATCCGGCGCTGGGTGCCAGAGCTTGCGAAATTGCCCGATGACGCCATTGCTGCACCATGGCAGGCAGACAAGGATGTTCTCGAGCGTGCCGGAATCAGGCTCGGGCGTGACTATCCAGAGCCAATCGTCTCTCTCGATGAGGGACGTGACAGGGCCATGACTGCCTATCGCAAGACGAAGGGTAGCTGAGATGGGCCATGCAGGCCCACCCTGCCGTCATGCGTCTAGTGGCGGGTGACGGTCAGCGTCCGTGTTTCACCATCCGTCAGTCTGAGCGTCAGCTCTGTCGACGCACCCGGCTCAAGCCCTGCGATATCTTCAAGTGCGGGCAGGTTGGCCGCGAGGGAAAAGCGGCAGGGGCCGATTACGCCAGCATGTCCCTGCGCGAAGGTCATGGGGGGCAGGCTCGTGCCATCGGGGGCGGTGATCGTGCTCACCTTGTCTTGGCTGAGAATGGCATAGGTGTGCATCATGGGCTCACTGAGAATGAAAAACTGCTCCCAGTCCTTTGCCTCGGTCGCATGGAAGTCGATCCCGGCATTTTCCTCACTGCGCAGATAGCGCCCCGACCCATCAAGACGCTGTAACGTGACCAGGCCGCTGGGCAGGCGGGTCGCCTGAAGCTGGGGAATCGGCATGGGAAGCGAGACGACCTTGCGCAGGGTCACCGTAAACTGCTCCTGCGCCACAGTATCCGCGAAGAAAAACAGGCCCGGATAGCGTCCCGGCGAAGGCACAACAGAAAACAGACAGTCGCGCAGCGGATCGTGATCGACCACTTGCCCGAAAAAATCGAGTAGCCAGAAGCGGGCAGAGGCGTAGAGCATGGACAGGCGTCCCTTTCGTCAATCGGTCATCGCTGTCTTACACGATCTCCGGGCGGGCCTCACACCGGCAGGGCAAGACATTTCTGCATGACGCTTGGAAGAGCCTGTTTGCCCAGCGCGTTACGCGGGCAGGCAAAACCCTCCTGATTATGGAGCGGCCCGAAATCGTTCATCCGCACAGCGATGACCGTCAGATTCAGCCCGAAATGTGTGAAAACATGCCGGATCTGTCCAGCGACTTTCCATGTCGGATCATCGGCCATGCTCAGGGCAACCGGTGCAGCCTGCAACGCTTCCTCAATGGCAATGGGGTCATCCTGCCATACAGTGCCCGGCAGTTCGGCCATGCCGCCCAGCAATCCTGTCGCTGGACGATGACGCAACCAGATTGCGCCCTGACGGTCCGTGAGCCGGAAAACAACGCCATGGCGTTCAGGTCTGACCTTGCGCGGGGCGCGAACCGGAAAACGTGCCGGATCACCCGAGGCATGGGCCTTGCAGGGCTCACGCCAGGGGCAGACGAGACACGAAGGACGACGGGGCGTGCAAATTCCTGCCCCGAGATCGAACAGGGCTTGTGTGAAATCACCGGGAGCGTCCTGCGCCGCAGGATCGAGATTGAGCGATGCCGCGAGCCGATCGAGATGTTTTCTGGCGCCCGGCATGGGCGCGTCGACTGCGTGCAATCTGGCCGTGATACGCTCGACATTGCCGTCAACCGGGACGACCGGCACGGCAAACGCGATGGAAGCAATGGCTCGCGCCGTATAGGCCCCGATACCGGGCAGCGCCTGCAGCCCTTCCACCGAGCGTGGAAACGCGCCGATTGCCGCCACCTGCTGCGCACAGGCATGCAGGTTACGCGCCCGGCTGTAATAACCAAGCCCCGCCCAGGCCGCGAGTACCTCCTGCAAGGGCGCGTGGGCCAGATCTCCAATGGTGGGATAATGCTTCAGAAACCGCTCGAAATACGGCATAACCGTAACCACCGTCGTTTGCTGCAGCATGATCTCGCTCAGCCAGACGGCATAGGGATCGGCAGTCTGCCCTGCAAGGGCACGCCAGGGCAGAACGCGTCTTTGGCGCGCATACCAGTCCAGAAGGGCAGAAGCAGAAGGAGTCACAGGGGCGATATGAAGCGTGATTCCACAACGGACAAGGGGTTGAGTGCGCCGGGCTCCGTTCGACCCGCCCGGACACGGGCTGTCACTGGCAAATCTGCCACGGCCTCAAGCACCTCGACCACCCAGCAGACAGTGGATCGCGAGAGGCGCATCATGACAGGGCGCGCCCTCGGGGCGATCCTGCCTCAGGTCACACGTCCCGCTTTCAACCGCAAGCCCGCTCCGGCTGTCCGGCTTATTCTCGACTGGGCAGAAATTGTCGGGCCTGCCCTGGCCGCCCAGACCGAGCCACGCAAAGTGAGTGCGGGCACGCTTACGATTGCCTGTACCGGCCCGGTTGCGTTGGAACTTCAGCACCTTGCGCCCCAGCTTATCGAGCGGATCAACAACCATTGCGGCCCCCTGCGGTCGGGGCGTGATCTGCGCTTTGATGATGGCAACCAGCTCGTCAGGAAGATCAGGATCCTGCAGGACCCGGGCATAGTGAGACCCGCCACGCCTGCCGCACGCCCGGCACCGCGACCCGTAGCCATTACGGGCATGAAGGAAGGCGAATTGCAGGAGGTTCTGTCACGTCTGGGTGGGCATATCCTTCGCCGTCCCCGACGCTGAAACCAACAGGGTATCGCACCATCGTGCCCCCGTTCGGTTCCGCACGGCATCGTCACAATCCCCGGCGCGCATGATTTGTCACGAAACGATATCCTGCTGTTACGCTTTCGACTTTTTTCCGCCCCCACGCATGACGATATCTGAGAAAACGAAGACGTTTCTTCAGCGCTTTCGCCGGCAAGGAAAGATCTACACCATGCGCAGACAGTCTATCTTCAGGGTTGCCCTGCTCATCGCGCCGATGCTTGCAGCCCTTCCCGCTCAGGCCCAACGGGGTGGTGGCGGTTTTCATGGAGGCGGTCCCGGTGGTGGTGGCTTTCATGGTGGGGGCCCTGGCGGAGGGGGCTTTCATGGCGGCGGGCCAGGCGGTGGCTTTGGCGGACGCCCGGGCGGCTGGGGCGGTGGCGGCTTTCACGGAGGTCCCGGTGGGGGCTACGGCGGTGTTGGTTACGGCCGCCCGGGCTGGGGTGGACCCGGTCGGGGCGGGCCGGGCTGGGGCGGGCCCGGTTGGGGTGGTCCCGGAAGAGGCTGGTATGGACGCGGCGGATGGGGCGGCGGATGGCGTGGCCCAGGCTGGGGCTGGGGCGGCGCCCCGGCTGGGCAGGCTATGGCTGGGGCATGCCCGGTTGGGGCGGCGGCTGGGGCTGGGGCGGCTGGGGTTGGGGCGGAGGCTGGGGTGGCCTTGGTCTCGGCCTTGCCACCGGTGCCGTCATCGGTGCCGCTGTGGCGCAACCGTACTATACCCAGCAATATTACGCGCAGCCTTATGTGGCGGCCCCTTACACCTATGCCTGCGGAGGCTACGCCAATTGCGATCCACAGCAAGGCTATGCTTATCCGGGTGATCCCTATGGCGGCGGATACTGAGCGCTTATGGTCTGATGACAATACAAAAAGGGCGGGGATCATCTCCCCGCCCTTTTTCATAGCCACATATTGCCTCAACCGAACGGATGTAAGGCTTTGCTGCTGCGAGAGTGGCGCTTAGCGCATACGCCCTCTGCCAAAAACGAAGCTGAGGACGAAAAGCACAAGGAAGATAAAGAACAGGATTTTGCCGATCGACGCGAAGTCGGCCGAAATACCGCCAAAGCCGAGAACACCGGCCAGGAGAGCGAGAATCAGAAAGACGATAGTCCAGCGCAGCAGATCCATGACGGCAACTCCATTTGGGAACATAACATAATCGTCATGATCCATGATGGGTCGTGAACGGACGAAAGCCTTGCAGGTTCATCTGGTTCAAGGCTCGCCCTTGTATTTTAATCCGGAAAGACGTTTCTGATCTAACTCCCGCCCCGGCGCACCGGGTTCAGGGCACCATGTCGATACAATGAGATGACAGGCCCTCCGGCCAGCCTGACGAGATGACAGGAGACGACCCCATGAGCACGTTCCGATCGCTTTACCGGCATGGCTTTGCCCGTGTGGCGGCCTGTACCGTCCCTATTCGTCTCGCTGATCCGCAGCATAATCTCGAGCAGATCGTCGCGCTGGCCTCACACTGCGCGAAAGAGGGAGCCGCACTCGCCGTCTTTCCGGAGATGTGCCTTTCCGGTTATGCAATCGATGATCTGAGGCAACAGGACGCCCTTCTTGATGGCGTTGTTCGTGCCCTCATGTCGCTTGCTGACCGGTCAAGCGACTGGAGCAGCCTTGTTGTTGTCGGAGCACCGCTGGTCCAGCGCGGGCGACTGTTCAACTGTGCGGTCGTTTTGCACCGCGGAAAGGTACTTGGCGTCGTCCCCAAGACCTACCTGCCCAATTACCGCGAATTCTACGATTCCAGACATTTCATCTCAGGCGCGGGTATTTTCCAGGAGACCATCAGACTGGGTGGCCAGACCGTACCTTTTGGCACCGACCTCCTGTTCGAAGCCGATGACCTGCCTGATTTCACCCTTGGCATAGAGATCTGCGAGGATCTCTGGGTCCCCAGCCCGCCAAGCACCGCCATGGCCATGGCCGGCGCCACGGTAATCGGCAACCCGTCAGCCAGCACGATCACGATCGGCAAGTCGGAGGACCGTCACCTTCTTTGCCGCGCCCAGTCGCAGCGTGCCCTCTGCGCCTATGTCTACGCAGCAGCCGGTGCCGGTGAATCCACAACCGATGTCGCATGGGACGGGCAGGTCTCGATTTATGAGGCTGGGCGCCTTCTTGGTGAATCGGCTCGCTTTCCAAAAACCGCTCAAGTGACGTTTGCTGATGTCGATCTCGATCTGCTGCGCCAGGAACGCATGCGTATGGGCAGTTTTCATGACTGCGCCCGGGCACAGGAGCATCGAAGCTGGCGGCGTATTGCCGTGACACTTGCCCCACCGCAGCATGATCTCGGTTTTCATCGCGACGTACCCCGCTTTCCCTTCGTGCCTGAAAACGAAGCGCGGCTTGATCAGGATTGCTATGAAGCCTGGACAATTCAGGTGCGCGCCCTCACCCAACGCCTTGAGACCAGCGGCGTTGAACGCGCGGTGATTGGCGTTTCAGGCGGTCTGGATTCGACACTCGCCCTGCTGGTGGCTGCACGAGCGGCGGATGAAATGGGCTGGGACCGCAATCGCATCCATGCCTACACCATGCCGGGCTTTGCCACTGGCAGCGTGAGCCTCTCACTGGCCCATGATCTGATGACAGCCCTCGGGGTCGAGGCCCACGAACTCGACATACGCCCGACCGCCATGCAAATGCTTGGAACCATCGAGCATCCTTTTGCAGCGGGTGAGGCCGTGCATGACGTCACTTTTGAAAATGTGCAGGCCGGTTTGCGCACGGACTTCCTGTTTAGACTGGCAAACCAGTGCAATGGCATTGTGATTGGGACCGGTGATCTGTCAGAACTCGCGCTGGGTTGGTGTACCTATGGCGTTGGTGACCAGATGTCGCATTACAACGTCAATGCAGGCATGCCCAAGACGCTGATCCAGCATCTGATACGCTGGCTCGCGCAGCAACAGAATCTCGGGCCGGACATCGCCCCTGTTCTGGAGAGCATCGTATCGGCCGAGATCACCCCCGAACTTGTGCCAGCCGATGAAAAAGGTGTGCAGAAGACGGAAGAGAAGATCGGTCCTTATCCTCTTCAGGACTTCAATCTGTATTATACCCTTCGCTATGGCTTCCGGCCCAGCAAGATCCTCTTCCTCGCCGTGCAGGCGTGGGAGGACAAGAACCGCGGAGTCTGGCCGGCGCATTACCCTGTCGACCGCCGCATCGCTTACGATCCCGCAGAGATACGACACTGGCTTACGCTCTTCATTCGGCGTTTTTTCGCTTTCAGCCAGTTCAAACGTTCGGCAATGCCAAATGGGCCCAAGCTGTCGTCCGGGGGTAGCTTGTCACCTCGAGGAGAGTGGCGCGCCCCCTCCGACGGGACAGCGGCAGCATGGCTAAGCGAAATCCAGGCCGTGGAATTTTAGGGACAGGGCACGGTTTCTGCCATTCAGATGGCATTCATCGCCTGATAAGATGAGAATTATTTACTAAATCATCATATATCTTTCATCTCTCCTTGTAATAAGCGCTCCAGCAGAGCCGACTTGCGCACCGCACCGCACCTGCTGGGGAAATTTTCCCGGCAGAATCAGTATTTTACCAGCATCCCCCCTGCAAAAGGCAACGATGCTGACGCCAGGAAATAGCTCATGTTTTTGTTGTAGAAACTCCAACTGAATTGCCAAAAATCTCGTTATTACTTTGATGCCCCGCGTCTGCGGCGAGTCATGTTTCGAAATAACAATCATTGCAAAGAATGTAATTATCACCACAAATTGATAAGATTAGCCAACCCAGAACACATAATTCATATAGAAAAACGCCGTTCAAAAAATCGCGATCATGTTTATTGATGTCAAATGATATCTGTTTGTGATATACCAATCCCAAGATATGGATTCATATCAGAGCCATGTCGAATGATGTCCAATACATTGGTTTTATTGACTCAGCGCGAAGGTTAAGACATTCATAAAAAAGTTGGTGTTCAATCCGGGTCTTGCCAGACGACACAGCCATGCCGCCTGCCGAGGCTTAAAGGGGCGGCCGGCATGTAACAGTACACGTCTTTAAAGCCTCCAAAAACTAATAAGGAGAAGATCGCATGGCGATCGTAACGGTAGTTGGTTCGTCAGGGATGTCTATCCAGGTTACCGTCGAGGGAGCCCGGATGCAGACACTTGCTTCGAGCTACGCGACGCAAATCTTCAAGGCTTACGAGCAAGGTACCCTGACTGCGGTTGATCTCGTCAACGGATCGAATGCAGCACCCTCATCGAACAGCAGTGTCATCCAGGGCATCATCACGACGGGAGGTGCATTCTCGATGCAGGGTAACTACTCCAATCTCGTCATTGGGTCGTTGGGCTCATCCCTTGAAAGCGCCACGCTCGATGTTCCGGTAGCACCACTCGCCGCACCGATCACCGTCGATGGTACGGGCGTGACATCGAGCAACCTCTCCGTTCTGGCCGGTAACACGGCCAATGTCAGCTTCTACGCCGGCAACTACAACGGCACTTTTGTTGCCACCATGGGCAATAACCTGTTCGATGCATCGGGCCATAAGGGTAACTGGACGATCGCAACAGGCGATGGTGATGACACAATCATTGCAGCCAATGGCGTCAACAACATCCGCGCCGGCGATGGCAAGAACGTCATTACTCTGGGATCGGGCGCCAATTTTGTCGCCTCTGAAGGTCAGGACACGATCACCGGCGTCGAGAACTCGTCCGATACAGTGACACTGCTCGGTGGCAATTCGATTGTCTCGCTCAAGTCCAACTCGCTCATCGTTGACTCCGCTCTGTCGGGCAGCCAGATCTCGGTCGGCATCAACAGCACGGTGTTTGGCGGGACAGGCTCGACCGTCGATTTCACAGGCTCGACCGGTACGATTGTTGGCGCCATTGGCGACACCATCTCCGCTGCTGGTGACCTGCAGGTCTATCACGGCTGCGATCAGTCGATCAGCGTCTCCGGTGCCCTGCGCTTCATTTCTGGCACGGGTAACACCTCAATCAATGCTGGTCTTGGCACAATTTGGGGTGCAAATGACCTGCACGCCAACGTCAACACCAGCGGTCTCGCGCTGTTTACAGCGAACCAGCCCAGCACCACGGGCAGCCAGTACATCGACGCGTCCTCCTCCAAGGGCACACTCGAGGCCTGGACGGGTGCAGGCAGCAACACGGTTATTGGTACCTCGGGTTCCGACCACTTCGTGTTCGGCACGCAGTTCGAGAACTCCAATGGTGACAGCTTCGCAACCGTGACCGGTGGTGACGGCGCAGCCAATACCTTCGGTGTTCTGGCAGGTCATAATGGCGGTGATATCACCATTACTGACTTCGGCAGTGCGGCTGGCAACATGTTCTTCATGTACAACTACAAGCCCGCTGACGCCGATCAGGCCGTGAAGAACCTGCTTGCTACGGCAACTGTAGCCGGCGGCAACACCACGCTGCAGCTCGACAACAACATGAAGGTTACTTTCCTTGGCGTAAGCGACCTGAAGGCCTCGAATATCGTCATCAGCTAATCGCAGATGACGATATTCTGAGCCTGTTTGGCCAGAGGCCCGGTCCAAGGACCGGGCCTTTGTTTTTCCAGTCAGTCAGTTTCGTCTATAGACTGTTGAGGCCCTGATTTCCGGCCATCAATGACCTCGTCTCTGAGTGAGTCTGTCTTGCACGAACAACCCGATATTAAGACACAATCTGGCTCCCATACCGCAGCAGCCCCCGATGATGTGATGCGCGCTTCTGCCTATCTGGCCACGACCCGGGCGGATTCATTGCAGGCCGAATTGCGTCTGGCCCAGCAGCAGCTCAGGTTGATGCGCCGCTCCCTGTCATGGCGCATTATGGAACCCTTGCGCTGGGTTCGTGCGCTCACTCTTGGCCGCCTGCCGCGCGGTGTCCCTTTGGCGCAGGCATGGGAACAATGGCAGGATTCATATCAAACCGAAGGCCTGCGCAGGGCAATAAGGCGCTTTATCGACGGAGGGCGGGTCAAACGCCGGCTCTTACGCCACAGTCATCAGGCTGGCGATCCGCTCTTTGTACCGACCCCGCGCCAGGAACAGATCATGCGGCGACCCGCCCCGCGTGCCGAGAAGTTCTTGCGCCCCCATTATCTGCTGATCGCTGATCTCGGGTTGCAGCAATGCACCAAGTACCGCGTCACGCAGAAAGCGGAACTGCTGAGGCAGCTTGGGTGGTCTGTACAGATCGTCGACTGGCAGGATAGTGGCGAGGCGATGTCAGCGCTGCAGGTCGCGACCCACGTTCTTTTTTATCGCGTGCCCGGTCTTACCTCGGTTCTGACCCTCATCAGCGAGGCGAAACGCCTGGGGTTACAGCCACGTTGGGAGATAGATGATCTCCTTTTCAGCAAGGCTCTCTATCGGCTGAACGGCAATCTGAGCACTCTGGATTCTACTGAACGCCACGAGCTCTATCAGCTTGCCGATCTTTACCTGCTCGCCTTGCGCGCCTGTGGACGCGCCATGGCCTCAACCGAGGCTCTGGCGCGGGAAATGCGCAAGATCGGCATAGAAGATGTCCAGATCCTTGAGAATGCGCTCGACAGTCAGACACTTGATATTGCGAGCCGCATCCTTGCTGGCAGGACGCCCCGTGAGGATGGTCGCCTTGTTGTGTGCTACGGCTCGGGAAGTCGTGCTCATGATATGGATTTCCGGGTTGCTGAGGCTGGTCTGATTGCTGCTATGCAGGCCGAGCCGCGCCTCGACCTGCTGCTGATTGGACCGCTCAGGATTTCTGCCAGCTTCGCTCAGTTCGGCTCCCGCGTCAGACGGGCCAACGAGCTCTCCTACCCGGCCTATCTAGAAGCCCTTGCCCAGGCTGATATCGCTATAGCCCCTCTCGAAGAAACTGTTTTCAACGACTGCAAGAGCAACATCAAGTTCCTTGAGGCGGCCGTTCTCTCCCTGCCTTCCATCTGTTCGCCAACCGATACCTACCGGCGTGTTATCAGAACCGATGAAAACGGCATCCTGGCACGCAGTGCGGAAGAATGGCGCGATGCACTGCTTACTCTGGCGCATGATCCCGCCCTGCGTGATCGCATGGGCAAAAAAGCAAGGGAAACCGCGCTTGATCTCTATGCTCCAGAGCAGGTCGCGCTTCAGCAGGCGGCACCGATTTTTGGGCGGCCACCGTCGTTCGGGCACAAAGCGCCCCGCATCCTTCAGGTGAATGTTTTCATGGCCCCACGGTCGTTCGGGGGCGCCACGATTGTTGTAGAAGCCCTCTTGGGGCCACTTGCCCGGGCAGGGTTTGAAAACAGTGTCATGACCACCCGGCCTGTCTTTCAGGATCTGCCCGATGGTGCCCTGCGCTACCGTGTTCTCGATACTGACGTTTTTTCAGTCGTGGCGGGACGTAATGCGTCGACAGACAACGTCACCGTGGCGCGTCAGCTTCAGCGCTGGATCGACGCGTGGGACGTCGACCTCGTCCATTTTCATGCCATTCAGGAATTGGGCACGGGCATGGCACGCGCCTGCCAGCAGCGCGGCATACCCTACGTAATCAGCCTTCATGACTGCTGGTGGCTGTCGGATAATCTGTTCATCACACGCGACGATGGTCAGTATCATCTTGAGAGCGACGATGTGCCACTGGCTCCCGGTGAATCCACGCGAGCCACCTATCTGAACGAGCGACGCAAGGTCATGCGTCAGGCTCTCGCGGGTGCAGCGGCCATTCTGAGCCCCTCGGAGGAACACAAGAGCCTCTATGTGCGCAATGGCGTTCCCGCCGAGCGCATCACGATCAATCGAAACGGGTTTACCTGGCCCTCCCGCCCGAAAAAGCGACGCGAACCAGGCACAAGGCTGCGTTTCGGATTTGTGGGGGGCATTGGTTTCGTCAAGGGTTTCGAGCTGATCCGCAAGGCGTTCGAGAAAATGGATCGCAACGACTGGGAGCTGGTTCTCGTCGACAACACGATCAATCTCGGCTTCCCCTCAATTGACACCTCGGAATGGCTGGTCAAAGGCACGATCAGAACCGTTCCTGCCTATAATCAGGCCGGCCTGGATGATTTCTACGATCAGGTGGATGTGCTGCTCTTCCCTTCGCAGTGGCGTGAAAGCTACGGGCTGACCGTGCGCGAGGCTCTCTCGCGTGACGTGTGGGTCATCTCCACCGCCCCCGGAGGCCAGGCCGAGGAAATCGAGGATGGCGTGAATGGCTCGCTTATCCCGATCATCAACGATCCTGCCCCGCTTCTGGCTGCTGTCGAGGCCATTCTCGACCAAAAGGATCGCTTCGATCATTATGTGAACCCGAACAAGGCGAGTCTGCCCAATTATGACGATCAGGCTGCGGAGCTTGCCGCCCTGTATAACTCCCTGCTCAAGCACTCAGCCTGACCAAGCCCTGCATAGGACCGCGCAGTAAAACGCCCCCCTGCCAGACCCGGCAGGGGTTTTTTATGCCTGTAACCCTGCGAAGCGGGCCTAAGGCGCGATGATGCTCTCAGGAGTGATCGGCTGTGCGGCATACATGGCGGTGAAGGAGCGACGGCCTGTAATTATCGGCACCACCTTGCCGGTGGAGAGAGGGCGGCCTGTTCTGCCCTCGTCAGAGCGGAGCCAAAGCAATGGGTGCGTGCGAAGCGGAATATTCAATCGCTGCGCGGCGCACCCGTAGCGCTCATCTCATACGGCTCCTTGCCATATGACCCGTGTTCCGTCCTGCTTGCGAAGGACGGAAACTGTCTTACCCGGCAATCATGATACCGGGTAAGAAGGTCGGTACCTCAGGGCGCTGAGGGTAACGCGTAGGACAAAACATAGTCGCCCTTATTGGCGTTCGTGCCTGTGCGTGTCGCCCCGCCCGCTACAACCAGAACATATTGCTTGCCGTTCTGGACATAGCTCATCGGCGTACCCTGACCGCCAACCGGCAGGCGCTGACGCCAGACTTCCTTGCCGTTACGCAGGTCGAAAGCACGCAGGTAATTATCGAGCGAGCCATGGAAGAAGGCGAGATTACCCCCTGTCACCAACGGGCCACCCATGGTGGGCATACCGACCGGAATATAGATGTGCGGAATGATTCCCTTCTCCCCGAAAACCCCGTGAATGGCGGCATCCTGAATACTGCCCACTGGCACCTGCCAGAGCGTCTTCTGGGTTTTGAGGTCAATGGCCGTCAGTGACCCGTAGGGCGGCTTGAAGCAGGGCGCCCCCATGGGCGAGACGAACATCGAGCGCTCCACACCCCAGGGCGTGCCCAGCTGCTCCGAATATTCGCCTTCGGTGGAAGGAACGAGACCCGCATGGGCGGCGTCCTCGCGCTTGATGAACTGACCCCACATAGCCATGCGGATATCGTTCACCACCAGCACGCCGGTCTGCGGATCAAGCGCGCCACCACCCCAGTTGGACCCACCATAATAACCGGGCCAGATCAGGGTTTTCTGCTTGTCGCTCAGAGGAGTCCATTCACCTTCCCAGCGCATTTTCTTGAACGCGATGCGGCAATAGAGCTGATCGAAGATCGTTGCCCCCCACATGTCGCTTTCCTTGAGCGGCGCAACACCGATCGACAGGTCGGAATAGGGCTGGACCGGGCTGATGCGCTGGCCAGGCATACCATCGGTTGCGACCTTGCGGTCTGTCACCTTGACCACAGGCTTGCCGGTCCGGCGGTCGAGCACGAAAATCTGGCTGCGCTTGGTCAGGCCAACCACAACCGGAACCGTCTCGCCATTCGCCCCAGGCAGATCGTACAGGATCGGCTGTGACGTTACGTCATAATCGAACATGTCGTTATTGGCGGTACGGAAATGCCAGTGTTCCTGACCCGTGCGCAGATCGAGCGCCAGGATGGTATCGTTATATTCATCCGAATAGGGATGACGGTTACCGGTCCAGAAATCGGGTGTCTGATTACCCATCGGAATGAAGGCAAGACCGAGCTTGGGATCGTAAGATGCCGTACCCCAGAAATTGGGCGTCTCAGGCGCATAGATCTGACCCGCAGGTAGCGGGCGGCTGTCGCGGTTTCCGCGCGAGGCATCCCAGGCCCAGACAAGACGACCCGTACGGACATCGTAGCCACGAATGACGCCGGAAGGCTCACCCACGGTCATGTTGTCGTTGATCTTGCCACCCACCATGATCACGCCATCTGCCACCAGCGGCGCAGATGTCAGGTAATAGGATCCCGGTGCCGTGGAGCCAAGACCCTCAAGCAGGTTGACCATGCCATGGTCGCCAAAATCCTGACACAGGGCACCCGTAGCGGCATCAAGCTCGAAAAGGCGGGCATCATTGGTGGTGCTGACAATACGGCGGGCGCAAGGCGCTGACGCATCGACTGGCGCAGGCGCAGCCGGCAAGGCGGGAGCGGCAGACGCGGTGTCTGCGGGGGCAGCGGCCCCGGCAGCGGACGGCGCTGTGGTGGTATCTGCGACGTCCTGCGGGCCGAAAGCCTTGGCATCCGGTGCAAGCAGCGACATGGTTGTCATATCTGCGTAGCTTACGCCACGGCAACGCTTCCAGCCCTTGTTGCCACGCGTCACCTGCATATGCGGGTCAAAGCGCCATTTCTCCTTGCCCGTGACCGGGTCGAGCGCAATCACCTTGTTGAGCGGCGTGCAGAGATAAAGCGTGTCGGCAATCTTGAGCGGGGTGACCTGATACTCGGCACCATCGATGGCAAGATCTCCTGTATGGTAGCTCCAGGCTAGCTTCAGGTCCGAAACATTCCCGGCATTGATCTGCACATAGGGTGCAAAGCGATCACCCGTGAGGTTACGCCCCCAGGCAGGCCAGTCATTGCCGTTCTGCTGGCCAAGCGCCGTGTCAGGCTTCGGCGCGTCAGCCGCATTGCCTGCGACTTCGGCATGGGGCTGGAACATACCCAGCGAGATCCCGCAGAAAACGATCGCATAAAGGGCCGCGATGCCAAAACCCCAGGCGCGCGGTACAGCGCTTGAACGCAATGCCCCTTTTTCGCCCGGGCGCGACGAGGCACCGAAACCCGGGGCCAGCAGACCGACGACAATCGGAAGGGCAATGAATACGACGACGCGTGGCACAACCAGCCAGAACACATCACCCACTTCACTGAACGCCCAACCGGCGGCCACAAGACTGAGCAGAATGGAAACTGGCAAGGCGATCGCCTTGCGGGCCATGACGGCAAAGCCGACAAAGGCCATCATCAGCCCCAGAAGAATATAGACCCAGCTACCGCCCAGCCAGGCGAGGTCTATCCCTCCCAGGGTCAGGCCAATACCGAGTAAGCCGATCACCAATCCGATGACGGCACTCACGAGATGCACAAGGCTTTTCACAACTCATCCCCGCATGACGGCCCGGATGATGGCGTTGCCCGGTATCGAAGCGCGACACATCCGGGGCCGTTGAAGCCATGAGAACCACGAACCAGTATCGGCATGCCCGCAGAAGAGCAGACATCTGGCGTCATGGGCTCAAAGAATGGGTTATTCTGGCCTAGTTTATTGATTTTACGTCATCACATCTTCATTACGCAGCAATGTTATGACATTCTTTTGTTCAGTCTGTCCTACTTTGCTGTTTCATCGCCGTTATTGATGGTTGTTTTGGAGCACCGGAATATCTGATTGCACCTGGTCCTCGCTGCATCTCTCCAAGGGGATCAGAACGCGAAACAGCGCGGCATCATGCCATACCTTGCAAGCCAGTCTGTTGCGACATACCCGCTTTCAGGATGACGCTTCGGCCTACCCCCCCCTTGGCTTTGGCCTTCCTGGCCGAGGCCGTTACCGGAATGGCCTTTCCCGGTACGAGCGCGCGGCACGTTCAGGCGGTCGCCTCACTAACAACTTCCGGGGCCGGGAATTATGCGTGACGTGAGGCGAATGATCGAAGGTCAGGGTATCTTCATGGAACATCAGCCCCACACGTGCCTGATCCTTAAGACGACTCGCGGCTGCACCGCCGCGAACTGTCACACCCTCCATAACCGGGGCTTTCTCTCACCCGGCACTGCTCTCGCCCTCTCCTCGCCTCCCGCCAAGAGCGACACAAGAGGATCGAAAAAAGCCCTCTCGACGTCCTGACAGTGACAAAGGCGGGAGATATTTCCCGCCACTTGCCGGAAAAATCTCCCGCCGCCTGACTGACTTCAGATCACAGGCGCAGCGGGCAGTTCGTTCACGGTCACCACACGCCAGACACCATCGATCCGCTCGATAATGGATACCGAAAGGTTCTGGATGGAAAAGCGCAGCCCCGTATCGGGATGGACATTGAGGGCGTGGGACAGGGCAGCACGGATCGCTCCGCCATGACTCACCACAACCGTGTCCTGACCGGCATGACGATCAGCCATTTCATCGAGCGAATGGCCAACACGGGCGCAGACATCAAGCATGCTTTCGCCGCCCGGCGGCTGCTCCGAGGCCGAGAGCGACCAGAAATTATGGGCGGTCTGACGCAGCTTCAACGGGAGTTCCTGATGGGGCAGATTATGCCACTCCCCCATGGATTGCTCGGTAAAGCGCGGCTCGATGGTCATGGTTCGCGGGCCGTACCCGGCCTCGAAAATAGCGCGTGCCGTGTCCTGCGCCCGCTTGAGGGGTGAGACAACCCAGTTGGCCTCTGCAGGAAGACGACGCCCGAGCGCCGTATAATAGGGTACCTGCAACGCCAGATGCTCGGTGCAGAGCTCGACATCCATCGAGCCATAGACGCGCATCCGGGCCGAGGCCTCAACGATGGCATGACGGATCAGCCAGAAGCGGGTGACGCCCGATGGCAGCTGCATGGAATCGAGAAAATGACCATGGGCCTTGGGATCGGTAGCAGGAGCCTTGTCAGTCTGGGTCATGATGCACGGGGCTTTCTCGGCTGGTGGGCATAAGGGGCATAGCGCGGCTGCGGGTCGACCGGCGCGAGGCGGGTCCAGTGATCGAGGATGACCGTGATCTTTGCCAGAGCCCGACGCACATCGGCAAATTCACGCTCCAGCCGAACAGCATTGGGCAGACCGGCATGGGACGGCTCGCCCGAAACCAGACGCGCCCCGGCGCAAAGGCGCAGCGCCCCGGCATTCTCGCCACCAAGGGCCGGATGGGGCACAGGCACGGGCTGACCCAGATGACACAGGAGAGGCGCAAGCTCCTCACCTGGCACCCAGGGGGAAAGATCCGCGTTCAGCCAGCGATGCAGCGCGCGCGACCTTTCAAGATCGAGCGGTTTCTCCGGATGGTCAGGGTCGTGCACCAGAAAGGAGAATACGGTCGGGATCGTATCCCACAGGACCTCGCCTTGCACGTCGCGCCGGTCGAGAGACGGCATGGTGAGCAGGGTCAGCGCAGGATGGGCCGCGATTACCTCATGGGCATGGCGTTCGAAGCGACGCAGCGTATCGACAATCTGCTCAGCCGGTACAGCGGCAAAAGCCTCGCTCTCGGCAAGGGCAGCCTGCCAGCGCAGGGCGAGGCCAAGATTGCCATCGCAGCCAAGCGGCGTGGGCGACGCCGTATGGGGCCAGTCACATCGATGGAAATAGGCGGCAAGCCCCTGCGGCAGGCTGAAATGCGGGAGTGCTGCCGTAAAGGAGTCTGGCAGCAGGATCGCGCCGCAGAAAGGTGGCCCGGTGAGGAATTTGGAGCCTGTAGTCATGACAAGCATGCCGGCGCGCACGAGAGAGGTGATCCGATGCGGTGCCAGGCGGGCCTGACAGGCATCGACAACGAGCGTGATTCGCTCGGGGTAGCTGGCCGCGAGGCGACACAGCATGTCGGTACAAGGCCCGACCAGCCCGGTCTTTGACATATCGAGCTGATGCAGGATGACATGATGCCCGGCTTCAAGCTCCTCCCTCACCCCGGCCTCAACCTCCTTGTTGAGATCGGCGCAGGTTCGCGGTGTGCCATCAGCCAGACGTATGGCAATGCCGCGTATGGTCGTCCCGGCAGGAAAGCCTTCGAGATGACGGGCCTTGTCGGCCGAACTGCCCAAGGCGGTTCCGGCGGCAAAATGCCGTCCCTGCGCCGCCAGCGGAACACCACTGCCCGTTTCATCGGGGGCAATCAGGATATTGACGATGGCACGCCCCTGCGCACGCATCAGGCCCATGGCCAGTACGGCCAGTTCGCAATCCGTGCCCGATGCGGCAAGGATGACATTGTCGCGTGACCCTAGCCCGTATAGCGCGGCGATCTTCTGACGCACCTGCAGGCACGCCGCCTCGCGAGATGCCGCACCATCCCCGCCGGTCAACGCATCCAGCACGAAAGCGCGCCTTGCCCGCTCGGCCCCCAGATATCCCCGCTCGGACAGGGATGACGCGGTGGAGGAGGAGAATGTCACCGCCCAGGGACGGGGCCGATGGGAACACCCGTACCGGTTCAACCCGGTTTCAGGGTTGATGACGAGACGTTCGTCGCCGCCATCGGCCATCAGATATTCAGCCGGAGCCAGACACGACCAGAGGGGAGCAAGGCGGGCAACAAGACCATGACTGTCGCAGCCATCGCGCAGGATTTCAGGCGCGGCATCAGGCAGAAACTGCGTCAGGGCAGGCCAGAGTGCATCAAGGCGCTCGGGCGGCGGCGGCTGGCTGGCAGCAAAGTCGCTCAGCCATGTCAGTTCGGGCGGCAGATGGGGCGTGACACAATCGAGACGATGAAAAAGGGCGGCCACGCGCGCAGCGACCACGATGGCGACAGCCTGATCGTCAACAGGCAATCCCCGGCACAGGAAATCCAGTTCAAGTGCATAGCGCAGCAAGACCGGCGCGATATCCGGATGCCCGAAGGCAATGGCACCGAGGGTGATTGACCGATCCGAAACAATGAAGGGCCGTGTCAGGCGGGGCGACAGATTGAAGACGACCTGATCGGACAGGGTTTGCAGGTCAGGCCGGTCCAGTGCCGCCAACAGGCTGTCTGTAATGTCTTCTGCCAACACGCCGCTTTTCCCCCTTTGAGGCGGTGGTTTATAGCCTAACCCCGGATGAACCCCAAATCACCGAATGTCACAGATTGCCCTGCCTGTCGGGCTCACGACATCCATGCGGCAATCATCACTGCGGCGAGAAATACCCCCACATCCGGTCTTTCAGCCCTGCCCGGTCGAGCCTGAAACTCATACTCCCTCAGGCATCATGCCCTGAGGAATGATGGGTAGTTGTTGCCGGCATAAAGCGATCAGTCTTTCCCTGAACCAGCGATGCGCCGGATCGGCAGAAAGTCTCGGGTGCCAGAGCGCAGAAATGGTAATGGCAGGCGCCTCAAACGGCAGGTCGAAAACACGAAGGCTCTGATCCGCCCGGATGGATGATCCCGGCACAAGCGCCACCAGATTGGTAGCAGAGGCCAGACGCAGGGCATCATCGAAGGCGGGCACCACCACTTTCACCGTGCGGGTCAGGACCTGCTGTGCCAACGCCCGGTCAACGGGCCCCGCTGCGCTTCCGTGGCGCGAGGCCACAACATGATGGCATTGTGCATAGCGCCCCGCCGTCACAGGGCCATCGAAAAGAGAGTGCGTACGCGCCGCCACCCCATAAAACCGGTCATGGAATAAGGTCTTCATGCGCATCTCGGGCCCGAAATCACCGGGTCCGATGACGCCAACCTCCAGATCTACCGTCCCTTCCCGCATGGATGTCGCTTCCTTGCTGCGCCTTGGCAGAAAGACGAGACTTACCCCCGGTGCCTCTGACAGGAATACCTGCACCAGCCGCGTTGCGCAGGCCTCGATGAAGCCTTCATTTGTCCGCAGCGTGAACTGCCGCTCCAGCGTCCGAGGGGTAAAACTCGCCTGCACAGGCGAGAGAAGGGCCTGTGCCTGCATCGCCACCTCCCGCACGGACTCACCCAGTGCAAGCGCGTGCGGCGTTGGCACAAGCCCCCGGCCACCGCGCACCAGAAGAGGGTCGCCTGTGCTCTCGCGCAGCCGCATGAGCGTACGGCTCATTGCTGAAGAACTGAGGCCCAGGCGCCCTGCCGCCTTTACGACGCTACACTCTGACAGGAGGGCATCAAGCGCAACCAGAAGATTAAGATCCATTTTCATTACCTGGTGGTCTTTCCGGATGTCGGATCCGCAGAGATCCAACATATCCAACCTTGCTGAAGAGGCGTTTGGTGCACTGTTAAGTTGCACGCGATGCGTCTGGCGCAATTGATGGGGTCACCGCATTTCTGGCCGGTCTCGAAATCGCGCAAGGAATTCCCGGCATGAGCGACCTCAAGTCTTCCGCCCGCCCCCCTCATCTGCTCCTGATCGGCGCCTCACGCGGCCTGGGCCTGGCCCTTGCCGAAGAATTCCTGACGCGAGGCTGGGAAGTTACCGCGACGATACGTGGAAATCCGGGCGCTGACCTTCGTCAATTGGTCGAACGCTTCGCGCCTTGGCTGCATATCGAAAAGCTCGACATGACCGAGGCGCCCATGATCGAAGCCCTTCGGTCTCGTCTGAGTGACTCGTTGACCTCTGCTGTGTCCGAAAGCCCGGATCATCTGGCAACACCTCTCAGGATGCGCCCCTTCGACATGCTGTTCGTCAATGCAGGGACGACAAATGCCCGGCCCGATCAGCCCATCGGTCGGGTAAGCAGCTCGGATTTCATGCAGGTCATGATAACCAATGCCCTCGCCCCCATGCGCGTGATCGAGACACTGGAGTCTCTTGTGACCCCGCAGGGACTGATCGGGGTGATGTCTTCAGGACAGGGCAGCATCAGCAATAACAACGCGGGACGGCGTGAGCTCTATCGGGGCAGCAAGGCGGCACTGAACCAGTTCATGCGCTGTTACGACGCGCGCACCGGCCGGTCACGCCCCCTCGCGCTCATTGCTCCGGGCTGGGTGCGTACGTCACTGGGTGGGCCTGATGCACGTTTCTCGATTGGGGAGAGCATTCCCGGTGTGGCGGATGTCCTGATTGCCCATCAAACCGGCAGCGGACTCATCTATCGCGATTTCAAGGGCCGTGATGTTCCCTGGTGAGGCTTTCCCGCTTGAGGGATTGCGCGCCCGTGGGGGAAGAACAAGGCGATATCAGGGTAGAAACAGATATGAAACGATAGCGGAACATGTATTGGACGCGCCTGCATAACAGGAATATGTTGCGTATGTAACGTTTCATGTGACGCTACACTCGGTATCCGGAGATCTCCCCAGCCCCGATACAAGCCAACGGGCAGCCGGACCATGCAGTGGCGTCAGCGAGGTTTCACCATGTGCAGTCCAGTGACAAACAAGACGCCGACCGACAAGAGCGATACCTCGAACCGCGATGAGGCGCCCGGAACATCGCGCACCCGGCGATCGGCGCGGCCGATCATGGCTCTTGCCTCAGGCAGTCTTGCCGCTGCCCTCTCGCTGGCTTCAGCCCACGCCGCAACCATGAGCGCGTCACCATTTGGTACGACGCAGGCCGGGCAAAAGGTCGAAGCCTATACCTTGAGCGCCCCTAACGGCGTGGAAGTGACCATCATGACTTATGGTGGAGTCATTTTACGCATCATGGCCCCTGATCGTGAGGGAAAACGCGATAACGTGGTGCTCGGCTATGCGTCGCTCGCCGAGTATGAGGCCAAAAGCCGGGCCAATGGGGTGTTCTTCGGCGCGACAATCGGACGGTATGCCAATCGCATTGCTAAAGGTCGCTTCACACTCGATGGCCATGATTACGCAGTGCCGGTCAATAACGGCCCGAACTCACTGCATGGCGGCAAGGACGGCTTCGACCGGCGTATCTGGAAAGCCCATGAGATCGCCCACTCTGGCAATAAGGTAGGCGTTGCCCTCTCCCTGATCAGCCCGGACGGTGATCAGGGTTACCCCGGTGCGCTGAATGTGACGGTCACCTACACGCTCGACGATCAGGGCGCACTGGGTATCGAATACAAAGCGACCACATCCAGGCCTACCGTGCTCAATCTAACCAATCACTCCTACTTCAACCTCGCCGGGGCAGGATCGCAGGACGGTATCTTCGGCCAGATGCTGCAGATCGAAGCGCATCATTATACCCCGACAGATTCGACTCTCATTCCGACGGGCGAAATTGCTTCCGTCGTCGGGACACCTTTCGATTTCACCACAGCAAAGCCAATCGGGCGCGACATACGCCTCGCCAATGCACAGCTGCTCATGGCGCATGGCTATGACCATAACTGGGTGGTTGATGACTCTTCATCACCAGACGGCCTCAGACACGTCGCCACGCTCTGGGACCCGAAAAGCGGTCGCAGCATGGAGTGTCTGAGCACCGAACCGGGTGTGCAGGTCTATACCTCCAATTTCCTTGACGGCTCGGACTCAGGAAACGGCCATATCTTTCGCCAGAGCGACGCTGTGACCTTTGAAACCCAGCATTTTCCCGACAGTCCCAATCAGCCAAATTTCCCCTCGACACGCCTGAACCCGGGGCAGGTTTTTCAAAGCCGTACGGTCTTCCGCTTCGGCCTGCATGAAAGTGACGGGAAGTGACCACCATTGAAACGCACGAAGGTCGGCTTGATTTCAGGAAATGACCAGGAAGCAAATCCTGTGATGCCGCGTTGAGCCCTGGACGTAGCGCCTGTTTTGGCAGGCGCTATGAACCACCGGCCACGCAGACGGCATGAGCTTTTGCCCGATGGCGTCGCCTTCTCAGTCGAGAGGTTGTCATGAACGCTGTCTGGGCTCTCCCCTTTATCCTCATTGCCGGGGCGCTTCAGGCGCTGGGCGCCACCATGAACGGGGCATTGGGGAAATCCCTCGTCAATCCGTGGCTTGCGACCTCGGTTTCGTTTCTGCTCGTGCTGTTTCTGGCCGTCGGTCTGTTTGCCTGCATGCCGCGCCCGCTGCCCAGTGCGGGTGATCTGACCAGTATGCCCTGGTGGGCGCCGCTTGGCGGCATTACGGGGGCTGTAGCCGTATTTGCGGGGCTGCTCCTTATCCAGAAACTGGGTGCCGGGCCAGTCAATGGACTGACCATCACCGCCAATCTCGTGACCAGCCTGGTGATCGATCATTTCGGGCTGCTGCGGATGGAAGTGCATAGCCTCAACCCCTATCGCATCACCGGCGCGGTGCTGATGATTGCAGGGGTCGCGCTGATCGCACGGTTTTAAAAGCAGGCCCGGCCAAAGGCGCTCTGACAATTGTTCAGACGCAGGGCTCTGGATCAGGCGGAGGACTCAGCGCCGTATTACCCTGCCACGCCTGTCGAGTATGGACAGAGAAATCCTGCCAGTTCAGCCGCGGTTGAATAGTCTGGCACAAAAAAAGGGGGCCGAAGCCCCCCTTTTTCGGTTCTTTCTCCCGGTAGGAGATGACCTCAGTTCTTGGCCTTGTCGACCAGCTTGCCCTTGGCGATCCAGGGCATCATGCCGCGCAGCTTCTCACCGGTCTTTTCGATCTGGTGAGCATCGTTGCGGGCACGAATGGCCTTGAAGCCAACGCCGCCGGACTGGTTTTCCAGAATGAAGTTGCGCACGAAGGTGCCGTCCTGGATGTCGGTCAGAACGCGCTTCATCTCGGCCTTGGTTTCAGCCGTCACGATGCGCGGGCCGGTGACATATTCACCATACTCGGCCGTATTCGAGATCGAGTAGTTCATGTTGGCAATGCCGCCTTCGTAGATCAGATCCACGATCAGCTTCATTTCATGCAGGCACTCGAAATAGGCCATTTCGGGAGCGTAGCCGCCCTCGACCAGCGTTTCGAAACCGGCGCGGATCAGCTCGACCAGACCGCCGCAAAGCACGGCCTGCTCACCGAACAGATCGGTTTCGACTTCTTCCTTGAAGCTGGTCTCGATGATGCCGGCGCGGCCGCCACCATTGGCCGAAGCGTAGGACAGGGCGATCTCGAGCGCCTGGCCTGTTGCGTTCTGGGCAACAGCCACGAGCGACGGTACGCCGCCGCCCTTTTGGTACTCGGAGCGAACCGTGTGGCCGGGGCCCTTCGGTGCCACGAGGAACACGTCCAGATCGGGACGGGCTTCGATGATGCGGAAATGGATCGACAGACCGTGCGCGAAAACGAGCGCTGCGCCGTGCTTCAGGTTCTTTTCGAGCGACTCCTTGTAGAGTGCGCCCTGGCCTTCGTCAGGCGTCAGAACCATCACGACATCGGCCCAAGCCGCAGCGTCGGCAGGGGTCATGACCTTGAAGCCAGCGCCTTCGGCCTTGGCAACAGCCGACGACTCAGGACGCAGGCCGATGACCATATCGGTCACGCCGCTGTCCTTCAGGTTGTTGGCATGGGCATGGCCCTGGCTGCCGTAACCGATGATGGCAACCTTCTTGCCCTTGATCAGGCCCAGATCACAGTCACGATCATAATAGACGCGCATCAGAAAGACTCCTCGATGGATTGAAAGACTTCGGTACCACGGCCTATAGCGGCGATTCCGGTCCGGGACACTTCCGCAAGACCAAGCGGTTGCATCAATTCGACGAAAGCGTCGATCTTCTCGGCGCTTCCCGTCAGTTCAAAAACAAAAGACCCTGCCGTCGTATCGACAGCATGAGCGCGAAATGCCTGGGCAATACGCATGCCTTCGGTACGCATCTCGCCCTTGCTGACAACCTTGATCAACGCCAGCTCACGGGCCACGTGCGGCCCGCTCTCGGTCAGGTCACGCACACCATGCACCGGGATCAGGCGCGCAAGCTGCGCCTTGATCTGGGCAATCACCATTTCGGTGCCCGAGGTCACGATGGTGATACGCGAGAGGTTGCGCGTGGCATCGATGGCAGAAACGGTCAGGCTTTCGATGTTGTAGCCTCGCCCGGAGAACAGACCGACGACGCGGGCCAGGGCGCCGCTCTCGTTTTCGATCAGAACCGCAATGACGGCTCTCTGGATATCCTGTGCCATCAGACCAGCATCATGCCTTCTTGAGTAATCCGGGCCGCATTGGCTTCCTGATCGGGGCCAAGCAGCATCTCGTTATGCGGGGCGCCCGAGGGGATCATCGGGAAGCAGTTTTCGTCCTGCGCCACACAGATATCCGCCACCACCGGGCCGTCATGGCGCAGCATCTCGTCAATCACGCCATCCAGCTCGCCCACGCAGGTGGCGCGCAGCCCCTTGCCGTGGAAAGCTTCGGCCAGACGGATGAAGTCGGGCAGCGCCTCGCTATAGGATTGCGAATAGCGCGAGCCATGCAGCAATTCCTGCCACTGGCGCACCATGCCCATATAGCGGTTATTCAGGATGAACAGCTTCACCGGCAAGCGATACTGCGCCATGGTGCCCAGTTCCTGAATATTCATGAGCGTCGAGGCCTCACCGGCAATATCGATCACCAGCGCATCGGGATGCGCTACCTGCGCACCCACAGCGGCAGGCAGGCCATAACCCATCGTGCCAAGGCCGCCAGAGGTCAGCCAGCGATTAGGCTTGTCGAACTGGAAATGCTGCGCCGCCCACATCTGATGCTGGCCGACTTCCGTGCTCACGAATGTATCGCGCCCAAGCGTCTGCGTGGCTTCATAAAGGCGGCGAATGGCATATTGCGGGCGGATGATGGCGCTCGGAGCCTGATCCTGAACGAAACCGAAGGAGTCCAGCGCGCGCCAGCCCTCGATCTGCGCCCACCAGGGGCTCAGATCCTGCCCTTCGCCATCCCAGGCCGCCAGCAGCGCCTCGATGGTGCGTCCGACATCGCCAACCAGCGGCACATCCACGCGAATGATCTTGTTGATCTGCGAGGGATCGATATCGGCATGGACCTTGAACGAATTGGGCGAGAACGCATCGACGCGCCCCGTCACACGGTCATCGAAGCGCGAGCCGAGCGCGATCAGCAGGTCGCAGCCATGTGTGGCCAGATTGGCCTCGTAGCTGCCGTGCATACCCAGCATGCCCAGAAACTGACGGTCGGTCGTCGGGAAGGCGCCCAGACCCATCAATGTGGACGTGACCGGGAAATTGGTGCGACGGGCAAGCTCGCGCAGACCTTCCGACGCCTTGGGGCCCGCATTGATCACACCGCCACCCGTATAAAGAAGCGGACGCTTGGCGCGCTTCATGGCAGCGATGGTCTGGCGGATTGCTTCGCCGTCAGCATCGATATTGGGACGATAGGGGCGATGCAGACGGCCCTCGCCCGGGGCCGGCAGAGGCGCATTGCCGACCGAGATATCCTTGGGCAGGTCAATCAGCACCGGGCCGGGGCGGCCACCAGCTGCCACCTCGAACGCTTCACGCACGATCGGCGCCAGGTCCTGACCACGACGCACCAGATAATTGTGTTTGGTGGCCGGACGCGTGATGCCGGTCGTATCGGCCTCCTGAAACGCGTCATTGCCGATCAATGCTGTGGGCACCTGGCCGCACAGGCAGATCAGCGGGATGGAATCCATCAGCGCATCGACCAGACCCGTCACGGCATTGGTGGCACCAGGGCCGCTGGTGACCAGCACAACGCCGACCTTGCCGGTCGAGCGCGCATAGGCCTCTGCCGCATGAACGGCGGCCTGCTCATGGCGCACCAGAACGTGGCGGATATGATCCTGCTTGAACAGCGCATCATAGATGGGCAGCACCGCGCCGCCGGGATAGCCGAAAATGACCTCGACGCCCTGCTCCACAAGCACGCGCAGGAGCACCTCGGCACCATTGAGCGGCGCTGTCGAAGTTTTTCCGGTCTGCTGTGTTGACGCGTTCATGTGAGCGCACCCCTTTCGTTGAGCGGGCGGGTTTATGACGGGATTGAGGATTCGTCAATGGTCGATTGTATGAAAGTTGCTATTTTTTCGAATTCTCTTTCCGAAAATTGCGTACTCTCGTCATATCTTTGCAAGGAAATCATGCAATCCTGCTCTGCGCCCAGCGCATGGTGATTGAACCACGTAGCCTGACGTCGCGTGTACTGCCCCGTGGCGATCACTGCACGGGATATCGCTTCCTCCAGCCCCAGGGTTCCGGCAAGAACGGCGCTCAGCTCCGGCACACCATGCGCCCTCATGGCGGGCAAAGCGGGCGAAAGCCCCCGTGCCACAAGGCGTTGCACTTCCTCCATTGCACCCCGTTCCATCATGCGTGAGAACCGTTCCGCAATCGCCGCACGCAGCGCCTCACGGGGCGGATGAAGCCTTACGGAGACAAAGCGAAACGGGGCCGGCTGCAGGCCGGGCTGATTGCGCCAGTACGAGAGCCCATGCCCTGTGCCACGCAACACCTCGAGCGCACGGGCCACACGCTGCCCATCGCCTGGCCGCAGCGTCTGGGCTGTAGCAGGATCATCCTTCATCAGCAGGGCATGAGCGGCCTCGCTTCCCTCTTGCTCCACAAGGGTGCGCGCCCAGTTGCGTGCGGCATCGCCGGGTTCGGGCACCTCGACCAGACCATCGAGCAAGGCCCGCAGATACATGCCTGTGCCGCCACACAGGATTGGCAGCCGGTCCTGCGCCCGTGCCGCCTGCATTTCCGCCAGTGCGGCCTCGCGCCACCACGCCACACTGCCCGGTCGCGCCGCATCCAGCACGCCGTAGAGACGATGCGGCGCACGCGCTTCATCCTGTGCATCGGGGCGAGCGGTCAGCACATGAAGATCCGTATAGACCTGCATGGAATCGGCATTGATGACGGTGCCTCCGAAGCGCTCCGCCAGCCCAAGCGCCAGCGCCGACTTGCCGGAACAGGTCGGTCCCGCCACAATAAGGGCCACCGGGGCCAGGGCAATCGACGCGTCAGCCATTCTGTCTTGCTGTCCCAAGCGTTTCTACCAGATGGGCCAAGATGACCTTACCTTACGTTCTCGTTCTCGTTGCCGACCCTGCACAGGGCACCCTGTCCAAAGATGCCATCGACATTGCGCGGAACATGGTCAAGGGCAAGAACCCCATCGTGCTTTCGCCGGGCGAAGCCGTCGAAATCCCCTGCCCTACCCCGGCACCGGGCGCACCAACCATCGCGACCATCCGCGCAACTCTGGCCCGTCATAAGGTGGATGCCCTGCTGGTCAAGACACGCGGCCGTCGCAAGGCTGTGCTCGTGGCTGATATGGACAGCACCATCCTCGACGGTGAAACCCTTGATGAGGTCGCAGCCCTGCTGGGCGTGGGTGACGCCGTCGCCCAGCTCACCCTCGACACCATGAACGGCAAACTGGATTTCGAGGAGTCCCTGCGGACACGTGTCGCACTTCTGGAAGGCAAATCTGCCTCCTGCCTCGAAGAGGTCTGGCAAAATTCAAGGCTCAATACGGGTGCCCGTACGCTTGTGCAGACCATGCACGCCCATAACGCCCGCACGGCGCTCGTCTCGGGTGGCTTCACCTATTTCACCAGCCGCGTGGCAGAGGCCTGTGGCTTTGACGAGCATTACGGCAATGAATTCGACATCGTGGATGGCGTGTTTACAGGCAAGCTCGCTGCCCCCGTGCTGGGGCCGAACAGCAAGGAAGAGCATCTGACCCGCCTCCTTGAAGAGCGCGGCGTGAAGGCTTCGGCAGCCCTGACAACAGGCGATGGCACCAACGACCTGCCCATGCTCGCCGTCGCCGGTCTGGGCATCGCCTATAAGGGCAAGCCAAAAGTGCGCCAGATGATCGACATGCAGGTCAATCACTCAACCCTGCGTGCCCATCTGTTCGCTCAGGGTTATCCGGCGAGTGTTTTCGTGGAGTAAGGATTCATAGGGCGCTGCCCCATCCCCCGGAAAGGGGCTCGCCCCTTTCATCCCCATCTGCCTATGGGGTGAAAATCGCTTCGATGCTCAGATCGAAGATTTTCGCGATGGCGAACGCCAGAGGCAGGCTCGGGTCGTAACGCTCGTTCTCAATCGCATTAATGGTCTGCCGCGAGACGCCCAGCGCCTCGGCCAGCGCATTCTGACTGAGGCCCTGAGCCAGGCGCAGATCGCGCATGCGGTTTTTCACCGGTATCTCCGGCATGCAACGATCATGCCTGCGAGCCACAGAAGCGCCATAAGCGGCCAGATGGCGAAGGCGCGAATGTGGGGCGCGCCCGCATTCTCCGCAAACCCCCATCCTATGGTGATGAGGGCCGTGCCAAGAAAAGCCGTCGCTATGGCGTCGAACTGAACGCGACGCTGAAGTTCATCCATGCGCCGCAGTGCTCGCATGATAACCCATGCCACGGCCACGGCTCCGAGCATGGGCGCCATGCTCAGAGCGAAAAGAAGCGTCCCTGTAGGGTGAAGCTGATGCTCCAACACACCTGATGTGAAGAGCAGAAAGAGATACAGCAACAATGCCGCGCCGAGCTCGATCCCGTACTGTCTGGGCCTGAACATGCGTTTCTCCATGTAAAGTACACTTTCCATATTCCTCGTTTTGGAGTGGAAAGCAAGCTTTACATCATGACGAGCGATTAAGGTGCGTGCCCGGTAACGACCTATGAAGCGTAGAAAGAAAGACTCAGTTATCCTTAACCTTGGTGACTGCAGAAATGCGGCGTTGAAACCGAAGCAAGTACTCGCGAAGCGAATGGCTTGCGACCGCTGTTTCTTGTTTTTAAGACCACCCAGATACAAATTTGTAGTAAAATAAAATCAGATATCTCGACTATTTTGACGTGTTTTTTTTGCCTTTTATCGAGAGAACAAACATATCTCCAAAATGCACGAAAATAATACCCCTCTTGCTTCGAGAATCCTCCTGATTATTTCAGGACTTTCTCTTGCGACAGCAGCGATCGCCCATGCGATTACACTCTATCTCGGTCCATCCGCCTATGGAGTCATCGGCGCTGGCCCGGATATGGCGCGTAAGGCATCGCAAGGCGATTGGTACCCGGCAGCAATCCTCGGTACGATCGGTTTCGTTTTGCTTATTGGTGCTTATTCCGCGTTCGCAGGAGCACGCTGGCTTTGGCGACCGCCTTTGCCAGCACTACGCCTTGCCCTCTTCACGGTCACGGCGCTGCTTTTGGGTCGCGGTGCCATCGGCGTTTTTCTGCTGGGCTTGCTGTGGCTCAATGGCGTCCAGATGGAAACTCTCTATATCGCCGGGCTGGGCGGAAGCCTTGCCTTCTGGATAGGGAGTTCCATCCTGTGCCTTCTGGTTGGATCAATACAGCTGGCCGCAACGTCGCTCTCACGCGACCTCTATTGAGCGCAGTGCCGTATTGCAGTGGGGGTTTTCAGAGCGCAACGCCCCCTCGACAGGTTCAGGGCAGAGCCCTGAACCCTGTGTCTCACTGACAATCGGATGAAATCGCATCGCCTTGCAGGCTGCGATCGGCAAAAGCCTGTGCTTCACTCTCGGCCGCGTTCAGGAGCGGTGAATGTTCCACACGATAGTGATGCACGCTCACAACCGTTCCGGCAGAGCATAGCGCCTGCTTCAGCTTCTCCTGCTGGGCGGGGGGCACCTGCGTATCACTGGTGGCAATCCCCAGCATGACGGGTGAAGACAGCTTGAGCGAAGGATAACGCGCCCATTGCAGTGCCGGAGCCAGCGCATTTTCGGCATCTGGCTGGAAAGTGTTGTCAGGCGTCAGACCTGCATGTTCGACCGCCCCGAAGAAATCGCCACGGCAGAGTTCGCTGGCCTTGCGGTACAGCGGCAGGGCACGGGGCTTGAAGGCGCTGGATGGGTCGAAAGAGGGATCCGCAGCCCCGAGCGACGCCCCAAGCAGCAGGCCATAAACCACGCCCGGGGCAAAGCGACGGGCCCCGTGAGCCTGGGTCAGGATATGGCCTGAATCGCCATCGAAATACGGTGCGCCAAGCGCGATCGTACCCTTGATCTGCAGGCTCGGTGCATAGGATTTTGCCAGAGCCGAGGCTGCGAGCACAGCCTGCGCACCCTGATCATGCCCCAGCAAGACGACATGGCCGCTCAGCGCAGAGAAGCGGCGACGGGCTGCCCGAACCGAGTCCAGCACAGCCATGCCTTCTGATTTGGCATTCAGGTAAAGCGCTGCCCCCGGCTCGCCCAGACCCGGATAATCGGTGGCGACAACGGCATAGCCCCGGCGCAGCCAGCTTCCGTAAAAGCTTGCCTGCGGGCCGCCAATCCCCATGATGGAGGGCGCACAGGTAAGGCCGATTCCACTCGTGCCGTGAGCCCAGGCCACGACAGGCCAGCCACCTGCGGGCGGTGTGCCGCGCGGGACCATGACCTCAGCCGAAACCGCCACCAGATGCGTCGGGTTATGCGCATCGGTGCTGCGATAGGCCATGCGATAAGCCGTGCCAGGGATAGGCGCGTTTTTCTGCTCCATCTTGATGGCCTGCCCGGCAGCGACGGGAGCATAGCGCGATTCGGCATCCTCATCGGCATCCATCGCACAGGCGGTCAGGGTCAGGGCGGAAACAGCCATCATGGCAAGGACAGAACGCATCAGACCTCTTCGATCTAGGGGTAACGAGGGGTGGAAAGTCTCAGGAGTGTCGCGCGGGGGCAAGCCCTGTCAGCCAAGCAAACCAAAAACACCCCCGCATGCGATAGCATCATCCGGGGCAGGGTCAGTGAACCGCATAGGACAAACGCAGTGCTCACAGGCCGGTTCGGCACCCCGGGACGTTCCCATGATGGGGAATCAGGGCGACTTCATGGTCGCTCCTGCTTGTTCGGTGCAACCAGAGGCGGTCGATGCCCGATGAGCGGACGGAGATTTGACAGGCGCGACCCAGGCGCGGTCCGGCAGCAGGTGTTCCGAAAGTGAGCCGCAAAGCTGATCCGAGCCCACGTCGCTTCCTGACCATTGAGGCGCAGTGTCATCCCGCAGACCCCCGAGACGGGCGAAACAGCAGCAGGCCCATCTATCGGGACGGTAGAGGGGTCCTTGCCGCCGCAATGCCCCTGCCATGCCTCTGGCTACCACTCACCGGAACGTGACCCTGATCATCAGAAAATAGAATTATTTTTCTTTTCCAACGATAAAAAGAGAATATTAATTTCCATACAGGTCAGGAGAGCGGCCTCACGCGGGAGTTGAAATTCGCGTGGCTGGGCCGATGCTATAAGGCGGATGAGGGGTGCGGGTCCATAAGGGCGCGTCACAAGGCCGCAAGGAAGAGGAAGACGTTCATGAGCAGTCTGATTCAGCATTACATCAACGGGTCCCGTACCGAGGGTCACGGCACCCAGCGCGGAGAGGTCTTCAACCCTGCCACAGGCAAGGTGACGGCGCAGCTCGCTCTGGGTGACACGCGCGACGTCGATGATGCCGTTGCTACCGCCAGGGGCGCCTTTCCCGCATGGTCACAAACCACCCCTCTGGCCCGTGCCCGTGTGCTGTTCCGCTTTCGTGATCTGATCGAGAAGCACGCGCGCGATCTGGCGGCGGTCATCACTTCGGAGCATGGCAAGGTCCTGTCAGACGCGCTGGGCGAAGTGACGCGCGGCATGGAAGTGGTGGAATTCGCCACCGGCGCCCCTGAACTGCTCAAGGGTGAGTTTACCGAGCAGGTGGGACGCGGCATCGATGCCTGGTCAATGCGCCAGCCACTCGGGGTCGTGGCAGGAATCACGCCCTTCAATTTTCCGGTCATGGTGCCGCTCTGGATGGCACCTATGGCGCTCGCCTGCGGTAACTGCTTCATTCTCAAACCTTCCGAGCGCGACCCTTCCGCGTCGCTCGTTCTGGCTGATCTGCTGAAAGAGGCCGGTCTGCCTGATGGCGTGTTCCAGGTGGTGCATGGTGACAAGACCGTCGTGGATGCCCTGCTCAAGCACCCGGATGTGCAGGCGATCAGCTTTGTGGGCTCCACCCCCATCGCCCGCTACATCCACGAGACCGGCGTAGCCCACGGCAAGCGCGTTCAGGCTCTGGGCGGTGCCAAGAACCATGCCGTCATCATGCCCGATTGCGACCTCGACAAGACCGTCGATGCCCTGATGGGTGCGGCCTATGGCTCGGCAGGCGAACGCTGCATGGCCATTTCAGTGGCCGTGGCCGTTGGCCCTGTGGCCGATGCGCTGGTCGACAAGCTGATCCCCAAGGTCAAGGCGCTGAAAATCGGCAATGGCACGGATGACGCGACCGAAATGGGCCCGCTGGTCACCAGAGTCCATCGCGACAAGGTGGCCTCTTACGTCACGCTCGGGGCCGAGGAAGGTGCCAGGCTGCTGGTCGATGGCCGCGATTTCAAATCGACGCAGAACCCGGATGGCTTCTTCCTTGGCGGGTCGCTGTTCGATCATGTGACACCGGAGATGCGCCTCTATCGCGAGGAGATCTTTGGCCCCGTTCTGGCTGTCGTGCGCGTGCCCGATTTCGAGACCGCGCTGAAGCTGGTCAATGACCACGAATTCGGCAATGGCACCGCCATCTTCACCCGTGATGGCGATAGCGCCCGTGCCTTCACCCATCGCGTGCAGGCTGGCATGGTCGGCGTGAACGTACCCATCCCGGTACCCATGGCGTTCCATTCCTTCGGCGGCTGGAAGGCATCGCTGTTTGGCGATCACCACATGCATGGCGCCGAGGGTGTGCGCTTCTTCACCAAGTACAAGGCTGTCACCTCGCGCTGGCCGACAGGCATCCGTCAGGGTGCAGATTTCGTCATGCCCACGCTTGGCTGAGCCGAACGCCTGAAAACAGCCTGAGGCAACAAACCCTCAGGCCCTAAAACAGCCGCAAACGGGCGCGAGGGTGCACACCCCCGCGCCCGTTTTGTGTTCCGGCGCTTTGCGCGAGCCGGAACTCGGGCTATGTCCCATGACAAGAACTGGAACACGCGCCAAACCGGAGGAATTCCCATGAGCGACACCATGCCAGACCGTCTGAGCGCCACACCGGGCAGCCCGTTCTATGACGAGGCCCTGCTCGAAAAGGGAATCGGCATCCGCTTCAATGGCGAAGAACGCACCAATGTGCAGGAATACTGCATCAGCGAAGGCTGGGTGCGTCTGGCTGTCGGCAAGACGCTCGACCGCAAGGGCAACCCGATGACCATCAAGGTTTCCGGCACGGTGGAAGCCTGGATCAAGGGCCCCGAAGCCGAGGAAACCGGCAAGGAGTAAACCCATGACGCCCACACGGATCATTATCGATACCGACCCCGGACAGGACGACGCCGTTGCCATACTTCTGGCGCTGGCCTCGCCGGAGGACATTACGGTCGAGGCGATCCTGACAGTGGGCGGCAATAGCGGCATTGCCAACACCACACGCAATGCCGCCGCCATTCTCGAACTGGCTGGCCGCGCCGATATTCCGCTGCATAGCGGATGCGACCTGCCCATGAAGCGCCCTCCCGTCCGGGCCGATCATGTGCATGGCGAGAGCGGGCTGGATGGCGCAGACCTGCCTGTACCGACAAAACAGGCTGACTCACCCCATGCGGTGGATTTCCTGATCGAAACGCTGCGTCGTGAGCCGGAAGGCAGCCTGACCATCGTGACACTGGGCCCAATGACCAATCTGGCAACAGCGTTGCAGAAGGCTCCCGATATCGCACCGCGTATCAACCGCGTTGTGTCCATGCTGGGCGCCTGTTTTGAAGGGGGGAACATCACCCCCAATGCCGAATTCAATGCCTATGTCGACCCGGAAGCCGCAGCCATTGTTCTGGGTTCTGGTGTGCCGGTAGTCATGCTGCCGCTCGATATCACTCATCAGGTGCTGACGACCCCTTCACGACTTGGGCGCATCCGCGCCATCGGCAACGAGGCCGGGCGCTGTGTGGGCGGTATGCTCGGCTTTTCAGAGCGCTTCGATCTCGAAAAATACGGCTGGCCCGGCGCGCCGTTGCATGACCCCTGCACGATCATGTGGCTGCTGCGCCCCGATCTGTTCCAGGGTCGTCTGGTCAATGTCGAGGTCGAGACACAAAGTGCGCTCTCATCCGGTCAGACCGTTGTCGATTACTGGAGCGTGACGGGACGCCCTGCCAATGCGCTCTATATGCGCGATGTGGATTCAGACGGATTTTATCAGGTGCTGACGGAACGCCTGTCGCGTCTGCCCTGAACAGACGACACCCTGTCCATCAGAAAACCCCGGACCGCAAAAGCGCTCCGGGGTTTTTTATGGGAACAACCAGGCCGTCTAACGGCCCGGCATTGCGCTTTTCACCAGGCAAAACCGATCGTGCCCTGCGCATTGCGGCGCTCGCCGTAATAGCAGAACTCCTGCCCGTAAGACGCATAGGCCAGGCAGTTGGTCACATAGTTCTTGTCGAACAGGTTGCGCACGCTGGCACCGACTGTCCAACCCTTAAGCGATTTCGAGACGTTCGCCAGATCGTAACGCAAGGAGGCATCGAACAGCGCATATTGCGGTACCTTCACGCTGCCATAGCTGGCTTCACCGCCATAGGCCGAGGCGGAATAGCGCATACCTGCACCAAGACCGAGTGATTTGAAGCGGCCCTTGGGAATGGTGTAGAATCCAAACAGCGACGCATTTCCACGGCCAGACTGAATAAGCGGCTTGCCGGTGGAGTCATCATGCACGCGCTGCACGCTGACGGCAGCTTCGACCATCAGATTGTGCCAGTTGTCGATATGGGCTTCGAATTCGAACCCGTCTGAATGCACCAGCCCCTGCTGTGTATTATAAATCGAGTTCGGCAGGGAAACGAGCACATTGGTCTGCTCGATATGAAAGCCTGCGGCCGTCAACAGGATGGGCGTACCGGGCAGCTGATATTTCAGACCGCCCTCAAGCTGCTTGCCAATGGATGGATCGGCCTGATGCGTCGCGCCACTGGTCTCCTGCACCACGCCAGTCTGGGGCTGGAACGAGGTGGCGTAGCTGATATAGGGCGCAAGGCCGAACTTGAAGTGATAGAGACCGCCTGCACGCCACGTAATCTGGCTTGGAGTCTGCTTGGAATTCGACGCCGAATAATACTCGATCTGACGTGAGCGAAACCAGTCATTACGGATGCTCCCCGTCAGCACCAGACCGCCCCAATGAATTTCATCCTGACCGTAAACGCCGATCTGGTGTGAGTTCACCTTGTAGCGCGCATAGGTTTCGAGCGGGTCGATGCCCATATCGTAATTCGGGGCGAAGACATTCAGATCCGGGGCCGCACTCTGCCCCGCCGTTTCATTGGCCCATTGTTGCTGATAGTCGAACCCCGCCATGATCATATGCGTGAGCGGCCCCGTGCGCAGCTTGCCATGCACATTGCTGTCAAATGCCAGATTGCGTGTGTGCTCGGTGGTGCCGAACCCATAGCGCGGCAGCATGCTGTCGCTGTCCCAGTATCCCGCATTATAGACGCTGCGATATTGCGTCTTGATGTCGTCATAACGACCGCGCGTCGAGAAATTCCAGTCGCTGTTGAAGCGGTGATTATAGATGTACGTAATGCCCCCATGCTTGCGGTTGAATTTCTCGAAGCGTGCATCGCCATCATAGAAATTGCGGGGCAGATAGCCGCCAAAAGGTGCAGGCTTGAGCGAGCCTTGCAGCGGTACACCGCCATAGGTGCCGGCCTCCGGATCGTACTGGTAGTTGCCCAGCAGGGTAAAGGTGTCCGGCCCGTTACCGCCAAAGGTGACCGAAGGGCTGATCGAGAAACGGCGACTGCCGGTGCGTGACAGCTGGGTGTGCTGACCATTGACCGTGCCGTACAGGCGATAGCGAATGGACCCATCCTTGCTAGCAAAACCGCCCATATCGGCGTCGACACGATACAGATCGAACATGCCGCCCGTGGCGTTGACCGAACCGTAAGAGGCGCGGTCGGTTGGCAGTTTGCTGGACAGGGCGACGAGACCACCGGGGCTGGACTGACCGTAAAGCGCCGAGGCCGGACCTTTCAGGATCTCCAGACGCTCAAGACGCGACGTGTCGATCTGCGCGATCGCATAGCCGGTCGGGCTGTCCTGCAAGCGCAGCCCGTCGAGAAATTCGGGAATGGTGAAACCACGCAGCTGGAACAGGTCATAACGCGTACCGACACCACCACGCAGATCGGGCGTGATGCCTGCTGCATAGCGGACGGCCTGATTGAGCGTCAGCACGCCACGGATATCCATTTCATTTCGGGTGACCACCGTTACGGATTGAGCCGTCTCGATGAGCGGTGTGCTCGATTTGGTTGCTGATGAGGCGATGGTTGCGCCTTTCTGACCACGCACCACAAGCTCCTCAGCCTTCGGGTGAGAGGCAGCCGGGGCCGCATGGGCAGACGACGTCACATGCGAACCCGCGGGGCCTGAAACTGCCGCGTTCTGAACCACCCCGGACGAGGCACTACGCGCCCTGACCGTTCCAGCCCCGCTTTTGCTGGAGGATTGCTGTGTCTGTGCATGGGCGCTGCCAGTCATCAGCGCCATGAGGGAAACACACATTGCCAGACCCGAGCGGGTAAATTCAGCGCGCATAAAATGTCCTGCCGTAAGAAAACGGCAAAGAGATAGCGATATTGCGAGTCATTCGCAAAGCAAGTTTAGGGAAAGTTAATATTAGCTACCCACTATGTGGCTTAAATATCACCCTCGCGTGATCGAGCCTATGTCTGCCGGCAGGGTCCTAATCGCCTCGCAGGATGTCCTTCACCTTTGCGGCCAGCGCTTCGCCAAGCGTGCGGTTATTGTCAGGCGTAAAGTGAACGCCATCGCTGCCATCGGTGGTGATATACTGGGCGGCGTCGAGGAACGCGGCCCCCCTTGCCCCCGCAAGCGCCTCATACTGGGTGGCGAGCGCCGCGATTTTAGGTACAGCCCCGTCAAATTGCGCCCTGAGCCAGGGACCGGGTATGTCACCCGGCAAGGGCGGTGCGACTACAAGCAGTGCGGGCGCCTTGTAGCCGGTGCCGACACCCCCCGTACTGGCAGCCACCTGCCCGACCAGCCTGGCCATACCCTGCGCGATATCATGGGGGGTTCGCCTGTAGGCGTTCTTGGCGTCGTTCGTACCAAGCATGATGATGACAAGATCGAGCGGCATATGACTGGCCAAAGCTGCCGGCAGATAGGCCGAACCGTCCAGGCGTGGATCGTTGGCGTCGAGTGCCGTCGTGGTCCGGGCGCTCAGCCCCTCCTCAATCACATGAAATCCGTCGCCGAGAGCCTTCGCCATGACACCGGTCCAGCGCTCATCACGCTCATATCGCGTGGTAGGCGTTCCTTCCGGCACTGGCTTCCATCCCCAGGTCAGTGAATCGCCAAAGCAGAGTATATGTCTGATGGTCATGTCATGCCTCCAATCCGCTCGTTCAGGCATCGTCCACCATGCGCGTCGCTTCCGGATTTTGCAAAAACGGCCTTGACCCATCATCAGGAAGGGGAGTCAGCGATCGGGATCGAACCGGGACACGGGCATAAAAGCCACATGAGTTCCCTGATATCGTTTCGATAACAATTTGATAAAAATCAGCGCAGTGGTACCGGCTAGCCTCGACCCAGGGGCAACACCGGATTTTCGGTCAGTGCTAGCCGCGTAAAGATAATTTGAGGTCCAATCCCTCTACAATAAAGAGAAAGTTCCCAGATCCATAAACGTACTGTCATCCGAAAAGCACAGTGTCGAACTAATTATGTTGCCTTCTTGATACAATTATCAAAGCAAAATAAATTCTTTTTGCTGACTGAATTGCCCCCAGGGGCTTCTGATAGGGATGGGTTATGGACCTGATTCGCCATATAACGAGCCGTTTCTGTAAAACCATTTCTGCAGGCGCCCTGATTTCAGGCACACTAACCGCCCTCCCCGGCACAGCCCTTGCCGATATTCCTCTGTTCAAGACGGCTACCAACCCGTGGCTACAGGGAGTCAATCTGTCCGGCCTGATCGAGGGCGGCATCATGGCAAACCCGGCCCGACCGGATAACGGCATCAATTTCGGTAACTTTCTTGGTGACCATGCCAATCAGGCCCAGCTGAACCAGATCAGCCTCACCCTGTCCAAGGCTATCGATCCGACGAAATCCGAATATCAGATCGGCTTCATGCTTGAAGCGCTCTATGGATCGGATGCGCGCTACTATCACCTGCTTGGCCTGTCGAACAAAATGACAAGCGACCGCTACCAGCTCCTTCCGGCGCAGGCCCATATCGATGTGCACGCCCCGATCTTCTCAAAGGGTGGCATCGACATGCAGGCCGGCATTCTGCCGGCCCCCATGGGCGTCGAAGTTCTGGATCCGACACTGCGTCCTTTTTACTCGCTGGCCTATACGTCTCAGTATTCCGTACCCTTCGAACATCTCGGGGCCCTGTTTCACTGGCATGTCACCCCGATGCTCGATTTCAATTTTGGTGTTGATACAGGCAATCAGACCACGTGGGGCCGCAACGACAACAACAATGCGGCTGCCGGCTATTTCGGGTTCAATCTCATTGGCCTGGCTCATGGGAAACTGAACATCAACGAATTGTCGCGCGTCGGCCCGGAAAATGCCGTTGCGGTGCTTGGCCCCCGTGCCAATACGGCGCAGCGCTGGTGGAACGACATCGCCGCCTTCTATACGGTCAATGACAAGCTCAGCCTTACCGGAGAATTCAATTTCCTGCACGATGACGGTCTGCGTGCCGAAACCTGGAGCGTCGTCACCTTCGCTGCCTACAAGATCACACCGAGCCTGACCTTCAACTACCGCGGTGAACTCTATCGCGATAACAGCGGTCTGTTCGTCGTCAACTTCCTGACCAATCAGGCCTATATGAACGCCTTTCTAGGTGGCTACGCGCCCGCCGAGACGGCCCCTGCCACCACTTATGGTGCCCTGACACTCGGCGTGACCTACCGTCCTGACCTCGGGCACGGCATACGCGTCTTTGCCCTGCGCCCCGAGATCCGCTTTGATCGCTCGCTCAACGGCACGTCTCCGTTCAACGATGGTCGCAACACCGGCATGTTCACCTTTGGTGGCGATGCGATGATCGGTTTCTGACACCGCATAACGAAACGCACAGAAAAAGGGGCGTCCGGCATGGCCGAGCGCCCCTTTTTTTATGCTCGGTTAAAAAACCGGATCAGAGCGCTTCGAGAAAGTAGTCAACATCCCGCGCTTCGGTCGCCCAGCAGGTCACGAGGCGTATCAGTACCCCGTCGATTCCGGGCGGCGTTGTCCAGCGATAGAACACGAAACCCTGAGCCTCCAGCGCGGCCACACTCCGTTCGGGCAACACGACAAACACCTCGTTGCTCTGCACCTCGAAAGGCAGGGACGCCGCAGGATGGCGGCGCAAACCATGAGCGAGGCGCTGGGCCATGGTATTGGCGTGAAGGGCATGGCGCAGCCAAAGATCATTTTCCACCAGCGCCGCAAGCTGTGCGCTCAGATAACGCTGCTTCGACCAGAGATGCCCGCCACGTTTGATACGCCGGGCAAAATTTCTCGCCAGATCTTCCCTGAAGATCAGCACGGCCTCTGACGCCATGCCGCCATTCTTTGTGCCGCCGAAGCTCACCATGTCGAACCCGGCCTTCCAGGTCATATCGGCAGGTGTGCAATTGAGTGCGGCAATGGCATTGCCCAGACGGGCGCCGTCCAGATGCGTGGCAAGATCGGACTCTCTGGCGCGTGACGTCAGGGCTGCAAGGTGATCGAGAGAATAGACCGTGCCCCATTCCGTGCTCTGTGTCAGCGAAAGCGTCTGGATCGGGCTGGTATGGACCCCGCCCCCGGCATTGGTCACCAAGGCCCGGTCAAGGGCGGCTGGATCCATGCGCCCGTCAGGCGAAGGCAGGGGCATCAGCCTTGCCCCATGCATGAAGAACTCTGGCGCCCCGCCCTCATCATTGGCAATATGGGCGCTCTGGTCGCAGATCACGGCACCAAAAGGCGCGGTGGACGCGGACAGCGCAAGGCTGTTGGCGGCCGTACCCGTGGCCACGGGAAAGACCCAGACCGGATGATCGAAAGCCTCGCGCATGAGCGTCGTCAGTCTTTCGGTCTCGGAATCCTCTCCATAAGACGGCGCTGCCCCCTCATTGACGCGTATGAGAGCATTCATCACCTCGGGGCAGACTGGCGCGATGTTGTCACTTGCGAAGTTCTTGCGTATTGCCTCGGTCACGTCCGTTCCTCACTCGTCTCTGAGGCCATCGTCCGGGTGCTGCCCGTGCCGATCGCCCTGCTACAGGAATTGCAGCCATGAAACACGATCCGGCGCTTTCAGAAAAGCTCATCGACGGCAAGGCCATCGCACGCCGCCTGACGGATCGCGTCAAGGCCGAGGCCGAAACCCTGCGCGAGCGCACCGGCAAGATTCCGGGGCTGGCTGTCGTGCTGGTCGGCGATGATCCTGCAAGCGAGGTCTATGTCCGCAACAAGGCCATCCAGACCCATCGCGCTGGTATGCGCTCATTCATGCACATGCTGCCCGAGACCACGTCGCAGGACGAGTTGCTGGAACTGATTGCCCGCCTCAATGCCGATCCCCAGATCCACGGTATTCTGGTCCAGCTTCCCCTGCCGAAGCAGATCGACCCGATTCTGGTGACCAACGCCATTGCCCCCCACAAGGATGTGGATGGTCTGGGCGAGGTCAATGCCGGCAGGCTGAGCCTGGGTATTGACGGGCTGGTGCCCTGCACGCCTCTGGGGTGTCTCATCCTGCTCAAGGAGACGCTGCCCGCGCTGCGCGGGCTTCATGCCGTCATCATCGGGGCGTCCAATCTGGTGGGCAAACCCATGGCGCAGCTGCTGCTCAAGGAAGGCTGCACGGTATCGGTCGGTCATATCGACACAAAGGATGCGAGGGCGCTGGCCCGCGAGGGGGATATCCTTGTGGTCGCAACAGGCAAGAACGGGCTGGTGCGTGGCGACTGGATCAAGCCCGGCGCGACAGTCATCGACGTCGGCATTACGCGCATCGCCCTGCCGGACGGCAAGACGCGTCTGGTGGGTGATGTCGCCTTTGACGAGGCCGCGCCGATCGCTGGCTATATCACACCGGTGCCCGGTGGCGTTGGCCCCATGACCATTGCCTGCCTGCTGCACAACACCCTGCAGGCAGCGCGCCAGATTCTGGAAAATGGACAGGACGGCCCGGGTCGGAGCGAACAGACTCCATGAGCCGTATCGCCATCGAGCTGATCCCGCGCGACACGCAAAGCCTGACAGAGGATCTGGCCACGGTAAGGCAGATCGCGCCTGACGTATCGACCATCAACCTGCCCGACCTTCTGCGCCTGCCCCTGCGCTCATGGGAGGGTGCCGCGCTCGCGCAGGGTCAGGGCTATGCAGCCATCCCGCACATCCGCGCCATTGATATCGACCCCGATGCACCCCTGCCCTGTGCGGAGCAGGAAGGACTGCGCGAGATTCTTGTCATTGCGGGCGATCCACCTCCGGATTCGACACACCGCATCTGGCCCAACAGCAGCGCTGACATCATTGCACGATATCGGCGTGAGGCCCCTCACCTCACGGTCTATGCGGCCTTCGATCCATATCGTCGTGCCCCCTGGCAGGAACTGGAGACGATCCAGCAGAAACGCGATGCCGGTGCCGCGGGGTTTTTCACCCAGCCCCTGTTCGACCAGAGGCTGTTCGATCTGTGTGCCTCGTGGCTGGAGAATGATCAGGTGTTCTGGGGACTCTCACCCGTGATCGGCCCCAAGTCACGCGCCTATTGGGAGCGCGTCAATCACGTTGTCTTTCCCTCGGATTTCGAACCGAAGCTTGACGCCAATATTGCGTTCGCACGGACGATCCTTGAGGCGGTGCGTGCACGCGGCGAGAGCGCCTACCTCATGCCCTTGCGCGTGCCGCTGGCGGATTACCTCACTCCGCTGCGTGACCTTCTGACATCGTGACGGCGGCGCGCTCGGACTGATCCTGTCGCTGCGCGTCGCGGCTCTGCTGCGTTTCGCGAATGACATCATGGATGAAAGCCAGTTTCTGCCTTATCGCCCCCGTGAGGACGAAAGGATAGAAATCCTGAAGCCCCATGGAGCGATTAAGGCTGTTCACGGCCATGCTCAGGGGGAGCCATGCATTCATGATCTCGTCAAAGCTTAGGGTACGATAGGGATTACCACTCACTGCCGGGGTGGAGTATTGCGCTGCTTCGGGTGTCTGCGGGGCAATGGCAATGCCATAAAGCCACGCCGTTTCGAGCGTTGAGACAATGTGCAGATAATGCGCCCAGGTCTCGGCGAAATCCTCCCACGGGTGAGAGGCGGCATAGACACTGACATGCGTCTCGCGCCAGCCTTCCGAAGGCGGCTTGGCGTAATGCGACTTGAGGGCTGCCTGATAATCCTGCCGGTCATCGCCGAATACAGCGCGGCAGCGTTCCAGCCTTCCTCCATCGCGTATCAGCACGTTCCAGAAATAATGCCCGATCTCGTGCCTGAAATGCCCGAGCAGGGTCCGGTAATACTCGCCCATCTCCACGCGCATACGCTCGCGCTGGTCGTCATCGGCTTCACGCACGGCAAGGGTGATCAGGCCGTTGTCATGACCGGTCATGACAGGAGCCGAACCGTCGGGCGCATCGTCCAGAAAGTCAAAAGCCAGCCCGTTTTCAGGGTCCTGTCGCCGGTTGACCATTGGCAGGTCGAGCCGGATCAGCGCGTGGAAAAGGCGATGCTTGGCGACCTCGATCTTGCGCCAGCGCTCCAGATTATGCGGGTCCGACAGATCGGGGATCGTGCGGTTGAACTGGCAGGCATAGCAATACGGACCTTCAGCCGCTTCCTGCGGGCCGAGCAGCCAGTTGCAGGCGTCATACTGACGGTTGGCGCAATAGACATGCACCTGATCCTCAAGGCCCGGCTCCATGGGATACCATTTTCCGGGTTCCTCGGCCGGATTGAGCGCTGTCAGATCGGCCAGCTTATGCAGATACCCTACTTCGTGATGGCATGACTCGCATCTCGTATTTTCAAAAAAGAGCGGCTGAGCGCAGCATTCGCACGAAAAAAGCTTCACGATCTGATCATCCCGATGAGGTTATGACCCGGAACTGCGCGTGACTGCTTTGGTTCCCGCCTCGCCCGTCATTGGGCTACGCCCGATGCAGAAAATGCGCCTGCATCATCACATCGAATTCCGCCTGACACTGATCCAGCAACCCTGAGATCGGTGCGGCGGCATCAGGCGTATCCGAAGCGGCCAGCGGAATATGGTTCTGCGCTGCGATCAGACCCGATGTCGTGTCAAACCCCACCCAGCCATGCTCCGGCACCAGAATTTCGGCCCAGGCATGCAGGTCACAGGTCAGGCGGTCCGGATCAGCCTGAAGGGCAGAGGGCTCGATGAGATAACCCGAGACGAAACGCGCTGCGTAACCCATATGACGGGCCAGGGCGATCAGCAGCCACGCGCTGTCACGGCATGACCCGGCCTCGCGTTTCAGGGTTTCCTGAGGCGTCCAGACACCCGGCTCCATGCGGCGCATGTAGTGCAGCCTGGTTGCGATGCGGCGCGCCAGCCTGGACAGGCGTTCGAGAGGGCTCCCGATCGGCGATGCGTCTTCGGCAGACAGAAACGGGGCCAGTACCGCATCCTCCGTCACGGGGCGGCGATAGGCCTGATCGAGCGCCATTTCACCGTCAGACGATCTCACGCCCATGTCCAGCGGATTATAGGGGGCGAGATCGACAATCATGCTCACATCAACCACGAATTGCGACATGCGATCGGAGAAACGCACCTCGGAGACCATGTTGCCATGTCTGTCGTGATGCCAGTCCAGTCCGGCATGATCCGGCCCTATGGAAAGCGCATAGGTCATGATCGCATTACGCGTGCGCGATGGCGGCCGCAGGCGGATCGTCTGCGGACCAAGCGACACCATCCGGTCGTAACGATAGGACGTGCGATGATTAAGCAGCACTGGCTGGCTCATCCTGCGCGCGCCGCTGGGCCTGGTTTCATGACACTCCCTTGCCTGCGCTTTCCCTGCATGTCCCCTACCTGCCCCGATGAGGCGCCTTCAGGGACCATCGTGCATTCTCCATGACGCCTGCCCCCTGCCGCCCGCCACCGGTTCAAGCGGCGCCTTGCAACCATTGGGCTGATATTCTGTTTGACAGCAATAAACCGGCGAACCCGCCCGGAACAGCCTTTCTTTTAGTGCTTGGCAAGTCACGAATTTTGGTAGTTTAATAAACAACCGTAACGTTTCGGTTCAGGATACACCAGACCCTCCCCAACAAGAAGGTGAGAAAATATGGCGCTCGACGCCTCGCCCATCCATGAAGCCGGTATTTTTTCGACCTATGACACGCCCGCCTTTTACTGCGAGCTGATGAACCGGGGCAGTGAACTGCCCGAAGCCCTGCAGAAGGTGCAGGAACGTCTGGCCCATCTCACCCTTACCGACCTGCGCGAGCGAACGACCGACGCAGAAAACCTGCTCTGGCGTCTGGGTATCACCTTTACGGTCTATACCGAACGCGAGGCCATCGATCGTATCCTGCCTTTCGACATGATCCCCCGCCTGCTCACTGCTGAGGAATGGGCATTTGTCGAGAAGGGCGTGCAGCAGCGCGTCAAGGCCATCAATCTCTTCCTGTGGGACATCTATCATGAGCGCCGTATTCTGGATGACGGCGTCGTCCCGGCGGATCTCGTGCTCAAGAACGCCAATTACTGCAAGGCGATGATCGGGGTGGACGTGCCGGGCGGTGTGTATGTCCACATCAACGGCACTGACCTCATACGCGACCGCTCGGGGCGCTTCCTCGTGCTTGAGGACAATGCACGCACCCCTTCCGGGGTCTCCTACGTCATCGAAAACCGCCACATGATGCTGCGCCTGCTGCCTGATCTGGCTTCGGGCATCAAGCTTCGCTCTGTCGAGGATTATGGCATCAGGCTGCATCGCGCCCTTTGCGACGTGGCCCCCAAGGGCGTGACGGACCCGCAAGTGGTTCTGCTTTCGCCGGGCATGTATAATTCCGCCTATTTCGAGCATGTGTTTCTGGCCCGTGAAATGGGCGTGCCGCTCGTCGAGGGGCGCGATCTGGTGGTCGAGAATCACCATGTCTTCATGCGCACCGTTGCCGGGCTGCGCCCTGTCCACTCGATCTACCGCCGTATCGACGACGCGTTCCTTGATCCACTGGCGTTCAATCCCGAGAGCCTGCTGGGTGTTCCGGGCCTTGTGGAGGCCTATTGTCGTGGCAACGTGACCCTTGCCAATGCACTGGGCACCGGAGTGGCCGACGACAAAGCCATCTATGCCTATATGCCTCGCATCATTCGCTACTATCTCGACGAAGACGCTATTCTCGACAGTGTGGAAACCCATATCTGCGCTGAGCCCGAGGGATTGGCTCACACGCTCGATAATCTCGCTAATCTCGTAGTTAAGCCCGTCGGCGATTCCGGGGGCTATGGTCTCATCATCGGACCCCATGCGACCGAAAGCGAGCTTGAGGCCTTTCGCGAGAAGCTGATCGAAAATCCGGCCAATTACATCAGCCAGCCAGTCATTGATCTTTCTGTTGTGCCGACACTCTGCCCCGCCGGTGTGGAGGGGCGTCACGTCGATCTGCGTCCCTTCGCGGTAACAGGGCAATCCACCTGGGTTCTGCCTGGCGGGCTGTCCCGCGTCGCGCTGCGAAAGGGGTCTCTGGTGGTGAATTCATCGCAGGGTGGTGGCTCGAAGGATACCTGGGTGATGTCAGCATGAGCCGCTTCAACCCCTATGTCTCAGGCATACAGCCCGACCTGAACACCCTGCTCTCGCGCTATGCCGAGAACATGATGTGGCTTGCACGCTATATGGAGCGCATCGAAAACCTCGCCCGCGTGCTCGAAGTAACCGAGGCTTTCGTGCGGGGTGCCGATGGCCGCCCGGTATGGGATTCAATCGTCCACATCAACAGCGATGAAGAGCGGTTTCGCGCCCTCTATCCTGCCGCGAGGGAGGAGGATTATCTGTGCTTCTACATCACGGATTGCTCCAACCCGAGTTCGATCCGGGCCATGGCCCACGCCGTGCGCGAAAATGCCCGCTCTGCACGCCCCCTTATCTCGACCGAGATGTGGATGCAGCTCAATGTGTTCACGCGCTGGATGCTGGACCTCACGCCCGGCGACATACGACGCACAGGGCTTTCGGCCCTGTGCAACCGCATCAAGCAGGAATGCCAGTCCCATGCCGGTGTGACGGAAGGGACGCTCTATCGCGATCAGGCCTGGCTGTTCTATCTGCTGGGTCGGCATCTGGAGCGCAGTGACCAGATCACACGACTGATCGACACGCGCTATCATACGCTTCTGCCCGATGCTGCCGAGGTGGGGTCGGAAATCGACATGACACAATGGGCGTCCGTGCTGCGCTCGGCTGCGGCCTATCACGCCTTTCGCCGCCTCAAACCGGTGACGACCACGCCTGCCAATGTGGTTGGTTTCCTGCTCAAGAATGAGGGTTTTCCGCGCTCCCTTGCACTCAACCTGCGTCATGCCGACTCTGTTCTGGGTGCCCTCGCAACACACTACAACCTGCGCAAGCAAAGCTCGGCGGTGCAGGAACGCCTTGGCGAATTACGGGCCATGCTGGATGACCAGACAGCCGAGGAAATCATCATTCGTGGGCTGCATGAATGTATGCACTGGATTCAGGAACAGATCGAAACCTGCCAGAACGAACTGGCCGCTGCCTATTGGGCACCCCCCAAGGCATTTGATGCCGGAGGCTTCAGTCAGTCTCAGGGTCAGGCGTAAAACCAACAAGGAGATCGTACCGGGCGGGCGTTAAGTCCCCCCGGCACGACATTTTCCAGTCCGCACTGAATGACCCATAAAAAGACCCGCTGCATCACCGGGGATGCAGCGGGTCTTTTCAATTCAGTCTCGCGCTACCCTGCCTGCAACAGGGGTGACAGGACTCAGGCCTCGGCTTCGTCTTCCTGCTCTTCCGGCGAGGTCATCATGGCCTCAGCCACCACACCAGCCTGCTCGCGAATACGACGTTCGATATCGGCTGCCATCTCGGGATGATCGCGCAGGAACTGCTTGGCATTCTCACGCCCCTGACCCACGCGGGTGCTGTCATACGAGAACCAGGCACCCGATTTCTCGACGATGTTGGCCTTGACGCCCAGATCGATCAGTTCGCCAACCTTGCTGATGCCCTCGCCATACATGATGTCGAATTCAACCTGACGGAAAGGCGGGGCCATCTTGTTCTTGACCACCTTCACGCGTGTCTGGTTGCCCACCACCTCGTCGCGGTCCTTGATCGAACCGATACGGCGGATATCCAGACGCACCGACGCGTAGAATTTGAGCGCGTTACCCCCGGTCGTGGTCTCAGGATTGCCGAACATCACGCCGATCTTCATGCGGATCTGGTTGAGGAAGATCACCATCGTATTCGAGCGCGAGACCGTGCCAGTCAGCTTGCGCAGGGCCTGGCTCATCAGACGGGCATGAAGACCGACATGGCTGTCGCCCATATCGCCCTCAAGTTCCGCACGCGGCACCAGTGCCGCCACAGAATCGACCACCAGCACGTCGACGGCACCGGAACGCACCAGCGTATCGGCAATTTCCAGAGCCTGTTCACCGGCGTCAGGCTGGCTGAGCAGAAGATTGTCGACATCCACCCCAAGCTTGCGGGCATAACCCGGATCGAGCGCATGTTCAGCATCAATGAAGGCGCAGGTTCCGCCCTTCTTCTGGGCTTCGGCAATGGCATGAAGCGCCAATGTCGTCTTGCCGGAGCTTTCCGGGCCGTAGATCTCGATGATACGGCCGCGCGGCAGACCGCCGATACCGAGGCCGATATCGAGGCCCAGCGAGCCCGTGGAAATCACATCGGCCTGCTCCTTGGGGCGCTGCCCCATGCGCATGATCGACCCCTTGCCGAAAGCCCGTTCGATCTGGCTCAGCGCACCTTCGAGTGCTTTCGTCCTGTCCACGCTCATATCCTGTCCTCCGCTCACACCAGTGTTGCCGAACTCATGAAAATCGGCAATCGGGGCGGAGCGATTCGTGTTGATCGTTCACATTTGTTCTTGAGAACATATCATGATCACGCCCCTTTTGCACAAGGGGACGGGCATAAAAAATACCCCCTGTTTCCAGGGGGTATAAATGTCGTTTCCACAAACAATTCATGCTCCCGCATCCGGCCTCGATGGCCCAGATGCGAGAGATCACGAGGGGTCAGTTGTTCACACTGCCCACGGAAAGACCGCCACCCCGCGGATCGGTATCACCCTGGCAATTGCCGCCCTTGCAGACCGAGGCATTGACGCGCCCCTGCCCTTCATGCGGCACCGTCGTGCCAGAGACGATCGCCCGTGCAGCCTGAGCCAGCGCATCGGCCGCATCGTTCTGGCCGGAGGCGGCGGCGGCACCAGTCAGGGTGCCGCGACGCTGCACAATGGCAGCAGCCAGAAGCGGTGCCGGATAGCGCCCCGGTGCCGCGGCCAGCAAAACGCCCGTTCCTTCAGCCATACGACCTGTGCCGAACAAATTGTTGTCGGTCAGGGCGCAGGCCACAGCGCCGCCCTTGTTGTCTGTCACGACAAAGGAGGTCGAGGCCGGAAGCGACGGCAGGGAGCCACCGCGGCTGGATCCGCCATTCACCAGGGTCTGTGCTGCGCTGAGGAGGGCGTCATTGCTCAGGCCATGACGGTCCTCGCTGCGCCACGTTGCCACCACGCTCTGTGCGGAAGCGCCGGAGTGGAACGCTGCCGCGGCACCAAGCCCACCATCAGCAGGCGGCGGCAGGAACGAGGCCACATAGCCATCCTGCTCAACCTGTAGCGGCGCGATCTGTGCTGGCATGGCGTTACGCAGCGCTGTGGTCGAAAGGCCGCCCCCTGCCTTGTTGGCCCCTTCGACGAAGATCCCGCCAAGCGCCCCGTTGTACAGATCGCCCACACCAACATTGGTCATGCGCTCCAGAAAGCTTGCCAGCTGGGACTGCACCAGCGCATCGCCATTTTGCAGCGGCGCGCCATCGGGACGGCTGAAAACGCTGCGTGCGGCGTCATCGGCGAAGAGGGGGTCATGTACCGCAGCAATATCGTTGGCCAGCACGCGGCTGACTGTGGTGCCGCTGCGGGCAAGACGAACGGACGGACCAAGGATATCAGCAAATTCGACGGTGCCGTAGCGAAGCTGCATGGTGAACAACCCACGCGGCGTCATCGGTATCGCCGCCTGGCGCGTGGCTGCACCCGAAGCACTGGCTGAACCGGGCAGGAACACGAAAGCCTGGGGGGCCTCATTGGCGCGTGTGGCCAGGCAGGCGCCACCACCGCCCAGAGAGGCACGCGATGGCAGGGTGACCGACAGCGCCATCCCGACTGCAGCGGCAGCATCGGCTGCATTGCCGCCATGCACCAGCACATCGCGCCCGATCAGGGCCGCCCGCGGCTCATCGGCCACTACTGTCCCGATATAGCCGGTCACGATGGGCGTGGTCTTGCCGAACAGGCTATGACCGATATGCGCGACATCGCTGCACCCGGCGAGCAGCATGGCTGCCGTCAGGGCACAAGCCGGGCGCAACCCTGCCTTGAGCGCAAAGCGCCCTGCGGGGCGACAGGGGGCATTCGACTGACGATGCGCCACGTGCGGTGTCTCCATGACCCGGCAAGCCTTTTCTCTACTGTTCCGGACGGGTTTGGGCATCTTCGGGGGGCGAAGAGGCAACTGTCCGGAAATTGGGTTCGTTAACGCATCTAACCATGATCCGGGCGATGGGCAACCGCGTGCCCGGTTCCGGTTTTGCGAAATCGCTTTTGCTGGCCTATGCAGAAGCGTGTTTTCTTCACGCCCATGTCTTTCACGACCAGCAGGATCGTCCTCATGACCCGCCCGACCCGTGCCCGGCTTGCCGGCACCTTTCTCGCCCTTGGTCTGACCGTGTCGACCGTCGCTCCGGCCCTTGCTGCCCCCAATAATGCGTCTGCCCCAACGGAATCATCTTTCAGCCCGGCCCAGCGCGCCGAGATCGTGACGATCCTGCGCGATGCCCTGAAGAATGACCCAAGCATTCTGAGCGACGCCATCGTGGCCCTGCGTCAGGGCGCCCAGCAGAAGGCAGCAGATGACGCCCTCACCCATGTCCGCTCCGATCGTGAGCGTCTGCAAAAGGGGCCCGACTACACGGTGCGCGGCAACCCGCAGGGCGATCTCACCATCGTGGAGTTTCTCGACCCGCGCTGCGGCTATTGCCGCAGCATGGTGCCTGTCGTCGATGCCCTACTGAAGTCGGACAGCAAGCTGCGTCTGGTCGAAAAGCTGGTGCCGGTACTGAGCGAAAAGAGCGTGCTGGACACGCAGGCCATTTTCGCCGCCGCACTGCAGGGCGGCTACGAAAAGATGAAGCGCGCCCTGATGCAGGACACGACACCCCCTACCCTGGATCGTATCCGTCAGCTCGCTACGGCCAATGGGCTGAATGCTGACAAGCTGGTGACTGACATGCACGCATCAAGCGTTGCCGCGCAGATCAACGAGAATCTGGCCGAAGCAAGGCTGATCGGCCTCGATGGTACGCCGACCTTCGTTTTCGGTACGAGCGCGATCATTCCCGGTGCCATCTCGGCTGAGGAGATGCGCGAGCAGATCAGGACGGCGCGTAAGGACGCGCACTGACAACGCATGTTTTTGCTATCCTGCAAGGGGCCCTCGGGTGGCGACCTTGCAGGAAAGGAAGATCAGCCGGGTATCTTGCTCGCCTTGATCTTGGCTTCGAGCCGACCAAGGTTTTCAAGAATCTCAGGCGATGGCGGCGGTGGCTCCGGGCTCAGACTTTCGAGCTTTGCAATCAGGGCTTCCATCACGACCAGGCGTGAGTACCATTTCTTGTTTGACGGCACGACAAGCCAGGGCGCGTGCTCGGTCGCCGTCGCCCGGATCGCTTCTTCATAGGCTGTCTGGTAAGCGGGCCAGAACTGACGTTCCGCCAGATCGCTCTCATCGAACTTCCAGCGCTTGTCCGGCCGATGGAGGCGACGCAGCAGACGCTCTTGCTGACACTCGGGCGACATGTGCAGCATGACCTTGAGAATATGGATGCCCTGCCGGCCCAGATAGGCCTCGAAATCGCGGATATCCTGCAGGCGATTATCCCAAAACTCGCGCTTTGTCGGATCGCCCTTCATGCCGTTCGTATCGAGCGTGTCAGCATGAACACGGGCGACAAGCACATCCTCGTAGTGGCTGCGGTTGAACACCCCCACCTGACCACGGCTCGGTATGGCCATGTGGACGCGCCACAAGTAGTCATGTGCGAGCTCGATCTCACTTGGCTTCTTGAACGAGACCACCTTGGTGCCCTGAGGGTTCATGCCCGTCATGACATTGAGGATCAGACTGTCCTTGCCCGCCCCATCCATGCCCTGGAGAACCACAAGCATGGTGTGACGATGCTCAGAAGCCAGTCTTTCCTGCAAGGCGCCCAGATGCTCGCGGCGTTTGGTCAGCCACGCTTCCACTTTGTCCTTGTGCAAGCCGCCGTGATCTTGTGGCCTGATCGATTTGAGCTCGAACTCATGGCCATTTCTAACAAGATATTTACCGGGTAGCTTGCGGGCCAGACCCAAAGAAAGTTCAGTCACTGTTTCGATCCACTGCGAGGCCACCAGCGGCCTGACAGACAGGCATCATCTCGATGGCGTTGATATTGACATGCGGCGGCAAGCTCAGCAGCCAGGAAACGGTCGCGGCGATATCTTCCGGCGTCAGCGGATCAGTCCCTTTATAGACATCCGCTGCCTTCTGATTGTCACGCAACCGCACATTGCTGAATTCGCTGCCCCCGCACAGTCCCGGTTCGATCGTGCTCGCACGGATTTTCGTTCCCAGCAGGTCAGTGCGCAGATTACGCATGAACTGACCGACAAACGCCTTGGTGGCTCCGTAAACATTGCCCCCGACATAGGGGTAAGTCCCTGCGATACTACCAAGCGTAATGATGTATCCGTGATTGCGTTCGACCATCTGTGGAAGAAACGCGCGAGTGACATCCACGACACCCGTCACATTCGTGTCAATCATCGTTTTCCAATCCTTGAGATCGGAATCCTGTGCCTTGCCCACACCAAGGGCCAGACCGGCATTATTGATCACCACATCGACCTGACGCCATGCGGGCGGCAGGCTAGCGGGCAGGGCCTGAACCTTTTCGGCATCGGTCACATCGAGCACCTGCGGCAGAAACGCCTCGCCCAGCTCTTTCTTCATGGCCTCAAGCCGTTCCGCCCGTCGGCCGGTCCCGATCACACGATGGCCTTCCTTGACCAGACGCTTTGCAATAGCCTGACCAAACCCGGCTGTTGCGCCGGTTACCAGAATAATCGCCATCGTTTTCTCCATTTCAGGTTCAGGACACACAGGGGCCCAAGCTATAGCAGACGGGGCAGCCGCTCCATGGTTGCCACACTCTGTATCGTTGCCACGGAGCGCCGCCCTTGCAAAACCCCCTGCAATGGCCGACATTTTCCCTCATGGCTTCAGATTTTCAAACGCCCGACGAGACCACATCCGAAACCCTGGCAGGCCGTCTGCTCATTTCGAGCCCCATGCTTGGAGAGTCGGAATTTGCGCGCAGCGTGGTCTATGTCTGCGCTCATTCGCGGCGGGATGGCGCCATGGGGCTGATCATAAACAAACGCGCATCGCACCCCACGCTCGAAACCCTGTTCGAGCAGCTCGACATTACCCCCTCACCGCCCAAGCGCCGGATCAATCTGTGCATGGGCGGCCCCATGGAACCGACCCGTGGCTTCGTGCTCCACTCTGCCGATTGGCGGCGTGAGGACAGCCTTGTGATCAACAACGAGAACTGCCTGACCGCCAGCCTTGATATCCTGCATCAGATCGCCGCTGGCGAAGGCCCACGCCACGCCCTGCTGGCGTTGGGCCATGCCTCATGGGAGCCGGGTCAGCTGGAAGATGAAATCATCCAGCAGAATGCATGGCTGAACGCCCCAGCCATGGATGATCTGATTTTCGGTAGCGATCAGATGGTGAAATGGCGCAAGGCCCTTGCCACCATCAATATCGATCCCCTCTCCCTCTCCAATCTCGTCGGCCACGCCTGAGGGCCGCCTAGCCCGGACATGCACCGGGCTCGAGGGGCCGCGCATCGAGGATACGTTCTGCCGCCTCGTTGCTGAGGGGGTGGTGATAGAACTGGCGGTAGAAATCCCGGATCTGTGCCAGCATCGCAGCGCGATCAATCGTCCCTTTCCCGATCAGCTGACGCGCCCACAGGCGTTGCAACAGCAATTCGGGGCTGTAGCGATCCCAGTTGAACACCCCTGACGGATTGCGAAACACATGGTGCTGCGCCACGGCAGCAAGCTGTACCCAAAGCGGCGATGACGCGATTTCTGCCTCGCTGCCTGCATCTGCCCCCAGAATGATGATGTCGGGCTGCCAGCCCAGGATCTGCTCCAGCGAAACCGGGCGCTTGTTGCCATGCACACCGATCGCGGCATTGCGGCCACCGGCATCACGTATCCACTCATCCACGATACTCGTATCACCATCCACGGTCAGGGGATCGAGCGAGGCGATATGCAGCACACGTGGCGCTGGCACCGATTTCCTCTCCGCCGGCGGCCTGTCGAGCGCAGCAAAAGCCGTGCGATAGCGGGCGGCCTGAGCCTTTGCCTCATCCGTCCCCAAAAGGACCGCCGTCTGATCGATTGTCGCCAGCATCCCCGCGAAATCGTTAAAGCCGACAGGCTCCGCTTTCAGCCCGACAGATTGCAAGGTACCTGCCACACCGGAATCACGGGTGACAAAAACCAGATCGGGGTGGAGGGCGAGAACAGCTTCGGCATTCAGCACCATACTGCCAAAAACCTGGGCCTGATGCAGGGATGGGGCGACGCAGTACATCCAGGCAAAGCGCGAAGGCGAGACGACCGTACCGACAATCCTGTCTGCTGCGCCCAGCATGATCAGCGTGGCATTATGAGCGTACCATCCATCCACGATGCGCGCGGGAGGCGGCGTTGCTGGCAGGGCTGATGCCTCCTGAAGCGTGGCCACCGCCAGACACCCGCTCAGTACAGCGCCCCAGCCGAAACTTCTCATTCCGCCTCATCCCTTTGTGCAAAGAAGCGCTCAGCGCCATGATCGTAATGTTGAAGGGCAACGTCATAAAACGCGCTCAGACGCCCCGCCTCAAGAACATCACGCGGTCGTCCCTGTGTCACCACGCGCCCGGCCTCAAGCAGGACGACATGGCTCGCATGACGGTAGATCATCCCAGGCTGATGCGCTGTCATGATGACCAGACGGCCCTGCTGCGTCAGGGTGGAAAGCAGCCCCATCAATCGATGCTGATAGCCGTAATCAAGCCCGGCCAATGGTTCATCCAGCACAATGACCGGCGTCTCTTGCGCCAAAGCCCTTGCCAGAAGAACGCGCTGATACTCGCCCCCCGATAGTGCGGTGCAAGGCCGCCGCGTCAGATCCTGCAAACCGAGCTGCGCAATGGCGCGCTCGATGCTGTCGCGGTCCGCCCTCGACAGGCGCGTTGTCAGCCCACCATGCGGCAGCCTGCCCATCTGCACCACCTGCATCACGTCATAGGGCGGCAGGTGCTCCCTGTTTTGCGGCACGTAGCTCAGCAATCGGGCCCGATCCATGCGCGACAGATCGGTCAGGGGCACATCATTCACCTGCACCCGTCCCCGGTCGGGCACAATAAGACCGAGCATCAGCCGCAGCAGCGTCGTCTTGCCAGCGCCATTTGCCCCCATGAGGCTGACCAGTTGCCCACCTGAGAAATTCAGCGTCACATCATCAAGTATGGGACGCCCGCGCCGGGTGAAGCCGAGAGCCTGTGTCGCAAGGGATGTCACTTATAACTGCCCTTCACGACGTAAATGCCTCAGCACCACGATGAAGCCTAACGCCCCGAAAAGCTCGGTCATCATGCCAAGGGGAATCTCGGATGCTGTCAGGCTTCGCGCTGCGGTATCGGCCAGCATCAGCCCCGCCGCCCCCATCAGCGCCGCGAAAGGCAACATGAGGCGATGTCCCGGCCCGATAATGAGCCTGGCCATATGGGGCACAATCAGCCCGACCCAACCGATAATCCCGGCCATGGAAACCGTCAGAGCGCCGAGCGACGTGGCAAGAGCCAGTACGACGAGCCTCATGACCCCAACCGGCAGGCCAAGGCTCCGGGCTTCGTCATCGCTCAGAACCAGCGCGTCCAGCGCCCGCGAACCCAGCCACAGCAATGCCATGCCCAGCACACATAAGGGCGCCACCCAGGCAAGCTGCGCCCATTGCGTCCGGGCCAGGCTTCCTAGCAGCCAGTAGATAATGGCTGGCAACTGATCGAATGGATCAGCCACATATTTGAGTAACGAGAGAAAAGAGGTGAACAGGGCAGCGCTGATCAACCCGCCCAGAAGCAGCGGTAAAATACCCTCGCGCCCCACCAGCCGCGTGATGCCAAAGCCGCAGGCCACGGCGCAGCACCCTCCGGCAAAGGCCGCAAACCCCACTACCGCGTTACTGCCATGCAGCAGGATGGCCAGCGCCGCCCCGAAAGCCGCGCCACTCAATACCCCCAGCAGATCGGGCGAGACGAGCGGATTACGGAAAACCGCCTGAAACGCGCTTCCTGACACTGAAAGCGCCGCCCCGACCACCATGGCCCCCATCAACCTTGGCAGACGGGCATAAAGCAGCACGGCTCGTGTTTCGGCGGCACCATACCCGGCCATCATGGCCCCGACTGCATGGAATGAAAGCGGATAGCGTCCAATAAGAATTCCGGCAGCAAGGGCGCCAATCAGGATGAGAGTGAGCATCAGAAAGCACAAACGGTTGCGCAATGCCCCTTCCCCCTTTTGCCATGATGGACCTGATTAACCCGATACCGGGTCAGAGCTCGTCTGGCGAGAGGTTCACGGCTCGTGCAGACAATCGTGCAGCATAGCCAACGAAGAAACACGAGGTCTCTGATGTGATCCAGATGATATCGGAAATAATCGGTGGGCGGGTGGTTTGCCTGTTCAGCAATACCAGACCGCCAGAATGACCAGAATTATGGAAATTCTGGTCGGAGTGAGAGGATTCGAACCTCCGGCCCCTGCGTCCCGAACACAGTGCTCTACCAGGCTGAGCTACACTCCGAACCGATGGATGGGGCTATACTGCCAGATGGGCGGCTCTGCAAGGGGGGCAGACGATCAAAGTCGGCCTGTCTCGATGTTTTCCTCGCTCTTTCTGGTTTTGCCCAGAATTTCGAGAGCATGAGCCACGTCGGGAACAACCTGATAGAGCCTGCGCGCCGAGGCGTCTGCCAGGCCCTGCTCGATTGCTGCCTCCAGAGCCGCAATCACGTGCACAGCCCAGTTCGCGACGTTGACGATCAGGATAGGCTTGTCATGCAGCGAGAGCTGGCGCCACGTCATGATTTCCATGAGTTCATCAAAGGTGCCGAGGCCGCCTGGCAGCACCAGAAACGCATCGGCCTGCGCGAACATCAGCCGTTTGCGCTCATGCATCGACTCGGTAACGATCAGATCCGTCACCTGTTCGTTCATGACCTCGCGGCCGTGAAGAAATTCCGGGATGATCCCGGTTACCTCGCCACCAGCCTGCAACGCGGCTGCGGCCACCACGCCCATAAGCCCCACTGCCCCGCCACCATAGACCAGATGGATGCCACGCTCTGCCAGACCGGCTCCCATTGCGCGGGCGGCTTCACCGAAAGCCGGGACAGAACCATGGCGCGAGCCGCAAAAGACAGCGGCGGCAGCGATTGTCATTTCTGGATTTTCCTTCGACCTGTGACGTCAGGGCCTTGCAGCTCGCTGCAATCTCAGCACCTGCACGATGCCGAGGAATGTAATGCAAGCTGTGAAGATGAACAGGGCCATATAACCCGCAGAATGGATGACGAGCCCCAAGAGCGGGCCGGACACGCCAATGGCGAGATCGAGAAATACCGAAAAGGCCCCAAGCGCGGCTCCGCGATTCTCCGCCCCGGCGCGATCAACAGCAAGAACGCCCAGTGCCGGAAACACCAGTGAGAAACCCGCTCCAGTTACCGCAGCGCCCAGAGTGGCCGCTTCAGCAGAGGGAAGAAAGGCCAGTATCAGCAATCCAAGTGTTTCAACACCGAGCGAGATAAGCGCGACATTTGTCCCGCCGATACGTCCGATCTGGCGCGCGAAAACGAAGCGCACGATGACAAAGACCATACCGAATACAGCCAAGGCCTGCGCTGCATCCGGCCAGTGCTCAGCCGCAAAATAGAGCGCAAGGCATGACGAGATGGCCCCGAATCCGACGGATCCCGCAGCCAGCGCGCAGCCATGAGGCAGTACGAGACGGAACACCCTGGCGAAAGACATGGCGGGGGCGTCATGGCGTATGGGGGCAACCGCGGGATAGGTGCTGGCCAGCGCCGTACCGATGGCGGGGAGCAGGGTCGAGAGCACACCCAGACTCACCAGCCCGCCCCAGCCGCCACCGAGATGCGAAAGCTGCTCGCCAATCGTGGCACCCAGGGCGATACCGCCATAGGAGGTTATTCCATTCCACGAGATGACCTGAGCCGTATTGGCTGCCCCTGCGCGGCGTATGTTCCAGACGATTGCAGCTGTCGAGGCCCAGCTTTCTGCCCAGCCAAGGGCCAGACGACTGGCGAAAAGGCAGATCAGGGAGAGTGGGATGACCGATTTGCCAAGCCCTGCCACCAGAAGCAGCAGGCCGGAAAAGACGCCAAGCGCCAGACCCAGCACCGCAACCGGCTTTGGCCCCTGGGTATCGATACGTTTTCCCGCCGATGCGCGCGACGCAAAGGTGGCGAAATACTGCAGCGACACGGCAAACCCGGCGATGACCGTGTTGCAGTGCAGGACATTATGCACGAAGAGCGGAATGACTGCCATCGGCAGGCCGATGACGACATAGATAATGAGGTTTAGTGAGACGACCGGCAGGATGATGCCAAGTGGCGATCGTGTCGCCTTTGCCTGCCCGGCACCCATCACAATTTCCCCAATCCGATTTTCTGGTCGCTAGAGGCTCAGCTTTGCCAGCCCCTGCGCCTGCTGTCACCCCGCCCGGTCAAGTTTACGTCAGGTTTAAGCGTTCAACCTGCGCCAAGTGCGCAGATCAGTACGGAAACGACGGCACCCAGCCAGAGCGATGAGGTGGAAAAAACTGAAATCATGACGGCAGATCCTTCCACAAGAGAGCATTGGACTCAGTGAACGCTGCATCGTGCAAAAAGTCAGCAGGGCGATTCACCAAAAAGTGTCAATTGTGCGGTCTTTTCTTCTGCCGTGCCCTCGGCCTCATCCTGACCGAGCCCGGTCAGCGTGACGCCCATCAACCTGATGGCACGCTGAAGGGGAAAAAATCCTTCCAGCAATGTCACAGCCTGCTCATGCACCGCATCCCGGCTTGCGAATGGGGAAGGATTGGACCGGGTGCGTGTCGTGATCTGGAAATCGGCATATTTGAGCTTCAGGACCACAGTGCGTCCGCGCAGTGACTGCGCCTCGCAATGCCGCCAGAGCTTGTCGCACAGCCCGTCGAGCACCGTGCACGCGCTGGCAAAATCCGTCAGATCGGCCTCAAACGTCGTCTCGGTACCAATCGACTTGCGCACCCGGTCCGGCACGACAGGGCGATCGTCAATGCCCCAGGCGATGGATGCATAGAACGCAGCAGCTTTGCCGAAATGACGTGTCAGAACGTCACGCGGAATAACACGCAGGTCAGCACCGGTAAAAATGCCCAGCCGGTTCATCTTCGCCCGCGTCGCGGGACCAATGCCGTGAAACTGCTCGACACGCAGCGAGGCCGCAAAATCCGGCCCCATGGCGGGCGTGATGACGAATTGTCCATTGGGTTTGCGATGATCCGACGCGAGCTTCGCCAAAAACCGGTTGTAGGAGATCCCGGCCGAAGCCGTCAGTCCGGTTTCCTCGGCAATTTCTGCCCGGATACGCAGTGCAATATCGGTGGCCGACCCATGCTCGCGATAACTTTGCGTCACATCGAGATAAGCCTCATCGAGTGAGAGAGGCTGTATAAGCGGCGTATAGCGCGCGAATATCTCATGGATCTGGCGTGAAACGGCACGGTAGGTGTCAAAGCGGGGCGGGACAAAGACCAGTTCCGGACATTGTCGCAACGCCGTACGCGATGGCATGGCCGAACGGACACCAAATCGGCGGGCCTCATAGCTGGCCGCCGCAACAACGCCTCGTCCCTCACCCCGCCCTACGGCAACAGGACGACCACGCAACTCCGGTGCATCGCGTTGTTCAACCGAAGCGTAAAAGGCGTCCATATCAATATGGATGATGCGACGCACAGCCCCGTGACCTGTTGGCTCAGACATGCTGCCCTTATGCCATCAGGTTCGAGAACAAAACAAGATCATCGAGTGTCAGACTGACAGAACCGGCGATGGTTCAGCCACAACGCATCAGGGGGCAGTCAGGCCGGATTTCTGCCATGCGGGCGGGCAGGCTTCGCGAATCAGTGCTTCGAGCAGATCGATCGCCATATCGCTATCGTTCAGACATGGAATGAGGGTCAGTTCCTCACCTCCCGCCTCAATGAACTCGTCACGCAATTCGTGGCCGATTTCGTCCAGCGTCTCAATGCAGTCGCTGATGAAGCCAGGCATGATGACTGCAATACGTGTAATCCCCTGCTCTGGGAGCGCCGTCACGAAAGGTGCCGTATAGGGCTGCACCCACTCCATTGGCCCAAAACGTGACTGGTAAGTGATCGGCATCTGCTCTTCGCTCACATTCAGAGCGTCACGCAGGGCGCGGATCGTTCTGACGCAGTCATCGGGGTAGTAATCCCCCTTGTCCACGCAAAGCTTTGGCAAGCCGTGAAAGGAGGCGACAATACGCTGTGGTTTCCAGCTCAGCCCCGCCAGATGGTCACGCACGCTTTTTTCAAGACCGGCGATATAGACAGGATGATCAGGAAAAGCCGGAATGGTCTGGATGGCAGGCTGACGGCGCAGCGTCATGAGCGTGCGAAACAGCTGATCATTGGCTGTCGCGGTCGTGGTGGCACTGTATTGCGGATAGAGCGAGAGATAGAGGATGCGATCACATCCCTGATCCATCAGTTCCTCGACAGCCTCACCAATTGAGGGTTTGCCATAGCGCATACCCCAGGCCACCGGCACATCGGTGCCAAGGCGCTCGGCCAGTTTCTCCGCCTGGGCACGGGTGTAAACGCGCAGCGGGCTGGCGTCTTCTTCACGGTTCCAGATACGGGCATAGGCTTCGCCGCTCTTGGAAGGGCGTGTTGTGAGAACGATGCCTTGCAGAATGGGCTGCCAGATGGCTGGCGGTGCCTCGATCACACGACGGTCTGAAAGAAACTCGCCAAGATAGCGACGGACCGAGAAGAAATCGGTGCCTTCAGGCGTGCCAAGATTGGCAATGAGGACACCCGTCTTGCCTTCCGGCGGTGTCGCAGTCGCGGGGATCTTGTTATTGAAGGCCATGTCTCTCTATCGGCTTACTGACTCAGGAGAGACAAAAACCGCTCAGCGCGCTGACGGTTTCCGTTTGACGCGCACCGGAATGGCTTTGGGTACAGGCGCCATGCGCAGGAGACCAAGCGCAGCGAGGGCAAACAGACCAGCGGCCAGAGTGTCGATAACAGCCATTGTCATCTCCGTTCGGACCCTTGCAGCACAACCCTGCATCCGCCCTTGAAAGGAGTTTGGCACTGCGCCGGGTCTGCGCAATGCCAAAATTACTATAATGACAAATATGTAATATAACAGCCCGTAATCAGGCCTTCTGCTTGATCAGATCGAGCGCAATCAGGGCTTCAGCGATCTGTACTGCGTTCAGCGCAGCACCCTTGCGCAGATTATCCGAGACACACCACAGCGCCAGACCGTTCTCCACCGAGTCGTCAATACGCAGGCGCGAAACATAGGTCGCATCCTCGCCCACGCACTCGATCGGGGTGACGTAGCCGCCATCGTCACGCTCATCGCGCAGAATCACACCATCGGCCTCGCGCAGGGCCTCGCGGGCACGCGCCAGATCAACGGGTTCCTCACATTCGATATTGATCGCCTCAGAGTGACCGATAAAGACGGGCACACGCACACAGGTCGCCGCAACCTTGATGTCGGGATCGAGAATCTTGCGTGTCTCGACCGCCATCTTCCACTCTTCCTTGGTGGAGCCATCGGGCATGAAGCTGTCGATATGCGGAATGACGTTGAACGCAATCTGCTTGGTGAACTGGGCGATGGTCGGCGGATCGCCCACAAAGCTGCCCTTGCACTGGGCAAACAGCTCATCCATGCCATCCTTGCCGGCGCCGGAAACCGCCTGATAGGTCGACACCACGATACGCTTGATGGTGAACAGATCATGCAGCGGCTTGAGCGCAACCACCATCTGCGCTGTCGAGCAGTTGGGGTTGGCGATGATGTTGCGCTTCATCTTCTTCAGCGCATTCGCGTTTACTTCAGGCACCACCAGCGGCACGTCCGGCTCCATGCGGAAATGCGAGGTGTTGTCGATCACGATGCACCCGGCCGCTGCCGCACGCGGCGCATGCACAGCAGAAACCGACGCGCCGGGTGAGAACAGGGCAATATCCCAGCCGGTGAAGTCGAACGTCTCGAGGTTCTGGATCTTGAGAATTTTCTTGTCGCCAAACGAAACGTCCTGCCCCGTGGAGCGGGCAGAAGCCAACGCTGCCACTTCGGACACAGGAAAATCTCTCTCGGCAAGAATGCGCAGGAGTTCACGACCTACAGCACCAGTCGCGCCAACGACCGCAACGCGGTATCCCATAATCACATTACCTCAGTCAGAATTCGATCGTCATCACGCCGGGCGTCATGACCGTTTCATCGGGCGAATGACAGGCGCTTGAACAGCGCTGACAGCCGATGACGGCGCAGTTCATAGCGCGCCTTGTTATTTGTGGCCATGTAATTCAGCTGAATAGTGTAGCGCGGGCCGACATACTGCCTGTGACCATGCCAGGTTCTCGGCCCATTCGGGAAAATCAGCAACGTACCGTGGGCGGGCTTCACCTCAACCTCGTAATCCTCGAGATTATCGGGGCCGTTCAGCAGGCGCAGGCAGCCTTCCTGTGCAGACCAGGCAGCGCTTTCGGGATTCAGGTAAAGCAGGATCGTAACGAGCTTGGCTTCTGAATCACGATGGATACGCCCGTCTTTCTCACGGGTGCGGCCACGCAGGGTGAGCATGCTCGGCGCATCTTCGATATCGAGGCCGAATTTCTGCGCCACGATCTTCTTGAGCCGCGGCCCCTGCAGTTCCTTCGTCAGTGCCCTGACTGTCGGGTGAAGCCGCAGACCCTCCGGGGGGAAAGACCCGCCGGACTTCATCTCGGGCATCAGATTGATGAGTGTCTGGAGGTCCTCTTCGCGTACGAAGTTCGGGACAACCACATGTCTGAACGGTGCCTCGCTGATCGGGGTCCGTTCAAGGGCTTCATACTGAAGAGCGATCTGTGACATGGAGGGCGAGCCTATTCCTGCTCCCCCCGGCGCACAAGAGGCTTGCTAGCCCTTCATGCGGTGATGCAGGTGGCGCACCGCACTGTTGCGTACATACTGTGTATATCCTGCCCCGATACGGTCGGTATCGGAGAAGCACGAACGCATGGACACAGCCCCTTCGGCGGGCTTTTCGTCGGGGGTGTAGGCGGTTCTGACCAGATGGGGCGCGCGCGTGCAGCGCAAGGGGGCCCGGCTGTCGAAATCGAGATGACGCCCCTGCTGCTCGACCGGGCGTTCGGGAGTCGCCCAGGCACAGGACACGCCCTGTGACAGTAGCGAAATCGTGAATACCGCGAGTGCGGGCATGCAGCGCATGACAGACCCCTCCAAACTGCAATATCGGAATACCATGTGATGGGTTAGACCACACGACGCTCTGGTGCGGAGTCTATAGACGGCAGGCAGGATTGAAAGTTTCGACTCTTTCTGATGCCGTCTGCAGAACGTGCGATTGTGAACTGAAATCGTTCGGAAAAGTTTTATGCTTGTTGCTGATCGGCAAGAGTTTCATGGTTGTTTCCGCCATGAGGGTGCCATTTTAAGTCGATATCCAGTTCCGGACGAGTCAGCCGGGGAGGGCTGCAAGCATGGGTGAGATCGGTTCGTTACCAACGGCGCTGAATGGCGCCAACACCGTCTATCTGGCGGATCTGCATGCGAAGTGGGCTGCCGATCCCCGCAGTGTGGACCCCTCCTTCGCCGATCTGTTCAGGGCACTCGATGCCGAACAGGAAGCAGCCCAGCAAGCCGCCAAGCTGAACCCCGCCGACCGGGCCGCCTGGGGTGAGCAGGCATCGCTGCTCGACGCACGCAGCCCTGCGGGACCGGCAGCCCGGGCAGCCGGCGAATTTTCGGCCACCGATCTGCTCTCAAGCGTGGATGACAGTGTTCGCGCCATTCAGCTTGTCCGGGCCTATCGTGTTCGTGGCCATCTTGAGGCGCGTCTCGATCCGCTGGGCCTGCAGGTTCCGAAATCCTACACCGAGCTGGACCCTGCGACATACGGCTTTGGTCCCAATGACCGCGACCGCCCGATCTATCTGGGTCAGATGGTCAGCTCGCTTCTGCCAGAACGGGCCAGCGCCACCATCAACGAGCTTCTTGCCGCGCTGCGCCAGACCTATTGCGGCCCGATCGGTGTCGAATACATGCATATCCAGGACGCGGCCCAGCGACTGTGGCTTCAGCACCGCCTTGAGGGCGATGACTGGCGGCGCATGTTCTCGGCAGCCGAGAAAAAGACCATCCTCAATCAGCTGACCGAGGCCGAAGGCTTCGAAAGCTTCTGCCAGAAGCGCTTTACCGGCACGAAGCGCTTTGGTCTTGAAGGCAGCGAGGTCACCATTCCGGTGCTCCATGCCATCATCGAGCAATCCGCGCAGCAGGGCACACGCAGCGTGTCTGTCGGCATGGCGCATCGTGGCCGTCTGAACGTGATGGCCAATGTGGTGCAAAAGCCCTTCGCCGCCATATTCTCGGAATTCGCCGGGGCCTCGTTCAAGCCGACCGATGTGCAGGGCTCGGGCGATGTGAAATATCATCTGGGTACTGCCGCTACGCTGCATGTCTCGAATGAGAAGGTGCGTGTCACCCTTCTGCCCAACCCATCGCATCTTGAGGCTGTCGATCCGGTCGTGGTGGGACGCGTACGCGCCATCCAGGATTCAGAAGGCTGCGTCGGGCTCGAAAACCGCTACCGCCATCTCGGCCTGCTGATCCACGGCGATGCCGCCTTTGCCGGTCAGGGCATCGTTTACGAAACGATGGCCATGTCCCAGCTCATCGGCTATCGCACGGGCGGCACGGTTCATGTGGTGACAAACAACCAGATCGGTTTCACGACCATTTCGGCCCATGCCCATTCGGGCTTTTATTGCACCGATATCGCCAAGGCCGTGCATGCGCCAATCCTGCATGTGAATGGTGACGAGCCCGAAGCCGCCGCCTATTGCGCGCGCCTTGCAGCCGATTACCGTCGCGAATTCGCGGCAGATGTGGTGATCGATCTGGTCTGCTATCGCCGTCATGGACATAATGAGGCCGACGAACCGGCCTTCACCCAGCCCACCATGTACAAGGCCATTGCCGCACGCCCGACCACACGTGCGCTTTATGCCAAAAAGCTGGCACGCCAGAAGGTGATCGATGCCGAGACGGCCGATGACCAGTTCCAGTATTTCCAGGATCATCTGCAGGAGCAGTTCGAGGCCGCGAAATCCTACGAGCCCAGCCGCGAGGACTGGCTGGAGTGCAATCAGGACCCATCGCGCCTGTCTGACGAACCACTGCGTGAGCAGCCGGTAACTGGCATCAGCATTTCGGGTCTGCAACGCGTGGGCGCAGCCCTGACGCGCATTCCGGAAGATTTTGCCCTGCACCCACGCCTGCGCCGCGTCATCCAGGCACGTGGCCAGGCCATCGAGACCGGTGCTGGAATCGACTGGGCGCTGGGTGAAGCCCTCGCCTTCGGTTCGCTGCTGCTTCAGCATCATCCTGTGCGCCTGTCGGGCGAGGATTGCCAGCGCGGGACATTCAGCCAGCGCCACGCCGTTCTGGTCGACCAGATCAACCAGAGCGACTACGTGCCGCTGAACAACATTGCCGATGGTCAGGCCCGCATCGAGGTCTATAACTCGCTGCTGTCCGAGTTCGGTGTGCTTGGCTTCGAATATGGCTACACGCTGGCCGCGCCCAACTCACTGGTGTTGTGGGAGGCGCAGTTTGGCGATTTCGCCAATGGGGCGCAGGTCATCATCGACCAGTTCATCGCATCGGGCGAGACGAAGTGGCTGCGTACGTCGGGCCTCGTGATGCTGCTGCCCCATGGTTATGAGGGCCAGGGGCCGGAGCACTCTTCTGCCCGTCTTGAACGCTATCTGCAGCTTTGCGCCGAGAACAATCTGCGCGTGTGCAATATCACCACCCCGGCAAACTACTTCCACGCCCTGCGTCGCCAGATTGCGCGTGAATGTCGCAAGCCGCTGATCATCATGACGCCCAAATCGCTGCTGCGTCACAAGGAGGCCGTGTCGGAACTGGCCGATTTCGGACCCGAAACACGTTTCCGCACCGTCCTGCCCGAGACCGATACCCTGCTGCCCGATCAGGATATCACCCGCGTGGTGCTGTGCTCGGGCAAGGTCTATTATGATCTGCGCGCTGCCCGCCGTGACAGCAACCGTGACAATGTGGCGATCCTGCGCCTTGAGCAGCTCTATCCCTTCCCTCGTGATGTGCTGTCGCAGCAACTTGCCCGCTACCCCAATGCGCAGATCATCTGGTGTCAGGAAGAATCGCAGAATGGCGGTGCCTGGGCCTTTGTCGATCGTCGTATCGAAAACTCGGCCGAACGGTGCAATCACGCTCATCCGCGCCCGATCTATGTCGGCCGCAAGGCGTCTGCCTCGCCAGCCACCGGTCTTGCAAGCGAGCATCTGGCCGAACAAGCCGCGCTCGTGCAGGAAGCTCTGGGCTAAAGCCGCTTGATCGACGGGGCTCGGCTGAAAACTGTTAGCCGGGACCCGTCGAGGCGATCTTCGGACCGCTGTGCCATTTCTAAAGAACTTGGCCTTTTGCCCCGGCACGGGCCTTACACGGTCCGGCTAGGCGTGAACGCCGGTCGCCTCCGCGGCCGTCAAAAACTCTCTCCGCAGTTCCCTAATTGTTTGGTCCCGGGTTTTGATGGTGCGGGTTTTGCGTGAATCTTGATGGCTCGTGCTGCCATTGCTGGCAAACGAATTCGTATGGCGTGAGGCCCCGGAGCGTCTTCAGTCGACGTGCGAAATTATA
>NZ_VWWA01000007.1:0-154603 GCF_011753235.1 Asaia sp. As-1742 | reverse complement strand
GCGTAGGGCTCGCTCCGTTCGCAGCCACGCAAAACCCCTGATCCCGCGTCAAAAACGCCCACCGCCTCATAACAGGCACGAACACTGCCATCAGCGCAACCCAAACACAGGATAATCAAATCCTCGGTACAGATGACCTATGGTCGTCATAAATCCTCTAGGCATTGCGGCGTCATGAAGGAGGATCGTTCTTGCTTGTAGACATCAGGGGGCTCTACGGCAGACCTTCTCCCGAGCAAGGGCTGTACGAACCATTCGCAGAACATGTGCGAGATCTGAGATAAGTTCTACTGGAATTCATAAACTCCAGCTGGAACCCCATACCCTCGTTCGATATCGAGATTTGCAGGCAGGGCCTCAGAAGCCGCCATAGAGATAGAACGGGATCAGGGCGAAGATAAACCAGGCGATGAGAAAGACCAGTGGCGCCTGATGGGCGAACATGCGACCACGACGCGCACGGTGATTCATCGCGCGAGCATCCTCGTCGCTTCTAGCCAGAGTGAACTCCGAAAGGTTGGGGCATTGCTTGTGCAGGTGCTGCTCCTTTTCGTTCCATTTGCTGATTGCCGCATAGCCAGCGCGAATACCCGGCAAAGCCATCAAAGTCAGCATGAATCCGAGGAGCGAGAGCAAAGGCGGGATAAGGATCGCCATGCGATCGCCCCAACGCGTTGTTGAACCTGTCATCGCCGTGGCATAGGCGATGACCAGAAAGGCTTGCGAACTTAACAGCGCCTGCAGGCGGCCATTGACCGTCTCTGTCTCGAACCGGATTTCGGAGCGATAATAGGCGAGCAGTTCATTGTCGGTCGGTTTGCCGTGGGCAATGACCTCTTCGGCCTCTGGGGGTGGAAAAGCTGGGATGACCATGATGCGTCCTCTCCTTGGGGTGTGTCGGACAGGACGCGTATCCTGTGTCGTTTGGCCCGAGAGGCGACAGCGCCGTGCGCATGATCGCCGGGTCAGCCCGGTGAACGATCAAAGCGCATAAGAAACTTATCGGTTCGTCTCATTCCTGATTGACCGCAGATGTCACTTGAGTTTGGCCTGTCAGAAGGCAAATGCCGATACGCATGGATATCAGGCTACTAGGGCACAATGACGGACCGTGCGAGCCTCAAGTCTGAAGGAACAGAGCCAACGACATCCAACTTGTTCACCAGGATGCCTCGGATGATCCGCGTGGTTAATAAGCTCTTGCGTGAGCCGACAGATCGGCCAGCAGATGGCAGCGTCAGGGCTCCGATCGCTGGCTGGTTCACGAGAAGCCAGCCTGTCACGACGGCGAAAAGCCCCTGCTCACTCAGCGAGAGATGATTTCGCGCCCTGCGCCATAGATGTGATAGAGCGAGCTTGCCGGCATGTAGTCAACCAGCGCGCCATTCTGCGCGTCGATGTGGTCGACCCAACCTCCGCCAAGCTGCGAAGGGGCAAAAATATGCAGGAAGGCAGCAGCATATGGCTCTGCTTCGTCGGTCCTGGATGTCAGTCCCGGGGTGTAGAGCAGTCTCAACAGCTCGGTCTGCGCCCAGATCCGAGCCGAGTGCTCCTGGACCACATACCTGTCGCTCATGCTGTCCAGCACGACGCGGCGTTGATGATCACAGCCATGCGTGAAGCCGGCCTCGAAAAGTGAAGCGGCTGTCTGTTTGCGCCACTCAGCCCCGTTTTCAGCGTCAGTTGCCAGACGACCGAAATCGCGCAACAGCCAGGACCATTCAAACAGATGTCCTGCCTGCACCTGATTGGCACCATACGGGGCAAGGGGTGACCAGTCCGGGGCGAAGAATTCGAGGAGCAGCCCCGACCGTGTGTCGATCAGATGGGCGCGGGCCAGTTCGACAAGGTTGCGTGCCTTGTCAAGGTAGAACGAATCGCCCGTTGCCTCAAAGACGACCAAATAGGCCTCAAGCAGATGCATGTGCGGGTTCTGGCTGCGTCGTGTCCCGTCATCAGGTATTGCGTCGAGAAAGCCACCGTTGTCTGCCGTAAAGATCAGGTCAATCTCATCGGCGATGGAGCGCGCCAAAGCCCGGTCATTTGGGCGGTTCGCATAATGTATGGCCCAGCCGCAGGCAAAAAGAATGAAGGCATGGGCGTAGAGATCGCGTTTCGTGCTGGCAGGGCGATCATCCGGGTCGATCGAGAACACCCAGCCCGGCTGGGCATCGGTGCGGTGATAGAGCCGTTCAACCCGGTCCAGGCAATCGAGCGCCTGATCCCCCGCGGCATACACGCCATCCAGGGCAGCGCGGCAATAGGTCGCAATCTGCCGCGCCTGAACCATGAGTCTTGACGCATCGAGCCGGATGGGGCGCGCCTGCCAGTCGAGACGTTCGTGATACAGCACGCGTGACGGATCGAACCCGGCCTCGCTCCACAGGGGGAGGGCTTGCCCGACAAGCCAGTCGCGCCACTGATCCCGAATGGCGGGGGCCGTTTCTTGCTTGGCGCGGGTCATGTCACTCAGGTTTCAAACTCACTGGTTCCGGGCTCGTCGTCGCTGGAGGACCAGCCTTCATCTTGCGAACGATCGATGTTGTCGAACGCCCTGATACCAGATCGGCCAGTACGACGCGACCGCCCCAGGATTTCACTTCTTCGCCGCCCACAACCTGATCTTCGGTGTAATCAGCACCTTTGACCACGACATCCGGCCTAAGGGCGCAGATCGTTTCAAGGGGCGTGTCCTCGTCGAAAATGACGACCAGATCGACATCGCGCAGTGCGCCCATGACCGTTGCGCGTGCCCGCTCGTCCTGCAACGGGCGCTCTGCCCCCTTGAGACGACGTACCGAAGCATCACTGTTCAGCGCGACGATCAGCTTGTCGCCCTCCCTGGCCGCGGCATGAATCAGCGCGATATGCCCGGGGTGGAGCAGATCGAAACAGCCATTGGTAAAGACCACGCGCGCACCATGCCGACGCCAGGCTTCAATAATGCCCTGAGCCTCGGGCAAAGTGGCGATGACACCATCACGGTCGATCTTGGATTTGAGGGCAGCGCTGAGTTCGGCGCGTGAAACGGTCGCAGTGCCCAGCTTGCCTACCACGATCGCCGCCGCATTGGTGGCAATCACCATGGCCGTGCGCAGATCGGCCCCGGCCGACATCATGGCCGCTACTGTCGCAACAACAGTGTCTCCAGCCCCCGAGACATCGAACACCTCGGATTGCGGAACATGCGCGTGGGTCATGCGCCCGTTGCGCTCAAGAAGGGTCATACCCTCTTCCGAGCGTGTCACAAGAACATCGCCGCCGAACTGCTCCTGCGCGGCAAGGGCCGCAAAATGGATTTCGGTGTCGCTGTTGACCGGTAGCCCTGTGGCTGCTGCCAGCTCCTTGCGATTGGGCGTGATAAGCTGTGCGCCTTTGTAAACCGAAAGGTCCCGTCGCTTGGGGTCGACCACAACAGGGATGCCGCGCTGATTGGCTGCCTGAATGATGGCCTGAAGCACCTCGTTGCTCAGCACGCCTTTGGCGTAGTCGGAGCAGATCATGACATCCGCCTGGTCCATGGCAGCGAGCGATGCGGCGATCAGACGTTCCTGAACCGGCGGGGGAACGAGCACCGAAGGTTCTTCATCGATCCGGACGATCTGCTGGCGCCCACTCAGCACGCGTGTCTTGGTGATGGTGACCCAGTCGGGATCCTCAACCAGATGACCCAGATCGATGCCGGGTTCGCGCCCCACGGCCCGACGGAATTCCCTTGCCGAACCATCCTCCCCCACAAGCCCGACGAGCGTGACCGCGCAGCCGAGCGCTGCGGCATTCATGGCCACATTGGCAGCCCCTCCCGGTACGCTGCTGTGTTTGGCCCTCAGGAGCACCGGTACCGGTGCCTCTGGTGAGATACGATCGACCGAGCCATGAATATAGCAGTCGAGCAGCAGGTCTCCGATGATCAGGACGCGCCCGAATATGAAGTCGCTAATCATCTGTGATCCCCGATAAAATCTGCCTCATGGCACAACAATATGGCCGTCCTTTCGTCCTGCCAAAGGCGCGGGAGAATGACAATCCTGTCCTCCGGTCTTGATGCACAGGATCGGCATTTCCGGATGGCGGCGTGTTGTTGCGGGTAAAGATGCAAGAGAGATGGAATCATTTCATTTCTGCGCTATCGTGCTGTCATGACCCTGAATATTGCCCTGCCTGTGGTTTGTTGATGCGCAAAGCTCTCCTCCTCCTCGTTCTGGCCGGGTTTGGCATTGACAGGGCCTATGCCTTGCCGGCGTTCCTGGAAAAATTCCTGCCGCACCCGCCGCCGCAACCGAGCCATCCGGCTATTCCCGCTGTGCCACCCGCCAGCGCGGTGAAGATTCCGGTCCAGGCGGCGGTACCGGACGGCACGCCCGCCTTACCCCCCGTGCTTGTGCAGTCGGGGCCACTCTCTTTTGCACCGCTGGTGCAGCGTGTCATTCCGGCTGTCGTCAACATTGCCATTACACAGATAAGCTCGGAAGGCGGGGGCAAGGTGCCTGCCCAGATCAAGGGGACCCCCCTCGAAAAGCGGTATCGTGAGAAAATGCAGCGTCATCAGGAAGAGATTCTTGGCGCTGGTTCAGGGTTTATCATCGATCCGTCCGGTATCATCGTGACGAATGATCACGTGGTTGGTGATGCCGATAACGTCACGGTGTCACTTTCAAACGGGCAGGAACTCCCAGCAAAGCTTGTGGGAGTTGATGCTCTTACCGACATTGCAGTCATCAAGGTCGAATCACCCAAGCCGCTGCCCTATGTGACCTGGGGAGACAGCCATAAGGTGAATGTGGGTGACTGGATTCTGGTTGCGGGCAACCCGTTCGGGTTCGGCTCGTCGGTCAGCGCCGGTATCGTCTCGGCGCGCGGGCGTGATCTGGGGGCGGGTTCTCTCGATGATTTCCTGCAGCTGGATGCGCCCATCAATCCAGGCAATTCCGGCGGTCCTGCCTTCAACATGAGAGGCCAGGTCGTCGCGGTGAATGCGGCCATGGTTTCGCCTGCCGGGGGCTCGGTCGGGATCGGCTTTGGTATTCCATCGGAAATTGTGGCCCCCATCGTGGAAGAGATACGCCGCACAGGCCACGTCGATCATGGCTGGCTGGGTGTCACGCTCGATGACGGTGACGGCTCTGTCGTGCTCGTGGATGTCGATCGTAATGGCCCGGCTCAAAAGGGCGGCCTGATGAAGGGTGACAAGATCACTGCCATCAATAACGCGCCAGTCGAGAATGGTCGTGCCTTGCTGCGTATTGTCGCAGCGGGAAAACCGGGCAATTCCGTGACTTTCACGGTAATACGCAAGGGCAAGACCGTGACAGTGACACTTCCTATCGGGAAACGTCCGGCAGATGCCGATGAATGAGCGGACATTGTATTCTTCGCCCTTTCTTCTGGCGCGTAACTGAAAGATAATGAGGTCACTGCAAAGTGAGGGGCGGGCGATCCTGCCCGTCATGGCCCCCGCCAAAGCCAAGGACTGATCATGCGTATTCTGCTTGTCGAGGATGATCCTACCGTCAGGAGCTTCATCGTGAAGGGACTGAAGGAAACCGGGCATCTCGTCGAGGAGGCCGATAACGGCAAGGACGGTCTCTTTCTGGCGGTCAGCGAGAATTTCGATATCGTTATTCTCGACCGGATGCTGCCCGGAGGCATCGATGGTCTGCGTATTCTGGAAACGCTTCGTGCCCAGAACAACGCTACGCCCGTGCTGCTTCTCTCGGCGCTCGCCGATGTGGATGAGCGCGTCGCCGGCCTGAAGGCTGGTGGCGACGACTACATGACCAAGCCGTTCGCCTTTTCTGAGCTTCTGGCTCGTGTCGAGGCCCTGGCCCGTCGCGGAAGTGCCGAACAGGCGCCGCAGACCAAGCTTGTCGTAGCCGATCTGGAAATGGATCTTCTTTCGCGCACCGTTAAGCGCGGTGAAGAGAAGATCGATCTGCAGCCGCGCGAATTCCGTCTGCTCGAATTCTTGATGCGTCACGCCGGTCAGGTCGTAACACGCACCATGCTGCTCGAGCGCGTGTGGGACTATCACTTCGACCCGCAGACGAACGTGATCGATGTGCATGTGTCACGCCTGCGCCAGAAAGTTGACAAGCCTTTTGAAACCGCGCTGATCCATACGATCCGCAATGCAGGTTACATCCTGCGCGCCAATTAAGCAGGATGATATAGCTCCATGAGGTTCAGCCTGTCGCGCTTTCCCCTGCTTCGCGTCTGGTGGAAGCGCGCCTGGCGGTTTCGTTCAGCCGGGCTGGGCTTCTCATTGGGCTATGGGCTGGTTTTTGCCCTTTCCGCTACACTTTTCCTGACCTTTCTGTGGTGGCACACCATCGGCGCGCTCGAGCGCGAGGTGGGGCAGGCTGTCGATGCCGACGCGCATGGTCTGGCAGAACGCTGGATGCAGGGTGGTCTTTCCAGCCTGCAACGGGCCATTCAGGACAGGCTCGATCAGGATGTCGAGGATCAGGATCTCTATCTGCTGATCACACCGGGCGGCCAGAGGCTGGCTGGCAATATGCCCTCATGGCCCGAAGCGGTACAACGGGCCGATCGCTTTTACACCCTCAAGATCAGTCGGGCCGGCAATACGACCTCAGCCGCCATGCATGCCTATGTCCTGCCGGGTGGCCTGCAATTGCTGGTGGGCCGCGATATCAGGGGGCGGGATATCCTTCGCCGCGTGCTGACTGAAACCTTCCTGTGGTCATGGCTCATGGTGACTGCGCTCGCCATTGGTGGGGCATGGGTTGTGCGCGGTATCTTCAGTCGTATCCTGAGCTCCATAGCCCGTACCACCACGGCGCTGGCCAATGGTGACATGCGTCAGCGCATGCCTCTGGTGGGTAACGATGTCGATCTCGTTGCCCATTCAATCAACCGTATGCTCGATCGCATTTCCAAGCTCATGGAAGGCGTGAAGCAGGTTTCCAACTCCATCGCCCATGATCTGCGCACACCGATCACGCGTGCGCGTAATCGTCTGGAAGACGCCGCTCTTCATGCGCGCTCGACCGAAGAGATGCATGACGCCATCTATCGCGCCGTGGCCGATCTGGATCATGTCACGGCGGTCTTCGATGCGCTGATGCGCATTGCCCAGATCGAGGCTGGTGCCCGCCGCGCGGCTTTCGAGACGACCGATCTCATCAGGCCGTTGCAGGATATTGCCGAGCTCTATGAGGCGACAGCCGAGGATGCCGGGCTGCAGATTGCGTGCGATCTGCCGCCGCGCCTGCTCTTTCATGGTGACGCCCGCCTGATCCAGCAGGCCGTGGCCAATATGATCGACAATGCCATAAAGTTTTCGCCTGCGGAAACGACGGTTACGCTACGGGCCAGCGTCTCCGGTAATCTGGTCCGTATCAGCGTGACTGATGAAGGCCCGGGCATGTCTGCAGAAGATCTGCTGCGCGCCTCCGAGCGGTTCTTTCGTGCCGATCAGGCGCGCAATACACCGGGTGCCGGTCTGGGTCTGTCGCTGGTGCAGGCTGTCGCGCAGCTACACGGCGGCGCATTGGCGCTCGAGCCCCTGCAGCGGGGGCTTCGTGTCGTGCTCAGCCTGCCGGTAGAGGAAAACGGGCTGGGCTGAAAGGCCGACAGAGCGGGCGTTGTGGGCTGTTTTGACACGCCCGGTCCAAAAACTGACTACATAAACAAGTCTTCATTCGCAGCCCATGAGAGCGCAATACGGACTGAATTAGTACGGGTTATATGACCCATACAGCCTTTGCGCTTTTTTGCCTGACCTGCGCGGTCGGGTTGCCTGGCGCTGCCAGAGCCGATGCCATACCGGGCGCCAGCACGGCGCCCGTGCATGAGGCCGTGCCTATGGCTGTCACCAGCGATACGCTGGACTATTGCCGTACCCTGGCGCGCAAGGTGCATCGCACGCTGCGTCAGACTGCGGCGGCTTCGGCGCCGATCATCAATCAGGCGATGTATCTGGAGCATGAAGGCGAGGCGCTCTGTGCTCACGGGCATCTGCGCTCAGGGATCGCGCAGGAAAGGCGGGCGCTGGTGGTTCTGACACGCTCCTGAGCAGGGCATCATCGGTGGCGGTCCATTCTGGCAGCCATCGGTGATGAAGGTGGCGTCACTATCGTTTCAAGGTGGTTCAGGCTAATCCAGTGCCAGCGCGTGCCCTCGTGATGGATGACCGGCCATGACCATGATTGCTGTTCTCGACAAGACCCCAGGCAATGCGGCAGATCATGCCGCTTTCCTCACGGCACTGCGTCAGCAGGGGTTCGAGGGCGAGATCGGCACGACGCATGACACGCGTCTGGTCCATGCGACCGATAATTCCATCTATCAACGTCACCCCGAGGCGGTGGTCTTTCCTCGGCACAGGCAGGATCTGGTCGTGCTGGCCCGGCTTGCGGGCGAGCCCGTCTGGCGCGGTATCACCATTGCACCGCGTGGCGGCGGAACGGGCACGAATGGCCAGTCCCTCACCGATGGTATCGTGGTCGACCTGTCCCGACACATGAACGCTATCCTCGAAATCAATGTCGAGGAGAAATGGGTGAGGGTTCAGCCCGGCGTGGTGAAGGACCAGCTCAATGCGGCCATTGCCCGTCATGGGCTGTTCTTCGCCCCCGAACTCTCGACATCCAACCGTGCCACGATCGGCGGCATGATCAGCACCGATGCCAGTGGGCAGGGAAGCTGCACCTATGGCAAGACACGCGACCATGTGCTCGGTGTTACGGCCGTGCTTGTGGGGGGCGACGTGCTCGACACGTCACCGCTCGATGAAAGCGAGCTGGCGGTGCGCCGTCAGGGTCATTCCCGCGTGGCGCAGATTCATGATTGCGTGGCGTCGATCCATGATCGTGAGCGCGACACGATCGAGAAGGTGTTCCCCAAACTCAACCGCTGTCTGACCGGCTATGATCTGCGTCATCTGCGCAACGAGGCCGGACAGTTCGATCTGACCTGCCTGCTCTGTGGATCGGAAGGGACACTCGGATTTCTGGCCGAAGCGAAACTCAATCTGCTGGCCATTCCGCCGTATAGTATCCTGGTCAATATCCGCTACGACAGCTTCATGGATGCACTGCGCGACGCGCGGGCGCTGATCGGGCTCAAGCCGCTTTCCATCGAGACCATCGATTCAAAAGTGCTTGGCCTTGCCATGCAGGATTTTGTCTGGAGCTCGGTCGAGAGCTATTTCCCGCAGGATGAGGCCGGCCCTGCGAAGGGGCTCAATCTGGTCGAGTTTGCCGGTCATGATGAGGCTGAACTCGGAAGACAGGCCCAGGGCTTCCTGGAGCATCTGCGGCAGGATCAGACGGTACGTCGCCGTGGCCATACGCTGGCTGTAGGCCGCGCGGCAGTTTCGCAGGTCTATGCCATGCGCAAGCGCGCTGTGGGTTTGCTCGGCAATGTGCAGGGGGAGGCGCGGCCCCAGCCCTTCGTTGAGGATACCGCTGTGCCGCCGGAAAAACTGGCGGATTTCATTGCCGAGTTCCGGGCGCTTCTCGATGGGCATGGGCTGGATTACGGCATGTTCGGCCATGTGGATGCCGGCGTGCTGCATGTCCGCCCCCTGCTCGACATGCGCAACCCCGATGATGCTGCGCTGATTCGCCCCCTGAGTGACGCCGTGCATCGTCTGACACGCCGTTATGGCGGGTTGCTGTGGGGAGAGCATGGCAAGGGGGTGCGGTCGGAATATGTGCCGGATGTGTTCGGCCCGCTTTATCCCTGCCTTGAACAGATCAAGGGAGTGTTCGACCCGCATAACCAGCTCAATCCCGGCAAGATCGCGGCCCCTCCGGGCGCTTCAGCACCGCTTTTGCGTGTTGATGACGTGCCGATGCGCGGGGCGCAGGATCGACAGATTCCCGATCCGGTCTGGCAGGGTTACGGCACGGCGCTGCATTGCAACGGCAATGGCGCATGCTTCAATTACGATCAGGACGATCCGATGTGCCCGTCCTGGAAGGCAACGCGTGACCGGCGTTTCTCTCCCAAGGGGCGCGCCTCGCTCATGCGCGAGTGGCTGCGCCTGCAGGCTGGCGCGGGTGTGGATACGGCGGCGCTGGAAGCGCACGCGCCAAGCCTGCTCAGTCGCGTCTCGGCGCAGTTTCGAAGCCGGCAGAATACGCCGGTCGATTTTTCGCATCAGCTCTATGACAGCCTCGCCACCTGTCTGGCCTGCAAATCCTGCACCAGCCAATGCCCGGTCAAGGTCGACGTGCCTGATTTCCGCTCCCGCTTTCTCAATCTGTACCACCAGCGCTATGCCCGCCCGCTGCGCGATTATGTCGTGGGGTTGATCGAATATACCCTGCCACTCATGGCGCGTATGAGGCGTCTCTATAATGCCGTGGTCGGCCTGAAGCCGATGGCCGCGCTGGGCAAAACCCTGCTTGGTCTTGTCGATATGCCGCCCCTCTCACGCAGCGGACTGGCAGAAACCTGCCGTCGCTGGCATGTGCAGCCTGCCACACCAGAGCGTCTGGTGGCCCTGACCGAGGCAGAGAGGGCACGGTCTGTCATTCTGATGCCGGACCTGTTCACCCGTCATTTCGAGGCGCACCTTGTCGAGGCGTTTATCGAGCTGGCGGCGCGCTGCGGTTACAGGGTCTATCTTGCCGAGAGTCTGGCCTGCGGCAAGCCGCTGCATGTGCATGGCTTTCTGGGGTTGTTTGCCCGACAGGCGCGTCGCAATACCGCATGGCTGCGCGTACTGGCCTCGTTCGGGGTGCCGATTGTCGGGCTCGATCCTGCCATGACGCTGATCTACCGTCAGGAATACCGCAAGATTGCCGGGCTTGAGGCTCTGCCTGAGGTGCAACTGCCTCAGGAGTTTCTGTTGCATGCCTTGCCCCGGATACAGGACGCTCCACAAGCAGCGGCCGGTTTCGTGTTCCTTGGCCACTGCACGGAAAAGACAGCCCTGACGGGTTCGGGTGCAGACTGGCAGGCCCTGTTTGCGCGGCTGGGCCTTGGTTTGCAGCTGGAAAAGACAGGGTGCTGCGGCATGTCCGGCACCTTCGGTCACGAAGCGCGCAATGTGGAAACGTCCCGCGTGATTTTCGAGCAGTCCTGGGGGCCGCATCTGGACAGACAGGGTGGAAAACGTGTGTTGGCCAGTGGTTATTCGTGCCGTAGTCAGGTCAAGCGCTTCCGCGGGGCACAGCTCGATCATCCGCTCGTAGCCCTGCTGGATCGTCTGCGTGACATTGCACCGGAGTCCACGCGTCCGGTCTGATTGCGTGCGCTGCCGGTATGTAAAACGCGTCGTCATCAGGGAGCCGGATCATTCGATCGTCTCATGGCGAGATGCGTCAGGCTTTGCCATGACGGATGCGACAGGCAATGCCGCTTAGTCAAAGGCAGCCACTTCGTCGCTCAGTCCCCCCGGGGCGTGAGCCCGATGCGTAGATATGACACGGTCTGAGATCGAAACGTGTCGTCGCCGCCACAAGGGCGGTTGGATCCGGATCGCCTTGATTGACAGGCAGGCTGGCGGTTTCTAAGGAAACCTCAATGCAAATGAGAAACGTTCTCATTTGTTTCCCTGTTTGTCTGTTTCGGTAGATTGATGTCCGTTTCCCTGCGTGCCGCCTTGTGTCTGTCCTCACTCCTTTCGGCGGCAATGGTGCCGGGTGCGCTCGCTCAGGAACGCCAAACCCTGCCGGAGAAGGCGTCGCCCCTTCATGAAGGGGCGGGGCAGAACAGGATCACACTTGCACAGCCAGCCGCGCCATCTCGGGCAGGAAAAGCTCAGTCCGCTAAAGGAGCTCATGAGGGAGATCATCAGGGCGTTCACGAGACCATTCGTGTGGCGGGCACGCGCGGGGGCTTTCTTCCCGCTGCCGCAAGCAGCGCCACAAAGACTTCAACGCCGCTGGAGCTGACGCCACAGAATATCACGGTCATCACACAGGAACGTATGAGCGTGCTCAACGCCCGCAGCCTGTCCGAGGCTGTGCGCTACGCAGCAGGCGTTTCGGATTACGGGTCGAAGGACGACCCGCGCGGCTATTTTGGCACGATCCGCGGGTTCACGCCCGATATCTATCTCGATGGCACACGTGCCCCTGATGCCAGCACATCGCAGAGTTTCAGCATCGAGCCCTGGGGGCTTGAGGAGATGGATGTCTTGCGCGGGGCATCTTCGGCCCTCTACGGGTCGGGGCAGCTTGGGGGTATCATCAATGCTGTCAGCAAGCGTCCGCATCCGGATCAGGTCAATGAGATCGACTTCCAGACCGGTTCCTACGGGCGTGTTCAGGGTGCGGTCGATGTCGGCGGCGCGCTCAATGCCCGCAAGACCCTGCTCTGGCGATTCAACGGGCTGATACGTAAGTCGGACACCTACGCGCGCAATATCAAGAACAACGAGATATATGTGGCGCCCTCACTGAGCTGGCGCCCTGATGAGAAAACCACGCTCACCCTGCTCACCAGTTTCGAACAGCTCGATGCCGGGTCGACGGCGCAATTCCTGCCGGCTGTCGGGACCGTTCTGCCCTCGCGCTGGGGCCAGATCGCCCGCAACTTCCTGAGCAGCGATGCGGACTATGATGTCTACTCAAAGCGTCAGGTGGCGGTTGGCTATAATTTTGTCCGGCACATCCTGCCCAACTGGACCATCACGCAAAACATGCGTTACGCGCATCTCGACGTGCTCTACCGTTTCGTGACCACCTCGTCACTTTCAGCGGATAAACAGAGCATCAATCGCACAGCGCTCAACCAGCAGGGCAATTACAACAACGTCACCCTCGATACGCGGTCGGCAGTGACCTTCCATACGGGGGGCATTCATCATGAAATCCTGACAGGCGTTGATTTCCGTAGTGATTTTCTGGCCAATCGCCGCGGCCAGCGCGCAGCCCCCGCGCTTAATCTCTACAAGCCGGTTTATCGTGCCATCACCTGGCCAGGCTATGGCACCACCACGAGCACAAACGAGACGGAAACAGATACCGGGATCTATGCGCAGGAACAGGCCAACTGGCAGCGCTGGTATCTTACCCTGTCAGGCCGCGGTGATTTCACCCAGAGCATGACGGTCAATAATCTCAACGGCGGGCGGACACCGCAAAACAACAACGCTTTCACGGGGCGGGTCGGGCTGGTCTATCAGTCTTCCATAGGGCTCAACCCCTATGTTTCCTACGCGACGTCATTCCAGCCCCAGGTCGGGACGACATTCGCTGGTTCGGCCTTCGTGCCGACCACAGGCAAGCAGATCGAGGCGGGTGTCAAATACAAGCCGGTCAAACCCCTGCGTGGTGTGGACAATTTCATGCTCACCGCTGATTTCTTCAATCTGGTGCAGGATAATGTTCTTACAGCCGATCCGGCCAATTCGTCTTTCAGCGTGCAGACCGGACGGCAGAGAACACGCGGCTTCGAGTTCGAGGGCGTGGGCCGTCTGCCCTACAGGATCGATTTCATCGCAAGCTTTACCTATCAGGATCCGCGTGTGATGCGCTCGACAGTGGCAGCGCAGGTTGGGCAGCGGCCTGTGGCAATTCCCTCCCATATGGCGTCGCTGTTCCTCAAACGTGATGTTGCCTTTTCGGCGCTCTGGCAGGCCGGTCTCGGGGCGGGCATGCGCTACACGGGTAATACCGCGGGCTCCATTCCCCTCACGTTTTCCGTGCCTTCGCAACTCGTATGGGATTTGCAGGCCCATATCGACCGGGGGCGCACGCGGGTGCAGTTCAACGGCACCAATATCGCCAATCGCAAATATGTGGCCATGTGTACCCGCGATGTCGCCTGCGCCTGGGCGCCCGGGCGCGCGGTATTCGTGACCCTGTCGCAGCGCTGGTAAGGCAACGCGACGGTAACATCCCGTCGGGTCGCCTTCATGCCTCTCGCTCAGTGGGTCGTCTTCCGTGAGAGGAAGTCACCCTCATTCAGACTGCGTTCAATGGCTTCCAGCGAGCGGCCCTTTGTTTCGGGAATACGGCGCTCGATGAAGATCCAGGCCAGAGTGGTCAGGGCTGCAAAGAGAAGGAAGGTGCCCGATACGCTGATCATCGAGATGATCGACAGGGTCACCATCGAGATCAGCAGATCGAAAGACCAGTGCGAGACGGTGACAAGGCCCATGCCCTTGCCGCGTACGGCGAGTGGAAAGACCTCGGCACCTACCAGCCAGAGCGAGGCATTGATGCTCCCCAGCGTGCAAAGCACATACAGAATCAGGCCAGCCACCGCGAAAAAGCGCCCCATACCCTGCGGGTCGCCGCCGAAGAACACGACAGCCAGAACGATCAGGGCAAGGATTGACCCGGGCAGCACGCGCAGCATGAGGCGACGACGCCCCCAGTGATCCACGGCCCAGAACCCGAATACCGTCGCAACGGTGATGGCCACGCCGATGGCCAACGAAATAAGCAGGGCAGAATTACGGTCGAACCCCGCGCCGGAGAGGATGGTCGGGGCATAGGTCAGGACGGCATTTGTGCCGGTTACCTGACTGAACATGGCAAGGCCGGTCCCGGCAATCAGGGCCGGGCGGAGCCGGGGTGAGAAAAGCAGGCGCCAGCTCCCCTGTTCCTGCGCGGCGCCCTCTATGTCGCGCATTTCGGCCTCGGGGTCCTCACCGGGGCCCCGGAGGCTGCGCAAAATCGCGATGGCCTCGTCCCGTCGGCCCTTTGCGGCCAGAAAGCGCGGGCTTTCGGGCAGGAAAATGAGGCCGACCAGCAGCATCAGCGCGGGAATGGCACCGATGAGCACCATCATGCGCCAGTCTCCTCCCCGGTCGAGCAGTCGGATGAGCAAGGGGCTGCCGCTCAGCCACCAGCCGATCAGCGAACTGATAAGGACGCCGCTAACGATGGCCAGCTGAAACAGCAGGACGAGCCGTCCCCGTCGTGAAGCAGGCGCCAGTTCAGCAATATAGACGGGCACGATCTGGCTGGCGGCACCGACGGCCAGACCAAGCAGCAGCCGCATCAGCGTCAGTTCCGTAGGGGACATGGCCATTGCCGAGCCGATAGAGCCAAGCAGGAACAGCGCCCCCGACAGCCCGACCACCATGCGACGTCCCAGTCGGTCCGATAGAGGCCCTGCGGCCATGCATCCCAGCAAGGCACCGGCAACCATGCCTGCGGCAATAGCCTGTTTGCCCAGCGTGCCAAGAGTGAAGCTGTCACCCAGTGTCAGCAGTGCTGCGGAAATGATGCCCTGATCATAGCCGAAGAGAATACCCGCCAGACCTGCCACGCAGGACGCGATGAACACGCGTCGGTGCCCCGCCTGCCCTGAGTGGGTGTTGTTTTCAAGGGCTGTGCCGGACGTGCCTGCCGGGTGAGTCGAACGCATGATGGCCTCTCAGACGCGGATCATCCAGGCGATCCGTGCCCAAGTGGTGTGAGAGATATTTTCGATACGAAAGACAAGATTTCGTTACGAAAGAGTCTCGACGTGTGATTTCAACCAGCCCAGTGCGGACAAATCACAGGATTCGTCAGGTGGATCGCGTATCACAGCGTCATGTGTAACATTTTCGTGGTTCGATAGTCACGTTCTGTGTGACGAATCGCGCGAGGCTGTCTGGCGCTCAGGTGTCGCGTGGACGTCTGGGCGGGGGCGGGCTGGCTGTCGCGGGATTTTCCGGCCAGTCGTGTTTCGGGTAACGACCACGCATGTCGCGTCTCATGTCAGCCCAGCCCGTGGTCCAGAAGGCGGCGATATCGGCAGTGATGGCCTGCGGGCGACCGGCAGGTGACAACAGGGCAAATTGCAGCTTGATGCGCCCATTGGCGATGCGTGGTGTCTCCTTCAGCCCATAGAAAGCCTGAGCACGGGCCGAGATTGTGGGTGTTGCATCGCGATAATCGATGGCGGGTTGCGCCCCGGGCAGGGTGAGGCTCGTCGGCAAAGCCTGATTGAGCTGTTTGAGCTGGGCATAGTCGAGGCGTTGCCGCAGGAGGGGCAGCAAATCCAGCGCCTGTATCTGGCTGAGCTTCGTCATGCCATCGATATAGGGGAGCAGCCATTCATCGAGAGTGGCGGCAAGGGTTTCGTCGTCGGCGGCAGGCAGGGTCTCATCGAGATGGGCCCTTGCCAGGGCGAGCCGGGCACGAAATTGCAGGCATGAGTCGGACCAGGTGAGGCTGCCAGCCAGATCGGCGCGTATGCGTGACAGTAGCAGCGCCTGCACCTCCTCCGGCTTTGCCGGGGCAGAACGGTCGCGCAGCACCAGATTGCCAAGGCGAAGCCTTCTGCGGGCAATGACATTGCCGGTTGTCGTATCAAGCGCGGTCTCGACCTGTTCTTCCGTACGGGCCAGCAAGGTTGCAGGCAGGTTATCGAGATCGAGCGGGGCGGCGAGGCAGATTTCGGTTGCCGTACGCACATGAAGGGCAGGGGCGACGATCAGGGTTTCGCGCGCCAATGGGTCGATGGCGCTCAGCCGGGCCGATCCTCCCCCCGACAGGCGATATCGTCCCGTTTCGCCCGCGGCCATGGCCACGCGATCGGGAAAGCCGGCGGCAAGCAGGGCCGCCGCGCTGCCGGGGTCGGGCGCAAGACGCTGGTTGAGCCCGAGGCGCTTCTGATAGCGCTGGGCGGATTGCCGGATGCGGGCAAGGCTCGCCCGGTCGGCATGGGAGTGATGCTCGGCACCCTCGATCAGGCTGAGACGCGTCTGGATATCGGCGGGTACCGAGGGGCTGCGCTGACCGGGGACGATGCGTGGGCGTAGCGGGTCGCGTTCCTCCAGAAGGGCGGCGAGGGCGGCGGCGGTGGCCTTTTCGGGTGGGGTGCGGGCTGCGCACATCATCGCAGCCAGACGGGGCTGTGCGCCGAGCCGTGCCATGGCAGCGCCCAGCGGCGTGATCTTTTCTGCCTCATCCAGTGCCCCGAGCGCCGTAAGCAGGGCGCAGCCGGCCTGAAAGGCACCGGCGGGCGGTGTATCGAGCAAAGGCACGGCTGCAGGGGGTGTGCCCATGACTTCGTGCCATGCAGCAAGGTCAAGGCAATGGCCGGTCAGGTCGCTGGTCTGGATTTCGGGCAGATCATGGGCAATCAGGGCGCGGCCAGTGGCTTCCGTCCACAGACGTACGGCAATGCCTGGTGCCTCGCGTCCAGCGCGCCCGGCACGCTGTGTCGCCGTGGCCCGCGAGATGCGCATGGTCTCGAGCCGTGACAGGCCGGACCCCGCATCGAGACGCGGCGCACGGGCAAATCCGCCATCCACCACGATACGGACGCCGGGTACGGTGAGCGAGGTTTCTGCAATCGAGGTGGACAGCACCACCTTGCGCCTCTCGGCAGGTTTGAGGGCCAGATCCTGCTCACGGGTATCGAGTTCACCATAGAGGGGGACGATCAGTGCCGGAGCATCAGCCAGCGCTGCCGCACAGCGCCTGATTTCGCCGACACCGGGCAGAAAGGCCAGAATATCGCCTTCCTCCTCAGCCAGCAGGCTGCGTATGGTGCGCGCCATGACATCGGGCAGTTCGCGCAGGGCTGCGATGTCCCGTCTGGCGTGACGTATGTCCAGCGGAAAGGCGCGGCCTTCGCTCTCGACCAGGACGCCATCGAGCAAAGAGGTAAAGGCTCGCCCATCCGTTGTGGCCGACATGGCAACAAGACGGAGTTCGGGGCGCATGGTGCGTTGCAGATCGAGTGCGAAACCAAGCGCTGTATCGAGATCGAGCGAGCGTTCATGCACCTCGTCGAACAGAATGGCCGACACGCCCTCAAGCAGCGGGTCGGTCAGCAGGCGTCGCAGCAGCAGCCCTTCTGTCACCACCTCGATTCTGGTGGCCGCGCTCACAGCCGAATCCGTACGCGTGCGATAACCGACTGTCTGGCCTGTGGCTTCGCCCAGCAGGGCGGCCATGCGATGGGCCGCCCCACGCACGGCAACACGCCGCGGCTCGACGACGATCAGGCGTCCTTCCTTGCGCCAGGGGGCTTGTAAAAGATGAAGCGGCACCAAAGTGGTCTTGCCTGCGCCGGGCGGCGCAACCAGTACGGCATTGCGTCCGGCCTCGAGCACGGCCTGAAGCTCGGGCAGGGCTGCACAGACAGGAAGAACGGGAAGCGAAATGAGATTGGCGGGCAATAGGGGACCGGTCATAATGACTTCTATGGCGCGTCCGCGGGGCGGTCGGCAATTCTCTTCCTTCACAGCGATTGGTCTCATGCTGCGCAAGCTGTCTCCTGTTGTCCTCACCCTGCTCGCTTTCGGTTCTGCTCCTGCCTTTGCCGCCGAGAGTGCCCCCGTCACCTCGGCCCATGACACCGCCACCCTGGTGACTGACCGCGACAGCGTCACGGCCGGGGGGGATCTGCATGTCGGGCTGCGTCTTCAGCTCAAGCCGGGATGGCATACCTACTGGCTCAATGCCGGTGATGCGGGCGAACCCCCGACGCTGAAAACCACGGCCAGCGGAGCCATGACCGGCCAGAGCGAGTCGATCAGCTTTCCCACCCCTGTACGCATCAGCGAAGGGGGGCTGATGTCCTACGCCTATACGGGTGACGTGCTTTTGCCCCAGACCCTGAAACTGGAGGGCAAGGCGGGTGAGGTGACACTCAAGGCCCATGCGGAATGGCTGGTATGCGCAGCAACCTGCGTGCCTGAATCGGGTGACTTCAGCCTGACCCTGCCTTCAGGCAATGCGGCGCCCAACAGTGCCGCCGAGGGGCCGCTATTCGTCAAGGCGGCGCAGGCAAACCCCATGCCGTCACCTTTTGCCGCGACAACGACATCAGACGCCACGCTGACCCTGAGTGGTCAGGGGCTGTCGGGTGAGAGCGTCAGCCGGGCCTGGTTCATGCCCTCCGTAACCGGCGTGATCGATCAGGTTGCCCCGCAGAAGCTGGAAGTCAGTCAGGGCAAGGTGTCGCTTGGCCTTCACTGGATCGATGCAGCGCATAAACCCGCGACGCTTGATGGTATCGTGGTGCTTCAGGATCAGGCGGGGCAGCAGACCGCTTTATGGGTCAGCACCAGCCCCGGTACGGAGGCGGCCGGACAACGTGCGGGTGCGGGCGTGTCTCTTCCCGTCGCGGGAGTGGCCTCGTCTGCGGCGGCTCCCTCGCATACGGCGCTTTGGCAACTGGTGATCTTTGCCTTTCTGGGTGGGCTGATTCTCAATCTGATGCCGTGCGTATTCCCGGTTCTGGCCATGAAGGCGTTCTCGCTTGCCCGTCTGGGCGGGTCGCATCGCCATGAGCAGATCAGCAGTGCGCTTGCATATATGACCGGCGTGATGGGCAGTTTTGCCACGCTGGGTGTCGCCATGATCGTGCTGCGCAGCGTGGGCTCGGCGGCGGGGTGGGGCTTTCAGTTCCAGTCGCCCGTTTTCGTGCTCGGTGTGGCCTGGCTGCTTGTCATGATGGCCCTGAATCTGCTGGGTGTTTTCGAGGTAACGGCAGGACGTCTCGGTCAGGATGTCACGCCACGCCACGGCATATGGGGCGACATGCTGACGGGGCTGCTGGCTGTGGTCGTGGCCACGCCCTGCACGGCGCCGTTCATGGGGGCTGCCATTGCGGCGGCTCTGGGTGGACCGGCATGGGCAGGACTCATGCTGTTCCTCGCCATGGGGTTCGGTCTGGCATCGCCTTATGTCGCGATTGCCACCATTCCGTTCCTGGCCCGGCATATGCCAAAGCCCGGTGCCTGGATGGCCATTCTCAAGCAGGTTCTTGCCTTCCCGCTTCTGGGAACGGCAGTCTGGCTTTTCTGGGTTGCCTGTGTGCAGCGTGGCGCCATGATCCTGCCAGTCGGGCTGGGCGGCGCGGTTGCGCTGGGGCTGGCAGCCTGGCTGTTCGGCCTGACGCAACGCGAGGCGATGATCAGGGGCGCAACCCCTTGGGTCGTTATCGGTCGGGCTGTGGCCGTTATTGTCGTGCTTCTGGCAGGGGCCAGTCTTGTGCGCGTTGCCGATAGCGAGGCAGCTTCGCCCAGCTTTGTCGCCCATAGTGAAAATGGCGTCGTGGCCTATTCACCCGATCGGCTCGCCTCGCTGCGCGATGCTGGCAAGCCTGTCTTTATCGACATGACGGCGGCGTGGTGCATCACCTGCATGGTCAATGAGCGCGTTGCCCTGCAGGCAGCGCCCGTGCAGAAGGCCTTCGCTGCGCGGGGCGTGACATACATGAAGGGGGACTGGACCAATCGTGACGAGACCATCAGCGCCTATCTTCGTGCGCATGAGCGCGATGGCGTGCCGCTCTATGTCTATTATGCCCCCCAAAAGGAGGGCGTGATCCTGCCGCAGATCCTGACTGTTTCCGAGGTGCTGGACGTTCTCAAATAGGATCGCCAGCCCCGGTCATCCATGCGTTAGGGCGTGGAGGCGCCAAAGCCCGAGCCCATATACATGTGACCATGCGGACCATGGCCGGATGGTCCCTTCATGCTGACGGATGTACCGCCTGACCCGGTACCCGTCCCTGTTACTGGACGCAGGAGCCCGGCGCGGGTGTCGTCCTCTGGTGGGTGGGGATGGGTGCAGCAAGCCAGCAGCAGCATGGCAGCGAGCAGGGGAAGAATTCTCATGAGACACCTTGGCTGTTCTCGTGTCGCGCCGTGGGACTTGTCAGGGCCCCTGCGCGATCTTTCCGATTCTAGGGGCTGAGCCGATAACGGCAAGCCCGCAAGCGGATCACACCCAGACAGCCTCATTCAGCTCCCGATATCGCTCGATGCCGATGGCGCGTATGCGCGACACATCCTGATGGGGTGGCATACCGAAAATCGACCTGTATTCGCGGGTGAACTGCGAGGGGCTTTCATAACCCACAGCAAAACCGGCATCGGCGGCAAGGCGGTTTTCATACAGCATCAGGCGTCGTGCTTCCTGAAGGCGCAGGCGCTTGCGATATTGCACGGGCGATAGCCCCGTGACCTCCTGAAGCTTGCGATAGAACGTTGATCGCCCCATCCCTGCAAGACCGGGAAGGGTCGAGGCATCGGTCTCTTCCATGAAATGGGCGCGCATATGGGCGAGCGCCCGGTTGATGCGTGATGCATCGCTTTTCTGGTCGGCAATCTCGTGCAGAACGTGGCGTTGATCACCCTGCAGGGCACGATAGATGATTTCCCGCTTGAGCATGGGCGCCAGAAAGGCCCGGTCGTCATCATTGCCGAGGGTGATGAGCAGACGGCGCAGGGCGTCGAGCAGATCGGGGGTCACGGCACTCAGGCCAAGACTGGTATGCAGGGGGGATCTGAGGCCCGGGTCAGCCCGTGTTTCGGCAATCACATTGGCGATTTCCTCAGGCGTGAAGGCGATACAGGCAGCGAGATAAGGCGCCTCGGGCGTAGCGCGTGTGATGTGCCCTGAAAGAGGAAGATCCACCGTCGCAACGAGATAATGGTTCTGGTCGTAGTCGAAGCTGCTCTTGTGAATCCTGATCCTCTTCGCCCCCTGAATGATGATGTACAGGCGCGGCTCATAGACGACCAGCAGCGGGTCGGTCGTGGTTTCCGAGCGATACAACGTCAGGAAATCGACAGCCGTGCGGGTGCTTTTGCGCGGGCAATGGGCTCGCACGAGGGACTGCACGTCGCCCAGCATGGTTGCGTCAGCTTGTTGACTCATCACGTCAGTATGAGACTGCGAGACGATAAGGCAAGTTTTGCGGATTCGAGAGATAACGGTTCTGCGGTGTGGACGCGCATGGTCTGCCTGTTCCGCAAGGACGGGAGTTTCACTGCATCAGGAGCCTGCCATGCCAGATCACGCCATGTCATCCGCAAAGGGGCTCATGACCACCCGCGCCCAGTCACAGCAGATGAGGCAATTATATCGTGTCTGGCGGGAGCAGATCAGAAAGCTCGAGCGACGCAGGATCTGTCTCTCGGCTGGGCAGAAACGCCTTATTCTGCGTGACCTGTGCCAGCATTACAGGACGCTCGAACGCTCCTGCCGATTGCTTCAGGCCTGAAAGATGATGGATCTCATCTTCGTTGCGGACGCCCTCAGATATGTCGGCCTGAATGTCTATCTGGCCTTTTTTCAAAATGGGAGAACTGATCAATGACGGCAAAACTTGCTTTGGTGACAGGCGCAAGCCGTGGAATTGGTGCCGGAATTGCCTGCCAGCTTGCCAGAGAAGGCTATGACATCGCCTTTTCCTATCCCGGCGAAGCGGCCGGGGCGCAGGAGACAATCAGGCAGGTTGAGGCACTGGGTCGCAGGGCGCTGGCTATTCAGGCCGATGGCAGCACCGTTGCTGGCAATGAAAAAGTCGTGGCTGAAGCTGTGCGTGTTTTCGGCCGCCTGGATGTGCTGGTGTGCAATGCAGGCATGTACCCCAAAGGGACGATTGACGAGATCATGACCGGCGATATCGAGAAGGTGCTCAACCTCAATGTCCGTGGCCCGATGATCGAAACCATGTGCGCGGTGCGTCATATGCAGCCCGGCGGTCGTATCGTGTTGATGGGATCGGCTTTTGGCGGTCGTGCGCCGCTGCCGGGTCTGTCGCTCTATTCCGGCACCAAGGCCGCCCTGCGCGGTTTTGCCCAGGGTGTGGCGCGCGATCTGGGTGATCGGGGGATCACGATCAATGTGGTGGAACCGGGGCCGGTGAATACAGCTATGAACCCGTCAGACACCGAGGCGGCGAAAATCCTGGCCCGCTTCGTGGCGACCGGAGCCTATGGCGCGATCGAGGATATCGCTCATGTCGTGTCATTTCTGGTCAATGAGCGTTCGAGCTACATCACCGGATCGTCTCTGGCGGTCGATGGCGGGTTGCTCGCCTGACCAGAGGCGTTGCCTTCTGCCCTTTTTGGAGCAGAAGGCAACGCGACAGCCTGTTATCCGGCCTCGGCCAGAAGGGCCTCGTACTCGGCAGGGACCCCACAGAAGGTGATCGCCTCAGGCGGGATCACTTCATAATGGATTTTCATCCCGTCCCTGATCAGGTGGTTATAAAGCGGTGCCACGTAAAGCTCAGGAGATGACGGGGTGAGACGCTCCTGTTCGAGTGCCTTCAGGAAGTCACCGCTGCGGGCGAAATGGTAGAGTCCGTCACAGCACAGATCGGAAATCGGCTGTTTTTCGGTTGTGCGAATGGCCAGCGGCTCATCGCTGTTTTCCGCTGCGCCGACATAGGACCAGTTGGCACCCGACCCACGGAACACTTCGAGATAGCCATCCGACTTCCCGAACCATGCCCCTTGGGGAAAGCGGAAATTGGGGCGGAAGGTGTCGATATTGAAAATGGTCAATGGCGACTCGGCAGACATGCCAGCCTGCTTGACGCCAAATTCCACCGTCTCGGCCTGGCCTGCAGTTTCATGGTCGAGAATGACAACGCGTGCATCACGAATGCCAAGCGCCTCGATTTCGCGACGGATGAAGGCTTCCGTGTCGGCCACCGTACGGGCGATGAACACGAAAGGATGGCTTTCGAAATAGGCTGAAAAGCTCTCGATCGAATGGGCGAACACGCTCTTGCCATGCAGGGGAAGCATGTATTTGGGCACCGGATAGCCGGCTTTGGTGAAGCGGCTGGAGAGGCCAGCCATGGGGATGACGATCATCACGCAAGTCCTTCGAGCGTGGAATACAGACGAAGGGCATTGGCGATGAATGCCTTTTGCCTGTCCGGCCGGTCGGAATGGAGCGGCAACATGGAAACGAAAAGCGATGTCATGATGGCGCGCGTTTCCCGGCTTGCCGTAGACAGACCTGCAATCTTCATTTCGGCGAAGGATTTCTGCAGCCAGTCGCGCTGGGGCGAGGCATCGAACTCCAGATTGAAATCGTACTCTGATTGCTGCGTCAGGGTGTAACGACCCGCCAGAATGAAATCATAAAGCCCATCGACGGAATGGGAGAATTTCGCGATGTCATAGCGGAAATCGCCCCAGATTTCGAGCTTGTCCGCAAACACGTAACCACGCGGATCGATGGCCGAAATACGGCTGTTGCGCGAATTATAGAGAATATTGCTGAAGCAGAAATCACCATGCATCAGCGTTGCGCGCGCCGACGGGTCATGCGTGATGAGGGCCTCGATCTCCTGGGCAATGGTCATGAGCGACGGCATGGCACGACCCTTGAATGTCAGCGGGCGCGTGACATCGAACCCTGTCTCTCTGGCATAGCGCTCAAGGCGTTCGACAGTCTTGCCACCCATGAGCTGACGCGAATAGGCCTCACGCGGTGCATCGCTGTGGGTGGTGGCGCAGAGCTCAAGGAATTCCGAGCAGCTTGTCAGGATCTTCTTCCAGGTGACGCGGCCGATGGAGGAAAACACGTAGAGCTCGGAGAGGTTGGGCGCGTACTGGTATTCCGTGGTGTAGAATGCCTGGCTGTCATTCTCGCCCTTGTCAAGCAGACGGGCCGCATAGGGCTGCACCGCTGCGGGGATGGACTCGAACCAGTTGGCCTCGCCCTTCATCTTGAAGCGGTCTTCAGAGAGCTTGCGAACCGTGCTTTGCGTGATTTGCAGCGAATTGAAGGCGCGGGCGGTGGTAACGAGGCGGCGCGACCGGAAATAGGTCTGGATATGGCCAAAATCATACCAGCCATCGACCTGCTTGAGGGTCAGAGGGCGGCGCTTGATATAGAGATTGAGGCCCGTGATGAAATTGCCACGCGCCTGGCTGATGGCACGTACAAGTTCGACTCCGTTCGAAAACGAGAAGAACCCGCACGCAATCGGGCGCTCGAGGTCTTCCTCGCTGGTGGCCTCGATCGTCTCGAGGCTGCTGATCGCGCCGTCATCGTGATTGATCACCGCCCAGGAGTAGTCATCACCCTCCCGGTGGCTTGCGACAACATTGAGGCCGGTTGGAATCGTGCCGAGCACCGTGTCGCCGTGAAGGATCTGGATGCCGACCGAATAGGCATTCAGAACGTTGATCGCATAGACAACAGCTTCACCCAGGGACATGCCGTCAGGCAGGGGGAGCAACGATACCCCCTTCTGTTCCAGCCGGTGCAGATCATAGGCCGGAACTTCATAGCTCTCGGGAACAGCCAGATAGATATGGCTGATATTGAGATCCTGCGCCTTCAGGCTGTCCGCCTGAATGTCATAGAGACGTCCTACGCCAAGCGGCAGAAAGGATGGTGGCAGCTGCCCGAACTCTGCAACAAGTTCCTGCGTGACATAGGCCCCGGACATGATCAGGGCGATAGAGGAAGACGGATTCATTTGCCTGATTCGATCAATGCATTGATTTCAGCGAGCGAGAGCGTGACGAATTCCCGGGGGCGAATGGCACGGTCATCGACATAGAATCCTTCGGTGCCGCACCACGGCTTGCCGACATAGATCTCGTCATAGGGGACGTCGTGTTTCTTCAGCCATTCCAGAATGACGGGAAGTGTATTCGCGTTGATCTTGCCAACAGCACCCTGATAGGTGCGCATATTGCGCGCTGTCTGGATCAGGATTTCAAACCCTTGCGCCTTGTATTCGCGCAGCTTGGCAATAAGCGGAAGGTTCGGTTCCTTCTCGCTATATGACAGATCAGGGTTGCTGATGGTGAGGGTGTCGTCGAGATCAATAACGAGACGCTTCATAGCCAGGGTCGAGCTCCACAAATTCTTGACTGAACTACCTATTCGGTCTGAATTGAAATTGCCAGACAACTGAGCGAGATGAAAAACTTTGTTTTCTCGATATTTATATGACAAATCATGCATTATTCCTTCAGAAACATTACCTGCATGATATCGAATTGTTCAAATTGACTGATTTTTGCGAAGAATCAGAGCTTTGAGGCTTATGGAAGTATCGAGGCAGATCTGCGCCACCGGTGACGGGGTGGGAAATCAGGTTTTGAACGTGGCAGGCTGATATCGACGGCATGCCAGGCTGGAAACGCCTCAGCTCATCGCAGGAGACGGTAACGTCGCTTGCTGCAGACTTTGCCGACCGGGAAGGCTTGGACAAGCAGGGCTTTGGCGCGTTTTCATGGAGCTGTTCGGCTGGCACAGGCACAACCGGAATAATCTGCGCTATTCGCTCAAGCGAGATACAGGCAAATTTTTTGGAAAAATGGTGCCCAAGACCGGGATCGAACCAGTGACACTGCGATTTTCAGTCGCATGCTCTACCAACTGAGCTACTTGGGCACCGTCACCTGACGGTGTGAGAGGGGGTTTACTCCAAGCCGTCACGGTGATCAAGCGGGGGAAAGCCGTTTTTTTCGGCTTCATCCTCATCCATGGCCGGAACGCTGTAGCTTTCATTGAACCAGCGCCCCAGATCCACATCGGCACAGCGTTTGCTGCAAAATGGCCTGTAAGCGTGGAGCGTCGGTTTCTGGCAGATGGGACACAGGCTCATGGGGTAAAACTCCAGTAGCTGTCAGGGTAATCAGGCATCATGTGCAGGGTGAGCGGTGCCCCCCATTCAAGCGAGAACTGTGCCACGGCCTGATTGTCCGCCTCCAATGCGCGTGTGACAGCCAGCGATGCCTGCAGGACCGGCGTTGGGTTGGCCCTCAGTTCCGTCGGCCTGGCTGGCCGGTCGCGCAGGATTTGCCTCAGCGCCTGCAGGCCACGACCACCGGGGCTGGAAAGGCACTCATGCAAGGGTGCACGCCCCCTGGTACGAACGATCTCCAGCAGACCCAGCGCAGTCGCGCCCAGCATGCGCGGTTGCATCGGATCGCCTTCGAGCGCCTCGGCCAGAAACCTGCCCAGCGCCGGACGCTTGCGCAGGGGGACTCCCGCCGGATCAATCAGGATCGCCCCGCTGAGATTGCGCATGCGTATTTGCTGCGCCAAAGCCGCGAAGGCGTGACGATTGGCCGTGAATCCGTCCATCTGTCGACGCTGGTCGGGATGGGGGTCATCCAGATCGATGGCGGTCAGTGCCGGGGTTGGGCTGAAGCTCGCCCTGATGCCATGAGGCAATGCTGCCTGCGACGTCATCAGGTCATCGCATTCAGCATCGAGCACAGCGTCGAAGGTGCGGCTGACACGGGTGATGCGTGGCCTGAGGGCAGCAGGGATCAGGGCCATGAGGGTTGGGGAGTCACACAGCAATGCGGCGTCCGGGTAACGCGCTGCGATGTCCTCAAGCGGTGAGGGGCCTCGTGCGACAAGGCCGGGGTGGTCAGTCGCCGTGAGTGTGTGGCCGACGGGCTTGAGGCGTAGCCCCTTGCCATTCTGGGCACTGCGCGTCACGCGTGCGGCGACCAGAGTTCCTTCGGCATGGGTGCCGGTGAGAAAGCCGGAGCTGTTATCACCAAGGAGCACGAAAGCGCCGCCCAGGGCGGGCGCGGATTTTTGCACGCGTACGGCGTGGATGTCCCCATAGCCATCGGGCATGCCCGGTCGCCACAGGGCAAAATCGACAAATCTATCCTCATCGCAAACGGCAATGCGTGCCTCGCCCGGTGACCAGGCGATGCGACATTCCATCATGCGATGAAGCGACAGGGCTGGCCGCGCAGCATCTGGGCCGTCTCGAAAAGGGGGAGGCCAATCACGGCTGAGGGACTACCGCCCACATAGCGTATGACAGAGGCTGCGGCACCCTGAAGCGCATAGCCGCCAGCCTTGCCCTGCCAGTCTCCCTGATCGAGCAGCGCCGCTATCTGCGCCTCTGTCAGGCGGGAGAACGTCACATCGGTCTCGACCAGACGTTCGACCACACGTCCGGCAGCCCAGCCACCGGCAGGTAGCACGCAGACGGCAGTCAGGACTGTATGACGACGACCGGAAAGCAGGCGAAGGCAGCGTTCTGCCGTTGCGCGGTCTTCGGCCTTGGGCAGGATGCGACGCCCGACGGCGACCAGCGTGTCAGCAGCCAGAACAAGGGCTTCCTGCTGGCAGCGCGTGGCGACAAGTTCTGCCTTCATGCGGGCCAGACGCGCCACGCAGGCGCGGGGCGTCTCGTTCTGTCGTGGCGATTCGTCAAGATCGGCCGCGTCGATGCGGTCCGGGGTCAGCCCGATCTGTCGCAGCAGGTCCACCCGTCGCGGTGATGCAGAGGCGAGAACCAGCTCCGGCCTTGTGCCGTCTGTCACGCGAACGCTCTTACTTGAAGCGGAAGGTGATGCGGCCCTTGGACAGGTCGTAGGGGGTCATTTCAACATTGACGCGGTCACCGGCCAGAACGCGGATACGGTTCTTGCGCATCTTGCCGCTGGTATGGGCCAGAATGGTGTGCTCGTTGTCGAGTGTGACGCGGAACATGGCATTTGGCAGCAGCTCGGTCACCGTGCCGCTGAATTCGATCATGTCTTCTTTTGACATCTGAGTCCTTGAAACTGTGCTCTGATACAGGCCGGAAAATCCCCGGCAGGATGAAATTATGCCGCGTATGTGCTGGCTCGACGTCGTTACGTCAAGTTTCTTGGTGATTCTGGCCCCGAAAAGAGGCGTTTTGGCCTCTGCGCGCTAGCCTCGTCACCCCGGGTTAAGGACTTTTTGCCCTGCCGTAACGAATGGCAGGAACAGCCTCCATGATCGGGGGCGGTGCCGTCGGCAGATTTTAGCCCAGAGCGTCGAGTCGTGCCGACAGGCTCAGCGCATGGGCATCAAGCCCCTCGGCTTTGGCCAGCCTGACGCCTGCAGGACCGACAGCGCGCAGACCATCGGCCCCGGCTGAGATCGTGGTGGTGCGCTTGAGAAAATCAAACACCGACAGGCCCGAGGCAAAACGTGCCGTGCGGCTTGTGGGCAGAACGTGGTTTGGCCCGCCGACATAATCGCCGACAGCCTCTGGGCAGTTGCGACCAAGGAACATGGCACCGGCATGACGGATCAGGGTGGAGAACTGCTCGGCATCATCCAGCATGACTTCGAGATGCTCAGAGGCAAAGCGGTTGGCAATTTCAGCGGCCTCATTCCAGTCGCGCACAATCACCACCGCGCCATGATCGGCCCAGGACTTCCCGGCAATGGCAGCACGGGGGAGGGTCTTGAGTTCGGTCTCCACGGCCTCCACCACAGATCGGGCAAAGCCGGCATCGTCTGTGATGAGTACAGCCTGGGCCAGTTCGTCATGTTCTGCCTGGGCCAGCAGATCGAGCGCCACGAAGCGCGGGTTGTTGCGGTTATCGGCCACAATCACGACTTCGGACGGACCGGCAATCGAGTCGATCCCTACGTGACCGAACACCTGACGCTTGGCCTCGGCGACATAGGCATTGCCCGGACCGACAATGCGATCGACAGGGCGAATGCTGTTCGTGCCATAGGCGAGCGCGGCCACAGCCTGCGCACCGCCAACCCGATAGATCTCGCTCACGCCGCAGACACGCGCAGCCGCCAGAACGAGCGGGTTCAGTACGCCATCGGGGCAGGGCACACACATGGCGATGCGGCCAACGCCTGCCACACGGGCTGGCAGGGCGTTCATGAGCACAGAGGACGGATATGCGGCCTTGCCACCCGGCACATAGAGCCCAACGGCATCGAGCGGCGTCCAGCGCATGCCCAGGGTCAGCCCGGCCTCATCCTGATAGGCGAGGTTCGAAGGCATCTGTGCCCGATGAAAGGATTCGATGCGTGAGGCAGCGAGATTGAGCGCTTCCATCAGATCGGCATCGACCTTGTCGGCCTCACGTGCAATTTCGTCTGCGGTGATGGCCAGCCCTTCCGGGGCGAGGCTCAACCGGTCGAAACGCGCCGTGTAGTCGCACAGAGCCGTGTCACCCTGCTCACGAATGGTGGCGATGATATCGCGCACCGGCGTGCTCACACTGGTTTCAACTGCGCTCCGGTCAGAGAGCAGCGTTGCGAGACGGGATTCGAAATCCGTATCGGTGCTTTGCAGCCATTTCATGCTGTTTTCTCCTGAAGGGCGTCGCGAAAGCGTTCGATCAGGGCACGAATGGCGTCGGGTCGGGTTTTCAGGGCAACGCGATTGACGATGAGGCGGCTCGTGACATGCGCGATGACATCAGTCTCGCGCAGGCCATTGGCCTTGAGGGTCGAGCCGGTATCCACCAGATCGACAATCACGCTGGCCATGTCGAGTGTGGGGGCGAGTTCCATGGCGCCGTGCAGATGCACGATTTCGGCATTGATGCCTTTGGCCGCGAAATGACGCCGCGTGATGGTCGGATATTTGGTCGCAACGCGCAGATGCGAACTGGCTGCGGTCTTGTCATGATCGCCGTTCTGACCGGCCATCCCGACCGGGCGGGCGATGGAAATGCGGCAGCCGCCGATGCCGAGATCGAGCGGCGCATAGATATCCGGATAGTCGAATTCCATCAGCACATCGGCACCGCAAACGCCGATCTGCGCGCCACCATGCGCCACAAAAGTCGCGACATCGAAAGAGCGCACGCGCACCACATCGACCTTGGGGTCGAGCGTTGGAAAACGCAGGCTGCGTGTTCCTTCGCCAATGGCGCTGCCATCCTGAAAAAGCCCTGTGCGTTCAAGCACGGGGCCCAGCGCCTTGAGGATACGCCCCTTTGGCAGTGCCAGAACGAGCGGCGCATCGTTCAGAGGCGCGTGCTGGGCATTGTCACGGGATTCGGAGGCGGGTTCGGATACGGCATTCATCACGACATTCCTGTAGCACAATCTTGCTCAGTCAAGAACCGGGCGGGCGCAAGGTTTTTGTCCGGGATACTGGCCGTCAGCCCTCGGGCCGCAGGGCCTTGCGCGCTGGCGACAGGAGGTATGGCTCACGCAGTGATGACCATCTCGATGGCCAGGAAGACGGGCGGGCCTGCAACCCAGAGCGTCGCAATCCGCTAGATTGGGCAAGAACCGTCTTTTCGGGAATGACAGGAGCCATGAATGTCTCGCAGCGAATTTACCCCTGACCTCGCCACCGCCACACCACGTGCCGATGAAGAACAGGTCCATCTGCAACTCAATGACGGGGCACGCATCCCGCAATTCGGCCTTGGTGTTTACAAGACCCCGGCTGACGAAACAGCTGAAATCGTGCGCTATGCCGCCAAGGCAGGGTACCGCATGGTCGATACGGCGGCGTTTTACGGCAATGAGAGCGGCGTTGGCGATGCGCTGCAGGATTATCCGGATCTGTATGTCTCGACCAAGCTCTGGGCCAGCGACATGGGTTACGATGCCGCCCTGCGTGCTTTTGATGCCAGCGCGAAAAAGCTGCGTCGCGATGTGGTCGACCTCTATCTGATCCACTGGCCCATGCCGAAGAAGGATCTGTACGTCGAGAGCTGGAAAGCGCTCATCGAACTCAAGAAGCAGGGGCGTATCCGGTCGATTGGTGTCTGCAATTTCGAGCCTGAACATCTGACGCGTCTGATCGAGGAAACCGGGGTCAAGCCCGTGCTCAACCAGATCGAACTGCACCCGGCTTTCCAGCAGAAGAAACTGCGTGCTTTCAATGAGTCGCTCGATATCCGCACCGAGGCCTGGAGCCCGCTGGGGCGCGGTACGGGGCTGGATGGCGAGATCATCACCAGCATTGCGAAGAAGCACGGCAAGACGCCGGGTCAGGTGACGATCCGCTGGCATCTCGATCAGGGCAATGTCGTCATTCCCAAATCAGCGCATCAGAAGCGCATTGATGAGAATTTCGACGTGTTCGATTTCTGCCTCGATGAGGACGATATCAGCCGCATCGCCACTCTCGACCGGGAGGATGGGCGCACCGGCCCGAACCCGTTCACAGCAGATTTCTGAAACTGGCCTTGTCTGACGGGCGCTCGCATGACGGGGTGCTTGCGTCACATAGGGGCGAAAATGCGGGCCTCGTATTGAGAGGGCGAGCAGCTGCTTTCGGTCAAGGCAGACGGCTTCTTTGACAGTACGGGGTTCGAGTGCCCCGCGAGCCTTTGCTGGGTTCGCTCTATCTGGGTTAGGGGATCATGTGTCCGCCTCCGAAAGGCGTTGCGACCTGACGTAACGCCTCTCTGGTGGCAGTTCGTCTTCGCCGGTGCACCATAAGCGTCCGGGTTCTGGTGCAGAGGACTTGGTGCCGCCCGGCATCCTGAGCCCTGACGCAATGCACTCCATTCGGGCTCGATATCCGTCGAGTAAAAAGCGGCCCGTTTGCCGGGACAGAGCCTAAGGCGACAGGCGAGCGAGTTCGGGTAGTGACGGGGATGGGGCTAACGAAGCGCTTTTCAGGCAGACATCCCGTGACCTGTCTCGTTAGGTCGTTCGGTCACGCGGCCAATACAATTGGGGCTGGGCTCCGCTGATGGAGCGTGGCCGCCTGTCGCGTCCTGCGTACTCCCTCAGACGTCGTGTACCGTATCCAGATCGCCAAACCGTGTGAATTCGCCCTCGAAATACAGCGGGATGGTGCCGGTTGGTCCGTGACGCTGTTTTTCCAGAATCAGTTCGGCCTTGTTATGCACGAGCGCCATCTTGCGCTGCCATTCCTCCATCGCGACCTGATATTTGTCCATGCTCTCATAAGCGCTGTCTTTGGGCATGCGCTGCTGGAGGTAATATTCATCGCGATAAACGAACATCACGGCGTCGGCGTCCTGCTCGATCGAGCCTGATTCGCGCAGATCCGAAAGCATCGGGCGCTTGTCTTCTCGCGATTCTACCTGACGCGAAAGCTGCGACAAGGCGATGACCGGCACCGAGAGTTCCTTGGCGATGGCCTTGAGTCCCTGGGTAATCATCGAGATTTCGAGCACGCGGCTCTCGGGTTTGGTCCCGATGGCAGGGCGCATGAGCTGAAGGTAGTCAACCACCACAAGGCTGAGCCCCTTGGTGCGTGCCAGACGGCGGCACCGTGTCCGCATGGCGGAAAGCGAAATGGCTGGAGTATCGTCAATATGCAGGGGCAGTTCCGACAATTCGCGCGAGACACGCACGAAGCGATCGAACTCGCGCTGGCCGATATCGCCACGACGAATTTTCTCACCCGACACTTCGGACTGCTCGGAGAGAATACGTGTCGCCAGCTGTTCCGATGACATTTCGAGCGAGAAAATGGCGACAGCGCCCCGCGGCTTGATGCCCTTGTCTTCAGCCTCGCGCAGAAGCGCCTGTGCAGCCGAGAACGCGATCTTGGTGGCCAGGGCGGTTTTGCCCATGGCCGGCCGCCCGGCCAGAATGAGCAGATCCGACGGGTGCAGGCCGCCGGTTTTCTTGTCAAAATCGCGCAGCCCCGATGTCAGGCCACTCACATCGCCTGTGCGCTGAAAGGCCTGCTCCGCGACCTGCAATGCGCCGGTCAGGGCCCGCTCGAAGGTGACGAAACCGCCATCCTGCCCCTTGTCGGTGGCAAGCTTGAACAGAGTTTCTTCCGCCGCCGCGATCTGGTCGCCGCCCTCAAGATCGGCACGCGCCCCATAGGCGTTGTTGACGACCGTCTCGCCAATATCGATCAGCTGACGGCGTATCCAGGCATCGTGAATGGCGCGTCCGTAATCACCGGCGTTCACGATACCGACCATCGCCATCAGCAACTGGCCCAGATATTGCGGTCCGCCTACCTCATCCAGCAGGCCCGAATGTTCGAATTCGGCGCGCATGGTGATCGGATCGGCCAGCATGCCGCGATCAATGCGTCGGGCGATGGCCTCGAAAATCCGCCCATGCAGAGGGTCGGCGAAATGGGCCGCTTCAAGGAAATCCGAGACGCGCTCATAGGCCTTGTTATTGGTCAGTAACGCACCCAGCAGGGCGCGCTCTGCCTCCGGATTGGCAGGAGGGGTGCGCCGAAGCAGCGCAGTCAGGCCGTCATCGGCCATAGCTCGGACAGGGGTATCGGTCATGGTCACAGCGCCCCTCTACCACGCTCGATGGCGATTCGATCAAGTTAAGAGGATGGGGTGTTGCCACCCAGGGGCAATAAGTCGATTCTCCCACCAATGCCCTGCCGGATTGGGGGGAGGCGGCTGTATGGGGTTCGTTCGCGGCCCTTGCCCGCCGGTATCTGTCTCTGGCCTTGCCGGTCGGGCACCGGGCCTTGGGGTTGCCTCCCTCTGGCATCATCGTTTTGTGAGACCAAGCCATGACCCATCCCGCCCTTTTTGCTCATATCCCCGGAGAGGGGTTGTTGCAGGTGCAGGAACTCGGTCTGGCCTTTCTGCTCTCGGCGCTGATCGGGCTTGAGCGTGAGTATCGCCAGAAGGCAGCGGGGTTTCGTACCTATACGCTGGTTGGGGTCTCCGCCGCGCTGTTCATGCTCATCTCCAAATACGGTTTCGATGATGTGCTCACCCCGGACCGTGTGGTGGTCGATCCGTCGCGTGTTGCGGCCCAGATCGTGTCGGGCCTCGGCTTTATCGGTGGCGGCGTCATTTTCATGCGGCGCGATACGGTGCGTGGCCTGACCACTGCCGCTTCAGTCTGGCTGACAGCGGCTATCGGCATGGCGTGCGGCGCGGGAATGACGATCGTCGCGGTGCTGACGACAATCGGCTACCTGCTGATCATGTTCCTGACACCCGGCTGGCTCCTGCATTTCCCACGCGCGCCACGTCACGGGTTCAAGGTTGGCGTGCGCGGTGCCGCCGATATCGATTTTGTCGATCCTGTCTGTGCTGCGCTCCGGAAACTTGGCTTCACGCTGGGCCATATGGCGCAGGAACGTCACGATGAGAGCGACCGGCTGATCATGACGGTGCATGTACATGGTCTCAAAGCCCCGGATGATGTCGTGACAGCCTTGATGCACCTCCCCGGTGTGCAGGCGGTCTGGAGCGAAAAGCAGGATGAGACCCCGGACTAGGCGTCCGTCATCGCGAATGGCTGCGGGGTTCGCCTCGTACGCCCAACAGACATGACTTTATTGCGTTGATCGAGGGCGTTGCGGCAGCGCTCTGGAAAGCTCCCGACGCGTTTAAGGAGCGCCTGCGCAGGTCAGAAGAGGTCAATCCCACCCTGGGAAATCAAGGCTTCTTCCAGACGCCAGATCAGGGGCATCCAAAGGGCGACTGCCCTTTGGCGGGTTTCAGGGCAGAGCCCTGAGAGAATTGTCTGCGGAAGCACTGCCTAGAAGCTGTGCAGATGGCAAAGCCCTTCCGGAGAGAGAATACGGGTCAGGGTTTCCTCGGGAACGAGCTGGCGCTCACGGACAATTTCGATCACGCCGCGTCCGGTACGATGGGCTTCGAGCGCGATGGCAGTGGCGGTTTCGTAGCCGATATAGGGGTTGAGCACCGTAACCAGCCCGATCGAATGGGTGACCATCGCCTCAAGCTGGGCGGCATTGGCGGTGATGCCACGGATGCAGCGCGATTCGAGTGTTAGACAGGCGGCGTGCAGATGGGTCAGGCTCTTGAACAGACTATGGGCAATGATGGGCTCGAAGGCATTGAGCTGTAGCTGTCCGGCCTCGGCGGCCATGGTGACGGTCAGGTCATTGCCGATGACCTCGAAGGCCACCTGATTGACCACCTCCGGAATGACGGGATTGATCTTGCCCGGCATGATCGACGAGCCCGATTGCATGGGCGGCAGGTTGATCTCGTTCAGCCCGGCGCGAGGGCCAGAAGATAGCAGCCGCAGATCGTTGCAGATCTTGGAAATCTTGACCGCAAAACGCTTGAGAACGCCCGACACCTGAACGAAAGCACCGCAATCCTGTGTCGCCTCGATCAGATCCGAGGCCGTCAGCAGATGCAGGTTGGTGATCATGTTCAGATGGCCGCAGACGGTTCTGGCAAAGGCGGGATGGCCCGCAATGCCGGTGCCGATGGCTGTACCGCCCAGATTGATCTCGCTGATCAGGAGAATAGCCTCCTTCAGGCGCTTCTGATCCTCGTCCAGCATGACGGCATAGGTGTGAAATTCCTGCCCGAGCGTCATGGGAACGGCATCCTGAAGCTGGGTACGGCCCATTTTTAGAATGTCATGAAATTCCGTCGCCTTGGCCATGAAGGCCTTGCGGAGCACGTTCATGGCATCGGTCAGATGGTTCACGCCATGAATGGCGGCAATACGCAGGGCCGTGGGATAAACGTCATTGGTGCTCTGGCCCATATTGACGTGATCGATGGGGTGAAGCGCTGCGTAATCCCCTTTTGCCCGTCCCAGATGATCGAGGGCACGATTGGCGACGACCTCGTTGGCATTCATGTTGGTCGAGGTGCCCGCCCCGCCCTGTATGACATCGACCACGAACTGGTCGTGCAGCATGCCAGCGCGCACATCCTCGCAGGCAGCGATAATGGCGCGGGTGCGAGAGGCATCAAGCAGGCCAAGGTCATGATTGCTCTGGGCAGCCGCCTGCTTGATGGCGGCGAGGGCATTGATCAGCTCGGGATAGGCGCTGATCTGTCGTCCGGTAATGGGAAAGTTCTCGACAGCGCGCAGCGTGTGGATACCGTAATACGCCTCTGCCGGCACCTCGCGTGTACCGAGCAGGTCGTGTTCCGTTCTGGTAGCTGGCATGATCGTCTCCTAAGTCCTGTCACCAGAGGAAATGATCATGCCGTGCATGACAAGCCAGACGGGGGGCTCGAAGCATGTCCATTAGGGGCATGAGCCATGCGATCATTGCAGGGGATGTTGCGCAGCCTCGCGATGTGCGCTCTCCGTGCCTCTGGAAATGCAGGCGGATGCACCGCGGAGGCGATGGCGTCAGGCTGTAAAGAACCGGCTCAACCCCAGATCACGCAGCCCCTTGCGATAGGCGATCGAGCTGCGATCGGCCATGACATGGGCCTCGAGCGTCGGGTCGAGGGGCAGACATTCGGGCTTTTGGGCCTCCACGAGCAAACGATCCTCCTCAAAGACGCGGCGATTGAAGTCATAGACGGCTTCGACAGGGATATCGGTATCAAAGTTGCGGCAGATCGGTGCGAACATGCGTGTCTTGCGGGCAGAGACGGGTGAGGCGGCATTCATGATCACCAGACGGCCATCTTCCGGAAAGTGGATCTCCAGCGTTGCCGTGAAGGGCAGGGAGGTCCGGAAGTGTCGCAGCCATTCAAAACCCGCAGGGGCACGCCCTTCTACGCCAATGGGATAATTGCCGACCGAACTGCGATATTCGACCTCGAAACCCTCCTCTGTCCGCCGCGGCATATAGGGGGGAACGACCGGGTTATCAGGGTCGGCAAAGGTGTCGGCATGCACGAAGGCAAAATGTGCGACATCCAGAAACCCCTCGACCTGCCGACCGGCAAACCCGGCGATGTCGATCGAGGGACAGGTGATCTGCTGATAGGCCGGGTCATGCCAGTGGGGCATGGTCGGCACGTCATGGGGCGTCTCGCCAGCGAGACACGTCCAGACTAGACCATAGCACTCACGCACAGGGAAGGTTTTCAGGTGCAGCTTGCCCGGTATGGCAGAGCTGGGATGGGCAGGAACACGCACGCAGCGCCCTGACCCGCCAAAGCGAAAACCGTGATAGGCGCAGGCAATGGTCTCGCCATCACCCGTGCCGAGGCTGAGCGGCACACCGCGATGCGGGCAGATATCCTGTGCCACCACGATATCGTCACCCGCACGATAGATGACCAGCGTTTCATCCAGCAATGTGGCTGCGACAGGAGCGGTGCCGATGTCGCGGCTCAGCGCGACGGGATACCAGAAGCGCGAGAGAATGGCCCAGTCGGCCGCATCAAAGCTGCACTGGCGCGGAAGCTGTACCGGGCGGTCGAGTGTTTCGGACATGAAAGCCCCCGCAGAAGGAGTGGATCGTCACAAAGACATGTCACGCGCACCCCGTTCGAGGATATATCCAAATTCCTGACAGGGCGTTTCAAAAAAGAGAGCATTCGACCATGCCGGTATTCTCCCGTTTCTCGCGTTATTTTCTGGCCGTGGCGCAGCATGGGTCGATCCGGCGTGCGGCCGAGGCAACCGGAATTTCGGCCTCATCCATCGACCGGCAGATCCTGCAGGGTGAGGCCCGTCTGGGTGCTGCCTTGTTCGAACGTCTGCCGTCAGGCCTTCGGCTGACGGCAGCAGGCGAGATGCTGCTGGTTCAGGTCAGACGCTGGGAGCGGGAATTCGAGGATTGCCGGACGCGCATGGAGGATCTCAAGGGGCTCAAGCGCGGCCATGTGACGCTGCTTATTCCGGAGGCAATGGCAAGGGGGCTGGTTCCGCGTATCGTGGCCTCCATACGCGAGCATCATCCCGGGGTGACGCTGGGCGTCCGTGTCATGACCAATCACGAAATTTCGCCGGCCCTGCTCGAAGGGCAGGGAGATCTGGCGCTGGTTTTCGATCCTGTAGTGTCGCATCGCCTCGCGGTGCGGGCCTCGGTTGCCTTTCCCGTCGGGTTTGTCACGACACCCGGCCATCCGCTGACCAGAGGACAGACGGCACGGTTCAGCCAGTGCAGCCTCTACCCTGTGATCGCGCCACGACCGCCGCTGGCACTGGGCCAGAAAATTGCCTGGCTGGCCGAGGAAACTGGATTGGCACTGAATCCGGTCTGTGACTCGGATGATATCGAGGCGATCAGGGCGCTGGTCCGTCATGGGGTCGGGGTCAGCCTGCTCAGCTATATCGATGTCCTGCCAGAGATCGAGGCCGGGACACTCGCCTTTGTGCCGCTCGAGCACAGCCGGATACGCCCTCTGACGCTCGGATTCTGCGTCGATCAGGCCCGATCCTTGCCTGTCGCAGCGCGGCTCGTGGCGCAGGCGCTCGAGCAGGGCCTGCCGGGACTGGCCTATTCCGCTCCGGCTGTCTGAGCGGTCAGGTCTCAGCCTTCGTGGTGATTGACCAGAGGCTGATGGCCGACGCTGGCCGAGGAAATGGCCTGAACGGCATCGGCTGAATCGACGACAACCAGTGCATCGCCCGCGATCGGCGTAGGCGTGCGATCCTTGGGCAGCAGGGCGCGAAAACGCGTATCGTAGCTGGCGGCCTGCTCATATTGCACATCCAGCAGGCCATTCTTGTCCATGAACACGTTCATGGTGGCGGGGATGCGTATGCAGCCCTCGGAGGCAGGATGACCGAGGCGCTGTTCCAGGAAGTCAGGGTCGGTCGCGTGGATTTCGAGCCTGATATCGCCTGTTTCATGGGTGGGCAGCCAGCCTTTGACGGCGTTGTGCCAGCCCATATCCCAGACGCGCATGCCTTTGGCACCAATGCCACGTATGCCGTTCTCGTTTTTCGTGCCCAAGGCACGGTAACCGAGACGGTCCGGGGAATTGATGAATACGCCTGTGGGGGTGATGTAATAGAACTTGCGGCCTGCGCGACCGGTCGAGACGGGGGTCCCCCCCAGAGTCTCCCAGTCTGCATTGCCCGGCATGGCCAGCACAAAGCACAGGCGCTGTACCTTGGGGTTGCGATCGACCACCATCAGGATCTGGGGGCGGTCGATGGGCGTATTCGTGCTGGCAATGGCGGCACGGGCAAGGCGGATAAAGCGCTGGCGCTGCTCAGGGGTATAGGTTGTAAAGCGCGAAACCGATTTCTTCATGCTCAGCGTCAGACGGCTGGCTTCCAGACGGGCATCGTGCTCGGACAGGACAGGCAGCGGCGGAATGACGATGGGCGGTGTCGTCGCATGATCCGGCACGGAAGAGACTGCTCCCGCCTGGGCGGGGAGTGGTGGCTGGGCCGCCGGGGCAGCCAGAGCCGCAGTTGTGTTTTTCGTCTGGGCCTGGGCACAGCCTGAGAGAGCGCTGGCAGAGAGAATGCACCCCAGAAACAGGCCTGGCAGGGCCCGCCTTGACTGGGTCAGAAAGCCCGGCATCACCGTCCTGTTTCTCGTCTGCATCTCAACTCCAAAGCTTCACGGCTGCAACGTTCAGGGCTGCGCTCAGTTTGCTCCGTTCTTGCCGGAAGCGCTTCCATTCAGATAGCGGCTGAACCATGCCAGCATACGTTTTTGTGCATCGCTCGCATGGTCGTGACCGCGCATCCCGTGCCCTTCACCGGGATAGATCACAAGGCTGGTCGGAATCCCGAGCGCGCGCAAGGCATGGTAGAACTCGAGACTTTGTGCAGGCGGACATTCCACATCATTGGCTCCGACGTAAATAAAGGTCGGCGTCCTGACTTGCTTGATGAAAGTCATGGGCGAGGAATGGGCATAAATGGCCGGGTCATCATAGACCGTGGCCCCGAAAAAGGGCGGCATCCAGGCATCGATACCATTCTGGCCATAATAGGACTGCCAGTTGGCGATGCCGCCACCCGCTGCCGCGGCCTTGAAGCGGTTTGTCTGTGTCACGATCCACATGGTCATGTAACCGCCATAGGAATAGCCGGTCACGCCCAGACGGTTTTCGTCGATGGGGGCGGTCTTTTCCAGCGCATCGATGCCGCGCTGGATGTCGCGCAGATCGCCGTGACCGAAATCGCGGCGGTTGGCCATGGTGAAGGCTTCGCCCTGGCCATAACTGCCGCGCGGGTTGGGCAGGAACAGATCGTAGCCAGCATCGAGCAGCACGGCCGCATCGCCGGTGGGACGCAGGAAGCGGGGTGTGACGGCCGATGAAGGGCCACCATGAATGATGGTGATCATCGGCACCTTGCCGTTGCGGGTCATGGCGGCGGGGCGTGACCGGGGTGCAAGGTGCCAGCCCTGTACCTTGAATCCGTCACTCACCCAGCTGACGCTGGAGGCAGTGTAGGGTACGGTCTGGCCGTCATTGGAGTGCGTGAGTTGCTGCCATGCCCCAAGGCGACCGGTCCAGATTTCAGGCGGGCTCGTGAAGCTCTGGCGTATCACGACACTCTGGTCGCCTGCGCAGGTCAGACGGGGTTCGCCACCCCCATCGGAGAGCAGGCCATCTGCGCTTGCCATGAGGGGAGGCTTGTCATCGATGGACCGCATGACGGTCATGGGGCCTGCAATGGTCGAGGCGATCAGGCGCCCCTGACACCAGCTCAGCCCGGTTACCGTAGCCTTGAGGGTGCGCGTCAGATTGACCGGCGCGGCCTTGGGTCGTGACAGATCGAGCTGCAAGGCATCACCGCCAAAGAACCCGAAATCGCTCATCAGTCCTGCGACGAAGCTGACACTCCGGCCATCGGGTGAGACGAGCGGCAGGCCGATCTGCTGCGAGAGCGGGTGGGTGTACAGCACCTGTTCTTTTGAATCGGCGAAGCGCGACAGATGCGCCGACCACCAATGGGCATCACCATTGCCCGGTGCTGCCGTGCCGATGAAGGCGGGGGTGCTGTCGGGTAGCCAGTCATATTCGTAGACATACAAACCATCAGGCGACTGCCAGTGAAGACCGTCCTTCTCGATGGTTGCGATGCGCTGCTCGTCTTCCGTTGCGTCGATCTCACCCGTCTCGGGCGCACCAGCCTGCAGGGCACCGGGGTCACGACGGGCATTGGCAATGGCGAGAACGGCAAGGCCCCCCTTGGGGCCGTAGCGCAGATCCTGAAGCGAGCCCGTGAATTTCATCAGGCTGGTTACGGTCTTGCCATCGGCAGTAACGCTCAGGATTTCACGGTTCTGGGTGTTCTTGTGGCGGATGATGAAAGCCAGACGGGTTCCATCGGGGCTCCAGCTGGGGCTGGAGGGCGCACAATCCTTGCAGGGTAGCGCAACGGTTGTGACGTGACCATCGGGCAGGGTGCGGATCACAAGGCTGGCCGGTGCCGCCTCGGCAGTTCCCACGGCCTCTATGTTGTCGAGTGAGGCCAGAGAATGGCCATCGGGCGAAAGCGCTGGCGCAGCGTAGAAATGCAGCGGTGCCGCCTGTGCCTGTGCGCTTGCCAGGGTTACGCCGCCGAGGGTCGCGCTCCCCATCCCGAGAGAGAGCAGAGATGTGCCGAGCAGGCGGACCCGCGACAAGGAAAGGAGCGACATGATCGGCGTCAGCTTTCGGATGAGAGGGGGGTGGAAACAGGGCGCCCTGCCGGGCGGGACGGGAAAATGCGATGCCATGTTCTCGTGCCGAAGCGGCCGATGGCATCCATGTAAAGATAGACGACCGGGGTGGTGTAAAGCGTGAGCAGCTGGCTGATGAGCATGCCGCCCACAATCGCGATCCCCAGCGGGCGGCGCATTTCCGACCCATAGCCGTGACCTGTCATCAGCGGCACCGCGCCCAGCGCGGCAGCAAGGGTGGTCATGAGAATGGGCCTGAAACGCGTAAGGCAGGCTTCATAGATGGCTTCGCGCGGGGTGTGCCCCAGTTCCTTCTCGGCATAGAGCGCGAAATCGATCATCAGGATCGCGTTCTTTTTCACGATGCCGGTCAGCAGGATCATGCCGATCATGGCGATGAGACTGAACGACTCTCCTCCAAACCAGAGCCCCAGAATGGCCCCGATACCGGCCGAAGGCAGCGTGGAGAGAATGGTAAAGGGATGGATCAGGCTCTCGTAGAGAATCCCGAGCACGATATACATGGCAAAGAGCGCTGCCACGAAGGCGAGCAACTCGTTGATCAGCATGTCCTTGGTCTCACCGGCAAGCCCTGAGAACTCGCCTGTCAGACCCGCAGGAGCACCCATATTCTTGAGTGTATCCTCGATCAGCTTGCGGGCATCCTCATAGGTCTTGCCATCGATCAGGTCGAAGCTGATGGCGGTTGAGGTCATGCCATCCTGATGATCGATTTCCATCGGTGTCGGCTCCATGACCAGATCCGCCACGTTGATGAGCGGGATCATGGTCTCGACCGATGAGGCAACGGCCGAACCGTTGGAGTTGTTACCGGTAATCTGGTTGGCAATCGCGTTGCGCAGTGAGGCCTGGCTGAGTTGTGTGGCGGTCGAGGCCGTGCTGCCGCCCGCTGTGCGCACACGGATCTGGTTGGAGCGCACAGCACCTGCCGGCGTGCCGGAGGCGGTGGAGATCCACGTACTGCGAAGCTGCTCGGGTGATTCACGATAGGCGCGTGCCACCTCCATCACCACGGAATGGGTGGTGAGTTCGGTATGGATGCGTGACGCCACAGTCTGGCCATAGGCATCATAGAGCACATTGCCCACAAGCTGCGGTGTCACCAGATAACGCGATTCGGTATCGCGCCGGAGTTTGACATGGACCGACGCGCCATGACCCTCGATATTGGTCATGACGGAAGACATCATCTTCTCCTTGCGCAGTCGGGCCACCAGGCGCGGCACCCAAAGCTTCAACTCGGCCACATCCTGATCGCGCAGCACATAGCGGAAGGCACCGCTGCGGTGCTGACCGCCGCCGCCATTCGGGTCGCCTGCCGAGAAGAACGAGGTGCGCAGGCCCGGCATGTCACCAAGCTTCTTGCGTATGCTCTCCACAATCTGCGTATCGGTACGCGTGCGGGTGCGCTTGTCGCTCAGCCGGGCGAAAAGCTGTCCGTCACTGCTGCTGTTGTTCCAGCTCGTGACAGACAGCACATCGGGGTCATCCTTCATCACCGCACCGACATACTTGATGCGCTTGGTGATCTCGCTGAACGACATGGTGTCGTCACCGCTGATCGACCCACCCACCAGCGCGATATCCTGCGCAGGAATGCCTGTCTTGGGCATGAGAACGATGGAGGCCACCAGCGCGATAAAGCTCAGCGGCAGGGTGAGAAAGGTCAGGACGTGATGGCGCAGGGCGACACGCAGCGTTCGGCCATAGAGGCCGATAATTCCCTCCAGCGCCCAGTCGATCGCCCGCAACACCCGGTCTCGCAGGGTTTTTCCGGTAGGTTCTTCATGCTCCACGTCCAGCCAGTAGGCGCACATCATGGGCGTGAGAGTGAGGGACAAGATGAGGGAGATGAGAAGCGCCGAGACGATGGTCATGGCGAACTCGAAAAAGATCGCGCCGACCTGACCAGGGATGAACAGGAGCGGGATGAACACCGCAATGAGCGAGGCCGTGATCGACAGGACCGTAAAGCCGATTTCGGACGAACCGCGCAGGCTGGCGCTCATGCGATCCATGCCCGCCTCCATATGGCGGGCGATGTTTTCCAGCACCACGATAGCGTCATCCACCACGAAACCGACCGCAATGGTAAGCGCCATGAGCGACATGATATCGAGAGTGAAGTGCTCCCACTTCATGACGGCAATCGTGCCGACAAGGGCAATCGGCACGGTCACGGCAGGGATGATGGTCGAGCGCAGACGGCGCAGAAAGACCAGAATCACCCCGATCACGAGAATGATGGACACGCCAAGCGTCAGCTGTGTGTCGTCCATCGAGGCGCGTATGCTCGATGAGAGGTCAATGGCCGTATCCATCTGGACACCGGGAGGCAGAACCGAACGCAGCACGGTCATGCGTTCCTTCACGGCATCGACAATCTTGACCGTATTGGCCTTGGGCTGCCCGCGCACGATAAGCGTGATGGCGCGCTTGTTGTTGAAATACCCGGCCTGATAGAGGTCCTGAACGCTGTCGGTCACCTCGGCGACGGAGGACAGCTTGATGGGATTGAGATTGTTGCGGTAGCCGATGATCAGGTCACGGTACTGAGCCGCGTGCTCGGCCTGGTCATTCGTCTCCAGCATCATGCGCTGGCCGCCCGAATCAAGAAATCCCTTGGGCGTATTGGCGTTGGCCGATGCAAGCGCCTGACGCACGTCCTCGAAACCGATACCCCATTTGTAGAGGGCATATGGGTTCACATCGACGCGTACGGCGGGGTCGGCGGAGCCCACGGCCTGCACATGGCCCACGCCCTTGATCTGCGCCAGCAGGGGTTTGACGCGTATCTGCGCGAGATCATACAGCTTCGGCAGCGTCATCACGTCAGATGTCAGGGAAAGCAGATAGACCGGCTGTGAGGTCGGATCTTCCTTGTAGGCAAAGGGGTCACGGTCGAGCGTGCCCTGCGGCAGGTCGGCCCGCGCGGCACGCAGGGCGGCCTGCACGTCACGCAGGGCACCATCGATATTGCGTGATCCCACAAAATCGACCCGGATATAGGCAAAGCTGTTTTCGCTGTCGGACTCGATCTGCTTCACCCCGGCAATCTGGCCTAGATAGCGCTCGAGCGGGGTCGTGACAGAGCTGACCATCTGCTCCGGGCTGGCGCCGGGCTGCTCGATCTCGATATTGATCGTCGAGGAGCCGATGTCGGGCAGGTTGGCAACCGGCATCAGCGGATAGCAGATGGCTCCGGCTGCGAGCAGAGACAGGGCGAGCAGAATCGTCGCCACGGGGCGCATGATGAAGAGACGACACAAATTCATTTCGCCTCCATAGCAAAAAATTCGGAGGAATACTTCGTATCAGCGTGTAACCCGGTTATCTTTTCGTCATCTTGTCACAATGACCCTCTTCAAGGGGGCGTGTCGGCGCCCGCCCCGTCTTCAGGTGGCCTCATCCTGACGGTCAATCGGGCGTTCCCGGGGGGGGGGGGGGATGCGGGGTTGGAAGGCGTTGTGGGGGTCGGAGGGGGCATATCCTTGCAGGCCGGATTATCGATGCCCGGCATGGAACCCGGTCGGCCTGTCGGCTGATGCTGATAGTAAAGTTCGGCCAGACGCACGGGCAGGATGTCCATGAAGCGTGACCCAAGCACCAGCCAGGAAGGGAAGATGATACGTCTCTTTCGTCGGGCGAGGCCATGCAGGATATGGGCCGTTGCGTTTTCGACACGCATCAGGCCCGGCATGGGAAAGTGGTTCTGCGCGACCATGGGAGTCGCGACAAAGCTGCAGCACACGCTCGACAGATAGATACCGGCACGGCGGCTATAGGCCCCGCTGGCCACAAGGAAACGGTCGAGCGCGGCTTTCGAGGCTGAGTAGGAAGGGGTGCCGGGATAGGAGACCAGGCCGGCCACCGAGGCAATGGCACAGATCTGACCCCGTTGTTTGCGAAACTGCCCCATTTTGCGCAGAGGCTGGTCGCGCATCCGCGCCATCATGGGCAGGATGGCATTGAGTGCGCCATCCATATTGACCGCCATCATGCGCCTGATCTGGTCGCCTGTCTCAAAGGCCGCGCCGTCCTGGTCCACCGCGCTCACGCCGCCAGTAACCCCGGCGCAGACCAGAACCAGATCGACGTCGTGTTCTGCACCCTGCGAACACCATCGCGTCATCGCCTCACGATCCGTGACGTCAAGACAGGTGATGTGGGCGGTTGCCCCTTTCTCCATGCAGCCCTGCCGGGTGGCTTGCAGCCCCGTGGCATTGCAATCGGCAAGGTAGAGGACGCAATCGGGCGCAGAGAGCGCAAGGGCAAGGGCACGGCCGATACCCGAAGCCGCGCCGGTAATGAAGATCGTACGATAATCCATGCAGGCAAGACTATACGCTGTGTCGTGTTGCGCCAAATGAGGCGGCCATGTCGGCCAGATGGGCGTGATGGGTCAGAAACAGGATCTGGTTGCGCTGCGATTGCGCGGCGAGCGTTCTGAAACCGGCCTCGGCACGGGCCTCATCGAAAGTGATGAACAGGTCATCGGCAATGAAAGGCAGGGTGATGCCGCGCGCTTGCGCCTGATTGAGGGCCGCAAGGCGCAGGCTCAGAAAGAGCTGGTCGCGTGTGCCTTCGCTCATGGCACCGGGGCGGATCAGTTTTTCATCTTCCAGCATCGCAGCCAGTTCAGGCGCCCTGCCATCCTCGGCGATGGTAAGCCTGCGATATCGCCCGCAGGTCAGCGCAGCAAACAGGGACTCGGCCGATTTCAACAGGGGGTTGGTGTTCTCGTCGCGCTGAAGGCGCGCCACATGGCTCAGGATCATCGACTGGATACGCGCACTGGCCCAGGCCTCGGCGGCATTGGCCATCTCGGTGCGGCAGGTCTCGATATCCAGGGCGGCATCACGGGCATTATGAGCCTGTTCGATCTGGCGCATGTCATTGGCGATTTCACCCTGACGTTTGAGGTTCTCCTCACGGCGGCGCTCGGCGGCTTCATAGTCACTCGTGAGTTCAGAGAGGCGAAGGCTTACGAGATCGGGCGGCAGGGTTCTGGCCTGTTCCTGAAGCTGATCGAGTTCAGGGGCATCGCGCTCCAGAGCGATACGACGCTCAAGGGCTGTTTTTTCATCCAGCGCTGCCTGTCGGACCTTTTCATGCTCGATCCGCACGCGAAGCTTTTCGATCATGGCCGCATCCACGCTCCCTGTTGCGGGTTCGTGATCCGGCATCCTGCGCGCGAAAGCGAGGAAGGCCTGTCGCAGCACCTCGCAGGCGTTCTGTGCCTCCTTAAGGGCTGCAAGGTTTCGTGCCAGATCGGCATCATGAGCAGCAGCCTTGTCACGATCCGTCCGGGCGGTGCGCAGCAGGGTGGCAAGACGGTCGAGACAGGCTGCGCTATCGAGATGGCTGAGGGCCTCATGCCCCGGCAGGTTTTTTGCGAAAGCGGCAATGGCACGGCCGAGCGCGTTATCAGCCTGTTTCTGGGCTTCAAGGGTCTGATGCAGTCGGGCGGCTTCGCTTGCAGCACCGTGCAGGGCCGAAAGACGGTCGATGGCTTCTGCCGATTGCAGCGGGATGATTGCCGTTGTGCTGCTGTCGGTACCGGCCTGCAATGACCATTCCGCTTTAAGCGCGGCCTGTTCGTCGTGCAGGGATTGGGCTTTTCTGAGTTCGCTCTCCAGACTGCGCTGCTCCTGCTCGATATCGGCCCGGATGCGGGCCAGACGATCGGCTTCCTGCTGCCATGTCTGGCGGCGCGCCTGAGCCCAGACCAGCGCATCGCTGACAAGGGTGAAGTCCGGCATGTCAGGCAGGACATTGCGCAGGATGTCGAGCGCAGCGCTGTGTTGGGCGGCACGTTCGGTCCGGCGCATGATCACCTGCTGCACGGCGTCATGGTTCCTGAGTGCCGTGGCACGCAGGGCCAGCCAGCCGCGCAACCGTTCCGGCTCAAGCACCGGCAGGGCGCGATTCGCGCATTCCTCATGCCAGGATGCGGTCGTCTTTTCGGTTTCTGCCCCAAGGGCATCGCGCTGTGTGACGAGATGCGCACGATCGAGGGAAAGGCGTTCGATTTCCTGTTCGATCTGGGTAAGTTTGGCCGATTCCTCGGCCTCGTCGAAGCGTTTGTCGGCCAGATGATCGGCATGGTCGCGTGCCTCGATGAAGGCGCTGCGTGCTGATCTGTCACGGGAATCATGGGCGAAGGCCTCGAACAGGGTGTCGCGCTGGGCTCTGGCTTCTTTCAGAGCGCCGAGCGAGACGATCTGCCGTTGCTCCAGATGGGTTCTGGCGAGATTTTGTCGCGCCAGAGCATGACCGACAGTGTCGAGCGCTTCATTCAGTGCAGCGTCGCGGCTCTGCAAATCACGCCACAGGCGGCTCTGGGCTTCCAGTGAGGGGGCATCGGGGATAGCCATACCCTGCAGCGCGTCGATCGTACCCTGCCAGGGGGCGAGGTCGCGCCATGACTGGGCGAGGGAGGTCTCTGCAGCCTGTTTCTCGCGATCAAGGCTGGCCAGTTCGGCATCGATGCCATCGCGTCTTTCAGCCTGCTGCAAGGCGATCTGCAGCGAGGAAAGAGGGCGTGTTTCCTCAGCGCCGGCGCGCGATTTTGCCAAAGCGAGGCGTTCCTCGGCGGCGAGACGCGCCGTACGGGATTCGGCCTCGCGCTGGATCAGCATATCGTGACGCAGGGCGAGGGGGCGCAGCCTTGCGAGGGATTCAGGTGTGGGAAGGGCCGAAAGAATTTCCTCGTATTCTCCGCGCAGCCCTTCGCGGCGCAGTGAGAAATCGAGATCGGCCAGTTTCTGCTCCTGCTCGGGCCAGCGACGTCTTGCCGGGGCAAGGTCGTGCTCCTGCCTTTCCAGCGCGTCGATTGTCGCTTCATGGGATAGAAGGGCGAGATCGGGGGTGCAGGCTGCCCGCATGGAGATAAGGCTTTCGCGCAGCTCCGCCAGCCGGTCGGCTTTCTGCTGCGCAGCGACAAGACGCCCCAGTTGTTCGTCAAACAGGGTGTGATCGTCTGGCGAGAAAACCGGGGGTGGTTCAGCTTCCAGCGAGGCTGTCAGTGCAGCATGTCGTTCAAGGTCGCCTCGCAGCCGGGTCAGGCGCTCGAGCCCGCTGCGCTCGGCCAGGGTCTCGCGCAGCAGGCCCTGGATCTGGCCAAGTGACGCCGTCACCTCATCAGATTCGCGGTTGAGCGCAGTCCAGCGCTGGCTGTCCTTTTCTGCGGCAGTCAGGCGTGTGCGGGCATCGGTCAGGCGCGTACGCAGGGCATTAAGCCGCGTGCCGCGTCCGTTCTTCTTCCACAGAGCACCTGATTCAGAGTCAAGCTGGTCAAGCACAGACTGAACGTTCTCAAGCCCGAACCCCGCGGCCAGAAGCTGCTGGCCCAGATCATCCTCAAAACGTGCCATGGCATCGCCACCAAGGCGCAGGCGCTGATGATCGAGGCTCCACTGGCGCTCGAACGCCGCACGGTCCACACCGCCCAGACAACGGATAAGCCCGTTTTCATCAAGCGGTGTCGTGCCATCGGGTGCCAGAAGGGTCTGCTTGGTGCCGCGCTTGCGGATCGCGCCGAAAGAGTGCCCGTCATGCTCCATCACACCGCCGATGCGCAGCTGGGCGGCATCAAAACGCCAGTCCTGCGCCTTGTTGTGCGGAAAGCCGAAAAGCAGATCGCCTATCGCCTGAAGCGTCATGGATTTTCCTGCCTCATTCGCCCCGTACAGCACGTGCAGATCGGTTTGAGACGCCGTGAAATCGTAGTGGCGGTCGGCAAAGCGGCCATAGCGGATCAGATCAAGCTGCGCGATTCTCATGGCGTCTCTCCCTGCGTGGCGTCACGCAAGCTGGAAAGGCCCTTGGGATCGTATCCCGCATCATGGGAGGCCTCGTTCTCCGAATGGCCGGAGAGCTTCTCACAGAGCGCATTTTCCAGCCCCGGCAGAATCGCGGCCCAGTCGCGCCGCTCGATATGATCGAGCAGGGAGTTGGGCGCGATTTCACCGAGGTTCAGCGTCTTGAGGCACAGATCAAGATCGCGGCCGATATCGTCCAGAAGCGCAGCATCCTGCGTGGCACGATGGATCAGGGCGGAAAGGGCGCTGTCATCCGGCAGGACGCCATCGGAGGCACCTGAACCCGATGCCATGAGCGGGGCTGTGTCGAGAACGAGTTTTTCCAGCTCAATTTCGCCGCCACTCATGGCCGCGAGATGCTGAATTGTTTCGCGCAGCGACGCCCCCTGACGCCTGAGCGTGTCATGCAGGGCGGTCTGGCCACATAGAACGAGACGCAGCACGCAAAGATGATCGGGATGAGCGCGGGCGATATCCTGAAACAGGGCCCCGACATGCTGATGCAGATCGGGCTCGTGGATGAAATTGGCGCAGTCGAAACGCGTTTCGACCCAGCGCACCACATCGCAGGGGACTGGATCGATCGAGGTCACACGATGGTCCTCGACCGTGACGAGCACGACGCCTTTCTCGCCTGTTTCGCGTATGTGACGCCCCTGAAGCACGCCGGGATAGACGATCGGCGTGCCGTTATCGAGAATCATGCGCTCATGGACGTGGCCCAGCGCCCAGTAATCATAGGCTTTGGCACGCAGCCCGTCTGGCGTGCAGGGGGCATAGGTCTCGTGCTCGCCATGACCTGAAAGTGACGTGTGCAGAACCCCGATATTGAAATATCCCTCCACCGGTGCGGGATAGGCAGGGGTCATATCATGCGGGACATGGCGATCGGCAAAGCTCTGGCCATGCAGGGCAACGCCAAGGGAATCGATGAGAAAACTGCCCGGTTTGCGCGAGGGAAAACGGTCGATCCCCTGCTGCAGTGGCAGGTCGCGCGTCAGGATCGAGGCGGCATCATGATTGCCCTGAAGCAGAAAGACGCGGATGCCGTGCCGGATGAGCCGACCCAGCGCCTGGGCCATGTAGCGTCCTGTGCTGATCGTTTTCCAGTTGCCGTCATACAGGTCCCCTGCGATGACGACGAACGCCACATTATGAGAGATGGCGATCTCCACCATATTGTCGAGTGCTCGTCGCGAGGCATCGCGTATGCGCTCCATGGACAAACCGTCATGACGTTCAAGCCCGCGAAGTGGGCTATCGAGATGAAGATCGGCGGCGTGCAGAAAGCGGAACGAGCTCATGACCGCATTGTAGCGCATTCATGTGCGTTGCGCGCCGTCGGAAAGAAGGAAGCGCTGCATGCCGTGCGGCGGGACACCCGGACATCGCCTCAGTCATGATTCCTGCCGATAATATCCTGCTTCTTCTCCTGTTCGCTGCGGCAAGCAGTCTGCTGGCCAAAGCACTGAAAAACCGCATTCCCCTGCCGCTCATCCAGATCGTTCTGGGTGTGGCGGCAGCCCTTCTGGGCGTCAGGATAGGCCTGCGTCCTGACCTTTTCATGCTGGTCTTTCTGCCGCCACTGCTTTTTGCCGACGCGTTTCGTATGCCGTTGCGCGAATTCCATGAATTGCGCGGCACGATCTTCTTTCTGGCCTTCGGGCTGGTCGTGTTCAGCACCATCTGCTGTGGCTACGCCATTCACTGGCTGATCCCGACGCTCGATCTGCCCTGCTGTTTTGCGCTCGCCGCCGCGCTCTCACCTACCGACACAGTGGCGGTGTCGAGCCTGCTGGCGGGAAAGCATGTGCCTGAGCGCATGATCCATGTGCTTTCGGGTGAGGCGCTGTTCAATGATGCTTCCGGGCTGGTCTGTTTCCGCTTCGCCACGGCGGCCGCCATGACGGGGGAGTTCTCCTATCGTCAGGCCTTCGATTCATTTCTGCTCGTGGCGTTTGGTGGCCTCGCGATCGGGGCGGTCATTGCCTATGTCTCGGCGCGCCTCAACCGGATTCTGCTACGACGTGGTTTCGATGACCCGCCCTTGCAGATCACGCTCATGATCCTGCTGCCTTTCGTGACCTATATCGTGGCCGAGCGGGTGCATTGCTCGGGTATTCTGGCTTCTGTTGCGGCCTGCATGGTCATCAAGATGATGGGCATGATCGAGGAGACCAATACCGCCACGCGGCTTCAGGCCACCACGGTCTGGGGTATGGTCAATTACATTTTCAATGCGCTCATCTTCCTGCTGCTCGGGCTGCAATTGCCGGCGCTGATGCGGGGTGGGGTGCAGATGGCGCATGAGCGGCAGGTTTCCATCCTGCAATTGCTGGCCCTGATCGGCGCGATCTATCTGATCATGACCCTGCTGCGCTTTATCGGTATCTGGTGCTCCATCCTGCGCCGTTGGCTCGTGGCCCGATGGAGCCATACGCCGTTTGTCTGGCCCGATTTTCTGGGTTCCGTACTGCTCACCTTTGCAGGGGTACGCGGGGCCGTGACACTGGCGGCCGTATTGTCATTGCCTGCGCTTGGGAGTGACATGGGGGCGTTTCCCTCACGTGACCTGCTGATCACCATTGCGGCAGGGGTCATTGTAATCTCGCTGGTCGGTGCCGGGCTGCTCATGCCGCTTTGCATCCTGTTTCTGCCCAAGCGCGGCATGGAGCGCCATGCGGCAGAGGAGAACGCGGCCCGTCAGGCCCTGCTCCATACGGCCGTCACCCTTCTGCATGATGAAAAGACGCGTTGCACACAGGACAGCCAGGCGGAGCCAGCCGATAATGCGCTCAGGATTGATGTGCTGGACCGGCTGGAGCAGAATTATCAGAACCGCCTGAGCCAGATCGATGAGGCGCCACAGGCTTCGCTCATGAGCCGCAGCCTGTCATTGCGCCGGGAGAGGCTGGAGCTCGCGACCCGCCTGCTGCTGCTGCGGGCCCAGCGCCAGACCCTGCACCGGCTGTTTGTGGAGCGGGGAATCAACGATCAGACAGAATGGGAACTGCAGCAGGAGCTCGATTTCGAGGAACAGCTTCTGCGCTCGCGCGTACAGCGCCTGCCGAAAGACATCTGACATCAGGCGCGGTACTGGGGTAAGCCGCGCCGGGGGTGTGCATCGTCACATCATACCGCGTTGAGTCAGTTCCTTGCGCATGGTGCTGAGCATGAAGCGCGTGGAGTCCTCTGCCCTGTCTTCCCAGGCAAACACACAGGAGGAGAGAACCCCGTCAAAACGGATCTCGGCCAGCGTGTCGAAGAACGTGGCCCAGTCAATTTCGCCCTGCCCGATATCGAGATGCTGGTGCACCCGCACCTTTGCGCCCGGCGGGTTGACGATGTAGCGCAGCTCTGACGACTTGCGGTGGTCGAATGTATCAGCCACCCGGATATGCACCAGAATATCTGCTGCCTCACGCAGCATGGCCGCCATATCCTCACCGTAGAAAAAGGTGTGCGGCACGATGTAGGACATCCTGACCGCGTCCGAGCCGATATTGCGGATGATATCGATGGCCGGATGGAAGGTTTCGACCCAGTCTTCCGGATGCGGTTCGAGAGAGAGCGTGATGCCCGAGCGCTCCAGCAGAGGCACCAGATCATCCATCGAGCGCCAGAAAGCGGCCTCGCAGGTTTCGGGCGTGGCGATACCGGGCGGCAGGCCGGCTGCGCGTTCGGGCGAGGTGCCGCGACCGAATTCGGACACCATGATCCTGCATTCCATCTCCGAGGCAATCTCGATGGCGCGGCGCCAGTAGCGCATGGCGGCCTGACGTTCTTCCTCGATCGGACTGGACCAGCGATACATGGGCTGAAGCGTGGTGAGCTCGGTTCCGTTATCGCGCAGCGCTTTCCTGAAGTCGCGTATGCGTTGGGACGTGGCGCGCGGCATCACCCACCAGTCCAGAAAATCGGCACGGGGCGAGAGCTCGATGCCATCAAATCCGTATCCCGCCGTCGCACGGGCGATATCGGGCAAAGAGAGATGGCGCTGCATATAGGGGTCAAGAACCAGTTTCACCTTTGGGCTCCTCCTTCAGGACAAACCCGCTCTGGCTGCTTGCTCCCTTGCATACGCAGGCGAGAGGCTTGTGTCAGCGTCGGGTTCGACTGCGAGACCCTAGGCAGAACGTCTGTCGCGGCAGGGTGAAAAACTGATCGAAAACCATCATTTTTCACGCCGGTCCCCGTGAGGGGGGCGTGTTATGCTGGGAAACCGCCGGTGAGGCATGTTGGCCTCACGAAGGATTTATCCCAAGGGCGCCCTGACGAGCCTTTGTCGGGGCTTGTGGCGTGATGATCAGCGCCGCTGATGAAGCGCTGATCCTTGTGGAACGCGTGTCTGATCCTGTTCGACGTCAACCGGTGTCGCAGCGGTCAGGGTCAGCGGCGTGTCTGGATATCGGGCCCGTTATACTGGCCACTGCCCATGACGCCGCCCGGACCGGGCCGGTTGACCGGAGGTGATACCAGCGAGTCAGGCCAGGCAGGTTCAGCGGGTGCGCCGGGCACGATAGCCGTCCGGCCACGTGGCAGGGCTTGCGGGAGTTCCTCACGCAGGCGCTTGAGCATGCGCTCGCGCAGGTCGCAGCAGAGATTCCACATGCCATTGGCGTCAACAGCTCCCGCAATGAGGCGGATGGAGATCACCTGCGCATTGCTGTCAGCCACCTGACAGCCAACCGAACTCATGTCGCGGTCCCAGTCGGGTGATTTCTCAAGCTCTTCGTGAAAGAGGCGACGGACCTCATCGACCGGCGTCTGATAATCGAGCCACAGAAACAGCGAGCCGATGAGCGAGGGAGAGCTGTGCGTCCAGTTCTGGAACGGGTTCTCAAGGAAATAGGCAATAGGGACAATATAGCGTCGGCGATCCCATGTGCGCAGCACCACATAGGTCGCGTTGATCTCTTCCACATAGGCCCAGTCACCATTGAGGATAAGCATATCCTCCATGCGTATGGGCTGGGTGATGGCAATCTGGATGCCTGCAATGAGGTTGGACAGGGCAGGACGGGCCGAGAGACCGACGACCAGCGAGGCGGCACCCGCCGAGGCGAACAGCGACACGCCATACTGACGCACGGATTCAAACACCATGAGCGCGGCACCCACGGTGATCACCCCGCAGGTAATCTCGATCAGGCGGCGCAGGATGCGGATCTGGGTCTGGTGCGAGCGAACCGTGATATCATCCACATGCTCGCGGTTGGCGATGCGATCGAGATATTTGTCAGTGCCGAAGCGGAACGCCTTGATCAGCCCGAAACCGATGGTGATGATCACGGCAAAAGCGAAGAAATGCGCCAGAAACTGGATGGTGGTGGGGGCAAATCCCGTCGTGGCCGGCAGGGCCGCAGAGGCCGCCACGATCATCAGCAGCAGGCGCACATGGTTTTGCAGCCTGGCGATTGTCTCGTGAATGAAGGCGATGCGACGCAAACCCGGCAGACGCGGCAGCGCCTCGGTAATCAGGCGACTGAAAAGCAGGGCAATGAGCGCGGCGGCAACCAGCAGGAGTGTTGACGCCACTGATGGCGGGAGCCAGTCGAACCATGCGAGAAGTCTCGACATGGAGTGCACATAGTCTTGCTTGATCACAGGCTTTCCTTCTTCACTCGGGACGACGGAGTGTTTTGCTATCACGTTACCGTGATGTCGCAAAACCGGCGCATGAGAGGGTTAACCCCTTATGTCGCCAGCGTTTCCCATGAAAGAGCGGTAAGGAAAGGCGTACAGGTGACGACGGCGCCCGGATGGAAAGCGCCGCTCCAGCCTCGCGCCTGGTGTCTGTGCGTTAAGCCTCCGGACGTGAGGCGAGGCGTCGAGCCAGCAACGTGCACACGAAAAGCTGGATCTGGTGATACATCATGAGTGGCAGCACGACCGTGCCGACCACGGACATCGGAAACAGGATATTGGCCATCGGCACACCGGTGGCGAGCGACTTCTTCGAGCCGCAGAGCATGAGCGAGATGCTGCTTTCTTCCGAAAAGCCAAGTGCGCGACCCATCAGGCGCGACAGGAGCAGAACCAGCCCCAGAAGCACGATATCGAGCCCGGCGGTCAGGGCAAGGTCAGGAAGCGATACGCGATGCCAGATCCCTTCCACCACGGCATGGCTGAACGCCGTATAGACCACCAGCACGATGGAGCCGCGATCGCTGAGCGAGAGCAGTTTCTTGTTGCGGTGCGCCCAGGCCCCGAGGCGCTTGTGCAGCAACTGCCCGATGCCGAAGGGCAGCAGAAGCTGGGTTGCGATATCCACGATGGCATGGGCCGACCAGATATTGCCTTTCTGCACGATAAGCCCAACCAGAACAGGCGTGGCTACGATACCGAGCAGGTTCGACAGCGTGGCTGCACAGATCGAGGCAGGCACATTGCCTCTCGCGATAGAGGTCAGCGCAATCGAGCTTTGCACGGTTGAGGGCAGGCAGCACAGAAAAAGCACCCCATGCCACATATCGGGCTTGAGCAGACCCGGCATGAGGGCATGAAGCACAAGACCCAGCACGGGAAAGAGCAGAAACGTGCAGGACAGCACGCTGCCCTGAAGCCGCCAGTCACGTACGCTTTCCAGCACGGCCTCGGGCTTGAGCCTTGCGCCCTGCAGAAAGAACATCAGGGCGATAAGCAATGTGGTCAGTTTCGACAGGATGACCGCCACAGGCCCCGAGCAGGGGAGGAAGGTGGCCAGCACGATGGCGGCGATCAGACTGAGCAGAAAGGGGTCGAGTTTGCGCATGGTGAGCGATTTCCACCGCAACACCTGTCTTTGGCAAGAGGGAGAAAACGCCCCGGACATCTGAAGGGAAATGCAGGTTGTGCCTGTTATGCTTCAGAGTGGCACCGGATGCCCTCCTCCGAAGCGATTGTCCCAAGCCGGAACCGTGCAACGCGTAAGGCTGGAGGCCTCGAGAATGACGGCTCTGTAAGGTTTGTTCAAAGACGGGAAAGGGACATTATTATGATTTTGATGTATAAATACATATTATCTATATTATGATAGTAAAACATAAAATTTATCATGTTTATATTTTGAATATCATTTGCGTATCGCGTGGGCGATATTACGAAAAGACAACCATTCTGCGGGTGATGTGTCTTTGCGGCTCTGGTAAGAGTGAGGGCTTACTCCTCACTAAGATATTATCGACAGCCCATGATCAAAAGTATCCCCGGTTTCTTCAAGGTCTCAACGCTCTTCGATCTGTTCGAGGAATGCGCCATGCTAATTCTCACGCTCTGCGTCATGGCCGTGGCGACGCTTGGGCTTGTGCATGTCGTCTATGCTGTTTTCGAAATGGTGCGCTCGGCAACTCTGGTTCCATCCAACCCCGCTGTCCTGCAATCGCTGTTCGGCCTTTGCTTTACAGTGCTGATTGCGCTGGAGTTCAAACATTCCATTCTCGTTGCACCGGATACACCGTCTCACAGCCTGGTCAGGATGCGTTCCGTACTGCTGATCGGCATGATGGCGACAGTGCGCAAATTCATTGTTCTCGACCTGAGCGCAGTGGATGTCATGGGGGTTCTGGCGCTGTCGGCCTCGGTTTTGTCTCTCGGTATCTGCTACTGGCTGGTACGCAGCCGCAAACCTGTTGCCGATAGTGCGGCACCCGGCGTCATGCTTCCCGGTGCTGTCGCGACCGTTATGCCACCGGGGGCCGGTCATCCCGGCTCGACGCACGAGACAGTCTGAGCCTTTCCATCGCCGCGATGCGGCCATCCGGCCCTTGATATGCCGCGTCAGACCTGCTTCCCATCCATGCCATGCAGCCCCGAGTTCCCTATGCGAGGCAGGGTGTGCGAAGGTTGTTCTCACCCGGATGTCCGATCCGGGCAGGGTAGGGGATGTGAGCTTGCGGGCGCAGGCCGTGACACGCAGAGTCGGGCAGAGGGATTGATCGCCATGACAGGAACGCCTTCTGACAAGCCTGATCGCTCTGGTGAGGAGGCTGCGCCCGGCAAATCTCCCGATGACCGTATCACGATCCTCTCGACCCGGCTTCTGGCCAATGACTGGGGCGTTTTGACACGTTACACGCTGAGCTATCGGCGCAGGAGCGGCACGACTCAGGTCTTTACGCGAGAGACGTATGATCGTGGCGATGGGGCCGCGATCCTGCTTTACGATGAGGAGAGGCAGGTGGTCCTGCTTACCCGACAGTTCCGATTTCCAGCGTATGTCACAGGGCATTGTGAGGATCTGATTGAGGTTTGCGGCGGCCTGCTCGATCACGATGACCCGGCCACCGCCATGCGCCGTGAGGTTGGTGAGGAAATGGGGGTCGAGATTGGTGAGATAACCCCCATAGGGTGCTATTATATGAGCCCCGGATCGGTGACCGAGCGCATCCATTTCTTCACCGGGGCTTACAGGCCCGCGATGCGGATCGGGCCGGGCGGCGGCCTGGAGGGGGAGGGCGAGGAAATCGACGTGATGGAAGTCGCGTTCCCTGAAGCCCTGCGCATGATCGATGACGGACGTATTCTGGATGCCAAGACGATCCTGCTTTTACAGCATGCGGCAATCAAGGGTCTTCTGAGGGTTCGAGGCGCAGGGCGATAGGGTGGTTTCCGGCTCGGCGGCTGACCCGATGATAACGGACCAATGTGCATATCCTGACACAACCCTGTGATGGCCTGTCTTAACTGCTGACAAGCAAAAGACGATGACTTACAAAACGAAAGATAGGTTTTCGTTTTGAAAGATTCTTGACCATGTCGATGGGCGTGAACAGCGCGACTCTCAAACGCCGTCTGGGGATTGTCGATGCCGTAAGGCGCGCCGGATTCATACGGACCGAGGCGCTGGCGAGTCAGTTCGACGTCTCCATGGTGACGATAAGGTCAGACCTTGCCTATCTGCAAAGTCAGAATCTCGTCATCAGAACAAATGGCGGTGCCCAGCCGGCTCACGATTATGCTGTCGATGCGCCTCTGGATGAGGGGCCCACCCTGTATGAGGCCCGGGCCCTGGCGCGTGCTGTCGCCTTCAGGCTCAAGCCAGGGCAGTGCGTTTTTCTGGACAACACGCAGGCCGCTTCTTTCGTGCCGGTCTATGCGACAGCCGAAAACCTGCGTTTCGTCGTCAACAGCTTCGAAACCTACCATATGGCGAGCCGGACCAGCGATGCGGCGGTCTCGTTGCTTGGTGGCGAGTATGACCGGCTGGGATACCCGCTGATCAGCCCCGCTGCCGATCATGCCCTGTCTTTCTATGATCTGGATCTCGCAGTCATTTCGGCAGCCCAGATCAGCAAGCGGGGTTTCACCTGTCTCGATCAGACAGGCAGCTGTCTGGAGAGTGCCATCATCCGGGCGCGGCAGGTCTTTCTGCTGACTGACCGCCTCGATCGGGATGATGAGGATGGTCATGTTCTGGTCTGGCGCAAAACCATGTCGGTTCTGCATGGGGGCACACCGCCCGATGGCGCGGTGCTGTGCGAGGACTGGTCTGTTTTTGCAGATGACACCGCACCCTCCGGCTGAGCGCCCTGCCGGAGCCTTTTCCTTTTCTTCTGTTTTCCCCTTCGATGGATAACCGATCATGGCATCCAGTTTTCTGATGGACCAGTCCCCGGACGCGCCGCGTTGCATCATCACAATCGGTGAGATTGTGGTCGAGATCATGGCCGAGACCCAGGGGACGGGTTTTCTCGAACCGATGGCCCTCAAGGGGCCTTACCCTTCGGGCGCACCGGCGATCTTCATTGATCAGGTCGCTCGTCTGGGTGTGGAGTGCGGTATCGTCTCGGCGGTCGGGCGTGATGATTTCGGCACGCTCAATATCGAGCGGCTGAGGCGTGATGGTGTCGATGTTTCTGCCATACTCAGCGTGGACAGTTTTGCAACAGGCAGTGCGTTCGTGCGCTACCGGCCCGATGGCAGTCGCGATTTCGTCTATAACATCCGCCAGTCTGCCTGCTCGCAAACGGGCCTTCACGAGGCGGCGCGTGGACTGCTCAAGCGCGCGACCCATGTCCATGTCATGGGGTCCTCACTGTTTTCCTTTCCGATCATCGATGCCGTGACGACCGCTGTGCATCAGGTCAAGGCGCAGGGTGGAACCGTTTCATTCGACCCGAATATCCGCAAGGAGATGCTCGACATCCCCGATATGCGGGCAGCCCTGCAATTGATGCTTCAGGAATGCGACATCTTCCTGCCAAGCGGTCCCGAACTGCTCCTGTTCAGCAGTGGCACGACGCAAGAGGCCGCCATTGCCGAGATCCTCGACATGGGCGTTTCTGAAATCGTGCTCAAACAGGGCAGTGAGGGCGCGACCTGCTTTTGTGCCGACAAGACCGTCCACGGTGCGCCGTTCCCGGCGCAGGAAATCGACCCGACAGGCGCGGGCGACTGCTTTGGCGCGACCTATGTCACATGCCGCCTGCTCGGCAAGACGCGCGAAGACTCGCTGCGCTATGCCTGTGCCTCCGGGGCAAGGGCTGTTTCGTTTTTCGGCCCGATGGAAGGTACGTCCGATTTCGCGGCGCTCGATCAGCTTATTGCAGGCCAGAACACGGGAGAAAAAGCATGACCGGTTCGCTCATCTCGACATTGCGGGCGCGTTTCGACCAGGGCGACAAGACAGCTGTCACCTCGGTATGCTCGGCCCATCCCCTTGTCATTGAGGCCGCCCTCCTCCATGCGGCATCGCATGGCAAGGCTGTACTGATTGAGGCGACCTGCAATCAGGTCAATCAGGAGGGCGGTTATACCGGCATGACGCCTGCCGATTTTCGCGATTACGTATACGGTATCGCCGATCGGCTGGGCTTTGCGCGTGAGCAGATCATTCTGGGCGGGGATCATCTCGGTCCGAATCCGTGGAAGTCGCTTCCGGCAGCACAGGCCCTGCAAAAAGCCTCCGACATGATTGCCGCTTTTGCCGAGGCGGGATTTACCAAGCTGCATCTCGACGCCAGCATGGGTTGCGAGGGTGAGGCCGAGCATCTGCATGATGCCATTGTGGCAGAGCGGGCCGTGATGCTGGCCAAGCGAGCCGAATCCGTCGCACTGGGGCGGCCCGTCTATGTGATCGGTACGGAAATTCCCACACCGGGCGGGGCGACCGAAGCCCTCGATCACGTTACGCCCACCACACCGGACGCAGTTCGTGCGACCTATCAGGTACATGAAAACGCCTTCCGCGAGGCGGTGCCCGAGGCCTGGTCGCGCGTGATTGGCATCGTGGTGCAGCCCGGTGTGGAGTTTGGCCATGAGGATGTGGTCATTTACCAGCCCGAGCAGGCCAGCGCGCTCGTTGCCACATTGGCCCGTCTGCCGGGTCTGGTTTTCGAGGCACATTCGACCGATTATCAGCCGGGCACGGCGCTGGCACGACTGAAGCAGGACGGGTTCTGTATCCTGAAGGTCGGGCCGGAGCTGAGCTTTGCCCTGCGTGAAACGCTTTACGGGCTGGATGCCATACGCGGCTTCATCGACCCTCAGGCAGTGTCGCTGGTCGGGACGATGGAAAAGACCATGCTCGATGCGCCCGCCAACTGGCAGAGCCATTATCATGGCGATGCGATGGAGCAGCGTATCCTGCGCCATTTCAGCTATAGCGACCGTATTCGCTATTACTGGCCCGAACCGGCCGCCGAACAGGCCGTGACAGCGCTGATCCAGTCGCTGGAACAGGTGTCCATTCCTGAAACCATGATCAGCCAGTATCTGCCCCGGCTTTTCGAGCGCGTGAAATCGGGTGCGCTTGCCGCCGAGCCTCGGGCTCTTCTGATCCAGTCGGTTCGCGACGTGCTCGAACGTTACGAGACGCTTTGAATCGTGTGCCTGGTGCGGGGGCCTGGAGAGACAAGGATCCCGCAAGACCCGTTCGGCCTGTCTGACTTTACCTGAATCAACTGACCCATCCGTCATTATCTGATGACCATAGGAATCACGACATGAATGACACCACCGCCCCTCAGGGCAAGCCATTGCAGGATCGTGTTGCGCTCATTACAGGTGCCGCACGCGGTATCGGCCGCGCTCTTGCCGAGCGCTATGCACGCGAAGGTGCGCACGTTGTTATCGGTGACCTGAACGAGGCAGGTGCGATCAGCGCCGCTGCCGAACTCGGTGCCGATCATCTTGGCGTTGCACTCGATGTAACCCGACAGGAGTCCATCGATGCCGCGCTGGCGGCCATTATCGCGCGTTATGGCCGTATCGATATTCTGGTCAATAATGCCGGTCTGTTCGATCTCGCTCCGACGGTCGAGATCACGCGCGAAAGCTACCATCGCGTGTTTGCCGTTAATGTCGAAGGGCTGCTTTTCACGCTTCAGGCGGTCGCACGCCAGATGATCGCGCAGGGTCATGGCGGCAAGATCATCAATTTTGCCTCGCAGGCCGGTCGCCGTGGCGAGCCATTGGTGGCCATCTACTGCGCCTCGAAGGCAGCCGTGATTTCTCTTACCCAGAGCACCGGGCTCGATCTCATCAAATACGGCATCAACGTCAATGCCATTGCACCGGGCGTGGTCGATAACGAGCACTGGGATGACGTGGACCGCCGCTTTGCCCAGTACGAGAACCTGCCTCTTGGTGAAAAGAAGCGGATCGTCGGCGCATCGGTACCGTTCGGACGTATGGCGCGTCCTGACGAGATCGGGGGGCTTGCGGTTTTTCTGGCCTCGAAGGATGCCGATTATATCGTCTCGCAAACCTATAATATTGATGGCGGCAACTGGATGAGCTGAGGCGCGATCGTTCATCGCGCTTTCCTGAGCGCATGGGGGGCCTTGTGTGCCCCCCTGTCAGCGTTCAGCCCGGTCTGATTTTTCCGGAACACTGAAACGACATGCTTCGTGTGTGCGGGCCGACAAGGCCTGCGCCATGCGGCGGGCTGCGCCCATGCTGTCGAGCCGGTAACGACCCCGATCGTTGCCAGGCTTGGGTGTGAAGGATGGCGCGCGCCCTGAAGAAGGGGAAACAAGAATGAAAAAGCAGAGGCAACCCGGCATGGGTGATACCGATCGTGCTGGCATCGAGGCGATTGTCGAGCAGACCTCACCGGGGCGGTCCGCATGGCTCATTCTCGCGGTGGCCTCTTTTGCCGCCGCAGTATGCGGTGGGCTTTACGGCTATGATACCGGCGTGATTTCCGGCGCGCTTTTGCTCATGACACGTGAGTTCGGGCTGTCGCACACGCAGCAGGAAATCGTGACGGCCTCCATACTGGCCGGCGCAGTCGTGGGGGCGCTTGTCACGAGCTGGTCATCGGAGCATCTGGGCCGCAAGAAAACCGTCCTTGTCGTGTTGTTCCTGTTCGCCTTGGGGGCGATTTTGTGCTCGATGGCCCCGAGCATCGGTACCCTTGTCGCTGCACGTTTCCTGCTGGGCATCGCGGTAGGTGGCTCTACGCAGGTTGTGCCCATGTATATCTCCGAGCTATCGCCAAGCCGGTACCGTGGCACGCTGGTCACCACCTTCAATGTGGCGATCGGGGTCGGGATCGTTCTGGCGAATATCGTTGGATATTATTACCACGATGTCTGGTCATGGCGTCGCATGGTGTCGGTCGCTTCCATCCCGGCAGGTCTGGTTTTCATGGTCATGCTGTTCATGCCGGCCAGCCCGCGCTGGATTGCCGAAAAGCGGGGCCTGACGGCGGCAGCGCGCATTCTTGAACGGGTGCGACATACGAAGCTCGATATCCATCAGGAGCTTACCCAGATCGAGCGTATCCGCCAGTCGATCAACCCCGAGAATTCCGGCTGGGCCGGGTTGGCGCAGCCTTGGGCACGCCCCGCGCTGATCGCTGCTCTTGGGGTGGCTTTCTTCACGCAATGTGGCGGGCTGGAGATGATGATCTACTATTCTCCTACCTTCCTGTCGGATGCCGGATTTGGAAAAAATGCGGCCCTTCTGGCCAGCGTCGGGGTGGCTTTCGTTTATGCCATTGTCACCCTGGCTGGGTGTTTTCTGGTCGATCGCGTCGGGCGTCGTCGTCTGATGCTGATCATGATTCCGGGCTCGGTCATCAGTCTGATCGGGCTTGGCATTTCTTTCATGTCGGGCAGTCATCAGGGTTTTGGCGCGCTCGCCACTGTGGCTTTCCTCCTGCTTTTCATGATGTTTAATTCGGGCGGTATCCAGATCTGTGGCTGGCTGCTGGGGGCAGAGCTGTTTCCGCTTGGTATGCGCGGCCCGGCGACGGCGCTGCATGCGGCGATGCTCTGGGGCAGTAATCTGCTCGTGACCGGAACGGCACTCACTCTGGTGCAAGAAGTTGGCATTGGCGCAACGATGTGGATCTATGCCGGAATCAATTTCCTGTCCTTTGTTTTCGTCTATCGCCTTGTGCCGGAAACGGCTGGTTTGTCGCTGGAGGATATCGAGGGCAATCTGCGGGCGGGCAGTTTCAGCCCGGGCAGGATCCGCAGGATCGACAAGGCTATTGCTGCCTCTGGCCCGCAGGGATCAACGATTGCAAGCGGCAGGGCTTGAGAACCGGTCCGATTTCATAAAGGTGAAATTTGTCTGGTAGCTTGTCGCACTGGATTATCGTGCAGAGAGTTGGGGGCTGTAATGAGTTTATCGGCGCAAACAGGACGGGCTGTCAGGATATGTGCGGGACTCTGCATGGCGGCCTCTCTGCCCTTGAGCGCACAGGCGGCCGACACAGCTTTCGCGCCTGCCGATCAGGCCAGACTGGGTCAGATTGAAGCGCAGATAGGCGCTGAGGTTCCGGCGCGGCCTGTCGACCCGGCAGGTTTCACGCATCGTATCTCGACGGTTTCGGCGCTGTTTCTCGGGACGCCCTATATCGCCAATACGCTGATCGGTGGTGCCGACACACCGGAGCGTTTGGTCATTCGTTTTGACGGGGTCGATTGCTATACGTTCATCGATCTTGTGCGCGCACTTTCGCTTTCCAGCAACGAGGCCGGGTTTGTCGCAGCGCTTGAAAAGACCCGTTATCGCGATGGCAAGGTTGCCTATCTGAACCGGCGGCATTTCCTGACGGACTGGGTGGCGCTTGCACCGCATAATGCCCGTGACATGACGCGCGATTTGTCATCGCAGGCGCAGGTCACGCGTAAAAACCTGAATCAGCGTGCTGATGGCGGGGTCTATATCAAGGGCCTCGCCATTCACCCGCGCGATATTGCATGGCTGCCGCCTGAGGCCCTGACCCCGCAAATTACCAGAAAAATCCATACAGGCGATGTGATCGGTATTTATACCGCCCTGCCTGGTCTGGACGTAACCCATACCGGCCTTGCTATCTGGAAAGACGGGACGCTCTGGTTCCGTAATGCCTCATCGCTCAAGGCCAATATGAAAGTCGTGGATACGCCGCTGCAAACCTATCTGAAGGGCAAGCCGGGTTTTCTCGTTCTGCGTATGCCCGAAGCAGAATAACGGGCGTCATATCGCCCACAAGGGCTAGGGCCAGGAAGCCTGATATCTTGTCTTGCAAGACCGTCAGGGCTTCTGGTTTGTCTGCGCGTCAGGCGTGATCAGTTCGCAAATCCAGTCCTCGCCTTGCAGGGGGACGCCAAACAGATCATGCGGTGCGGTCGCAACGCAGGAAAAACCGTTTCTTGCGTAAAGACGACGGGCATTTTCAAGCACAGTATGGGTCCACAGGATAACGCGCCGGTAGTGCTTTTCACGAGCGAAAGCGAGACATTGCTGCACAAGTGCATCGCCAATGCCTCGCCTGCGGGCAAACGGCTCGACATGCAGCAATCGCAACCGGGCAACACCATCACCTTCATCGGTCAGGAAAACGGCACCGGCCATGACCTGATCGAGATCGGCAACCCAGCAGGCTTCACGTGCCGGGTCGAACCCGCTCAGAAAGCGTGATGCCGTCTCGGCAATCAGACATTCAAGCTTGTGTCCCCAGCCGTGGCTTTGTGCATACAGCGCTGATTGACGAGAAGCGATAAGGCTGACTTCCCCGGGGCGGGGGGCACGCAGGGTCAAAGATGCGTCGGCTGATGGTGCCAGCAGAAAACGTGCATGGGTGAGCGATGTCACGAGGTCGTCGCGCGAAAGGGGGTCTAGGGCCGCCAGCGTGGTCCGAATAGCTCCCTGAACGCGCTTCTCAAGACCAGAGAGCATCTCACGCCCGCCTGGGGTAAGTGTGATCGGGCGTAGACGCCTGTCATGCTCAGGGCAATCGCGATGGATCAGGTTACGGCGGGTCAGGCGGCCGATCATGCGGCTGAGTTGCCCCCGGTCGATCTGCAGGGAGTGCTGCAATGCGGCGGCGGTTACGGGCGTGCCCTGTATGTGTTCCAGACAGGCAATCTCGAAAATCAGACGGGCTTCGGTGAGGGAGATGTCCGACCCTGCAAAATGCGCATCCAGCGCACCGACATGCTGGACATAAAAGCGGTTGAAACGCCGGACGGCCTCGATTGCGTGATCCATGATGTCTGCCTGAAACCAAAGTAACCTGAACCTCGCCTGCGCCCCTTACGATTTCCCGGTCCGCACAGCCTTGCCGATGATCCTATCCGTACAGGCCACCATCCGGGAGGCCAATATCAGCAAAGGCTATGCCGGATGGCGTCAGTATCGCGTGAGCCATCCTGCGCCCATGAGGCGCAGCCTCCACCGCGCGTGTCGTTTGGCTGATACAGAGCAGTGTGGCTTGTTGGTGTCACCTGACCCGCGAAACCTGACTCACGAGACATTAATCAATTGACAATGATTCGCAATTGCACAAATTCAGCGCACGTTTTCGGCCCACCATTATGATGTTGAATTTGAAACGATGCGCAGGATCACCGGTCTTGTCGCCCTGGCTCTCGCAGGCGCGACCTCTCTCACCACCGCACAGGCAGCAGACACACAGCCGCAATCGATCCTGCGGAAAAAACCGACAGCTGCTCAAAAGAAAAAACCTGACGAGATCATTGTCGTCTCGGCCACGGGCCTGTCTCAGGCAGGGGCAACCACCAAGACACGCACCCCCATTATCGAGTCACCGCAGACCATCTCGATCGTCACGCGTGAGGAAATCGAGCTGCGCGCTTCCCCCACCATTGCCGATGCGCTGTCCTATATGGCGGGTGTGCAGGCTGAGCCCTCGGGCGTGGATAATCGTGTGGATGAGGTTTCAGTGCGCGGCTTCGGGGCAGGCGGCTTTTCGTCCAACAACAATTTTGTCGATGGGCTGCGTCTGCCTTCCGGCGGGCAATGGACGCGTACATCGTTCGATCCGTTTGCCCTTCAGCAGATCGAGGTGCTGAAAGGGCCGTCTGGGGCGCTTTATGGCCAGACCGCGCCCGGTGGTATCGTCAATCTCACCACCAAGCGTCCGACCGAAAAATCGCATGGTGAGTTTTTCCTTCAGACCATCGGTTACACCAAGCTCGGCAACTGGCAGGGTCAGGCCTCGGGTGACGTTTCCGGCAAACTCAACAAATCCGGTACGGTGCGAGGACGGATCGTTGCAGTGGCCCGTTATGGCGGCACACAGGTCAATGATGTGAATAGCGGGCGGTATTATGTCTCACCCAGCCTGACATGGGCCTATGCGCCGGGGTCGAGCTGGACGCTGCTGGCGCAGTATCAGCGCGACACCGGCGGCTCGACCTTCCAATTCCTACCCATGACCGGCACGCTTGTGCCATCCAAGGGGCGCTATATCCGCAATGACGAAAACATAGGCGAGCCCGACTGGAATACCTTCGATCGCACACAGGTGCTGACGGGGTCATTCCTCGAGCATCGCTTCAACAATATCGTCACGCTGCGCAACAACACGCGCTACACCTATCTGGATAACCTTTACCGCTCGACGGTACTTTCGGGCGATACGCTGACGAAATGCACCGCCAGCATCAAGGGATGCGTGCCCTATCAGACCGTCAATCGACGGGCTGTCGAAGGACGCGGGCGCTCGCAGGGCGTGGCGACAGATACCCAGCTTGAGGTCAGGGCCAGAACAGGCATGGTGCGTCATACGCTGCTGTTCGGCACGGATTATTTCTATACAAACTGGGAAAGCTCGCGCGATCTGGTTAACTCGGCGCTTGTGCTGCCCCTGCTGAATATCTTCGACCCTGTGGCGCGTGGCACGACCGGTTACTCGGCCGGTCTGGCGCCACAGGTCTATGGCGCCACGGAATCGCAGCAGAACGGTCTGTATTTCCAGGACCAGATGAAGATCGAAAATCTCTACATTACGGTCGGCGGTCGTCAGGACTGGGCGCGTGACAATACCCTCAATATTCTGACCAAAAAGCGCTATCTGAACGATAATGACCGCTTTACATGGCGTGCAGGGGCTGTTTACCGCACCAAAATCGGTCTGGCGCCCTATTTCAGCTATGCCACGTCCTTCCAGCCGCAGGTGTCAGATCCTTCGACAGCGCTCGACAACAAGCCTTTCAAGCCGACGACAGGCGACCAGTATGAGGCCGGGCTGCGTTACCAGTATGGAAAGAGCATTTACGTTACTTTCGGCGGGTATCAGATCACGCAGCAGAATGTGACGACCCCTGCGCCGAACGGCCAGCTTTGCGGCACGGCCACATGCCTTGTGCAGACGGGTGAGATGCGTGTGCGTGGTCTTGAACTTGAAGGCCGTGCGACCCTGCCCTGGGATATGGCGGTTATTTTCACCGGCACGCGCAGCGCTGCCAAAATTACGGAATCGAACACGGCTTCGCAGATCGGCAATTATATGCCTCAGGCCCCGAAATGGATGGCCTCGCTTTTTGTCGATCAGCGCCTGCTGCATGGACCGATGCGCGGTGCCGGTTTTGGCGGCGGCGTGCGCTATACGGGCCATTCCTATGGCGATACGGCCAATACGCTCTCCATACCCGGCTACACGCTCTATGACATGTTCCTGCGCTATGATTTCGGCGTGGCGCGGCCACGCTATAATGGCCTCTCTTTCTCGCTCAACATGCGCAATATCGCCAATAAGCGCTTCGTGGCGACCTGCACGGCGGTCTCTGCCTGCTATTATGGTCAGGGCAGAAGCCTGACCATGCGTCTGGAATATCGCTGGTGAGCGGGGCAAGCCTGTCGGGCCTTGCAGGATTTTACCCGGCCTGCCTGGTCCTGGCCGGGTTTTGTCTGGCCGTGGCCGCTGGCGCTGCTTTCTACCTCGCGAGCGGGCAACAGCAATGGTGTCGGGTGCGCCCCCCAGCGCGGCCCTGCCTTGGGGCGGGCGCATTGTTCTCGCTACTCTCGCTGGTCGGGTTTGTGGCAGCGACTGACTGGCTTGTCGGGGTTTTCATGACAGTGGCGCTGCTGATGCTTGTGCTCAGCCTGCTCCCTCTTGCGGTTGCGCTTCATGCGCGAAAGGGCGTGCGCCTATGAAAGGGGCGAAACTCGATAATCGCCGCTGGCTCGCCAAGACGCTGGCCGGTTTGATTCCCGGTGCTGCACTGGCACTGGGGGCAATGGTTCTGGCCGGGCATCTCTGTGGTGCCACAGGCAATCCGATGATGCTCTCATCGCAGTTTCTCATGTGGGGGGCGGCGCTGCTCTGGGTGATCTGTCTCAGCCTGTGCTTCCTGTTTCGCTCAGGCCTGGGGGCATGGTTTGGCCTTGGCTGGATTGCCTGTCTGCTATGGCTGGCCAATACGCTGCTTGCCGGGTTTTTCGGGGGTGAGCAGCCATGAAACTGCGCACTGATATCGTGGCGGTTTATCGTGAGGTTCATAGCTGGGTCGGTGTGGTGGCAGGACTCTTCCTGTTCATCGCCTTTTACGCGGGCGCCATCAGCATGTTCGAGCCAGCGCTCGAATCCTGGCTGACACCCCGGCCCGACCTGCCCGCCGCCGTTTCCATCGACCACGTGCCGGATCTGCTCGACAGGGCTTTTGCCGTCTATCCCGAGGCACAGCGCCAATACAGCATTGTCGTCAGCCCCGATGCCACCCATCCGGCGCGTCTGGTATGGCCACTGGGCCAAGGGCGTCATGGCCACGGGTCATCGGCCATGATGCTGGCGGCGCTCGATGCGCAGGGCGGTCTTGTAACCACAACGCATAAACCCTCGCCCGTTGCCCAGCTGATTGACACGGTGCATCAGCGCATGGGGCTACCCTTGCCGCATGAGGCCGCCATGATCGTGATGGGGTTCATTGCGCTGGCCTATGCGCTGGCTCTGGTGTCGGGCACCATCGTTTTCATCCCGGCCCTGGCACGGGCGCTTTTTGCCGTGCGGCTGGTGGGGAGCGTCAGACGCAAATGGCTGGACCTGCATAATCTGCTCGGGTTCTGCTCCTTGCCGTTCCATATCGTCATGGCCCTGACGTCGGTTGTCTTTGCTTTCCACGACGTGATTTTTACGGTGCAGGGTGAGTTTCTCTCCCATGCCCAGAGTTCGAGCGCGCATGGTCGTCATGGTGCGGGGCATGGCGGTGGTCGAGGCATGGGGGGCATGGTTGCACCGCCTCATGCGGGAGAGGGGGCCGTGTTGCTGGCTCCGGCGGAGATATTGGCGCGTCTGGCCCAGACCGCACCGGGTTTTGTGCCTGACACGCTCGATTATTCCACGCGCCCTGGTGGGCCGCCCGGTTCAGGCCCGGTCTTGCGCGTTTCGGGGCATGATCCCGCCCATGTCATGCGGGGTCCCACCAGCGGGTTTGCAACACTCGACCCCTATACGGGCCAAATCCTGTGGAGCGCTTATCTGCCGGGGTACCAGTCGGCAGGGTTTGCAGCGCTGACCAGTTTCTTTGCCCTGCATTTTGGCAGCTACGGGGGTGCCCCGATACGCTGGACCTATCTCGTTCTCGGTTTTGCCGGGGCGTTTCTGTTCTATACGGGCAGCAAGCTCTGGATTGCGGTTCGCCGACGCAAGGAGAAGGCGACGGGGTGCCTGACAGACACGCGCGGAACCCGCTTTCTGTCCCGTCTAACGACCGGTTGCTGCACAGGCTGCATGACAGCCATTGCCCTTCTGCTTTGTGTCTCGCTGGTGCTTCCCCACCCCTTGAGTGAGGGCGGAGCATTCCGGCTTTATCACGGTGTGTTCTGGGTGATGATGCTGGGTGCGTTGCCCTTCGCATGGGGGGAGGCCCTCATGCTCTGGCTGGCAACGCTCGCTCATGCTGCGCTCATAGCCATCGTTCTGTTCAGGGGCGGACAGACCGATGCCCTCAACTGGGGCGTTGCTCTTGTAGCGCTCGGCCTGACAATCGTGTTGATGCGGCTGGCCCGCCAGGGGAGCGCGGTGCGCCCTGCCTGACAGGGGTAGCGCCCCTTGGGCTCGCGGCGTCCTGTTACAGGGTTTATTTGTCGAGTGAGGCGATCTTGCGTTCAACCCAGTCACGCGCAGGATCCCCGCCCCAGAGGAGCCACGCGATATAGCCGGCAGAGGGGTCGCTATCCGATCCCCATTCATGGGTCTTGGTTTTCTGGTCCGATTTATGGCGAGCGAAGAAGCTGTGCATGGATTTGAGGTCGCTCTCATCCAGATCCTTCTGTTCAGCCAGTTGCTCGGCGCGTTTGACACCGGCTTCAGTCCCGCCGCGATTGAATTTCTCGCGCAATTTGAGACCGTGGCGTGCCGCCGAGGCCATTTCCTTGGTCGGATGAAAACTGTTCTGCGTCATGATCAAGATCCCTCCTGCCGGACGGGCGAAACGCCTGCCCGCTGGCAAGAGAGAACTCGTCCGGCAGGGAGGAAGTTGCGCCCTTGCGTGGTCCGGCCCGATGCGGAACGTGCAGGGCTCAGCCTCGGCGCTTTTGCCGTTTCGAATGGTTTTTTTACGAGCGACTACGAAAAAAGGCCCGGATTTTGGGTCCGGGCCTTTTTCAACGTGATGTCATGCCTGCACTGATGACTGGCGCCGACCGCCGGTATCAAGGGTTCGGCGCCTCGTGATCGGCGGTGACGATTCAGGCTGTGGCAGCGCTCGTCAGCATGGCGGTCAGGCGCTGCGCAAAACCGGCGGCATCGGGCAGGGTCTCGCCATCCTGAATACGGGCGACATCCAGCAGAACGCGGGCGAAATCGGCCACGCTCTCACCTTTCTCCACCCGTGCTGCGAGATCACGGATGAGCGGGTGATGCGGGTTGATCTCCATGATGGGCGCTGCGGGGGGCATGCCCTGACCCGAGCGACGCATCAGACGCTGCATCATCAGATCGGGACCACCTTCGCTCGTGATCACCACGGCGCTGCCTACCAGACGCACCGTGCCGCGCACGTCCTTCACGTCCTCGCCGAGGGCTTCCTTGAGCGCCGGGATCAGCTTCTCGAGATCCGCAGCCTCGCCTTCCGGCGTCGGGGCTTCGAACTTCTCAAGATCGCCGTGAGCCTGATTGATGGATTTCAGGGTCTTGTCTTCATAGGAAGACAGACGATCGGGCCAGAAACCATCCACCTGATCGGAGAGCAGCAGCACCTCGATGCCACGGGCACGGAACCCTTCGAGCTGCGGCGAGGCAGCCAGCGCCTCGGCGTTTTCACCCGTCAGGTAATAGATCGATTCCTGACCCGGCTTCATGCGCGTCAGATAGGCATCGAGCGTGGTCGGATCGTCAGACGCCGTGGAACGGAAGCGCGACAGGGCAGCGAGTTCCTGACGATGCTCGGAATCCTCCCAGATGCCTTCCTTGATGATCGGGCCGAAATTTTCCCAGAACGTGCCGAACGCTTCGGCATTTTCCGTATCCTTGGCGCGGTTCTTGATTTCGGTCATCACGCGCTTGGTCACGGCCTTGCGGATGCGCTGCAACACGGGGGTCGATTGCAGCATTTCACGCGAGACGTTCAGCGGCAGGTCTTCGGTGTCGACAACGCCCTTCACGAAACGCAGCCATGCCGGCAGGAGCTCGGCCTCGTCGGTGATGAACATGCGGCGCACATGGAGATGCACCTTGCTCTCACGCGACTGCTCCATGAAGTCGAACGGGCGCGCACCGGGAATGAACAGCAGCGCCGTAAATTCGGTCGTGCCTTCCGCGCTCCAGTGCAGGGTTGCGTAGGGCTCGTCGAACTGGTGGGCAACGTGGCGGTAGAACTCGGTATACTGCTCGGGTGTGATGTCGGATTTCGACTTGCGCCACAGGGCCGTGCCTTCATTGGCCGATTTGTCTTCCTCACCCTCACGCAGCGTGATCGGCCATGAAATATGGTCGGCCCATTTGCGGATGATCGAGCGCAGGCGCCAGGCGTCGAGGAATTCATCGGCATCGGTTTTGACGTGCAGGATGATGTCTGTGCCGGGCTGCTCGCGCGTGGCAGGCGCAATGGTGTAGGCACCCTTGCCATCAGACGACCACTGCCACGCCTGATCGGAACCGGGCTGGCGCGAAATCACGTCCACCTTGTCGGCCACCATGAAGGCGGCATAGAAGCCGACGCCGAACTGGCCGATCAGGCTGGGGCGGTCTTCCGGCTTTGCGCTGTTCAGCTTCTCGCCGAAAGCGCGTGTGCCGGAGCGTGCGATCGTGCCGAGATTGCTCGCCAGATCCTCGCGGCTCATACCTGCGCCATTATCGCTGATGGTCAGCAGGCGGGCATCCTTGTCGGGGTGGATGCGAATGGCAGCGTCGGCCGGAAGGGCCTTGGCGGCATCAGTCAGCGCCTCGAAACGACGCTTGTCGGAAGCATCGGCGGCGTTGGCCACCAGCTCACGCAAAAAGATCTCGCGCTCGGAGTAAAGGGCATGAACCACGAGATCGAGCAGACGCCCGACTTCTGCGCTGAATTCATGCTTTTCGGCGCCCTGGACCTGATCTTTTTCGGTGTTTTCGGTCATGGAGATCCCTCAAGACTGTGATGGTGCCGCAAGGGCACCGATTTGCAGGGAGAAGTAGAAATGCTGCCGTCTTTTTTCAAGAGAGGCTGGCATGGAGAGGCAGGACGTATTCACGCGTGAGGGGCGCCAGAATCAGGCCTTGTGCGTCCTCGGGGGTGACCCAGCACGCCTCCTCGATCTCGGCGGCGATGATGATGGGGCCGGACCAGGGCAGGGCGAACAGATCGGCGCGTACGACATGGCCTGGCTCGTTGGCCGCCGGGGCTTCGATCTGCCTGATGAAGTGGCACGAACGCGCCTCTGGCTGGATGCCCAACTCCTCGTCGATTTCGCGCAAAAGCGCCGCCAACGGGGTTTCGCCAGGCTCGATCTTGCCGCCTGGCTGCATGAAGGCCTGCGTACCCCGTTTACGTACCAGCAGAAGACGGCCCGCCCCGTCATGCAACAGGGCGGCGGCGATGGTGATGACAGACATAGTTGTTTCCCGACTGCCTCAGCCGGCGTTGGCGCCCAAAATGGACAGGCGGCCATCGGGCAGACGATGGGCCTTGAGCGCCTCGTAGCCCGGCACAGTGGGATGGGGCACATCCACCTCATGGGTATGGGTGGCTGTGATCACCACCACACTGGCGCCTGCGGCCTCGCCCGCCTTGATCCCGGCAGGGGCATCCTCGAATACAGCGCAGTCTTTGGCATCGAAACCAAGACGTTGCGCGCCGAGCAGGAAGCAGTCAGGGGCCGGTTTGCCATTGGGGGCGTCTTCCGCCGTGATCAGGATTTTCGGCAAGGGCAGTCCGGCAATCTCGATGCGTTTGAGCGCAAGCTCACGCGAGGCTGAGGTGACGATGGCCCAGCGATCGGCAGGCAGGCTGTTCAGAAATGCCGTGGCACCCGGAATGGGGTCGATGCCATGCGTATCTTCCAGTTCACGGCTGGTAATCCAGTGCGCTTCGGCGACCGGATCAACGCCCGGCAGTTTCTGACGGCGTATGGTTTCGACGGTCTGAACGCCATGAATGGTGGGGAGGAATTTCTCGACATCCAGACCGTGCTTCTGGGCCCAGAGGGTCCATACGCGCTCTGCTGCGATGATGGAGGTCAGGATTGTGCCATCCATGTCGAACAGGAAGGCGTCGAAGGCTTTACCGGGAAAAAGATCGTGCGCGGCCAAGGGAGTTCTCCATCATGAGGGCAGGATATACAGGGCGCAAACCCTGCATGACCTGTCCAACGCAGGCAAGTTTGCGCTGGATCAACTTATGGGCTCATCCCGCCGTATCGGCGGCCAGTCGGCCAAGGGCCGGGTCATCGGTGAAGAAGCCGTCCAGTCCCATATCGAGATAGCGCTTCACCTCGGCAATCATGCCTTGCGGGTTGCGGGCGTTCAGCGCGCCCCCATCGCGCAGTTCCTTCGGCAGGAAATAGTTCTCAGGGCGCGCCGTGTAGGAATGAACCAGCAGCCCGGCTTCATGAGCGTCGGTGATCAACGAGGTGGGCGTACCCCACGAGCCGTCCGGTTTGCGCGGGATCAGATCGGTATTGGACGGGCCGATCACATCGGCAAAGCGGCGTATCTCGCGCAGGCCTTCCGGCTTCATGAAATCGCCGAAGCGCCTTGCATCGCTTTTGCCCAGCAGATCGGGCGGTGTCTGGTCAGGGCCACCCATCAGGAACATGACCCGTGCCTGGGGGTTGATGGCGCGCGTCTTGTCACCGATCGCTCGCAGATTGGTGGTCTCGAAAGACTGGAGTTCCAGAGGGGCCTGGCGGGTATATTCATGCGCTGCGATGGTGCGCAGGAATGTGGTTTCCGGGTCCAGACCGAGGCTGTGGAAATGGGTGGAGTTCTTGATTTCGGGAATGAGCCCGAACACCTTGCCACGCGCTGCGGACTCACCGGCGACAAAATCGATCACCTCTTCAAAGGTCGGCACATCGAAATGCCCGTCATAGCGCGTGTTATGCGGGCGAAGCTGCGGCAGGCGCTCCTTTGCCCGCAGGGTCTTGAGTTCGGCGAGGGTGAAATCGGTGGTGAACCAACCGGTCTCTTTCTGTCCGTCAATGGTCAGGCTGCGCTTGCGGGCAGCAAATTCGGGGCGCGAGCCAACATCGGTGGTATCGGCAATATTGCTCTCATGGCGCACGATCAGCACGCCGTCTTTCGTCATGACCAGATCGGGTTCGATATAGTCGGCACCGTCTTCCATTGCTTTCGCGTAAGAGGCCAGCGTGTGCTCGGGCCGCAAGGCAGAAGCCCCGCGATGGGAAAAGACGAGTGGTTTTGGCGCCAGAGACGGGGCCGCGAAGGAGCGCGAGGCAAAGGCCGGCGCACAGAATCCGGCAGCGCCAAGAGTGAGAGCGTGACGACGTGACAGCAAATCGAACCTCCTCAGGCCCGCTCCCGCAAAAGACAGGCGCGGGAGGAGGCATTGTGAAAGAAGGACGACGCGGCCCTCTTGATCGGGCAGCGTCGTTCCTGTGTCGGGCTATGTTACCAGTTGGCGCTCAGCGTCAGGAAATACATGCGCGGTGCGATGGGATAGGCCGTGAACTGACCTGAAGTCTGCGTTGTGCTGACCGTGGACCAGCCACGCGTATTGGTCAGGTTGGTGATGTTTCCCTGAACGCGCAAGGCAGGAATATGGGGGATACCGTGAATGGTGTAGCCCGCATTCATGCTGAACTGTGCGGTGGGCGAGGCCCAGAGGTCATTGGTATAGGTGGTGTAGCGCTTACCCATGACGTCACCGATGAACTGGCCGTAGAAATTCCCCCAGTTTGTGGTGGCGACAAATTTCTCGGTCCAGTCCGGCTGACCGGCCACATTGCGCCCGGCAATGCGGATGGTGGACGTGCCGGAGTTGTAATTGTCGTTATAGACCGACTTGTTATAGCTCAGCCCGTTATAGATCGAGAAATGCGGGCCGAACTGCGCGGTGAAGGAGAAATCCATACCGTCTGTTGTGACCGAACCCACATTGGCGAGCGTGGTGGCCGAACCGATGATGGAGGACAGCGATTGCGTGGTGGCAATGGCGACCAGACGGTTCGAGAAATGCACATGATAATATTCAGCCTGTGCCGAGATATCGGTCAGCGGGCCGAGATTGACATGGTGATGGGTACGCAGGCCGGTCTCATAGGTCCATGAGGTCTCGACCTTGCCGTTCTTCTTGAAATCCTCGAAAGCGGCCTGGCTTGTGGCACCCCAGGGGGTGGCATTGCCGTAACCGGCGCTCTGATAGGAACGCATATTTTCCTGAATATTGGCGAACCACTGCTCGTTGGGCGTGATGTTCCACAGCGCACCGAAAGACGGCAGGAACGGCTTGACCGCGGCGATCGTGCCGCCCGGTACGGTCACGGCTGTTGCCGGTGAGAGCGATCCTGGCTTGCCAGCTACGGGCAGGGTGCCGTTTGTGTAGACCAGCTCGGATTTGAAGCCTGCCGAGAGGGTAAAGTTTTTCGTCACCTTCCAGCTGTCCTGCAGGTGGGTGGTGAAGGTGTTGGTATAGAAATAGTTGGTATACTGCTTGATCAGGGCATCCTGCTGGCGGTCATAAGGTGTGGTCGGGTTGTTTGCGTCCAGCGGATACCAGCGACGGGCCTGCGTGTTGTTGTTGCGCTCGTACCAGCCCCCGACCTCAAGGTCGTGATGGCCCAGCTTGTAGCGCAGCGTGGTGATCAGGCCGCCGCGATTATCCCAGTATTCGGTCGTGCGTGTGGCATAGCCTGAGCCGCCGAACACGTTGCTGAGCTGGCTGGCGCTCTGGTTCGGGAAATAGGCGCTGAACAGCGTGGGCAGACCTGCCGCCGTGATCGGCCCTGCCACAACGCCCTCACCCAGATTGTGATGGTAATAGAGCTTGTTGTCCCAATGCAGGTTGGCATTGAAGTCGTGCTGCCAGCCCAGATAGGTCAGAAAATCCTCGCGCTGGGCGGCGGAATAATAGTTGCGGTAGTTCAGTCCGGCATTCTTGTAGGCCGCAGAGTTCAGATAGGATTTGGCGTAGTTGAAATCCGGATAGGTGAAGGGGCGCACATAGGTGCCATAGCCGTTGGGCAGCACGATGCCGTCTTCATTGGGTTCGACCTTGTCAGACCAGTCGAAGAAATAGGTGATCTTGTCCTTGCTGCCCTTGTGCACGAACTTCGCATTGACCTGATTGCCGCCCTGATGGCCGGCAAAGTCCCAGGCGCGGGCATCCTGCCGCGCCCATGAGATATAGGCCGAATTACCGTTACCGAAATTGCCGGTATCGAACCGGGCAAAGGTGCGGAAGGTCGAGAAGCTGCCGAAGGTCTGATCGAGCTGCCCACCCATTTTCTGCTTGGGGTCGAGCGAGGAGAACAGCAGCGTCCCGCCCAGATTGGAGGTCGAGGCCGTGCCAAGGGCGCCAGAGCCGGTTGCGACCGTGGCGTTGCCCACGTTCTCGCTGATCACGGCGCGCTGTGGCGACAGGCCGTTATAGTTGCCATAGGCCTGATCACCCAGCGGAATACCATCGAGCGTATAGCCAAGCTGGTTCTGGTTGAAGCCGTGAATAAACAGCGACGAATTCTGTTCATTATTGCCCCAGGGGTCGGCATTGTTGAACACCACGCCCGGCAGGATCTGCAACGCCTTGAGCGGGCTCAGACCGGGCAGGATGCGTTGCAGCTGCGTATGGCCCACACTCTGCTCTGACCGCGTACGACGCGCGGTTGCAATGACTTCTTCCGCTGGCGCGGTGGAGGTCAGGGCCTTCGCCTTGCGCGAAGCGTTCTGGGCATGCAGCTGCGAGACAGGTGCCGTATTCTGGTGGACGGGAAGCTTCGCATCTGCGGCGTGAGCGGTGGCGCTTAGCAGGGCGAGGGGAGAGCAGAAGAGAGACAGCGTAAGGGCATGGCGCTGCTTGCGAAGCTTCATCAGTAAACTTTCCTTTAAGACGGGCTCGAACGCGGCGCACCCTATTCGGAGAGTTCGTTACGGTGTGTGAAGCTTCGGTGATTTGGATATGACAGGGCCGTGACACGGTAAGGGCCAGGCCCGGAACGAAAAAAGGCCACCCCTGTGCAGGGTGGCCTCTTTCATTCGGATGTTCCCGGGGAGGGGAATATCAGAAGCGGTATTCGATACCGGCGCCGACAACTGTCGGGTCAAGCGAGTCATGAGCCTTGATGAAGGCGCCCGACCCACGGTCATTGGCCCAGGCATGCATACGCATGAACATCTGCTTGGCATCGACGTTGAAGAACCAGTTACCGACCAGCTGATAGTCAAAGCCGACATTGACCGACGGGCCACCCGTCACGCCGACATTGAGCTTCTGCACCAGGCCACCGGCGGGGGATACGTTGTGGAACCATGCCAGTGTTGCACCGACGCCCACATAGGGGTTGAAGCGCTTGTGGGGGCGGAAATGCCAGGCCAGCGTGATGGTGGGGGGCAGAACCCAGGCGCTACCGACATCGATGTTGCCCAGCGGCGTGCCATTGGCGGCCACTTCATGACGGGTGCTGGCGGCAATCAGGTCGATCGAGACGTTATCCGTGAAGAAGTACTCGAACGTCAGCTCCGGCATGACCTGGCTGGTCGTCTTGACGCGGCCCGGGATGGCGGCCCCATTGAGCCACACCTTGCTGTCACGGTCTTCCGGAATGATGCCCAGAGCCGACAGGCGGATGATGAAGTCACCCTTGCCGAGACCGATCTTGGTGCTGGCGCAGGTCTTGAACAGGCCACATTTGTCGCTGAGGGACGAATGGGGTGGTGCAGCCATAGCCTGAGCCTGCGGCGCGAGCACCATGTTGGTGGTGACCGGCGTGTTGACGACAGGGGTCGTCTGGGCCTGAGCGGCGGGTGCTGCGACAGCTGCAGCGACGAAACCGGTCAGAAGCGCAGTAGAAACTTTGAAAGAGGTCTTCATCGACGTCATCCGTGATTAAACAGTGACGTTCTCTCACCATGCGCTATGATGCCGTGCCTTGATCCATATCAAAGAGACAACAACGTTGTTAACGACCGTGGGGAATTGGCAACAGTATATGACGTAATGTTAACCGAACAAGAACAAAAACAAAAAAGATGAGGGTCGTTGACGCCATGGATGCGCAGACGAGGGACAGTATCAGTGCGCTCGGACCTTGCGGCAGTTGCGGGCAATGCCTTCACTGCGAGGCTCGCACGCGGAGTATTTGTTCCGTTATCGATCCGGATAACATGGCGCGACTTGCGCAGTATTCTCATCGCCTGTCGGTCCCGCCTGGCAAGACATTCATCCAGGAGGGTGAGGCAGCAACCGATTTCTACATCGTGACCGCGGGCCATGTTAAGCTCTTTACCCTCATGCCTGATGGAAGGCGTCAGATCACGGGCTTCGGGCAATCAGGTGATTTTCTTGGGCTCGCCAGCGGTGCCACCTATGCCTTCAGTGCTGAAGCCCTCGGCCCGTTGTCACTCTGCCGCTTCTCCCGCACCGGGCTCGGCCTGTTGCGCCGTGAATTCCCGGAGCTTGAATTGCGCCTGATGGAAGAAGCCTCGCGCGAGCTGGTTCAGGCGCAGCGCCGTATGCTGCTGCTGGGCCGCAAGACGGCGCGCGAGCGTCTGGCCAGCTTCCTTCTGGAGCAGCATCATCGCTCCCCTACGAGAGAGATCGTCATTCACCTGCCAATGAGCCGTACCGGGATTGCCGATTATCTTGGTCTTACCATCGAGACAGTCAGCCGCACCCTCAATGCCCTGCAACGTGAAATGATGATCACCATCGCCCAGGTCACGCAGATCACCCTGCTCAATCTTCCCGCGCTGGAACACCTTGCCAGAGGGGGATAGGCGCCTCATTGCAGGCAGGGGGCAGGATTGCCCAATTGATGCCTTGACGAAGCCATGATGACGCGGGAGAGAGAACCCTTTCCCGCGTGAGCCTCATCCTTCAGGAGCGACAGATCATGGACCGTTTCATCATACGTGGCGGTAGACGTCTTGAAGGCGAGATCGTGATTGGCGGCGCCAAGAATGCCGGTCTCAAGCTCATGGTCGCGGGACTTCTGACGTCTGAGCGACTCATCCTCTCAAACGTACCGAAAATCGCCGATATCGAGACCATGCAGGTGTTGCTGCGCCAGCATGGCATTGCCGTCGAGCCGGTCGACGCGGAAGGGCGTACACTGTCGATTGGTGGCCCGATCACATCCGTCGAGGCACCGTACGATATCGTCTCCAAAATGCGCGCCTCCATTCTGGTGCTGGGGCCATTGCTGGCCCGCGCTCATGAGGCCCGTGTCTCGTTGCCGGGTGGTTGCGCCATAGGTACGCGCCCTGTCGATCTGCATCTCAAGGGTCTGGAAACGCTCGGTGCGACCATCCGCCTTGAAAACGGCTATATCAACGCCAGTGCACCCGGCGGTCTGGTCGGCGATCGCATCCTGCTGCCTTTCGCTTCTGTGGGTGCGACCGAAAACCTGCTGATGGCGGCGACCCTTGCCAAGGGCCGCACCGAGATCGTCAATGCGGCGCGCGAGCCGGAAATCAGCGATCTGGTCGAGTGCCTCAACCGCATGGGCGCGCGGATCAGCGGGGCCGGCACCGGCACCCTCGTCATCGATGGTGTCGAGGCGCTGACCGGGGCAGAGCACGCGATCATGGCCGATCGTATCGAATGTGGCACCTATGCCTGTGCGGCTGGCATTACCGGGGGTGATCTGCGTCTGATCGGTGGTCGCGTTCGCGATCTCGGGGCGGTCGTGCGTACGCTGGAAGAGGCGGGCGTTGAGGTGCTGGAAGAGGAAAACGCCATCCGTGTGCGTCGTACCGGGGCACTCAAGGGCGTCGACATCATGACCGAGCCCTATCCGGGTTTCCCGACCGACATGCAGGCCCAGTTCATGGCCATGCTGGCGGTTGCTGAAGGCGCGTCAATGGTGACGGAAACGATCTTCGAGAACCGTTTCATGCACGTGCCCGAGCTTAACCGCATGGGCGCTCGTATCAACGTTCACGGTTCTTCTGCGATTATCCGCGGGGTCGATCACCTCTCGGGCGCGCCCGTTATGGCGACCGACCTGCGTGCTTCGTTCTCCCTGATTCTTGCGGGTCTGGGCGCACGTGGTGAGACCTCACTCAGCCGCATCTATCATCTGGATCGCGGGTACGAGGCAGTCGATCGCAAGCTCTCTGCAGTTGGTGCCGATATTGAACGTATCCGTGAATAACTGAAGCTACGCCCCCTGTCTTTCAGGGGGGCGAACGCGCGATTGGGGGGCGCTGCCCCGTGCCCCGCCAGATGGTTCACCCTTCTGGCAGGGGTGATCTTTCCGTCAGAGCGCTTCTTAGCGCCCTTCCTTGATCGCTGCCGCAGTCCGCAGGCTCAGAGCCATGATGGCAAGAGCCGGATTGGCTGCCGTGGCGCTCGGGAAAATCGAGTGATCGCTGATCCAGAGATTGTCGATGTCATGGCTGCGACCGAACGGATCCACGACGGAATCATCCGGATCGGTCCCCATACGACATGTGCCTATCATGTGCGCAGCGCGGTCCATCGACCAGATATCCCGAGCCCCCGCGGCTTCCCAGATCGATGTCATGGTGCGCGCCATGTGCTCATGCATGGCCTGCTCGTTCGGGCCATAGCTGAAGGTGATCTTCGGCTTGGGCACACCGGCCCGCCCGGTCTCATCGGACAAGGTCACGCGGTTATCGTCGCTGGGCAGGCAGTCGCCATGCGCGCCCAGCCCGGCCATGTGGTTATAGCCGCGCAGATAACGCGTAAGGTCATCGCCCCACAGGCCGCGCCCACGGGCCACGCCTGTTGCCCAGGTAAGGGGCATCATGCCAAGCGACTGGATCAGGTATCCGCCGGCGAAATCGGCGTCCTTGGGGCGCATCATGTCTTCAGTGATGGTGAGAGACGGATAGCCCTTGTTAGGACGTATGATCTCGTCGAACGTGCCCCACACCTGTGTGGATATGTGAGCCATGTAGTTGCGCCCGACCTGACCACTGCGATTGGCGAGCCCGGTGTGAAGCAGCAATCTGGCGGTTTCCACGGCCCCTGCCGCGAGCACGAGATTGGCGCATTTCTGCACCCGGTCCTTCCCCTCCTCGCGATACACGACGCCAGTGACGCGCCCTGCCGTATCGCGTTCGATGCCGTGCACGAAGCAATTCGGCCTGATTTCGGCGCCCGCCGAAACGGCAAGAGGAAGATACGTGACATCGGTGCCTGATTTGGCGCCGTTACGGCATCCCTGATGGCAGGCGCCACAGCCAGTACAGGCTTTTCTGTCACCCCAGTCACGCGTGATCAGCGCCGTAGGGCCATCGGCATTGCGTATGCCCAGAGCATCGCATCCACGCGCCATGGCCTGTGCGGCCCCATTGCGCTGCGGCGGTGGGTAGGCATAACGCCGACCCGGCTCCCAGGGATAATTCTCTGGCCCTGAAACGCCGATCTCGCGTTCGACCCGCTCGATATAGGGCAGCATGGTCCCGAAATCGAACGGCCAGTCGACGCCCTTGCCGGTTTCGCTGTGCAGTTTCATGTCGCGCGGATCGATGCGCGGCATGAAAGCGCCGAAATGCAGCATGGAGCCGCCTACGCCCGTGCCACTGTTGTTGCCGCCGAAGGCCATCGGGTTGGCACCACCCGAGAGGCGCTCCTCAAGCCAGTAGATCTCGGAAGCCGTTGCTTCGTCCGGCGTATGTTGCTTGGGGTCGAAGCGCGGTCCGGCTTCGAGTGCCACCACCTTCATGCCTGCGCGTGCCAGTTCGGCCAGCAGAGGAGCACCACCGGCCCCCGTGCCAACGACGACCACATCGACAATGTCGTTATCTGCAAAACGGCGTGACTTCATGATCCTGCGCCTTTCTGAGCTGGCTCCCACGCTTCTTCCACACCTTCTCCCATTTCAGAGAAACCCTGGAAAAAACCGTCGCCGCCGTTGAAGATCGCGTCGATGCCAAGCTGAGCCTGGACCGCCGGGTGCGAAATGAAGATCTGCACGCAATCGGCGCGCAGATCTGCAAACCAGGCGCGCATCTGTGTGGCATCCAGTTGCGCTGTTTCGAGCGCGCCCTCGGCCATGACGTGAATGATCTGATCCTGCTCGGCTGCACTGAGTGCTGCAAAGGCCTTGCCCTTGCTGGAGCGTGCATGGACGTCCAGCCCGCTCAGGGCCTGTTCATAGGCCTCCTGATCGGGCGGCAAGGTCGCAAAGCGCCAGCCATCGCCCGGTGTTCCAAGGCGTGCGTCGATCCGGGCCGCCAGATTGATGCTGGCATCACTCAGGACGGATTGCTGGGGAAGTACGCGGGCCGTTAGTGCAACGAGCGTCTCATACGCACCGGCCGACAAATGACGCGGTACGTAATTGGCATCGCTGGTCTGGGCCCGCTCCTCCATGATCTGACGCGTACGGCCCGAGATGCGATCGGAATCCAGCAGAGCCAGATAATCTGGGTCGATAGCGGGGGGGAGAGATGTCTGGCTCATGGTGCGTTCCCAAAACCGTGATGACGCCTCTAACATGCCCGCAGTGTCGAAAGTTGCCAAGCAATGGCTGTGCCAAGTTATTGAGAACGCTTCGCAAAAAGGTTTTTATAGCTCTAGCCCGAGTCGCAGTTGAGCGGAGTGAAGGGTGATCGGCAGGCGTATCGAGGGGGCGATGTCTGGCGCCCCGCAGGAGGGACGTGTGCTCTCTTGATGCCTTGGCCGGACAGGACACGCAGGAACGGTCCGGTGCGGGCAAGGCCTGAGGCAGGGCCCCTTATGAGGGGCAGGGTATCAGAGACGTGGGGTCGTGACGCCAAGCTGCTTCATGTACTTGCCAGCGCGATCAGCATAGCTCGTTTCGCAGGGCGAGGCGCCCTGGAAGAATAGGAACTGGCAGATACCCTCATTGGCATAGATACGTGCGGGCAGCTTGGTCGTGTTGCTGATCTCGATAGTAACCTGACCTTCCCATTCGGGTTCGAGCGGGGTCACGTTCACGATGATGCCGCAGCGGGCATAGGTGGATTTGCCGAGGCAGACGACGAGCACATCGCGCGGGATGCGGAAATATTCGACCGTGTGGGCGAGGGCGAAGCTGTTAGGCGGGATGGTGATATCGCCCGTGCGCGTGACGAAGCTGTTTGCCGCGAACTTCTTGGGGTCCACCACAGCGTTGTCGACATCGGTGAAGATCTTGAAATCCTCGCCAACGCGGGCGTCGTATCCATAGGAGGAGAGGCCGTAAGAAATGACGCCCTCGCGCTTCTGGGCTTCGACGAAGGGCTCGATCATGCCCTTTTCCTGGGCCATCTGGCGGATCCAGCTATCTGGCATGATGGGCATCGTGAATCTCTCGATCTGTGGGAAATGAACGGGTTTGCAGGTCTAGCCGCGCAGCGGTGGTCCTGCAAACCGGGGAGGACGGGCGAGGAACCCGGACGCCCGAAATCAGGCGATATGGGTCAGGAATACGACCTGCGACGCACCACCCTCGACAAGGGTCTTGATGGCGTTGTTGAACACCTTGCCATGTTCCATGCCCATATGGGCCTTGAAGGCATCGTCGTCACGATAGGTTTCTTCGACATGGAAGAAATCGGGGTCGGATTCGAGGGTGTAGACCACGAAGCGTTCATTGCCGGGTTCGCCGCGTACGTCATCGGCCAGGGCCGTGAGCAGACGGGCGACTTCCTCGCGCTTGCCGGGCAGGGCGCGCATGGTGGCGTAGAGAGCCTTGGACATGAATGGTTCCTTTCAGGAAGAAGAAGTCTCGGTAGAGGGTGCCGGCATGTCCTGGTCCTCAGGCGCCTTGACAGCGCGGTTGCGCACCTGTGCCTTGCGGCGCAGCAGGTTGGCGCGCAGGGCTGCGGCCTCACGCGCCAGACGCTTGTCGAGATCAGCCTGCGCCTTTTCGGTCAGGGTCGGGCGGGATGGTGTGGTCATGGGTAGTATTCCCGAAAATTGTCCGACAGGCAGCTACCGAGCAGTTCATCATAGACGGCGAGCGTGGCCGATTGCATCTGCCGCGTCGTGTAGTTTTCCGCAATGTGATGACGTGCCGTTTCCGATAGCAGAGAGCGGGCGCCCTCGGACAGGGTGAGGATCTGAAACAGCGCATCGGCCAGCGCCTGGGCATCGTCGGGCGGGATGAGCAGCCCGGTCTGATAAGGCAGGACAGTTTCCATGGCACCACCCTGCGCTGTCACGACCACGGGCCGTCCCATTGCCTGTGCCTCGATAACCACGCGGCCAAAAGGCTCGGGGCGAAGAGAGGGAACGGTCACGACATCGGCCAGCGCATAGGCTGCGGGCATGTCCTGACAGAGCCCGGCGAAACGCAGGCGCTCGCGCAGACCGAGCTGCGCGGCGGTTGCCTCGATCTCCCGGACATAACTGTCTTTCGGATCGGCAGGGCCGACAAGCATGGCAAGCCAGGGACCGGGTAGCAGATGTTGCAGTCGTGCCATCGCCCGCAGGAGAAACAACTGTCCCTTCCAGCGTGTGAGACGGCCCGGCAACATGATGACGGGCGTACCGGGAGGGACCTGCCATCTTTCGGCAAGGGCCTGGATACGGGCGCCGTTGACGAGGTCGGGATCAAAGCGGGCCATGTCGGCCCCGCGTGGGATCAGGCGAAGCCGGTCCTCGCCTACCTGATAATCATCGCGCAGGCGGGTGGCGATATAGGTGCTGATGGCAATGACGCGCGCCCCGCGCGCCAGCACCGCATTATAGCGTTTCTTGCCCGGAAAACTGGCCTTGTGCACACCATGCCACGTCGTGACGAAGGGCGTGTTGGTGCGGCGTGTGGCGCGCCACGCCGCCCAGGCGGGCGCTCTGGAACGCGCATGAACCAGGTCGATCCCCTCATCACGGATCAACTGTGACAGGGTGCGGGCATTACGCAAAATGGCGAGAGGGGATTTCTGACCAAGCGGCAGCTCGATATGGCGGGCGCCGATCGAGAGAAGGCGTGGCACGAGGGCTCCGCGCGCACTCGCCACAACGGCACGACCACCAGCGGCGATGATGGCCTCTGCCATTTCCACAGTCCCCTGCTCGATCCCCCCCGTGCCGAGGGCCGGGAGAACCTGAAGGATATGGGGACGAAGGCGTGACATGGGTTGCCGGTAGCATGAAGCGTGCGTCGCAGGGAGGGGAAAGACACGGCACCAACCAAAAAACCCATATGTTGCGGGAGATGCGCCCTTGATCAGGTGATTCAGACGCCGCGGGTCGACATGCGCGACCTCAAACGCGGGTAAAAGAAAAGGCCGGAGGAATACCTCCGGCCTTTCTCTCAGTCTGTCAGGAATCAGGCGATGGCGCGCCTGAGCCCTGTCTGAAAAGCAGAACTCAGTGCTTCGCCTCGGCCTCATCCGGCAGGGCATAGACAACGAGCTGGTCAGTGACAGGTGTCATCATGAAGTGATGACCACCGGCCATGATGGCGACATACTGCTTGCCGTTGACTTCATAGGTCATCGGGTTGGCCTGGCCGCCGCCGGGGAGCACGTCGGACCACACATCCTTGCCGGTCTTGATGTCGATGGCGCGGATCTGGTTGTCGGTTGCCGCTGCCACAAAGACGAGACCGCCCTTGGTGATGACCGAGCCACCGTTATTCGGCGTGCCGATATTCAGAGGCAGGCCGGTCGGCATGTTCCACGGACCATTGGCGCGAGCCGTGCCGAGGGGGCGCGACCACAGGACCTTCTTGGTCTTGATGTCGATGGCCTCGATCATGCCGTAAGGCGGCTTGTTGCACATCATGCCCGTGTAGTGGTTCCAGAACGGGGTCACGACAATGCCGTAAGGCGTGTCGGCCTGGGCGCCATTACCTTCGGCACCACCGCCAGCAGGATTGTAGGTGGGGTTGTCGATCGGCTTCAAGCCCAGCGCATCAGCCTTCTTGCGGGTGATGAGCTGATCGTACATCGGGGTGGAGTTCCAGTTGGCAATGACGATGCCCGATTGCGGATCATAGGCCATGCTGCCCCAGTCGCTGCCACCGTTATAGCCGGGATATTCGATATTCGGCTTGTCGAGTGCAGGCGGGGTGAACTCACCGACATAACGTGCCTTGCGGAACATGATGCGGCAATAAAGCTGGTCGATGGGCGACATGCCCCACATGTCGCTTTCCTTCAGGTCAGGGAAAGCAAGGCGCGGGAAGGCGGTCGACCAGGGCTGCGTCGGGCTGCGCGGATCATCCGACATCGTGCTGGCGGGCGCAGGCTTTTCAACCACCGGGAATTCCGGCAGCGGCTTGCCTGTCGCACGGTCGAGCACGAAGGTCTGGCCACGCTTGGTGGGTACCAGCAGGGCGGGCGTGACCGAGCCATCGGCATGATGATAGTCGAACTTGGTCGCCTGTGAGCCGATGTCGTAGTCCCAGACATCCTTGTGCGCCGTCTGGAAGACCCAGCGCGGTTCGCCTGTCTTGACGTCGAGTGCGACGATGGAGGACGAGACAGCGTTCTCCTTGTCGGTACGCATGGCGCTGTAATAATCGGCGGCCGAGTTGCCGGTCGGGACATAGACCAGGCCAAGTTCGTTATCGCCCGTCATGGCAGCCCATGAATTGGGCGTGCCGCGGCTGTAGAACTTGCCGGGCTCGGGCTGGTGATGGTTGTCGGGGTTGTTGACGTCCCAGGCCCAGACAAACTTGCCGCTTTCAGCGTCGTAGCCACGGATCACGCCCGAAGGGGCCCAGCGGCGCTGACCATCGAGAACCTCGTGGTTCACGACAGCGATCCCGTTGATGACCGGGGGCGGGGTGGTCATGGACACAAAACCGGGCACTGATTCACCCATGCCCTGCATTAGGTTGACCTGACCGCCAAAGCCGAAGCCCTCGCACAGCTTGCCCGTCTCGGCATCGACCTGAATCAGGCGCATGTCGAGCGTGGCTTCCATGATGCGGTTGTGGCAGGGCTGGCCTTCAGGGATGGTCGAGGAGGTGTAGTAGGTCACGCCCTTGCACGCAGCGGTGTAGGGAATGGACTGGTACTTCACCCCGGCATCATGGCGCCAGATTTCCTTGCCGGTGGCGGCATCGATACGCATCATGTCGTTCATGGCTGAACACATGTAGAGCGAGTTGCCAACCTTGATGGGGGTGGTTTCGGCCGCCCATTTATTGGCTTGTCCTGGACCGGGCTTGCTGCCGGTGTGATAGACGAAGGCGCGCTTGAGCTTGCCGACATTTTCCGGCGTCAGCTGATCCAGCGGCGAAAAGCGCGACTGGTTGGAGTCACGGCCATAAGCGGGCCAGTCCTCACGGGCGGGGGTGCTGTCGATCTGCGGTACGGCAGCCGGAACATCGGCAATGCCGATCTCGGAAATATCGGGCAGATTGGCGGCGTTTACGCCAGGAGCCTGCGGCGCGGAGGGAGCGGGACCACCAAAGCGGCCAGGACCCTGCTTGTGGGCTTCTTCAGGCGCCGTGTGATCTTCACCGGGTGTCGAGTTCGACGGCGGGATCTGTGCGAAAGCCACGGTTGCGGAAATGAGGCCACCAAGGATGGTGGCGGTCATAAGGGCTGGTTTACGCATCAGACGGCTCCGCGGGAAACTGGACGAACCGTATCCTGACGACGCAGGACAGGCAGGCTGAGCACGACGAGAATGGCAATCAGCGTCGGGCCGAACAGGCGCGGCAGCCAGCCCCACCAGTCAAAGCCACATTCGGCAATGGTCCAGACCAGCGTACCAGCCCAGGCGAGAAGGAACAGATAGCCACCCAGAAGGCGGCCCATGGCCATGAAAAGGCCTGAGGCCAGCAGCACGATGCCGCAGATCAGATAATAGGCTGAGCCGCCGAGGCTGAGCAGATAGCCGCCACCGCCGACAAAGATCAGTCCGAACAGGACAATGAGTATGGAAAGCGCCAATGTCCCCCAGTCGCTAATGCGTCTGGGTCTGGTACGAGACGTCATGAAACCTCCTTGAGACGAACTGCGGAGACTATCCTGAAGGCAAACAGAACAGGGCAACACATATCGGTGAAAATTATGATACGCCGGTTGTGCAATACGGTTTTAGGATGGCGTCATGTCGTGCGCTTTCCTGCGCCTACTGTGCTCTTTCGGTCCCCGAACGCCCGGGCAAGGCAAAGGGAGGAGACCGCAAGCCGAAACGTGAGCGATCTGCCCGCCCGTGGCTTTGCCAATGTCAGTGTGGCGCGCTGGCAACGCCGGGGCCGGGATCTGTCTGGCATCAGACCAGACAAGCAGGGTTTTATCCGGCCGGGATCGTGATGACGGCACCGGGCGAATGACTGGTGGCGGCGAGGGCTGCGAGAATCTGCATCATGGTGAAGCTCAGCTTGCTGCGGAAATCGTCATCGCTGATCCAGTACCAGCGGCCCCGGTAACGCACCTCGTCATAGTTATGCTCAGGCGCGGATTTGCCGGAATGGATCACTACATCGGGTCGTGTCTCGATACCGACCGGGCTGATGGTGGGCAGCGTGCGCGTGGCTTTCACATCCTCCTCGGGCACCTCCATCTCATAGGCGATCTGCGACAGCATGGCGAACATGGAGCGTGTGAGGATAGCGATCTGTCCTGGCACCTTGGGATAGGGGCCGTAAACGATTTCGGCCTCTTCAGCGTGGGGGTCGAGATGCAGCAGGCGGCGTACTTCGGCCTGAATGGTGGTCAGGGCCGGGTCCGAGGTGGCCGTCAGGACCAGATAGGCGTGTTCAGGCTGTGTCCCCGCTGGTTTGTTGGCGGAGCCCGAGGGGGGCTGGTCGCCTGAGGGTTTGGGGGCATCGGTCGAGATGCGTATGGTCATGGCACCCTGGATCTGCAGCTGGCGCAGATCATGCAGCAGCAGGTAGAACCGCACGGAACCACCGCCCGTCGGGCCTGCGCCAAGGGCGCGAACATTGGACAATCCATCGATCGACTGGGCCGTCAGGCGCAAAAGCGTGTCTATGGGCAGGCCGCCAAGGCTGAGCGGCATAATGACCACCGGCGAGATGGGCCGGATAACATTTTCCGCATATTGCTGCCCGGTTTCGGGCTGGTAGGTAAAGGTCGGGCTTTCCTGCAGCGTGGCGGTGCCACTGCCGAACAGATAGCTTCCCACGCCGGAGGGGAAGGCGTTGAACCCTCCATTGACCGAGCGGTTGAGCTGATAGCCTGCAATGACCTGTGTGGTGTCGAGAAAGGTCGGCGGGTCGGCATAGCGTATGCGTATGATGTTAAGAAGCATCGCATGCTTCTCGGCCTCGCCCAAGGCGCGCGAGTAATCAAGCTGGTCATGCGACAGACGTGTAGGCCCAATGGTGATGCAGCCCGTCAGCAGGCAAGGCAGCATGATGGCGCAAAGCGCAGGCAGAAGCGGGCGGAGAAAACGGAGCATGATCATGGGCGCTTCCGGCTTAGCGTATCCGTGAACAGGGTTGCCAGTCCGGAATGTTTTTCTCGCTGAAAACATGTGTTTCAAAGCGGCAGTCTCATCGACGCTTCAAGCCTCTCATCTCTGGAGGGAGTGTGTATCACGGGGCCTGCAGGGCGTATCACCTGCAGAGCTTTTTGCCACTCAGGGTGTTTCAGAGGCGTAAATGGCAGCCAGTCCCTCGCGATAGCTGGGGTAGAGCCAGGACCGCCCAAGATGACGCTGTGTCAGTCTGCTCTGAACCACGCGCCTTTCTGACCAGAAGCTGCGGGCCATCGGGCTCAGTTCTGCCCATGCGGCCTCAAGGCTTACTCTGGGGGGGAGGGGATGATGGCTGAGTCGTGCGGCTTCCTCGAATACATCGGCCTGAGGGCTGGGACAGTCATCGACGAAATTCAGGATGCGGGATGAGGCAGGAGAGGCGGTGGCTATCGCTGCAAGTGTGGCACCAGCGATATCATCGCGGTGGATACGGCTGAACAGGTGACCGGGTGCATCGACCAGCCTGGCCTTGCCTGAGCGAAGCGTGTCGAAAGCCGAGCGCCCGGGGCCATATATGCCGCCAAGCCGCATGATATCGCAGGCAATCTGGCGGTCGCGTGCAAGCGCCTGCCAGTCGTGCTCGGCCTGCACGCGGGCACGGCTGCGCGACTGACCGGGAGCGACAGGCGTGGTTTCATCAACGCTGCCACCCTGACGGTCACCATAAACGCCGGTGGTCGAGTAATAGCCGATCCAGCGCAGATGGGGTGCCTCGCGCAGCACGTCCCCATAGCGAAGAAGCGCTGGGTCGCTCGCCTCGGAGGGTGGCGCGCTGATCAGCACATGAGTGGCCTGATGCAAAGCCTCTCCGGCGGCATCGAAAGCGAGCAGAGTCGAGTCCGGCTCGGGCGCGCGTTTCGTACCGGTCACCTGCCAGCCTTTGGCTTCGGCGGGCGCGACAACGGCACTGGCAGAATAGCCCTGACCCAGAATAACGAGGTGAGGTGGCATGAAAGCTCCCATTCGCGCTTGACCGCTGGCGCGATGCCGCGCCAATTCACAAGGTATGAAACATGCTTTTGGTGCCTTGGCGATAGGGAGTAGCCTTTGGGCAGGGGGCGCGCTGGCCTATTCCCCGCCGCAAACCCTTGCGCATTGCCTGGCACCGTTACCCGATACCCCCGATCTGGTGCAGGAAACGGCGCAGGACTGGCTGCATCATGGCGGGGGGCGCAGCGCCCATGAGTGTCTGGCGCAGGCTGATCTGGCACTTGGCGCCTATAGGGATGCTGCGACGGAGTTCGAGGGTCTGGCAGCGCCGGAGGCCCCCACCGCCATTCAGGGTGGAAGAGGCCAGCAAGGGCATGGCGCGTCGGGGCCGGAAGGGCCTGCATTGCCTTCCCATGCCGCTACCGCGCAGGACGGGCATGATGGAAACGCTGGTGAGCGTGCCGTTTTTGCCGAGCAGGCGGCCGCAGCCTGGTTGCTGGCAGGGGACGGAAAAGCAGCGGAACGTGCGGCGCGGCAGGCATTGTCGCATGACTCCGCGTCGCTTGGGCGCAGGGTGCTTCTGGCCCGCAGCCTGTCGATGCAGGGGCATTTTGCAGAAACGATCGCCGCTCTCGGCGCCCTGCCGGGTGACGATCCGGCTGTATCACCCGCGGCACCGGCGTTGGTAAAACCTGACGCTGTGCCAGACCCCTATCTGGTCGGTGCTTTCGTGGTCCGCGCTACCGCTTATCGCTATCTTGGGCAGAGCGCCAAAGCGATGGCAGATGCCAATAGGGCGCTGGCCCTGTCGCCCGATGATGTCGAGGCCCTGCTGGAGCGCGGGATCCTGAATGTGCGCCTGCGGCAATACGGGCAGGCGCGTCAGGACTGGGACCGCGTGATTACCCTCGCCCCGGACGGCCACGAAGCCTATCTGGCAAGACAGGACGAGGCCGTTCTCGACGCCGACCCCGATCAGGACTGACCTGGCGTCAGCCCGGGTTCAAGGCCCATAAACCAGGAGACGGACCGCGTGGTCCGTCGCCCCGGATCTTCGACCTGTCTTTTGGTCAGGTAGCCGGTCTGTTCTCAACCATCGCTGTAACATCGTGCCAGTGGGGCGCTGATTCGGCAGCGCCAAGCCGCGTGGTCGCGAGCGCACCGCAGGCTGCAGCAAAATGCACCGCTTCGTCGAACGGCTTGCCCAGCGTCAGGGCCGCGGCGAGACCGGCGTTGAAGCAATCGCCCGCTGCAACGGTGTCGATAGCCTTGACCGGATAAGGGGGGACAAAGCCCTCCCGATCACCGCTGAGATAATACACCCCTCTTGCCCCCATCTTGACCAGTGCATGGGTGGCACCGAGGGACTGCAATTTGCGCGCAGCCCGCGCTGCGTCTTCCTGCGTTTCAGGGTAGATGCCAGTCAGAAGGCGCGTTTCGGTTTCGTTGGGGGTGACGATATCGAGGGCGCGCCACAGGGCCTCAGGCAGGCCATCGACCGGGGCGGGGGCCGGGTCGACAATCACGAGCGTTCCTGCGTTTTTGGCGGTCTCGGCGATTTCGATCGTGAGGGCGAGAGGAATTTCGAGCTGTAGAAGCAGCACCGATGCCTGTTCGATCAGGGATCGATGGGCGGCGACATCACTGCTGTCGAGCGCCATATTGGCACCGCCTGCGACGGTAATGATGTTCTCGGCCTTTTCATCAACCGTGATCAGCGCAACGCCTGTCGGGTGAGCGGGGTCCTCTCGCAGGGCTTTGAGATCGACGCCAAAAGGGGTGAGAAGCTTGCGCGCCATGGCACCGAAATTATCGGTGCCGGTGCGGCCCGCCATGAAAACGTTCAGCCCACAGCCCTGTCCGAGACGTGCTGCGGCAGCGGCCTGATTGGCCCCCTTGCCACCAAGCCCAATGGCATAGCTTGCGGCATGGACCGTTTCGCCCGGATGGGGGATGCGCTCGGCGCGGGCGGTGATGTCGATATTGACGCTGCCGAAGGAAAGGATGTGGGAAGGATTGTCGGACATGGGGGGTTCCTGCACCGGATTCTGGTCCTGCTTGCGGGGCGACACGGGTCCGGACATGGCCTGACGCCGGGAGAGCAGACAGATGGCGTATCATCGCAACGCGCCCTCGGCTAGGATGGCCGGATGTTTCGTATACTCGTGATCAAGCTCGGCGCGCTGGGTGATTTCGTGCAGGCCTTCGCCCCTTTTGCCGCCATCAGGGCGCATTGGCCCGAGGCAGAGATCACCCTGCTGACCACCACGCCGTTTGCACCGCTGGCCAAGGCCAGCCCGTGGTTCGATCACGTGACCGTCGATGCGCGACCGCGCTGGTCGGACCTGCGTGGCGTGATGGCCCTGCGTCGCACCCTGCGCGGACATGATCTGGTGATTGATCTGCAGACATCAGGGCGAAGCACCCGGTATCAGCGTCTGGCCGGGCAGAAACGCTGGTGCGGGATTGCGCCGGATGGGACATTCTTTCACGACAACCCCTATCGTGATGCCATGCACAGCGTGGCGCGACAGCGTGATCAGCTGGCGCGGCTGGGTGTGCCTGAATTGTCCGGCACGGATCTGGAGTGGCTGGGGCGTGGTGGGCCCGATCTGCCTGCCCCCTATGCGGTCATCGTACCGGGGGCGGCCCCTCATCGACCCGCCAAACGCTGGCCGGCCAGCCATTATGCGGCTCTGGCGCATGAGCTGCTCGCATCGTGCCTGCATGTCGTCATGATCGGCGCGGCCAGCGAATCCGGTCTGGCCAAAACGATCAAGGCTCAGGTGCCCGCCATGCTCGACCTGACAGGACAGACGGATCTGCTGTCGCTGGGGGGGATCTTTGCGCGCGCCGCTCTGGCGGTTGGCAATGATACAGGCCCGATGCATCTGGCGGCTGCGATGGGTTGCCGGTCTCTCGTTCTGTTTTCCGGTGAAAGTAACCCGCGTCTGACGGCGCCGGTCGGGCGCGCGCCAGGTCAGGTGCGTATTCTGGCCGTCGATGATCTGCGCAGGCTTGACGTTTCCAGGGTTGCGGCCTGCCTTAACTGGGGCCATTAGAACAGCTCAACTTATCTCTTACGCCAGGAGCGCATCTCCATGCCTGCCATTACCCTGCCCGATGGTTCCGTTCGCACGTTCGACGGTGCCACGACTGGCACGGCAGTTGCGGCTTCGATCGGTCCCGGTCTGGCGCGTGCTGCCGTTGCGATGAGCCTGAATGGCAAGCTGGTCGATCTCTCGACGGCCATTGCCGAGGATTCAGAGCTGCGCTTCATCACGCGCAAGGACGATATCGTTCTGGAGATGATCCGCCATGATACCGCCCATGTGCTGGCCGAAGCCGTGCAGGCGCTCTGGCCCGGCACGCAGGTAACGATTGGCCCCTCCATCAAGGACGGGTTCTATTACGATTTCTTCCGCAATCAGCCTTTCACGCCCGAGGATTTCGAGGCGATCGAGGCGAAGATGCGTGAGATTATCGCGGCCAATGCGCCGTTCGAGCGTGAAGAATGGGATCGTGACGCGGCCATTGCCTTCTTCGAGGAGAAGGGTGAGCGCTTCAAGGCGGAACTGATCCGCGATCTGCCCGAGAGCGAGACCATCTCGATCTATCGTCAGGGGGCCTGGCTCGATCTGTGCCGTGGGCCGCATATGCGCGGCACCGGCGATATCGGCACGGCGTTCAAGCTCATGAAGGTGGCAGGCGCGTATTGGCGCGGCGACCATCGTAACCCCATGCTGACGCGTATCTATGGCACGGCCTGGCGCGATCAGAAGGAACTCGACGCCTATCTGCACCAGCTGGAAGAGGCAGAAAAGCGCGACCATCGCCGTATCGGCCGCGAGATGGATCTGTTCCATATCCAGGAAGAGGCGGTAGGCCAGATTTTCTGGCACGCCAAGGGCTGGCGTCTGTACACCGTGCTTCAGGACTATATGCGCCGTATCCAGACGCGCTATGGCTATGAGGAAGTGCGTACGCCCCAGCTGGTGGACCGTGCCCTGTGGGAAGCCTCGGGCCATTGGGACAAATATCGCGAGCACATGTTCATCGCGACGGTTGAGGACGAGGAAAAGACCCTCGCCCTCAAGCCCATGAACTGCCCCTGCCATGTGCAGATCTTCCGCCATGGGCTGCGCTCCTATCGCGAGCTGCCGCTGCGTATGGCGGAGTTCGGCGCGTGTCATCGTTACGAGCCCTCGGGGGCGCTGCATGGCATCATGCGTGTCCGTGGCTTCACGCAGGACGATGCACATATCTTCTGCACCGAGGAACAGATTGCAGCCGAGACGGCGACGTTCGTTGCCATGCTCGATGAGGTCTATCGCGATCTGGGCTTCGAGAATTTCCGCGTGAAGTTCTCCGACCGTCCCGACGCGCGTGCGGGTGACGATGCGACCTGGGACAAGTCGGAAAAGGCGCTCAAGGAAGCCTGTGCATTGGCGGGTGTGACATTCGAGACCAACCCGGGCGAAGGCGCCTTCTATGGCCCGAAGCTCGAATTCGTGCTGACGGATGCGATCGGTCGCGACTGGCAGTGCGGCACATTGCAGGTCGATTTCATCCTGCCCGAGCGTCTGGATGCTTCCTATATCGGTGAGGACAGCGCGCGCCATCGCCCGGTGATGCTGCATCGTGCCATTCTCGGTAGCTTCGAGCGCTTCATCGGCATCCTGATCGAGCAGTTTGCGGGCAAGTTCCCGCTCTGGCTGGCCCCGACGCAGGTTGTGGTGGCAAGCATCGTGACGGATGCCGAGCCTTACGCGCAGGAAGTGGCTGCAAAGCTGCGCCGCGCCGGGCTTCAGGTTGAGGTGGACGGGCGCAACGAGAAGATCAACGCGAAGATCCGTGAGCATTCGCTTGCCCGTGTTCCTGTCATCCTCGTCGTGGGACGCCGCGAGGCGGAAGAAGGCAAGGTGGCCATGCGTCGTCTGGGTGGCGCAGCACAGGAAATTCTGGGCCTTGAGGAAGTGGTCACACTCCTGGGCGAGGAAGCCAAGGCACCCGATATGCAACGTCTGCAGGGCTGAAACGCAGCAGACAGGCGCGAAAACCTTGCAATCCCGGTGCTTCGTGACTATGTCGGGGCACCGGCCTTCCCGCAAACAAGCCGTTAATTTCGTCACGCTAAGGTGATGAAATTTTTGGCCGGGTTGCGCGTATTGAAGTGCCGACACGCACAAGATCTGAAAACGTCGACAGGAGACGACCATAGCTAGACCACCGATGCAGGCCGCACCCACCCGTGAAGGGCCCCGAGTTAACGAGGAAATCCGTGTTCCTCAGGTGCGCTTGATTGACGCCGACGGCGAAATGGCTGGCGTCATGACAACGCGCGATGCTCTTGCACGCGCCTATTCGGTCGGACTCGACCTTCTGGAAATCAGCCCGACGGCTGAACCGCCGGTCGTCAAGATTCTCGACTACGGCAAGTTCAAATACGAACAGCAGAAGAAGAAGAACGAAGCGCGCAAAAAGCAGAAGGTCATCGAGATCAAGGAAGTCAAGGTGCGCCCCAGCACCAATGAAAATGACTACCAGGTGAAGCTGCGCGCCATGAATTCCTTCCTGGCTGAAGGCGACAAGGTCAAGGTTTCGCTGCGCTTCAAGGGTCGCGAAATGGCCCATCAGGAGCTCGGCATCAAGATGCTCGAGCGTATCCGCACCGAAATGGAAGACAAGGCCAAGGTTGAGCAGATGCCCAAGCTTGAGAATCGTCAGATGATCATGGTGCTCGCACCACGCTAAGTTGGACTCATATTGAGACCACGCTTGCAGAACCCCGGCTTAGCCGGGGTTTTTTTTGCCGAAGCCGTGGGATGTCTCGCGTTCCAAAGAGCGTGGACGGCTCGCACGCGGGTGGGGTTTTCAGCCGAGCTCGCCTTGGCTGGGCGCCCAGCTCTATCGTGTTTCAGGCTTAGGTCATCGTAGGGAAGAGGCGTTGCATGACGCGATGGCAACGCCACTGGCTTCGCAGAGCGCTCATCCAACGGGAACGAACCCAGTAAAGATTCGGAAGAGGGAAGCATCGTTTTCCTCCGCTCTTGCACGTGGATAACCCATATCGTGGGTGTGTTGATACTTGATAACGGTTTCAGCCATGAACCTTAACGAAATTTGACAGCTGTAACAGGCTGATGACCCGGAATATCGTTCGCTTCATATTTTCTAGATTGGAGCGTCGGATCTATGTGGATAATTATAGATATGTTGGAAATAATTCCAAATAATATCGAAGTTTCGTTCTCATTCCGCGATGTATATTAAGATCACAACGCGGTGAGAAATTTGTCTGCGTATTAAGAGAATTTAAATATGCAAGGTGCAGACTAGACATCTGACAGGGCGTAGAGTTTATTTAACGAATTAAAAGGGTCGAATTAACGATGGGCACTACCAATACTAATACAACAACGAATATATACAGCGACCCTAGTTTGAGTGGCCCGAACTTGCCGATGAATACGCAGCAGGTCGTTAATGGGCAGATCGTCTATAACAGTTCGATGTCTCAACTGAGTGGTGGTCAGTCACCAGACTGGGCAATCATCCAGTGGAACCAGGCTACAGCCTTCGATCCACTCAGTGGGGATGACACCCGCGTGTGGGACGGGAATTTCGGCTACTCCGTCGGACACTGGAGCCAGGGATCTGCGACGTCGGCAGCGGGCAAAACGAGTTACAATGTCTTTCAGGACCCGGATAACGGGCATTATATCTATCAGATGGCGGCGCAGGGCGGCCATCTGCTCGATGTCCAGCTTGCTGCGGTCAAATCTGTCGATGGGCAGTACTCATTTAATCATCAGATTACGGCCTCTGTAATACAGGGCATAAGTAATTACTCTGGCACGACTGGTGTCTATCAGGCGGGGATTAATTTCACGATCAATTATCATGGTCCGTCCATGAGCTTTGGTCTTTTCCTGCAATTTGAGACTGTCGATTACAAGGGTACGCCTGAAACCTATGTGTCGATTACGAAATCGCTTGGCGGTTCCATTTTCAATTTTACCGGCACCCAGGCCGACTACATCAATCCCAAAGTCGCCTCGAACAATGGCGTCATGTATCAGACGACTGTTGACGTAAACCAGGGTTTGATGGCGGCAATCAAGGCGATTGTTGGCGTTTATCCCAATCTTGCGAGTGATCTGGAGAACCTGAGCAACTGGTATCTGAGTGGTTGCTATATTGGCGTCGAGTCAATCGGGACGGGCCAGACGACCGACGTGACCGGCAACTATAACGTCGAAGATCCTATCATTACTTACGATACCAGCAAGAACGTTACCTATGCCGACCGTTCGACCTCGACAAAGGTCGTATCGATGGTGCCAGAAAACAATACTGCAACGCAGACAACCAGCGAGGTCTTCATGCCCAATCTCATCGTCAAAGGTGTCAATAACACCGTTTATGTGCCCTACACCTCAGGCGACACAGCAGGCATGATGGCGAAGACCTATGCCTCGAGCATCCAGACCATGCTTACGGCAGGTTCACTCGATAACAACATTCTCTCCCCCGGTTCGAATGGTTATGTTTCCTCGCAGAAGGCTTCTCAGGCTATCGTGGATCGTGCAGGGACTTATGGCGTTTCCGGCAATTACTCCAACATTGTTGTTGGATCGACGGATGACAGCACGCTGACCGGTAGCACCACGCTCGATACGACGCAAAATACGGCCAGTTATATCAATATTGTATCCAGCAATCAGTATGGCTCGACCGTAAAGGTTGGGAATAATGCGGGCAGCTTTGCCGCGACCCAGGGCAATAATGTATTCAATGCGTCTGGATCGGCAGGTAAGTGGAACATTGCTACCGGTGCGGGGAATGACACGATCTACGGTGCGCAAGGCACGAATACCATTACGGGGGGGACGGGGAACAACCTGATCTATCTCGGTGGGTCGAATAACTTCGTCAACTCGGTGGGTCAGGATACGATCTACGGCGCAGCGGGCGCCATTGATACGGTATCGCTTCAGGGGGGAAATTCGACGGCGCAACTCAAGACCAATGCTGCCGTCATGGATTTTTCGAGCAATAACCGCATCACGGTGGCTGATAACAGCACGGTCTATGGTGGCACTTCTTCCGTGATCAATGTCAGTTCGGGTTCTGCAACGGTAACCGGAACTCAGGGTGATACGATCTCCGCGACCTCCAATTTGCAGGTCGTGCATGGGAGTGATCAGACAATCAGTGTCGGGGGTGCGCTGAATTTCATTTCCGGAACGGGCAAGACCGCAATTTCCGCTGGCAGCGGAACAATTTTTGGAGCCGATGGACTGGCAGCAACCCTGAGTTCAGCCTCGCGCCTGTTGTTTACGGCGAACCAGCCCTATACTACCGGCGCACAGAATATCGATGGACGTAATGTTGCGGGCGGTCTCTCGGCATGGACAGGTGCCGGGCAGCAAACGGTGATCGGAGGCACAGCATCCGATCAGTTCTATTTCGGTACTGCTTTTACAGGCACATCGGATAACGCGGCTTCTGCTACGGTCACCGGGGGATCAGGGGCGGGCAACCTGTTCGGCATGCTGAACAACCACACAGCAGGCAATTTCACCATCACCGACTTCCGTGCGGCCGATAACAAGTTCTTCCTCTACAATTACAAGCCATCTTCCTCAAACGCTGCGGCGCAGACCATCCTCAATACCGCTACAGTCTCAGGCGGCAACACGTCTGTCATGATCGATGGCAGTGCCAAGATAACGTTCATTGGGGTAACCGATCTCAAGACCAGCGACTTCGCGATCAGCTGAAGGCTCGTTTTCCCGCATAGTGGCCTAGAGAGGGTGGGTCATCCATAGTGATGGCCGCACCAGGGGGTATTCTCTCCCTTGTGCGGCATCGTGCGGGCGATGTTTCAAATCGGCAATTCTTGAACATAACGGCTGCGCGAGCTTTCCTGCAGTCAGAAATTCCTGCCGCATTCGGTAGTCCGATGTATTTGTCTTTTCCTGTACCGGAGAATTCAGGCGCGCCGCATGGTGGCACTTCAGTAAAGTAAATGCGTTTTTTCCATTCGCCCTGCCGCAAGAAGTGCTGCCGGGCAGGAAGCCGCAACGATACGTTCTATGCACTCCCGAAAGGGTGCCATAGGACGATGTGCCTCGTATTTCTCGGAAAGCTCACTGAGCTTGTATGCCTATGCAGCTATGCTGGCAGTGGCGGAGAGAGTGGGATTCGAACCCACGGTACGCTATTAACGTACACACGCTTTCCAAGCGTGCGCCTTAAGCCGCTCGGCCATCTCTCCAGCGCGGGCGGAACATATCAGTTTTTGAGGGGCGCGCAAGGGCTGCGATGTGTAGCCTGAGCGTTTTTGATGAAGTTTCGTATCAGCGTCGTTGATTTCTTGCCGGGCGCAGTTTCGACACCGGACGAGACATCTACGAAAGCTGCACCACTGTCCGTTATGGCTTGACCGATATTGTCCGGCGTAAGCCCGCCAGCCAGCATCCACGGCAAAGGTGCATCCCAATCCTTCAGAACGCTCCAGTCCAGCCGCAACCCATTCCCGCCGGGGTTCGCTGCAGACGAAGGCGCGCGAGGCTCGATGACAAGCCCATCGAGATCAGTGCAGGCAGGGAGGTCTTTGCGCGTACTGACAGGGCAGGAAAGCCAGACCGGTCGCCCAAACTTTTGACGTATGGCGCGTGCGCGTTCTGGTGTGTCATAGATCTGGAGGATATCGAGAGGGCAGGCCGCCAGTGTGTCTGCAATGACTTCGTCATGAGCCTTCACGAAAAGCCCGACGACCTGCGGCCCAGTATCCGCCTGCTGCGCGATGAGGGATGCAGCCTTTGCTGGCGTGACATAGCGAGGTGAACGATCGAAGAATACAAGGCCGATCCAGTCGGCGCGCGCCTCGCAGGCTGCCTGGAGAGACTGCGGCTCCGTGATGCCGCAAATCTTGACGCCGACTGCGTTTCTGGCCGCCGGGAGCCCTTGCCGCGGCGGGAGAAGCCTCATGCTGAGGCCAGTTCGGCCTGAATGGCGGCCGCCGCTGTGGCCGGATCGGGAGCCTGGGTGATAGGGCGACCCACCACAATCCAGTCTGCCCCCGCCTGCGCGGCCTGGCGGGGTGTCATGATGCGTTTCTGGTCATTGGCATCTGTCCCTGCGGGGCGGATGCCGGGCACAACCAGAACGGGCGCGTCACCCAGCGCATCACGCAAGGGGGCAATTTCTTCAGCGGAACAGACGAGACCATCTGCCCCTGCTGTCATGGCCAGGCGCCCGAGACGTATCACCTGCTCACGGGGTGTTGCGGGCACCCCGATCTCGCGCAGAGCGGGTTCATCGATGCTGGTCAGAACGGTTACGGCAAGCAGTACGGGCCGATGGAGCGGAGGGTAGCTCGCATCGATTGCCTGCCGGGCCGCAGCAATCATGGCAGCGCCGCCACTGGCGTGAATTGTAAGCAGCGACGCCCCGATCGGTGCAAGGCTGCTCAGGCCCTTCGCGACTGTATTGGGGATGTCATGCAATTTGAGATCGAGGAAAAGCGGGTTGCGGCCTGCGACCTCACGCAGGGCGGAAAAACCTTGGGCGTAGGTGAATTCCATACCAAGCTTGATCGCATCGACATGACCATCGAGCACGCTCGCCCAGTCACGCGCCTGGTCGAGGCTCTGGGTGTCGAGGGCGGCGATCAGGCGGGTGCGTTTCATGAAACTGTCTCGATCAGGGGCTTGGAACGGGGAAGGCCGCCCGGATGGGGCGGGCTGGTCAAATCAGGGGGCAGGCGCAACGGTGCTGGTCTGGGTCTCGTAGGGCGCACGGCTCGGGTCGGTTGCGATTGTCAGGCGGTCGATACGCTGATGAAGGTCGAGCACCTGCGTTTCGAGGGCACGCACCTGCTGTTCGGCCTTGCGGGCTCGTGAACGCTGCTTGATCTCGCCAATGAAAATCACGAAACCGCCGATGAGGAAGCTGGCAGCGCCCACGCCCAGAACCAGCATCCCGACCGAGAACTGCCAGCCATAGGATACAATCCACAGAGGCTGTGCGTCGGGGTTGCTCAAAGCAAAAGTGATGAGAATGACAAGAAAAACGACGATAACGAGCAGGCGAACCATCACAAAGACCCCTTATTTCCGGGTTATCGGCGCAAGAATTTCGTGCCGCGCATTCATCGTATCGCCTTAGCCCGGGTTCCTGTCAGCGGCAAGGTTTGTTGCTTTTTCTTGACCCGGAGCCAGACGGCGTGGTGGCGTGGCAGGCCGCTCATGGTTCTGAGGAAGGCTTTACCCCATCATGTCCCAGCTTATCATGTTCCGCCCGCCTCTACCGAATACGGACCGGCTGTGGGCCGTCATGGCCTGGCAGGGACGGCGCAGCCGTATTGCCAATGTGCATGCCACGCGCGAGGCAGCTCAGGCCGATTGTGAATGGCGCAGCAGGCAGGTTCATGAATACCGGCATTTTCTTGCTTCGGAACACAAGGCTCCTTTGCGCTATGACGTCAGGCAGATCGGGCGTGCTGAATTGCCCCGTAGCTGGTCCCCACTGCCAGCGCTGGGATTTCTGCGTGGACAGTCTTTCTGAAGGCTGCCGATCGCGTCTGAAGCAGGGCTGGGCAGGGTCGGCCGATGCAAGGGCTGAGGAGCAGATTTGCAGCGTTGGATGCACGGTCTGTTTTAAAGCATGACCAGAGCACTGGTTTGACATGCTTCATCTGGCCTTAATCGCCAAGTCATGACAGAAGCACTGACGCACTATGCTTGTCATTGGCAAGCATAGACATTGAAAGACATCAGAGGAACGGGACGCCATGTCAAAAAGCGAAAGCAGGGAACCGTCCGGACGTGCAGATCAGGCCGCCCTGGAAACATTGCTCGTCTCCGGAACGCAGTATCTCAAATCTTCCACGATTGCCTCGATTGGCGCCCCTGAGGTCTTTTTCCACCTTCCGGCCAGACCCCATATCGGCTTGCGTGTCGATGTGAATGCCAGGCAACTGACCGAGGATCAGCCAAATTTCGAGGTGACACTGGCTCTTCTCGGTATGGGGTATCGTACGCCTCCAACGCCTGATGTGCCTGAGCCTGAAACACTCTATAAGATCGAACTGGCCTATTCGGGATTGTTCACCGTTCAGAATGCCCGCCCCGAACTGCTTGAGGCGTTGCTTCTGGTTGAGGCGCCGCGTCGATTGTTTCCCTCCGCGCGACACATTCTGCTGAGCCTTATTCGCGAGTCCGGGTTTCCCGTCGCCAATATTCAGCCTGTGGATTTTCACGCGCTCATGCTGAGCCGTCGGGCCCAGTCCTGAACTGCACGCGCCCTGACAAGACCGGACCGGAATAATGACACAGACTTCTCATATTCTCTCTGCGATCGGACCAGGCGATGAGCCGCGCGCTGGGGTTCCGCTCTGGGCCGTATTCGATCCTGACTGGTATCGCGCACGTTATCGCGATGCAGTGATCGGCATGACGGGCAGCCTGCCCGATGATCGTGGATTGTACGAGTTCTGGCAGCGTGACGGTGCGCGTTATGCACACTCACCCAATCGCTATTTCGACGAGATCTGGTACCGCCGGGCGCATTTCGATGTTGAAAACGGCATCAGAATGGGCGTGTTCGAGTCTGGCTTTCAGCATTATTGCGAGACTGGTCATCGCGGGCGTTCCTGTCACTGGCTGTTTTCCGAAAGCGGCTATTTTGGCCTGAACCCGGATCTCACACCTGCTCTCGTGCGGCAGTTGGGCTTCGCCAACGGGTACGATCATTACCTGTCGATAGGCCAGGTGGAGCGCCGCGTCAGCTCGGCGTTCTTTGTGCCAGATGTTCTGCGTAGCGAAATTCTGAGCAGACGCCTGCCTTATGACCCGGAAAAGGGTGAATTTTCCCGGCTGTTGCTGGGTGAGGATATCACGGGCTTGCGTACTTCCTGGTACTTTGATCCGGCCTGGTATCTCACCACGTATCCGGATGTAAGCACGCAGATTGCGCAGAGAGAATATTCCTCGGCGTTGCATCACTATCTTTCGAACGAAAATCCGACAGCCTTCCGCCCCAATCCATATTTCGATGAGGATTTCTATCTTTCACGATATGAGGATGTGAACGAGCAGGTGCGTGCTCGTGTACTCAGAAATGGCTACGAGCATTTCGTGCATCATGGCGTGTTCGAGGGGCGCAGTCCGAACGAGAACGTTGCTCTGCCCTCCCTTCCCCTTGGGGGTGACATGCCGGATTGGCAGGCTATCTGCGATAATCCCTTTGTGCGGGTCGTGAAAAGCGAAGGCGATACTGGCGAGAGCGAGCCGACTGAACCGCCTTCGCTTCATGCTCTGGCATCATTGCAGGCTCTGCGTGGTGAGACTCTCGTGCCGCTTATCGCGCGTACACCGCTTGATTTCCGCTATGTCGGGCAGCCTGAGCTGAGCGTCATCATCAACGCGCCCCAGACTTTCCTGGATCTGGTGCAGACGCTTGCCTCGTTGCATGCTGCCCATTGTGGTGGGATGCAGGTGATCCTGCTCAGCGGCCACGCGCGTGACGAAACAGCCAATATCGCCCGTTATGCTTACGGTATCGAAGTGATCCCCTCGGAGCGGCTGGATCTTCAGGGTGGATGGCGTATAGCAGGCGCCGCCATTGCCGCCCCGAAGGTACTGCTGATTGACCCAGGTACCACGCTGTTTGCGGGAGCGCTTGAGGCCGCGATGACCCATCTTGAGCGGTCAGACGTGATCGCTGTTGCACCGCAGGCTCTCGGGTTTGATTTGCGTGTGGTCGAGGCCGGGCTTTCAGTCGCCCGGGATGGCAGCTGTGTCTCATATGGTGAGGGTGCTGAGGCTTTCGCACCGAATGTGGATTTTGTTCGTCAATGCGACGGCACAGGGGGCGGGGCCCTTCTCTGCCGGTCCGACGTTCTCAAGGCTATTCCCGCGTCTGACGGCGCGATTGCAGGGCTTCGTGTTGCGACGCACATTTGGGCCGGCCTGTCTCTCTCGCTGCGTCAGATCATGCGCTCAGGCCAGATCAGATATGATCCGAATTTCCTGATCTGTGTTGCACCGCGCGAGCCTGATGGTACTGCGCTTGTGGCACAGGAAACCCTGGTGCTGCGCCGGTACTTTGCCGAGGTGCTCCGTGGCAACCTGCCTCATCGCCCGGCGAATTCCGGCGTGTTGCACAAGCCGGCACGCTGGGGGCAGCGTGTTCTCGTCATCAAGCAGGCAATCCCGTCGGATCAGTTCGCGCAGCGTGCCCGCCTCAGAGCCCTTTGCGAGAATTTCGTGACGTGCGGGCAGCAGGTTACGGTTTTCGCGCTCCATGAGCGCGGTGCGTATGCTGACAAGGAGAGAGCGGCGTTACCGGATGAAACCGAATATCTGCATGGCGGGGTGAACGAGCTTGGGCAGTTGTTCGACCAGCGCCCTCGCGGCTTTGACAAGATCTGGATAATCGGTGGGCATACGCTCAATGCGGTTTTCGATCTATGCCATGACAAGGCTGCGTTGCTGCCCGAAGAGGGGCTCATCCTTGATCTTCGCCGACTTGACGCGGCTGAGGCCTTTTTCGACGCTCGCAAGGTGCAGGTTGTGCATGACGAGGTTGATGACACGGAAATGAGGAAGCAATTGGCTGCTGAGGTGGTCAATGCATGGTTCTGCCAGCATACCGTTGTCGCCGATGCGGCCCAGGCCAGAATGTTGAATGGAGCGGGTGTCACGGGTGTGACAATTCTGGGCGATGACCTTTCGGGTCGGGACAGTCCGGATTTCGACGAGAGGCACGATCTCCTGTTTGCCGCGCAACCCGCATCGGTCTCGGGTTACACCGCGGCCTTTCTCAGATGGTTCGTGCGCAGTGTCATGATGCGTCTCAATGGGCGATTGCCGGAGCCGGTCCGTCTCATCCTTGCCTGCGAGACGACCCAGTCACATGAACTCGCCATGATCACACATCACCAGAATGTCGCGCCGCTTCTTGAAGGACAGGGAGACATCATGGAGCTTGCGGCCCGGTGTCGTCTTATGGTGACGCCTGACGATAGCGAAGGGCGGGTCGCGTTCGAGCGTCTGACTGTCGGGGCGTGTGGGTTGCCTGTCGTGACGGGGGGCACACGGAAGCTTCCCGGGGCGCAGGTTGTTCCGCTTGACCCGGATGCATTTGCAGAGGCGATCATCACCCTTTATCAGGATCGGGAGACATGGCAGCGTCTGTCCGATGAGGCGAGGCAGCAGGCACGAGCGATGACGATCGTCTATCGCGACACGCTTGCCTCCTTGTTGCGACAGAGCTTGGTAAAGGAAGAGATGCGTGACTGACAGCACGGCAGCGGTATTGCAGCAGGTCGACCGGGATCTGGAAAAAAGTCTGGATCGTCTTTTTGCCTTCCTGCGCATACCGAGTGTTTCGGCCCAGCCGAAACATGCTGCCGATTGCAGGGCCGCCGCCGAATGGTTGCGTGAGGAGCTCTCAGCTCTCGGGTTCGATGCCAGCGTGCGTGAAACAGCCGGGCACCCGATGGTTGTGGGTCATGACCAGACAGCGTCATCCGGCCCGCATGTGCTGTTTTATGGCCATTATGACGTTCAGCCCACGGACCCTCTCAATCTGTGGAAGAGCGATCCCTTCGATCCCGCGATTGTGACAGAGGCCGATGGCCGCAAGATCATCGTGGCGCGCGGTGCATCGGACGATAAGGGACAGCTGCTCACTTTCATCGAAGCCTGCCGCGCCTGGAAAGTCATCAAGGGCGATCTGCCGTTGAAGATCTCGATCCTGATCGAGGGGGAGGAAGAAAGCGGCGGGGCCAATCTGATGCCGTTCCTCAAGGCCAACGCCGCGGAGCTCAAGGCCGATGTGGCGCTGATTTGCGACACCGGCATGCCCGATCGGCGCACACCGGCGATCACGACGGGGCTGCGTGGGCTGGTTGGTGAGGAGGTGGTGATCGACTGTGCCACGCATGACCTTCATTCAGGCATGTTCGGTAATGCAGCGCGCAACCCCATCGAACTGCTCTGCAAGGCGCTTGGCAGTGTGCGTGACGACAAGGGCCGTGTGACGCTTCCCGGGTTCTATGATGGGGTGGTTGCACCATCCGACACGGTTCGCGCTCAGTGGCGGGCCATTTTCCCGGATGACGCAGCGACACTTGGCCCGGTGGGGCTGTCGAGCGCTGCCGGTGAGGATGGCTTTACGGCCATCGAGCAGATCTGGGCCCGGCCGAGCTACGAGATCAACGGCATTTCGGGCGGGTATGAGGGCGATGGTTTCAAGACCGTGCTCCCTGCCCGTGCAATGGCCAAGGTTTCGTTCCGCCTGGTACCGGGGCAGAACCCGGAGCGCGTACGTGAGGCGTTCCGCGCCCATATCCGATCCGTCCTGCCAGTGGATGCCAAGGTCAGCTTCGCCGAGCATGGTGCATCGAGCGGCTTTGCCGTGCCGGAAGAGGGGCCGTTTCTGAAAACTGCCCTGGCCGCGCTGGGCGAGGAATGGGGCGTTCCTGCCGTGTCGATCGGTTGCGGTGGATCGATTCCTGTCGTTGCGGAAGTCAAAGAAGCGCTCGACATGGACTCGCTTCTTGTCGGGTTTGCCCAGGATGACGATCGTATCCACTCGCCCAACGAGCAATATGGCGTCGAATCCTTCCATAAGGGGATTCGCTCCTGGGTTCGTATCCTGGATGCCTTTTCCACCAAGTGACCCTTGAGGGGGCATGATGCTGCCTGCACTCACCATGGGCGATCCCGCCGGGATCGGCCCAGAACTGACCGTCAAGGCCTGGGAGCAGCTCAGGACACAGGGCGAAGGGTTTGTGTGGATCGGTGATCCGGCCCTGATCGAGGGGATCCCCACGCAGATCGTGGACGAAGCCGAGCAGGCAGAGGCGGTGTTCGCCCATGCCCTGCCTGTTCTGCCCGTGTATCTTCCCGGCCCTGTTGTGCCGGGCCAGCCCGATTCCGCAATGGCAGGTCAGGTGATCGCCTCGATCGAGCGCGCAACCCGGCTGGCGCTGGAGGGGCGTGTCAGCGCCGTCGTGACCAACCCGATCAGCAAGGCGGTGCTGAAAGCTGCCGGTTTCGGCTTTCCGGGTCATACCGAATTCCTGGCCTCGCTCTGCGGCGTGCCGGGTGAGGAAATCATGATGCTGGCCTCGCCACAGCTGCGTGTGGTGCCGGTCACGGTGCATGTCAGCCTGCGCGAGGCGCTGGACAGTCTGACGACGGATAAAATCGTGCAGGTTGGCAAGGCACTTGCCCGGGCTTTGCGCCGTGACTTCGGGTTTGAGGCGCCACGTATCGCCGTGGCTGGCCTGAATCCTCATGCGGGCGAGGGCGGTGTGATGGGCCTGGAAGAGCAGGTCATGATTGAACCGGCCATCAGGATTCTGCGCGAATCTGGCATTGATGCCAGCGGCCCGTATCCGCCCGATACGCTTTTCACGGATCTTGCACGGCCACTCTATGACGCGGCGCTGTGCATGTATCACGATCAGGCGCTGATACCGCTCAAGACGCTCGACATGGCCAGCGGTGTGAATGTGACACTGGGCCTGCCCATTGTCAGGACATCGCCCGACCACGGGACAGCCTTTGCGATTGCAGGTAAAAACAGGGCCGATCCGACGAGCCTGCTTTCAGCCTTGCGTCTTGCGCGCGACCTTGGCGCGAGACGTGCCTCAGGCAAGGAAAAAAGACCATGATACGACTTGGCGTGAATATCGATCACGTGGCGACCGTACGTAATGCCCGGGGTGGCACGCATCCCGATCCGGTCGGGGCAGCCCTGCTGGCAGCCATGCATGGCGCTGACGGTATTACGGCCCATCTGCGCGAGGACCGGCGCCACATACGTGATGACGATATGCAGAGGCTACGTCGTGAACTGACTGTGCCGCTCAATTTCGAGATGGGCGCGACGGAAGAAATGGTTGGTATGGCCTGCGCCTTGCGCCCTCATGCCTGTTGTCTTGTGCCCGAGCGACGCGAGGAAGTGACGACCGAAGGCGGCCTCGACGTGGCAGGCCAGATGAATGATCTACGCGGCAAGGTGGCGAGGCTCAAAGACGCCGGTATCCGTGTCTCGCTTTTCGTGGACCCTGACCCTGTCCAGATCGAGGCTGCGGCCGCAATCGGTGGACAGGTGGTGGAACTCCATACCGGCGCTTATGCCCATGACGACGGCGAGGCAGAGTTCCGGAGGCTTTTTGCGGGCGCGCAGGCTGCCACGGCGAACGGGCTGGAGCTTCATGCCGGTCATGGGCTCACTTACGCCAATGTGGGACGGGTGGCGGGTCTGCCCGGGCTGAAAGAGCTCAACATCGGACATTTCCTGATTGGAGAGGCAATCTTCAGCGGCTTGCCCGCCGCAATTGCCCGCATGAAGCAGGAAATCGCGACCGGAGCGCTGTTCAGGGCCGTGGTACGATAACCGGCTTCGATTTGTCGGTGTAGTTCGGCACGGTCTCGCCGGACTGCTTGTTGTAGGTCGCAGTCGTGCTCTGGTTAGGCGCCGCAGGGGAGTGGAAGGCGGAAACTGGCCCGAATGGACCACCGCTGACCTTGCGCATGCTGGCCTCGGGCTGTCTGGCGCACCCACGGGTGATGATCGAACAGATACCGTCGGAGCCGATGATCTCATCATCATCACCGGCGTAATGGACCTCGGAGACCCGGTCATGATCAAGACGGATGATCGCCTTGCAGGTCGTGCCTGCTCCACCGAGGGTGACCTGGGTCATGTTCAAGAGTTGTTGAACCGGGATGATCGTTGAATCACTTGCCGTGGGCAGGTTCATGGTCGCAGTATACTGATAGATCTGCGTGGTGTCGTTCAGGGTCTTGGTTGATGCCGGAATACCGGCACAGGCCTGAAGGTCGTTCGATGTCATGCCGATCATGGCAAGCTGTGCCCTGTGGGCTTCGCGAGAGTCGAAATAGCCGCAGCCAGTGAGGCCCACGAGCGGGAGAACGCCGAGGGCGAGACGCAGGGTGGAAGTCAAAGATTTTCCTCGATGCGAAAAGGGAGCAAGGAACCCGGAAGGGTTTCGTTATGACAACAGAACTTGAGGGAAGAAGTTCTGTGTGCCTGCTCACGCCACGCGATTCAACGCCCGGAATGTAACCTTAACGCATTTAAACATGCCTCGCGTTGCAAGGCATAGACGATGTCATGCGTTGCCGTGATCATGGGAGCCACCTGGTGCTTCCAGCGTGCTTCTCCGGCACCGCATATGGCGCGCCCTGAATAGGGGCTGTGCGAAACGGGCGACAAGACTGCCAGCCCGGCGAGAGCATCAGTCTGCATTCGCATGCGCAGGGCGTGCTGCATGGCAGATCGTTCGAAACGGGGCGTGTAATCCAGCAATGCCCTCAATGTGGCCGAGCTCAGCGCCGGATCATTTGTTGCTATGTTCTGCTCAACCTTGGTCCAGTCGTGATTGAGCGTAAGGGACCATGCCACAGCTCTGGGGCCGTCGCTGGAAATCCGCCGTGAGAGTGCGGAACCAAAATGGGCAGGAATCGTGGCGGCATGACCCAATCCGACTGATGTCAGGGCAAAGAGTGCAAGAGCAGAGAAGGCGTGGCGCATAGGTCCCCCTGTCCTGAAGGTGCCGGATCAATGACGAAGGCGTGAAGCCTGCCGTCCAATCATGGCAGGATCGTGGCCTGCTGACCGAATCCCAAGACCGAGCAAAGGTGGTTTCGCCGGGGGGCGGGATGTTCTACAGATCGCACAACCTGCCAAACCCCAGGAGTTATCATGTCTGTTATTTCCGCTTCAGAACTGTCCCGTCTGCAAACGACCCTCCGTCGGTTGCTCGGTGCTTCGCATCTGACCGTCAATGCCCCGGCACGGGCGGGTCATACGGTCGAACTGGCTGTTAATGGCGAGGTCATTGGTACTGTGCATCGCGACGATGATGAGGGCGAGGTCTCCTATGCCATTCACATCACCGTGCTTGAGGAAGACCTTCCCCCGGCCTGATCAGGGCTCACGGCCGGGTGCCGCGTGCTTTATCAGGTGCGAACCCGCAACGCGTAAGGCTCCCGGCCCCGGAATGTGACACTATACTATATGCGTGGCTCATGGACGCCGGATCCTGGCCGCAGGTTGTGCCCGAGGCAGTGTGGCCCGGACACGGCAGGGTATATCTTTATCTGTGCCTCAGTTTGGCCTCTGTCCCCGTCCACATTACCAGAAGTGTTTCATAGAAGCGGGAGCGGGGCTCCCGACGAGGGTGGCACCATCATGGCCTCTGTGACGGATGCGCAGGTGTGATGGCGTGCCTGCATCTGGAAAGCCTTGTCAGGCCTTGTGTCATCGAGCAGGTGGCGTCCCGTTGCATAAGCCTGGCGTGAGAGGATCGTTTACCCATGGCCGATGCAAGGCTGAGTTCTGTTGCCGTCATTATCCCTTTCTATAACGGTGCGAGATATATCGAGCGCGCCATACAGAGCGTCCTCTCACAAACGATTGCCCCTGATGAGTTCCTGATCATTGATGACGGATCGAATGAGGCTGAGACTGCGGCCCTGGCGGAGATCGCCGAACGTGCCGGGGTTGTGGTGCATCGCAAGGAGAATGGCGGTCAGGGGAGCGCGCGCAATTTCGGCGTCTCTCTAACGACGTCGGCCTATATATGCTTCCTCGATCAGGACGATTTTTTTCTCAAGAATCATATCGAGTTGCTGCTTGAGCAGGTGCGGGAAGAAGACCCTCATTTTGGTTGGGCCTATGGCGAACTGATGGAAGCCGATGAGGAAGGGCACATTGTCGCCACCTCTATTGCCGCGCGCTACAGCAAGCATCCCAAGATTTCGATTGAGGATCTCCTTGAGCGGGACATGCATGTTCTCCCCTCAGCCTCCATCATCAGCCGCGTGGCATTCGAGGCTGTAGGGGGCTTTGATCCGCAATTCATGGGGTATGAGGATGATGACCTTTTCCTCAGGATTTTCCGCGAAGGCTACACAAACTACTTTTTTCCTCAGGCTGTGACGGTCTGGTGCATCAACAAGAACAGCACCTCGTACAGCATTCGGATGAGCCGTAGCCGGATGCGCTATATCAGCAAGCTCTGCAGTATGTTCGACTCGGACTCTGAACGGCGCAGTGTCTATGTGCGTGATCTGATTTTCCCGCGTTTCTGCAATCTGATCGCCGGTGAGGCTTTCAAATCAATCTATTTTGCCCGCTATGAGCATGAAAAACGTATGGCTCAATACAGCGACGAACTGGTCGGGATGCTCGACACTTTCGCCTCGCTCATGGCAGCCAACACCCGCTTGCGCCTGGAAGATCGTCTCAAGCTGCGTCTGTATCAGCTTTGTCTGAAGCAGAAATCACGCAGGATGCTTGTGGTGCCCTACGCGGTCGCTCGTATTCTGCGTCGCCTCGGGCTGGGGTTTCGACCGAGGGGTTGATAAGCCGCTGATATAATACGTACCGCTCCCAACCCTTCGCATGGCTTGCCTCCAGGCTCGGGTTCAGGGCGGAGATCAGGCCGCCTTCGGAAGATCCAGCTGCGTGATCTTCCAGTGCCACTGCTCGAACTTCATGTGCACGATGGCTGGTTTCTGACCAGGGGTCGTGACGAGCCCGGCCTCGAAGCGCAGCGGCGAGACGAAATGAGCCGAGAGCCTGCTGTAAAGCTGGCTCATGCTCAGGGAAGCCGCAGGCTGGTGTCCTGTGACCATCTGGGAGGCGAAGGTCATCAGCAGCTCAGGCGTGAGGCGTGTATCGATCGCATGCGAGACAGCGCTGGTTGCAAAGGATGAGCCGAAATCAGGCAGATCGTCAGCTGCTGGCGGTGGTCCGATCAGCGCATCGATCGCCTCGGTTTTCAGGCTGGTTGTCAGCGCACTCCAGTCGATATGCTGGGCAAGGGTCGTCGTGTCATGCGTGCGCAGGGCAGAGGAAAGCGACCAGAGCGCCAGATAAGGCGAGAGCGCATAGATGCAGACAAGGGCAACCATCAGGGCGCCCGCAATATGAGGCAGCTTCCTGCTGGATGGCCATGACAGCCTGTCCGGGAACGTTGCGAGTTCTACGGGCATTCCTGCCGGGGGCAATCCTGCGGGGTCTCTCATTTCTTTTCTCTGCAACTGGCGAAAGGGACGTGAACACGCAGCCTATGCGTGCCTTTATCGATCAAGCCGGTAACAAGCCTGGTTCCGAATGGCAGATGCCTCTGTTTTCTTCACTGAACATCACTATGCTATGGGATCACGCAGGCTTTTGTCATCTAAATCCTGAAAGCCGATGAAGTTTTCTTTCCAGCCCGGATTCCCTCTTCGCAATGTCGCCCATCTTGTCTGATCTGACCTTCACCGACGAGGAACTGCACCGCTATTCACGCCATATCCTGCTGCCCGAAGTGGGCGCATCAGGGCAGGCAAAGCTGCGCGACTCGTCAGTGCTCGTGATCGGTGCAGGGGGGCTCGGCAGTCCGCTGTCTTTTTATCTCGCAGCGGCGGGTGTCGGTCGCATCGGGCTGGTGGATGATGACAGGGTGGAGCTGAGCAATCTGCAACGGCAGATCCTGTTTTCCACGCAGGATATCGGGAGCGGTAAGGCCGAGCAGGCGGCGGAAAGGCTCGGCGGACTCAATCCGGGTATTGAGGTCGTACCGCATGGCCTGCGCGTGGGTGCCGATAATCTGCCCTCACTTGTCAGCCAGTACGACCTTGTTTGTGACGGTAGTGACAACTTCACAACGCGATACGCGGTGGCTGATTGCTGTCATGCCTTTGGCAAAACGCTCGTTTCGGGCGCTGTGCAGCGCTTTGAGGGAAGCCTTTCCACCTTTGCGCCCCATCGTGGTGGCCCCTGCTATCGTTGCCTTTATCCCGATGCCGATGAAAACGCGGCGCTGAGCTGCGGTCAGGCGGGCATTTTCGGCGCTGTTACGGGGGTGATCGGCACGTTGATGGCGACCGAGGCCCTGAAGGAAATCCTGAGTCTTGGGCGCAGCATGAGCGGTCGTGTTCTCATCTGGCACGCGTTGGAGGCGAGTTTTCGCAGTTTCGATCTCCCAGCCGACCCCGACTGTCCATGCTGTGGCCGAGGGGCAGGGGCCGAGAGCGAGAGTGAGGGCGTATGATGCGTGTCATGGGCATTACGCTTGCGGATCGCTCGTTCGAACGTGCTCATCACGCTTTTGTGCTCGCAGCTGGGGCTCTGGCTCTGGGGCGTGAGGTTGTCCTGTTCAGTGGGGGGCTGAGTGTTGCGGCGTTATGCCGGGACTGGTCCTCGCTCGACGACGTGGGGCTCGATCAGGTGTTTCAGTCGCGCGGGGTTGCTGGCTTCGAAACGCTGCGTTCCGCCATTTTCGAGCTGGGCGGTGAGGTACTGGCCTGCGAAGCCGGTATGAAGGCCTCAGGTCTGACGCAGGCCGATCTGTGCCCCAGTGTGCGTATCTGTGGTGTGACGACGTTTCTGGAACGCACGATCAATGCCCAGATTCTGAGCCTGTGAAGCGGCCCCCCTCTTGCCCCGAACGCCACAACTTGGCACCCATGCACCCATGAAGACATTCCGCATCGTCTACGGCATCGGGCTGGCGATTCTGCTGCCGCTTGGCGTACAGGCAGAAGCCGCGCCCCAGACGACCAAACACGCGACTCACCATCACAAACATGGCACGGCTTCAGCTTCCGCCAGTGGCAAGAGCTCAGCACACGGTGCTTCTGCCCATCATGGTAAAACGAAAGCGACCGCGGCAAAGGCGACAGACGGGACGACTGCGGGCAGCCGCAAGAAGCGCAAGGCCGCACGTGCGGCGGAGGAAGCCCGGTCGGCTCGTGCGCATCACGTGGGCAAGCATCATGTGCGCACGGCCGCAGGTATCGCTGCCGGTGCCGCTGTGGCGGGTGCGGCGACTGCCGCCGCCCAGCCTGCCACGCCACCTGCCACCGACGATGCGGCTGCAGCGGCTGCCGCAGCGCCCGATGCACCGCCGCAGGACAAGGGAACCAATACGGGTCTGCCCTTGCCGCGCTTCGCCGCAATGCGTGCCGACAAGGTGTTCATGCGCAAGGGGCCAGGTCAGCGCTATCCGATCGAATGGGTCTATCATCGCCGCGGTCTGCCGGTTGAGGTCGAGCGCGAGTTCGATGTCTGGCGTCTGATCGAGGATTCGGACGGTATGAAGGGCTGGGTCCATCAGGCGACGCTCGTCGGACAACGCACTTTCGTGATTCCGGGACAACCACCCGAGGGTCATGCCGCTGCGGTGGGTGAGGCCTCGGCCAAATCAGGCGATGTGATTGGCAAGGCCGATGCCCGCGTGCTGGGCTATGTGCCGAACGAGACCGAGGCACGCCAGCGCCAGGGCGATACGCTGCTCTATAGCCAGTCCGATGAAAACAGCGCTGTCGTGGCTGTGTTGCAACCCGGGACAGTAGGCACGCTCAAGCTGTGCCCCCAGGGGTCAACATGGTGCAAGGTGGTGGTCAAGGGCTATACGGGATGGCTTCCCAGACGTGTGTTCTGGGGGCTGTTGCCAGGAGAGACGCTTCAGCCTAGCTGAAGCTATGATATGCAACGTGCAGCAAATGGATCGGAGATCAGTATGACGTCCTCACCTCAAGCAGCTTCGGCGCAGGGTACGGGAGTGAAGAAAGAGGCCGAACAGCGCCGCACGAAGATCGTTGCGACCCTCGGCCCGGCCTCCTCCACGCATGAGATGATCCGTACCCTGGCGCTGGCCGGGGCTGACGTGTTTCGCCTGAACTTCTCGCATGGTTCGCATGAAGACCATGCCAAGCGTCACGCCACCATCCGTGATGTTGAAGCCGAACTTGGTCGCCCGCTGGCCATTTTGGCCGACATGCAGGGCCCCAAGCTGCGCGTTGGCACCTTTGCCGATGGCAAGGTGGAACTGATTGAAGGTGCACGCTTCCGTCTGGATCTGGATCGTACGCCGGGTGATGCCCGTCGCGCCTGTCTGCCGCACCCCGAGATCATGCGCGCCGCCGAGCCCGGCAGCCGCCTGCTGCTCGATGACGGCAAGATGCGTCTGCGCGTGATCTCCTGCGACGAAACGCATATGGAGACCGAAGTCGAAGTCGGTGGCTGGCTGTCAGAGCGCAAGGGCGTGAACGTGCCTGACGTTGTGCTGCCCATCCCGGCCCTGACCGAGAAGGACCACAAGGACTTCACCTTCGCGCTCGACCTTGGTGTCGAATACGTGGCTCTTTCCTTCGTGCAGCGCCCCGAGGACGTGCAGGAAGCCAAGGACATTGCCAAGGGTCGCGCCTGGATCATGACCAAGCTCGAAAAGCCGCAGGCCATGGAGCGTCTGAGCGACATCATCGCGCTTTCTGACGCTGTGATGGTGGCGCGTGGCGACCTTGGTGTCGAACTCCCCGCCGAGGAAGTGCCCATCGAGCAGAAGCGCGCCATTCGTGAAGCGCGCTTCCAGGGCAAGCCGGTGATCGTGGCCACGCAGATGCTGGAAAGCATGATCACCTCGCCCACGCCGACGCGCGCTGAGGTATCTGACGTCTCGAACGCGGTGTTCGACGGCACCGATGCCGTAATGCTTTCGGCCGAGAGCGCTGCGGGCAAGTATCCGCGCGAAGCCGTCGAGGTGATGGCCCGTGTGACGCGTCGCGTCGAGAACGATCTCGAATGGCGCATGCAGGAAGAGGCCCTTCGCCCTGACAGCGACGGCACAACCGGCGGTGCTATTGCTGAAGCTGCCTGGCATGTTGCCCAGTCGGTCTCGGCTGCCGTGATCGTGGTTTATACGCAGAGCGGCCGTGGCGCCCTGCAGATTGCCCGTGAGCGCGCCGATTGTCCGGTTCTGGCGCTGACGCCGGATGATGAAACCGCACGTCGTCTGAACATGGTCTGGGGCGTACGCGCCATGTCCGTGGGTCAGGAAACGCCGGTCTACGGTGTTGAAGGCGTGGTCGATCAGGCGGTCGGTCTGGCCGTCTCCGAAGGCTATGCCGAGAAGGGCGACAAGCTGGTTCTGCTCGTCGGCCTTCCCTTCGGGCAGCAGGGTTCGACCAACACCCTGCGTGTTGTCACGATCTGATCAGGGTCAGGTGCGGGGCTCTGCCCCGCGCCCGGGACAGGGCGCAATCCCTGTATCCCGATTGGTACAGGTAGACTCCCGAAGGATGAGTGTCCTTCCGTGGCGTGTGGGGCAAAGCCCCACGACTGCCAAATGTACAAGCTTAACATTCCTGCGGTGACATTGTCCCGCATGCCGATAAGAGCCACTCCCCCTCAGGGCCTGATTTCTTCAAACAGGTTTCCAAAGGACGACCGTCCTTTGGTGGGGTATGGGGCAGCGCCCCATGACTAAGACCCACCATTCCCTATAACTTGCCAGCAGGTAGAAGCTCAGGCCTGACGATTTTCGAGCAGGGAACGTCGGATGCGTCGACCGCGTGAAATCGTGTCGACGATGGTTTTTTCGTCGCCTTCGCGAATGGCCTTGGCCATGGCGGCGGCGTCCTGGCTGAAACGGTCCAGAACGCTCAGCAGGGCGTCGCTGTTGTTCAGGAAGATGTCACGCCACATGGTCGGGTCTGAGGCGGCGATACGGGTGAAATCGCGAAAGCCCGAGGCGGCGAAGTCCAGCACTTCGGCACGCATGTCTTCTGCCAGCGTATCGGCAGTGCCGCAGATGGTGAAGGCGATCAGATGGGGCAGGTGGCTGACCATCGCGCAGATCGTGTCGTGATGATCGACATCCATGATCCGGATACGGGCCCCCATTTCACGCCAGAAAGCCGCAAGACGGTCGATGTCGGTCTGCGGGGCGTGGGGGTCCGGTGTCAGGAGGCACCAGCGATCCTCAAACAGGCTGGCAAAGCCGGCATCCGGGCCTGAATGTTCGGTACCGGCCATGGGGTGGGCCGGGATATAGGCAATATCGTCGCGCAGATGGGGTGTCAGGGCGTCAACCACGCTGCGGCGCGTCGAGCCGACATCGGTCAGGATCGCGCCCGCCTTGAGGTGGGGCATGATGGTCTCGGCCACCGGGGCGATAGCCCCGACGGGTACGCAGAGCATAACGCAATCGGCATCAGCGACGGCCTTGGCGAGATCGGCTGTGATCTCGTCTCCGAGATCGAGGGCGCGTACCCGATCGAGCACTGCGGGGTCACGATCGGCGACGACGAGGCGATTGACCAGACCGGGACGCTCGCGTAGCCGGCGCAGGACGGAGGAGCCGATCAGACCGGGACCGATGACGCAGAGCGTCTCGAACAAGGGCGTGGTCATGAGGCTTCGCTCCGTGAGGATGTGTCAGCGTAATCGAGGGTCGTATCGGCGGATGTCGGGCGCTTGGGCTGACGCAGGCGGCGCATTTCGGACAGCTGCCACAAGGCCATGACGGGGATACCGATGGCGATGTCACGGCCACGACGCAGCAGCGACAGGCCCAGTGAAATTTCAGCATCGACGCCGAAGAAATAGCCGAGCGCAACATAGGCGGCTTCCTGAACGCCAAGAGCGGCTGGCACGAGAAACGAGGCGGACATGAGGCCGCAAACGACACCCTCAATGGCGATGGCGCCGACAACACCGATATGGGCACCCAGCAATTCGAGGGAGAGCCAGGTGATGGCAGCCCCGCCGAGCCAGCAGAGAAGGTGGATGGTGGCACCTAGGGCAATGCGACCGGGGCGTGACCAGAGCTGATCGAGTTCGGCCTGGAAATTGTCCATGTTGTCGATCAGCGAGGTGCGCCAGCCATCGGCAATATGACGGCCCAGAAAGCGGGCGGCATAATGGATGGCAGCCCCGCCACGCTGCTGTGTCCAGATGAACCCGGCGATGCCGAGCGCGAGAAGCGCCATGCCGCCCAGAACAGGCCAGGTGAACTTGTTGGTGCCCGCATGGTCGAACAGGCAGGCGAGGGCGATGATCACGAACACGATCTGACCCAGCACTTCGGTCGTGATATCCACGATATTGGTGGCGACAGCGGCAGGCCACTGTAGCGGGCCGAGTCTACGGGTGAGGGTAGGAATGCTGCATGTGGCGCGTATTCCAATCACCATACCGCCAAGCTGGGAGAAGGGCAGGCAGTTCCCGGCAGCGTCACGCACGGCGCGTGAGGCAATGGCGCGAAAGAGCCCGAGCTCGGGACAGGCACTGAACCAGGCAATGCCAAGACCGATATCAACCAGCGCCTGACCACCGACGATGGACGCAAAGCCCCCGATGCCGATACGCTGCATGGCGCTGAAAACATGACCGATGCCAAGCCAGGCCATGATTCCCGTAAGAAGGGCAAGGCCCATAAGGGCAAGAACAAGGGTGAGTGTTTTCAAGGCCAGTCGGTTCCGAACGTCGCAGGGTTGCGGAGGCGCATTGTCTGGCCAGGAACAGGCCCGGCAATGCGGGAGGTTGGACAAAGCTCCTGCGGCAATTTGCGAGTATGTGCGCTGTCGAGTGCTCGCGGCTGTCTACACCAGACAGTCAGTTTTCGCTACTGGGCGGCTCAATATGACGAAAAAGCCATCAGGCGCAGGTTGCTTGTCCTTGCGCGAGCGGTATGGTGCGGTATCGATTTGCAATAAATGAGAGCATCAGGGCCTATCATGGGTGAATACACGCTGATTACCGGCGCGACCGGCTTTGTTGGCTCGGCAGTGGCGCGTATTCTCAAGCAACGGGGCCATCGTATCAGATTGATGGTCCGTGCCGGGGCCGATCTCTCCAACCTTGAGGGGCTCGATGCCGATCTGGTGATTGGCGACCTGACGGCCCCCGAGAGCTTCGGACCGGCGCTGGAAAACTGCCGCTACCTCTTTCATGTGGCGGCGGATTATCGCCTTTGGGTGCCGGATCCGGCTGTGATGATGCGGGCCAATGTCGAAGGTACGAGGCGGCTCATGATGGCGGCGCTCGATGCCGGGATCGAGCGGGTGGTCTATTGCTCGTCCGTAGCGGCGCTGGGGCTGACGAAGGATGGCAGCCCGGCCAATGAGCTGACGCCGGTGACCGAGCACGATGTGATCGGCGTGTATAAGCTCTCCAAATATCGCGCCGAGCAGGAAGTGCTGAAGCTCGTGCGCGAGCGCGGTCTGCCTGCCGTGATCGTGAACCCTTCCACCCCGGTTGGACCGCGTGACATCAAGCCCACGCCCACCGGACAGATGATCGTGGATGTCGCTTCGGGCAACATGCCGGCCTATGTCGATAGTGGCCTGAATATCGTGCATGTGGATGACGTGGCGGAGGGTCATGCGCTGGCGCTCGAAAAGGGCGTGATTGGCGAAAAATATATCCTCGGCGGCGAAAACTATATGCTGGGCGATCTTTTCGCCCTTATTGGCGAGGTCGCCTGTGTCAAACCGCCTCGGATCAAGCTCAAGCAGTCATGGCTGCAGCCAGTCGCTGTCGTATCCGAATGGATGGCGCGAGGTTTTGGTATCGAACCCCGTGTGACGCGAGAGACCCTGGCCATGTCAAAGAAGATGATGTTCTTCACCTCGCTCAAGGCCCAGGAGACGCTTGGCTATGCGCCACGTCCGGCGCGTGAGGCGGTGGCTGATGCAATCACGTGGTTTCGTGAACATGGACGGATTGCCACCAAATGATCAGACATTTCATGGCAGCCTCGGCTCTGGCGGCATGGGGTAAACTGCTTTTCGGGCATGGGCGCTTCTGGCGTACCGGAGAACGTCTTGCGCCTGGGACCGGAACGACGGGACTGAAATCCGGTGAGAAAATCTGGCCCGATGTGGCCATTGTCGTGCCTGCCCGAGATGAGGCTGAATCGATTCAGGCCTGTGTAGCGACGCTGGTGCAGCAGGACTATCAGGGCAAGCTGAGTGTTATTGTCGTGGATGACGGCAGTACCGATGGCACGGGCGATCTCGCGCGTCAGGTGGCTGATCCTCATGCACGTCTTACCGTACTTACAGGCAAGGCACGTCCTGAGGGATGGAGCGGGAAGCTTTGGGCCGTGCATCAGGGTGAATGTCTGGCCCGTGAAAAAATCGATTCCAACGGGTTCGTGCTGCTGACAGACGCCGATATCCTTCACTCCGCCCTTCATCTCGAGACACTGGTGGAAAAGGCGGAGCGCGACGGCCTCGACATGGTGTCTGAAATGGTCGTGCTGAACTGTGAAAGCGCGGCAGAACGACTGCTTGTGCCAGCCTTCGTCTATTTCTTTGCGATGCTCTACCCTTTCGAGAAGGTGAACGACCCGGCCTCGCCGGTGGCGGGGGCTGCAGGCGGGACGATACTTGTCCGTCGGTCCATGCTTGAGCGCATTGGCGGAGTCGAGTCGGTACGTGGCGCACTGATCGATGACTGCTCGCTGGCTGCCGATATCAAGAAGGCGGGTGGCAAGTTGTATCTGGGTCACAGCATGCTGGCATGGTCGATCCGACCCTATCGGGGGGCTGGGGATATCTGGCGCATGATTGCGCGCACGGCCTATGTGCAGCTGCGTTATTCCCCGATCATTCTGCTTTGCACTGTGCTGGGGATGACGCTGGTCTGGCTGGCGCCCGTCTATTTTGCCCTGTTTGGTCGCGGGCGTGTCAGGGTCATGGGGGGCGCGTCGCTCTTTCTGGCCGTGATCTCCTTCCTGCCCACATTGTCGCGTTTCAAGCTTTCGCCAGTCCGTGCTCTGGCCTTGCCAGTCGTTGCTGCCTTTTATATGGCCGCGACCCTTGGATCGGCCGTCGACCATCATCGTGGTCGGGGCGTGCAATGGAAAAGTCGTTTCTATACCGAGGAGACACATGCCTGATGAATGCGATCGGCAAACAGGTTGATCCCGTATGGGGTGAAGCCGATGTGACTTCGGCCAAGGGCGCGGCTGACGAGAATTTTCCTGTCGGGTCGCTTCTGTTTGCCAAGGGCAACAGGGCGCATGTTACGGCCTACTATAATTTCGCACGGGTTATCGACGATATGGTCGATAACGAGCAGCTTTCTTCCGAAGCCAAGATCGCTCGCTTGCGTGGCATGGAAGAGGTGGTCCGTGGTGAGCGTGAGGCGCCCCAGCGGGCAGATGCCCAGACGGCCGTTGTTCTGCGCCGTCATCTGCTCCAGACAAATGTGCCGCTGGAGACAGCCACAGACCTGATCACGGCATTCTGTCAGGATGCTGTGAAGAACCGCTATCAGAGCTGGGATGAGCTGCTCGGTTACTGCCGGTTCTCGGCCAATCCGGTGGGGCGTTTTCTGTTGCTGCTGCACGGCGAGCGCGCGGAGACGCTACCCTTGTCGGATGCGCTGTGCAGCGCCCTTCAGGTGATCAATCATCTGCAGGATGTAACGGCGGATCTGAAGACGCTTGATCGCTCCTATCTGCCGCAGGACATGCTGACGGCGGAGGGGGCCAAGGTGGAGAATGTTCTGCTGGCGCGCAGCAAGCCGGGGCTGCGTCGTGTGTTCGATCATCTGCTGGACGAGGTCGATCATCTCAATCGACAGGCAGCGGCTCTGCCGGGTCTGGTGCGTAATCGTCGCATGCGGGCTTATTGCGCTGTGGTCGTCACGCTCTCGCATCGTCTCGCCGCACGTCTGCGCCGGGAAGATCCGGTAGCAGGGCGCGTCAAGCTGGGCCGCGTTGATGCCTTGCAGGCGCTTTTGCGTGGGGTGCTGGCCCTGATTCGCTAGACGGTATCATGCCGGTGCGGCTTGCCGGGGAGTAAGTCGCTCTGGCTTTACCAGGCGGCGTTGCACATGACGCCTGTCCTTCGAAGGGGGCAGGGGTGCAGCTTATGAAAAGTATGGGTTTTTCGCGGTGAGGCGGGGCTTTGCCCCGCATCCCGGAAGGGGACTTGCCCCTGCATCCCGGTTTCTCGACCAAGCGTTTGTGGAGATGATTCTCCAGCAGGCTCATGGGGCAGGGCCCCATGAGGAAACACTTCAGGCCAGGATCTGGTCGAGCGCGGCGCAGAACGCTTCCATGTCCTTCATGGAACCGACACTGACGCGCGACATGGTGGGCCAGATGTCCCAGTTACGGCCGATTTCGACCTTCTTGGCGGCGAAGGCCGCCTTCATCTGAGAAGCAGGCTTCTTCCAGTCCACGAGGAACATGTTGGCCTGGCTGCCGGGCACGATACGGATATTGCGCTTGGCCAGATGATCGAAGGTCATGCTGCGGGCAGCGATCATTTCATCGCGTCGCGCCTTGATCGCGTCGGCCTGGGTCAGGCTGACAGCGCCAGCGGCGAGGGCCACGATGTTCAACATGGAGATCATGTTCGGGCCGTCATAGCGCATCATGCGCTTGTGCAGATCCGGACGGGCGAAGGAGAGACCCAGACGCAGGCCAGCCATGGCGAACATCTTGGAGAAGGTGCGCAGAACGATCACGTCCTTGCCCTGCTTCACCAGAGAAATCGCGCTCGGCGCACCCGAGAAATGGATATAGGCCTCGTCGACAATGATAACGGAGCCAGCAGGCTTGTTATCGGCCAGCCAGGCAATGTCTTCCAGCGGGGTGACAGTGCCGGTCGGGTTATTGGGCGAGCAGATGTAATAGGCGCCTGCATTGGGGTCGGCCTTGAGCATGGCGCGGACATCGGTGGCGTAGCCGTTATGGGCCGAGAGCGGCACGCGCGTCAGCTTGATCTTCATCCAGTCGGCGGTACGCCAGGCTGCTTCATAGGTCGGGTTGGCCGTGACCAGTCCGCGTTCGGGTGAGCAGAAGGTCACGACCGATCGACAGAGCGGATCGCTTGACCCGGGCCAGGGCAGGATGTGCTCTTCGGAAATGTTCTCCACGGAGGAGGCGGTACGCAGCAGGGTGGAGCGCAGGTGATCGGGCTCATAGCGGTTGCCGAAAGGCACCTGGGCCTGACCGGCGGTGACGGCGCTCGGGAACGGGCCGGTCCAGCACTCATTGCTGTCGATGCGGATCATGTCGGGGTGGCCCACGAACGGATCATCACCCGGTGCCTTGATGGCGGCGAAGGCGGATGAGCCGAACTGGGTCAGGGCGGCGCTCATGCCGAGCAGGCTTGTCAGGCGGCCAAAATGACGACGTGAATATCCACGTTCGAGCAAATCTTCCTTGGCTTCCTGGGTGAGGGGCGCGGTCATGAGCGTGTCTCCGGTGGCTTTGATACCGGCAAGGTGACGGCTATTCGTTTCGCTTGTCAAATCATTTTCGACACGGAATTGCGTCCTGCCGGTCAGTATTCGTTCTTTTCCCCCTTGAGGGGGATGGAAGTCGGAAGATTATTGCCGCCTGCGTAGGTGAGGATCAAGATTGTTGTTGTGTCGCCCGAGACTCCACGATGGGCATCGTTCACGCTCTCTGCAAAAGCCTCGCCCTGATGGAACACATGGCTGGCGCCGCTGGCCTTGTCCTGGATCGTGAGCTGGCCCTGCAGCACATAGCCTGCATTGGGCACCGGATGGGTGTGCCAGGGTAGAGCCGTGTGAGGCGGTATGGTCAGACGTATCATGCTCAGCGTCGGCGCACCGGGGGGATAGGCCGTATAGGGCTTGCCGTTCCATGAGCGGTCGGCCTTGAGCAGGTGATCGGCGTGGGCTGAAGCTGTTTCCTGCGCGTGGGACTGACCTGCCACGAACTGCGAGGTCGAGATGACAAGGGTGAACCCGAGCATGGCGCGTGCGCGTCGGCGGATGGGTGGTCTGGCGATGAAGAAGGACATGGGGCTGGGCTCCGGAGGATGGGATAAGGGATGCGAACTGAACGTCTCCCGGGCCGCACGGATTTTGCTGTTTAACCTTTTGCAGGTAAAAGGCGCTGCACTTGGATGATACAGGGATGAAGCGGTGAGCGGGTTTCAACAGGAAGCGGTGCTGGGCTGTTCCACGGCCGATCTTGAGCACGTCCGTGCCATTGTGACCCGGGCTGGCACATCTTTTGCCAAGGGCATGAAGATCCTGCCTGCCGAGAGGCGTTTTGGCATGTTCACGGTCTATGCCTTCTGCCGCGAGGTTGATGACATTGCCGATGGCGATGTGCAGGTGCCCGATCGCGCACTGGCCCTGAAGGAATGGCATGCCCGTATCGATCGCCTGTATGAGGGTGAGACGCGCGATGCCCTGGACAGGGCTCTGGTTGCGACAATCACCCGCTTTGGTCTGCGCAAGGAGGATTTTGCCGCGGTGATCGATGGCATGGCCATGGATGCTGCAGGCCCGATCGTCGCCCCCGATGAGGCAACCCTCGACCTTTATTGCGATCGTGTTGCCTCTGCCGTCGGGCGTTTGTCCGTTCGGGTCTTTGGTGATTCATCGCCTGAGGCGGATCGCGTGGCGCATCATCTGGGGCGTGCCCTGCAGCTGACGAATATCCTGCGTGATATTCAGGAAGATGCCGATCGCGGCCGCCTTTACCTGCCGCGCGAACTGCTCGTGCGTTACAATGTGCCGACCGACCCGCAAGAAGCGGTGTATGCCGTCGGGCTCGACCCGCTGGCCCGTATCCTGGCCGCGCGCGCCAAGGATCATTTCCGTGAAGCAACACGCGCGATGGAGCGATGTGATGGTGTCGCCATGCGCCCCGCGCGCATCATGGCAGCCTCCTATCGCCCCATTCTGACAGCCCTGCTGCGCCGCGGGTGGCGTCATCCGGACCAGCCCGTGAAAATCAGCAAGGCAGCCCGTATCCTGCGCTCTCTCATTGCCTATTATCGCTGACCCATGACGCATGTGCATATCATCGGAGGCGGGCTTGCCGGTCTCTCTGCCGCAGTCGATGTGATCGGTCGTGCCGGCGTGACGGTCTACGAGGCGGGGCCAGCCTGTGGCGGGCGGGCGCGCTCCTATCACGACAAGGCGCTCGATGCGCGTATCGATAATGGCAATCACCTGCTGCTGTCCGCCAACAAGGCGAGTTTTCGGTATCTCGGGCTGATCGGGGCGGAAAAGACCCTTACCGGACCCCGAGCCCCGATATTCCCGTGGTTTGACCTCGAGGCGGGTCTTGGCTGGACGCTGCGCCTGTCGCGTGGCCGGTTTCCGTTCTGGGCGTTCTCCAGGGCGCGTCGGGTGCCGGGCATGAAGCTTGGCGAACTGTCCATGCTGGCCCGTATTCTCAAGGCGGGTCCGGATGAGACGGTCAGTGCCTTCATGGGGACGGGCATGCTGACCCATCGGCTGGTCGAGCCCTTCGCCATTTCGGCCCTGAACACACCTCTGGAGACCGCCAGCGCGTCGCTGCTGGCCGCGATCATGCGCGAAACGCTCGCTCTTGGTGGCGAGGCCTGTTGCCCCTGGTATCCGGCCGAGGGGCTTTCCGAAAGTTTTGTTGATCCTGCCATCGCCCATTTGACCCGCCTGCAGGGCGAGGTTCGGTGTGGTACGCGTGTTTCTGGCCTCGACGTGGCACAGGGCCGTGTCGCAGCACTGCGTATTGGCAGCGAAACGGTAGCGCTCGGGCCGGAAGACAAGGTGGTATTTGCGGCCCCTTCACCCGTCGCACGCACCCTGCTCGGGCCGCATCTGCCCGGTTTCACGGCGCCCGATGCCTATGAAAGCATCATTAACGTGCATTACCGGCTGCCCGTGCCTGTTCAGGCACGAGGGATGCTGGGCGAGGTCGGTTTCGTCGGGCTGGTGGGTGGTATTGCGGAGTGGATCTATCTCAAGGGAGAGATACTTTCCGTCACCGTAAGTGCCGCGAATCGCTATGCGACCCATGATAATGAGGCGCTGATTGCGACAATCTGGTCGGAGATCCGCCAGTCTGTCGGGCCCGTTGTGGCGGGGGGACTCCCCGAGGCCGTGCCGCCCGTGCGGCTGGTCTGTGAGAAGCGGGCGACTTTTGCCGCAACACCGGCGCAGGACCGCATGCGGCCGGTCGCCCGTACTGCACTGGGCAATCTGGCTCTGGCCGGAGACTGGACACAGACAGGGTTCCCTTCGACCATTGAAGGGGCGATCCGTTCAGGCGTCGAGGCAATCAGGGTTCTGGATCTCTGATCACCTGTATGCAGACAATGCTGTCTGTTGCGCGGAAAACTGTGATACGGGCATCTGTCATATCAACGACACATTCAAGCTGGGAAAAGGACAAGGGCGGACAATGTTGATCTATTCCGACGTTCTGGAGCGTCACGAAGCCGAAATTCCGGCCGAGGCGGATATGGGCCAGGTGCGTCAGGCTATCGATTCAGCCCATGCCGCCCTGTCGAACCGGCAGAATGATGATGGCCACTGGGTGTTCGAGCTGGAAGCCGATGCCACGATCCCGGCTGAATATGTGCTGCTCGAGCATTATCTCGATCGTATCGATGATGAGAAGCAGGCCCGTATCGGCAATTACCTGCGGCGCACCCAGGGCTCACATGGTGGCTGGGCGCTTTATCACGATGGCGGGTTTGACCTCTCTGCTTCCGTGAAAGCCTATTTTGCCCTCAAGGCGGTTGGTGATGATATCGAGGCGCCGCACATGAAGCGCGCCCGCGAAGCCATTCTCGACCGGGGTGGCGCGGCGCGCGCCAACGTGTTTACCCGTATCCAGATGGCGTTGTTCGGGGAAGTGCCTTGGCGCGCCACGCCGGTCATGCCGGTCGAGCTGATGCTGATGCCCAAGGCGGCACTCTTCTCGATGTGGAACATGTCGTACTGGTCACGCAGCGTGGTGGCGCCCATGCTCGTTCTGCGCACGCTCGAGCCGCGTGCGATCAACCCGCGCAATATCCACATCCAGGAGCTTTTCATCACCCCGCCCGAAGAGGTGAAGGACTGGATCCGTGGGCCTTACCGCTCGATCTGGGGGCATGTGTTCAAGAAAGTGGACACCATGCTTCGACCGATCGAGCCCCGTTTTCCTGCGGCCTTGCGCAAGAAGGCCATCAAGGTCGCACTCGACTTTATCGAGCCCCGTCTCGGTGAGGGTGGCCTGGGCGCGATCTACCCGGCCATGGCCAATGTGGTGATGATGTATCGCGGCATGGGCGTGCCCGATAACGACCCGCGCGTGGAGCTCGCCTGGAAGGGCATCCAGGAATTGCTGGTCAGCAATGGTGATGAGACCTATTGCCAGCCCTGCGTCTCTCCTGTGTGGGATACAGGGCTTTCGGGTCTTGCGCTGGCCGAGGCATCATCGGGTCCCGATGCGACACGCCCCAAGGAAACGCGTGAAGCGCTGAGGCGCAGCATGGACTGGCTTCGCAAGCGCCAGATTCTGAACGTCAAGGGTGACTGGGCCATCAACTGCCCGGATGTGCGCCCCGGCGGCTGGGCGTTTCAGTACGAAAACGACTATTATCCCGATGTGGATGACACAGCCGTTGTCGGCATGTTGCTGAACCGTGAGGACCCCGAGGGAAACCAGGAGGCCATCTCTCGCGCGCGCGAGTGGATTGTGGGTATGCAGAGCACCAATGGGGGATGGGGTGCATTCGATATCGACAACGATCTCGATGCGCTCAATCATATTCCCTTTGCCGATCACGGGGCTCTGCTCGACCCCCCGACAGCGGATGTCTCGGCACGATGCGTTTCATTCCTCTGTGAACTGGGTTTCCCGGAAGACCGGACGGTGATCGAGCGGGGTCTGGCCTATCTGCGTCGCGAGCAGGAACCGGAGGGTTGCTGGTTTGGTCGCTGGGGCACGAATTACATCTACGGCACGTGGTCGACCCTGTGTGCGTTCAATATTGCAGGTGTGCCGCATGACGACCCTGCGGTCGAACGCGCTGTTGCCTGGCTTGAGAGCGTGCAGCGTGAGGATGGCGGCTGGGGTGAGGATTGCGCCTCATACGAGGGTGCGACACCGGGAGAATATGACAAGAGCCTGCCGACCCAGACAGCCTGGGCCATTCTGGGGCTCATGGCCGTCGGACGTCGTGAGACACCGGCGGTGAAGCGCGGGATTTCGTATCTTGTTGCCCAGCAGAACGGTCAGGGTGAGTGGGAAGAGCAGCCCTATAATGCGGTCGGTTTCCCCAAGGTGTTCTATCTGCGTTACCACGGGTACAAGCAGTTCTTCCCGCTCATGGCGCTTTCGCGTTTCCGTAATCTCGGTCTGAGCAATTCAGGCCGCGTCGAGCACGGTTTCTGACATGCTGGGTGTGTTGGCCGGGCTGGAGGCTGAAGCACGCCTGATCAGGCCCCATGTACCGCAGTCACCCGTTGCGCTCAGCGGGGCGACGCGTGAGGGCGCTCTGCGCGGGATCGATCGGCTGCTGGCCGCAGGGGCGACGGAATTGCTGTCTTTCGGTTGCGCGGCGGGTCTGGCGCCCGATCTGATGCCGGGAGCGATTATCATCCCGCAATGGGTGATGGTCGACGGGCAGCGCCTCAAGACCGATTCCGGGCTTTCACGGCAATTGGGCGTGGGGCGAGACGGGGTGCTGCATGGCGGTATCTTGCACAGCGACACGATTGTTGCGACCGCGACCGAGAAAAACAGCTACCATGCCCAGACAGGCTGCCTGGCTGTCGACATGGAGAGCGGCCTCGTGGCGCGTACTGGCCTGCCTTTTGCCGTGCTGCGCGTGATCTGTGATGATTCCAGACGTGATCTGCCGCCTGCAGCGCTGGATGTGCTTGACGGAGGGCGTATCTCTCCCTTGCGACTGCTTGCCAGTCTCGGGCGACAGCCAGGGCAGATACCGGCCTTGATGGCGCTCGGACGTGACGCGGCGAAAGCGCGGCGGGCCATGGCAGGATTTCTGTCCGGCCTGTCCTGAGCAGATCTCGTCGCCAGACAGTGCGATCTGCATGGAATATTGGTTTACTCGCTATGAGTCATCAGGGCCCAAGGTATGGGATATGCCCCTACAATAAATAATTGTATAGTTTCCGAGTGTGAAATAATTGGAAACAAACGTTAAGGGTGGCGATACCGGGGAAGTTTTGCATCACGCTCCCGGTATCACCACCCTTATGAACGATAATACTATGGCCGAAAATAGGCGCTGATTTGTATAGGCCCCTTTTTTCGGGGTTTTTCGCACCGTTTCATTAGAGCGCTCTATCCAGAAAAAATCAGGTTACGATAATATCGGTTTGGGGACAGCGCATCGGATTACCGATGCCCCTGCATCGTCTCTCACCGGCGCTGAGGGGCAAGTGCCACGATACGCCTTGTGCATCAGCGTCAGCAGGCCATGCTCATGGCATCTTTTGGGTCGCCCGTTGCATTCTGGAAGTCCGTCAGGTCTCATTACGGTTAAATGTGTTATAGATAACAAAATAATGAGATATGTCTGTTTCGTCTGGCCCCCAACTCGTCGCACGTGTCATGGTTCTCTCATGGAGGGATGATCCGGCGTCCGGGCTGGACGTGATCGGATTGCCCCACGGCTGCTGTAACGTCACAGGTCATCCGGGCCTTTGACCGAACATGCCGATGAAAGTTGGGCAATGTCATGTCCCTGTATGTCGGGTAAGGCCGACAGCTTCTGGGGAGGGCTGTAAGGCTCGTCATGCAGAACAGTCGGGACAGTTCAGGGCCGCTTTCAAAAAGGGAGAAATTCCTGATGAATATGCCTGCATTCTGCTTTCAAACCGTACCGACAATCAGGATGGAATGGGGAGGGATCTCTGGCCTCGGGCAGGATCTCAAAGGCAGGTTTTCTGTGGCCTCTGTGCTTCTGGTGACGGATCGCGGTCTGGCCCGTTCAGACTTGCTGGAGCCTGTTATCGCGTCTCTGTCTGCCGCCGGTCTGAAGATCACGCTGTTTGATGGCGTCGTTGCTGATCCTCCCGAGTCCGTATTGCTGGAATGTGTGGCCGTCGGTCGAAAGGCCGCAGTGGAACTGGTACTGGGGTTGGGCGGCGGGTCATCGCTCGACGTTGCCAAGATGGCTGCGGTGCTGCTCGGCACGACCCATCAGCCTCTTGCAGACATGTACGGTGTGGATCGTGTCGAGGGCAGGCGGCTGCCTCTCGTCCAGGTGCCCACCACTTCCGGGACGGGGTCAGAGGTGACGAATGTGGCAGTCATCACCCTTGATGGAACGAGAAAGAGCGGTGTGGTCGCGTCGCAGCTTTTTGCCGATTTTGTGCTGCTCGATGCGGAACTGACACGCGGTCTACCGCCTCTCCAGACGGCGGCGACCGGACTGGATGCGATGGTCCATGCCATAGAGGCCTATACGGGCAAACGACGCAAGAATCCTGTGTCGGATCATCTCGCCCGATCGGCCCTGCGCTTGCTGGGTAGAAATCTGGTTACAGCATGCCGGGAACCCGATAATCGCCCTGCACGCGAGGCGATGTTGCTCGGCGCAATGCTGGCCGGTCAGGCCTTTGCCAATTCACCGGTTGGTCTCGTTCACGGCATGGCTTATCCGCTTGGCGGGTATTTCCATGTGCCGCATGGTTTGTCCAACGCACTGATGCTTGCTCATGTGCTCCGGTTCAACATGCGCGAAGCGGCCGGGCTCTACGCTGAACTTGGCGATGATCTTGGTGTGACGCAGGGCGGTACGCCCGCCGAAAAGGCAGAGACATTCATTCGCTTCATGGAAAATCTGATGGATGAAACTGGTCTGCCGCGTCGTCTGCGCGATGTCGGGGTCACCGAGGAGTCGCTGCCCTCTCTGGCAGCGGATGCGATAACCCAGACCCGTGTTCTCGTGAACAACCCTGTTCCGATCACCGAGAATGAGATGATCGGGCTGTATCGTCAGGCGTTCTGAAAAGCGCAGAAATCTTGCTCTGTGCCTCAGGCGGCCGGAGCGAGATAACGTTCCACGAGGCCGATGAAGAGTGCTGCACCGGGGAGGATGTTGTCGTCGTTGAAATCGAACCCGCCATTATGGAGCGGGGTGCCGTTGCACCCCTCGGTACCATTGCCGATGAACCAGTAGCAGCCATTGGGATGCGCCTGCAGCATGAAGGCAAAATCCTCGCTCCCCATGAAGGGCGGGCTGTCATGGCAATGATCTGCCCCGAACAACGCGGCGGCGGTGCTGCGGGCAAAGTCGATGGCCTTGCCGTCATTGATTAGCACAGGGCTGCCATTCAGATGCTCGACCACGGCCGCGCAGTCATTGGCGGCTGCCGTGTTGGTGGCAATGTCGGTAACGCGTTTGAGAACCAGCTGGCGGACTTCATCTGTCATGGTGCGGATGCTCAGAAGCAGCTCGGCCTTGTCAGGGATGACATTGGCCGCACTGCCGGAATTGAGCGCACCAATCGTCACCACGGCAGGCGCAAAGGGATCGACATTGCGCGAGACGATGCTTTGCAGGGCCAGCACCAGCTGGGCAGAGGCGACGACCGGATCATGTGACTTCTGGGGGAAGGCACCATGACCGCCCGTACCCTTGAGCGTGATGCGCACGGTATCCGACGACGCCATGCTCGCATTTTTGTGGAAATAGAAATTACCGCTGGGGTAGCCAGGCATGTTGTGCTGGGCAAACAAGATATCGCAGGGGTATTTCTTGAACAGCCCGTCATCGATCATGCGGCTGCCGCCACACAGGAGTTCTTCGGCAGGCTGGAATATCAGATGAAGAATACCATCGAAGGGCTTTTTCTCGGCAAGATAGCGTGCGGCGCAAAGCAGCATCGTGGTGTGGCCATCATGGCCGCACATATGGGAAACGCCTGACTGGGCGCTCTGCCAGGGCAGACCGGTCTTTTCGAGAATGGGGAGTGCATCCATCTCGGCACGCAGCCCGATAACCTTGTTGCTGGTTCCATTGCGCAGCGTGGCGACAAGACCGGTACCGGCAAAGCCGCGTTCGATCGTGTAGCCCCATGACTGGAGCTTTTCAGCAACGATATCGCTGGTGCGTTTTTCATCGAAACCGAGCTCAGGATGAGTATGCAGATCATGCCTTAGGGCAATGAACTCATCCTTGAATGACGCAAGATCCTTGAGAAGGGTAGACACTGTGGCAGCCTCTTTCATTCATGCGGGCCTCTGGCAATGGGGCCCTGCTTGACTGAGTCAACGATTATCGAGGCGGAGTGGTTGGCGCTGGCGGGGTATCACAAGATGACGATCCGCAAGTCTGTGCCGGTTTCCCGTGCCGACCAGAAGGTCAGGGGCACGGCACACACAGCCCATTCTGTAGATGGGCTGTGTGATGGTTGAAGGCCAATGGCTCGTCGCGTCTGGTTATTCAGCCCTGACCGAGCCCCGTTCGGCTGATCAGGATGAGATAGAACAGGAATACGGCATCGAGCCCGAGCACCATTGGGGTGAGGCGGACAAACTGACGCGTGACGACGAGCATGAGGGAGTAGAACAGCAGCCCGAGAGCAAGGCTGATCATGAAATTACCGGTGAGTACGGCAATGAGCAGCATGAAGGCCGGTGTCAGCAAGGCCTCTTGCGAATGGTTGGCGGCCTGCCCCAGAGCAGAAAGCATCGAGAGGCCGACGAGGATGAGCACCGGTGCGGTAGCCTCGGGGGGAATCATGACGATGAGCGGCCAAAGCACAGAAGAGGCAGCGAAAAGCAGTGCCACGACCAGCGCTGTCAGCCCTGTACGACCGCCAGCCTCCACCCCCACAAGGCTTTCCACATAGGCCGAGACCGTGCTGGTGCCGAGTGCCGAACCGATGATGCTGGCAGAGCCGTCAGCCGCAAAAGCGGCGCGCCCCAGCAGGGTGGTGCCATCAGGTTTTGTCAGACGTGCCCTGTTGGCGACACTGTACATGGTGCCTGTCGCATCGAAGAAATCGCTGATCAGAAAATAGAGCGTGATGGGCAGCAGCAATTCGAGATGGGAGAAGAAATCTCCGAAGTTGAACGGGAAAAGCAGGTGGGTGGGATAATGCGGCCATTCGACCACCTGGCCTGGCAGGCTTGCCATAGGATGGCCGTTCTTGTGCACGAACAGGCTGACAAGTGTGACTGCCAGAATGGTGATGAGCATTCCGGCGGGGACGCGCATTACCATGAAAACACCGGCCAGAAACACGCCGAACAGGGTCAGCAGCACTGAAGGGTCGCTGAGGGCGCCAAAATGGAATCCATCGCCTGCCGAGACGGCAAGCCCACCCGTCACCATGCCGATACGGGCAATGAAGATCCCGATAGCGACCTGGATGCCGAGCACGATCGGTTCGGGAAAAGCCTGGATGATGCGATGCCGGAGTTTCGTGACGGATAGCGCGGTAAAGGCCACGCCTCCGAGCAGCACGATGGTGAACGCCGTGCGCACATCGACATGCATCTGTTTGACTACGATCTGGGCAAAGATCGCATTGCTGCTCATGGCGGGGGCCAGCGCAATGGGCATATTGGCAAACAGGGCCATGAGCAGCGTGCCGCAGATGGCTGCGGCGATGGTGGTCATGATCATGTCATGCTGGGCAAGCCCGGCATTGGCCATGATGGCGGGGTTGACCGCCATGATATAGGCCATGGCACCGAATGTCGTGAGACCAGCCAGCACTTCACGCTGAATGGTCGAGCCGCGCTGACCGATACTGAAGCGACGTTCCAGCCAGGAGGAAAAGGGAGAGGCAGACACGTAGGGCGGGCTCCGGGCAGGAAAGGGGCGTCGCGTTCTTCTAGGTGGGCAGGGGGCGTGACGACAAGGGGTATGAGGCGTCTCTCCCCGGTTCCTGCATCATAACCGGCGCATCCTGTTTCATCTCACGGCCGGGATGCCATTTAGACAGGCAGACCGGCGGGCCGGTAGCCCGCTAGCAGGACGGTTTGACGAGCGAAGTTACTGGATCGCGCGATAACTGTCCCTCAGGCCGCTCTGCAAGGGGGTGAGCGTGCCATCATTGTTCTCAGGCAGCAGGCCAAGAAGCATCATGACCAGTGGATAGACATCAACATTGTCGATGGTGGGCAGGGTCTTGTGCGGAACGAAGGCCGGGCCTGCTGCGATGAAGGTGGCCAGCATGTCCGGGGCCTGGTTGTCGTAGCCATGCCCGCCCTTCGAGATATGATCATGGGCATCGCGGGCAAGCGTCCAGCCATTTTCAGCCAGGCAGAGCCAGGCAGGTACGCGTGGATTGGTGCCGTAATGCAGCCGGGGCGGGATCTGGGCCTTGGGCCAGCAGGTTACATGCTCATGAGGCGCGGACAGGGCGCGGGCAAGCTCGCGTTCATGCCCCGGAACAGGATTGATGCCGGCATAAGGGCCTGCTGTGACTACGTTCATGGCCTGTGCCGGCGCAAGAGCGGCAAGGGATATGACGCGTTGAGGGCTGAGCGCCGTCATGCCGTGATCGGAAACGATAATGAGATTAGCCTGGACGTGACGTTGTTTCAGGCCTGCGATCAGGACTCCGAGCGCGTCATCGACTTCATGAATGGCCTGTCTCGTTTCGGGCGCAAAGGGGCCATCTACATGGCCGTGATGATCGACCCCGTCGAAATAGAGCAAAGACAGGGCCGGGCGCTTTTCAGCCGGGCGGTCGAACCATGAAAGGACTGTTCCGACGCGCTCCGCCGGTGTGATCTTGTGGTCGAAATGGTACCAGATTTCGGGGCGCGTGTTGAGTATGGGGACATCCGAGCCTGGCCAGAAAACAGAGGCACTCATCAGACCATGCATCTGGGCGGTGACCCAAGCCGGTGTGCCGTTATTCCACCATCGTGGATCATCGACGCCGGTATGATGCCCCACACTGAAGGTCTCGCCGGGAATATCCGGGTCGGTCATGGTGTTGCCAACCACGCCGTGATGGTCCGGGCGCAATCCAGTGACCAGCGTATAGTGATTGGGGAAGGTGATTGACGGGAAGGAGGGGCGCATGGGCGCGAACACCCCCTCGCCGGTCAGACTGTCCAGCACCGGCGTGTCGCCATGATGGAGATAATCGGGCCTGAAGCCGTCGATTGAGACCAGGATAACGGGTGGCAGGCCGCTCTGGGTGTCTGTCTTGGCAGGTGTGGCGGGAGCCTCGCAGCCAGCCAGACATAACAGAGCGGTGAGGAACAGGGATTTGCGCGCCATCCATGCAGACTGGCAGGATGGCGCTTGTTGATCAATCGTGATGATGCGGGTGACGCCCGATATCACGCCCCGGTCTCAGTTCTGCTTCAGGCGTTCCTTCCAGACAGAATGGATCTGCTTGCGGCTCAGCTTCTTGCCCTGGGGCTGGGACGCGGGGGCATTGGGCTGGACGGTTGCAGCGCCAGCGCCGGTCGTGCTCCCCGGCTTGATTCCGGCAGCCGGGTTGGCATTGGCCTGACCCAGCGCATCCTCACATGCGCTGCCCTTGCCAACACCGAACTGAATAGTGGGCAGGAGGGCCGCCGGAGGGAAGGCGATGGCCAGTCCAGCCGTGGCAGCGGCACGACCGATGATTTCGGCTCCCGGCATGATGGTGGGGCTCTTGAGCGGGCCGCTGATATTCACGCGTCCGGGGAACGAGAGGATGTTGAACGAGGTCGAGCGGGTGGTGACGTGATAGTCCAGCGTCTCGTTACGCAGATTGACGGTGCCGCCACCCAGCGTGCGGGTATTGTTTGTCATGAGCAGCAGGGAGTTGGTGCTCAGGATACCCTGACGCAGAGGCATGTCAGCAATGAAGCATTTCAGGTCGGAGCGCTGGGGGATGCCGAGTGCCGAAAGAATGGCACTGCCCACCTTTAGCCCCATCAGGTCGGGCAGAAGCGCAGAGACATCACCACCATGATCGACCACCAGCGTGACGCCACCATCACCATGACCCAGAAGCGAGGCAATGGAGTTGCCGGTTGCGGCGAGGGTGATATGGCCACCAAGCGTGCCCTCACCCTTGAAGGTTTCTGTGGCCTTCATCAGACGCTGGATCGACAGGCGTGACACGTCGACCTTGAAATGGGTCTTGAACTGGCCATTCGGGGCGGGATCGAGAGCACCGGACAGGCCCAATGTACCGTTGCCCACGGCGAAATTGAGCTTGTTGATCGTGATTGCACCATCCTGCACAACGATATCGGCAAGAATATCGTCGAGCGGCATATCCTTGTTTTCGATATGGTCGCCCTTATAGACGAGATGCGCATTGACCGAGTTCAGCTTGGGGACGTTGATGGGCGTCGAGGGAAGGATACGGTCGCTTGTCGTAGCCTTCTTGCTCTCTTCATTACCTGGCTTGGCTCCAATGAACCCGCCGAGATCCTTCAGATCCACATTATGCGAATGCAGGTTGGCATCGACCGTGATGGGCTTGGTCTGAGGATCGACAGCAATCGTGCCGCCGATATCCGATGAACCCATCTTGCCGGCAAAATTGGTGAAGCGGATATGGGCCGCCGTGTAATCGAGATTACCTGAGATGCTGTAGGATGGCGTCTGCGGGATGGGAATTCCCGTCAGGGCGTAAAGCAGCGACATGTCGGGACCTGCGAAATGCAGGACGAGTTTCGTGCCCTTGAAATGCAGGGGATCATCAACCGAGCCACGGAGCGTGACGTAGGTAGGTCCGTTTTCCAGTCGGGCATCAATAGGATAGGGACGCGTGGAATTGGTGAGCGTCAGGAGCGAGCCACCTACGATATGGCCTGAGATCGGTGCCTGCGCATAGCGCCCCTTCAGATCGACGACGATGGTACCATCCTGATCACCCTTGGCCGGCGTCGTATGAAGCAGGACATGCATATCCGTCTTCAGCTTGGCCATGGCGACGCGGATATCACCATCAGTGATCGTTACTGTGCCGATTTTGGGAAGAGGGGTGGATTGCTGCGGCGATGCGGGCTCGGGCTTGGCGTTCGGATCGGTGAACGTATAGTTGTTGCGCCCGTTGGCCAGAGCGACGATATCGCCCTTGGGCGTGTCGAGCGCGATCAGAGGCACCTCGAGCCCTTTATGGGTAATGTAATGCCAGACATTGACGGCCACCGTCGCTTTTTTTGCGCTGGCAAACAGCTCTTTCTCTGACTCGAAACCTTCAGGCTGATGGATCTGGAGGTCATCCACCGCGACTGCTGTCGTCAGGCCAAGTCGGACATGCAGGTGGGCAATGGTGACGGGGCGGTGCAGGGCCGCGCTGGCACGTCGGTTGACCAGGGGTACGAACCAGTCCCAGTTCCACAACAGAATGAGCAGCACGAGGATGACTGCAAGCGCGCCCGATATGATGGCAAGCGCCCTGCGCACAGGGCGTCGCCGTGGCGGGTTCGGGGGGTTTCCGGTTTCTGCCACGGTCTGTGCCTTTCTGCTGCCTTCGGACGCGGGTGCAGACAGGGCGGGGTCCAGGTTGGAAGCAGGAACACATACTGTGATGTGTCCGGGACGCCGCCCCAGTCTGGGGGTATCCCTAAATTACGAGATTGGCTTGTAGGAGTTCCTGATCAACATTGTCTCGCGAATGTCACATGTGACTGGGTGACAAGGTAGCGTCCCTTTGCCGCGTCCCTCAGCTATGGGCGAGCCAAGGGGGCACGAGACCAGCATACTTGCTTTGCAGCAACGCCCGTTTGGGTGCAGGCAGGTGGGCAATAGCGCAGGCAAGTGCGTCTGCGTGGGGCGCACGCAGCATATCGAGGCCAGCACAGAAATCATGCAGCGTGTCACCATGACTGCGCAGCGCAAGGTAAGGTTGGATACGTGCGATCACAGATCGGTCCGGGGTGATCGGTGCAGGGTGCAGGCGCTGTGGCGTTTGCCCATCAAGCGAGAGAGCGCCGTGTTCATCACGTGCCAGCCACTGCATACTGGCTGGCAGAAAGAGGGCTACCCCCTCGGCTTCAGCAGCAGTGTCATCGACGTGCACCGGTATCCAGTGCGTCAGGAAGGCCCCAAGGGGGCCCGATGCGTCGGCCGCTGTAGCAGGCAACAGCAAAAACGCGTTCGGCTGGATGCGGAGGTTTTCCTGTCGGGCCAGGGTGTCTTCCATAACCAGGAAAACCTGGTTTTCTTCATCGGTGCCGGAGGACGAGAATGCCAGACGCCTCGTTTTGCTGTCGTATATCAGCGTCTCATCTGCCGCTGTGGAGAGAGAGGCAAATCGCAGGGGGCGGGGTGAAGGCACACTCTGATGGCTGCGCACCGTAAGGGGCGTGTCAGGGACAAAGCTCAGGCTGTTTTCCTGAATGTCCTGGCGCATGCGCCAGTAGAGGGAGTCCAGTATGGCGCGCCCAAGGCGTGCGGCGTAAGCGCGCGTCGCCTCCATGAAACGTGCCGACTCACTATCCTGTATTTCATTGCGGTTGAAATGGGACCACAAATCCGGGGCAGTCTGACCGGAAGATGTCAGCTGCGCGAGGCGATTGGTGTAACGGGTCAGATTGCGTGTGACATAATGCAGGATCCGGGCACCATTCCAGTCTGCCGGCGTGTCTGTTTCGAAGAAATCACCGTTGGCGCGCAGATAATTCTCGGGGGCGATGGTCCAGTGACACCCGTCGATGAATTGCCCGTTGAATATTGAAGGACGAATGAAAGACTTGCCCAGATTGTGGTCTGCAAAATTCAACGCAGCACGTCGCGTGTAAGCGGCAGGCGGGGCTTCTGTGGGACGAGTGACGTGACCATTCGAGCCAAAGATCGACCAATGCAGCATGATCCCATCGGCATGGTCGAAGCGTGACAGGAAAGTGCCTATGTCCGGATCGCTTTCCGGGCAGACATACTCGTCGATCTCAAGACAGATCACCCAATCGAAACGGTTTCGGCAGAAATCGATCGCCAGGCCATAGGCGTCTGAGCGGCGCTCGGCATAGGTGGCGTTATCGGTAATCTGGCTGCGTTGAACCTCTACCGGAAAAATAGCTGCCGCCTGTTGCACGACTTCCCAGGTGCCATCCGTCGAGTGATCGTCAATGACAATCAGCTGGTCAAATCCGACGGCCAGATGGTGGGCAATCCACCAGCCGATATCGTCCACATCATCCTTGACGAAAACGATCGCAGCAGTGGTGGCCATGGGGAAGTCCTTCTTTTTTGTTATTATTCCGGTGCTCCACGTAGGGGCCGGGGGGTCTCAGTCCATCTTCAGTGCGGCAAGGAAGGCGCTCTGCGGGATTTCCACCTTGCCGAACTGACGCATGCGCTTCTTGCCTTCCTTCTGCTTCTCGAGAAGCTTGCGCTTGCGCGAAATATCGCCGCCATAGCACTTGGCCGTCACGTCTTTCGAGAGGGCACCCAGCGTCTCACGCGCAATGATGCGTGAGCCGATGGATGCCTGAATGGCGATCTTGAAGAGCTGGCGGGGGATCAGATCCTTGAGCTTGCCGCAAATGGCACGGCCACGCGTTTCAGCGACGCTGCGATGGGCAACGAAGGCGAGGGCATCGACGGGTTCCTGATTGACCAGAATGGAGATGCGCACGAGATCGCTCTCCTCATAGCCATCGATCTGATAGTCGAAGCTGGCATAGCCGCGTGTGAGTGATTTCAGGCGGTCGTAGAAATCGAACACCACTTCGTTGAGTGGCAGGCGATAGACGGCCATGGCGCGGTTGCCGACATAGGTCAGATCCATCTGGATGCCGCGACGCTCGCTGCAGAGTGTAAGCACGCTGCCGAGATATTCGTCCTGCACCAGAATGGTGGCCTTGATCCAAGGCTCCTCGATTTTCTCGATCTTGCCGGGGTCGGGCATGTCTGCCGGGTTATGCAGATCTTCCTGCGTCCCGTTGGTCAGGTGCATCTTGTAAACCACGGACGGCGCGGTTGCGATCAGGTCGAGATTGAACTCGCGCGACAGGCGTTCCTGGATGATCTCCAGATGCAGCAGACCGAGGAAGCCACAGCGGAAGCCGAAGCCAAGGGCCGCCGAAGTCTCTGCCTCGAAATGGAACGAGGCGTCGTTCAGGCGCAGTTTGGCGAGCGAATCGCGCAGCTTCTCGAAATCATCGGCGTCGATGGGGAAGAGACCGCACCACACCACAGGGATAGAGGGCTTGAACCCGGCCAGAGGCTTGTCGGCAGGGGTACGATCGAGGGTGACGGTATCACCCACCGCCACATCGGCCACCGTCTTGATGGCGGCATTGATATAGCCCATCTCGCCCGGGCCAAGGGTTTCGACCGCGGTCATCTTGGGCAGGAACACGCCCACCTGATCGACGTGATAGGTCGAGCCAGCCTGCATCATGCGGATCTTGTCGCCACGCTTGAGCGTGCCTTCCATGATACGCACAAGAATGATGACGCCGAGATACGGGTCATACCAGCTATCGACCAGCAGGGCCTGAAGCGGCTTGCTGGCATCGCCCTTCGGCGGGGGCAGACGTGTCACGAGGGCTTCAAGCACACCTTCGATGTTGAGGCCTGTCTTGGCCGACACCTCGACAGCGTCATCGGCCGGGATGCCGACTACTTCCTCGATCTGGGCGCGCACGCGCTCGACATCGGCGGCAGGCAGATCGACCTTGTTCAGAACAGGGACGATCTCGTGATTGGCGTCGATCGCCTGATAGACATTGGCCAGCGTCTGGGCCTCGACGCCCTGGGAGGCATCGACCACTAGAATGGAGCCTTCGCAGGCGGCAAGGGAGCGGCTGACCTCATAGGCAAAATCGACATGGCCCGGCGTGTCCATGAGGTTCAGGATGTAGGTCTTGCCATCCTTGGCCGGGTAGGTCAGACGCACTGTCTGCGCCTTGATGGTGATGCCGCGCTCCTGCTCGAGCTCCATATTGTCGAGCACCTGCTCCTTCATTTCTCGTGCCGTGAGCGCACCGCAGGCCTGGATCAGACGGTCAGCCAGCGTGGACTTGCCGTGATCGATATGGGCGATGATCGAGAAATTGCGGATCTGGGAGAGGGGCGTGCCGGTCATGGCGCGATACATAAGCGATTGCGCCGTTCTTGTCATTGGGGAGAAACCGCCGCCATACGATTTCTCCCTGACGTTTCATTGCCTGTTCAGGGCTGCTTTGAGGGCTTCAGCGATCCGTCAGGCGGAATTCGATGCGGCGGTTACGGGTGTAGGCGGCTGCCGTATTGCCTTGGTCGAGCGGCTGGTAATCCGAAAAGCCGGTCGCTGCGAGATGATGCGGGTCCACGCCCTCGCGGATGAGCACCTTGACCACGGTGATGGCACGTGCGCTCGACAGCTCCCAGTTGCTGGGGAAGGCAGTATGAATAGGCTGCTTGTCGGCATGGCCATCCACGCGCAGAATCCAGGGAATATCGGTGGGGATCTGGCTTGAGACCTGCTTGAAGGTATGGGCCAGCGCCGCGATTTCCTTTTCACCCTCTGGCGTCAGATCGGCGCTGCCCTGAGGGAAGAGAATGGAGCTCTGGAAAACAAAGCGGTCACCAACGATCTCGACGCCTTTCTGGTTTTTCAGGATATCCTGAAGGCGACCGAAGAACTCCGAGCGGTAGCGCTTGAGCTGATTGACCTTGTCGGCCAGCGCCACGTTGAGCTTGTTGCCCAGATCCGTGATCTGCTGATCGCGTGCCGTGACATCTTTTTTCGCGATATCGAGGGCCTGGCCGATGGCAAGCAATTGCTGGTTGAGCTGTTCGAGCTGTGATTTGAGTTCGGCAATGGTGGCCTGATCGGATTGCGTGGCCTGACCGGCAGCAGCGAGCGCCTGCTCCTTTTCGGCAATGGTGCCATTCAGCGTGGCAAGCTGCTGTGTGAGCACATCAGCCTGACGTTTGGCACTGTCGCGATCGGTCGTGAGGCTCGCCACCATCGAGCTAAGCTGCGTGTTCTTGGCCTCTGTCATCGACAATGTCTGTTGCAGGGCAGCAAGTTGCTGGCGCAGGGCATCGAGCGAGTGGGTGCGTTTGCTCAGGGCCACGGACAGGAATTGCTGGCCCAGCACAAAGACCAGCAAAACGAAGGTGACCACCATGAGCAGCGTGGAGAGGGCGTCCACATAGCCGGGCCAGGCATTGAGTTCTCCGCCGTGGGAGCTGCGTCTTGAGCGTCGTGCCATGAGATCCGCCTCGCCTTATTGCGCCGAAGGGGGAACGACCGTTGATCCGCCGGGGCTGGTGGCAGCGATGGTGCGCGCCAGAACGCGCAGATCATTGCGGATCTCGCCAGCCATCTGGGCACGGCCGCTGTGAAGCTCGTCGATCAGCCGTACGATATGGCCCTCGATTCGGCTGAACTGCTCGCGACTGTCCTTCGCATCGTTGAAGGCTGCCGTGCCGGGTGTTGCGGCCTCGCCGACATGCTTGAGGAACGGACCAAGGAGAGCCTGCCCTTCCGCGACACGGTTCATCATCTTCTGGTTCGACTGGAGCAGGTCGGTCATGGCCTTGAGGCGCTCCTGCAGCCCGTCCATGACCTGAAGCTGCTGCATGCGGCTTTCCTCGCTGCGCGAGACGACATTCTGCAGGGTTTCGAGATTCTCGGCTGTCTGTTCCAGCAGGGCCTGCACATAGGCGGGCACGGAGGCATCGCCCCCTTCGATCAGGGTGCCGCCCTGCTTGGTGATACCGACAAGCCATTCCTCGACTTCATTGAAGAACCGGTTCTGGGCCTGACCGGCATTGAGATCGAGGAAGCCAAGGATCAGCGCTCCGGCAAGACCGAACATCGAGCCCGAGAAGGCGGTGGACATGCCCTTGAGCGGCTCGGCGAGGCCGGTTTTGAGCTGGCCGAACATGGCGTCGAGATTGCCATCGCCTACGCTCATGCTGCCAATCACCCCGGCAATGGAGCTGACCGTGAGCAGCAGGCCGTAAAACGTGCCAAGCAGGCCCAGATAGATGAGCAGGCTGGTCATGTAGCGCGAGATATCGCGGGATTCGTCAAGGCGGCCCGAAAGACTGTCGAGCGTGGCCTGAGCCGACTGGTGCGACAGGCTCAGCCGACCTGTCGCCGTGCGGGCCGCGAGATTACGCGCCAGCGCCCCAAGCAGGCGAGGGGGCTGGGGCTGGGCGAGGCCGGTGCGGTTCACACGCAGCTGATCGACCCACTTCACCTCGGGCATCAGACGCAGCACCGTGCGCAGATTCCACAGGATGCCAATGACCAGCACACCGAGAATCAGCCCATCCAGCGCCGGATTGGCAAAGAAGGCGGCATAGAGCGTCTTGCTGAGCAGGGCCGCTACGGCGGCAACGAGGACCAGAAAGATCCCTATGCGCAGGAGGTAAAGGGTCGGGCGGGTCATGGCGTTGGGGTCCTCGATGCGGTTCCGAACTGGGCTTCAGAAATCGGGGCCGGTACGGCACCCTCGGCGATGATGTCGAGACGGTCTGCCGGTGCCGTGCCGGGCTGGGCCAGACCGGTGGCGCGCGGATAGATGCGTGTGGTGGCCACGCCTTCGCGTATCAGGATGGAGCGCACGACCAGTGCGCGGGCAAGCGCAATACGGCGCGGGGTGGAAAGATCCTCATTTGTGCCGCTGGCCGAGGCCCAGAGCGTGATACGCAGGGTGGGCTTGCCTGCCAGCATCCTGGCTTCGTCGCGCACGGCATCGATCATGGCCTGACTCATGCCGCTGCTATTGGCATCGAACAGCACACGCAGGCCGTTTGCCTGCTTCTCGACCTTGCCCTTCGATGCCGGGTCGGGCTTGACCTCCTCCGGCGGGACAGGGGGATGGGTCGGTACGGTCACGCCCGGTGGCGGAATGACAACGGGGCGCGGGGGCTGGGCGGGAACATCCGGCGGTGCGCCGACGCGCTGTGCTGCAGGGGCACGGGGTGTTGCGGCCGGTGCACTCTTGCCGGGCAGATTGCTGTTGGGTGCCTGGGGTGCCGGGCTGGTGGCCGAGGACGTAGCCGGGTGAGATGAGGCAGATTTGCCCTTGGTGGCGGAACTTGTATCCGCTTTGTGCGCGCCCTTGTGGCCTGCCTTCTCGGTTTTGCCTTTGGAGGCTTTCTGTGGGTTCTTCTGAGGTGCTGATTTCGCCGCAGGCCTGGCTGCAGGGATGGCATCATCATTGGAGGTGACCTGCGCCTGTACAGGCATCGCGGTCAGCAGGGCAGCCGGAAGACCGGCCGAAAACAGGAGGGAGAGGAGGATCGGCCGTTTCATGACGGGGTGATCCTAATCGCGCTCCCCCCGCGCTAGCAATGGGGAATGAGATCTCGTTATCCCGATGGTTCCCACGCTATCCGGTTTTATTTGCGGAATGACCGGTTTTCGTATCCTGCCCGCGCCGGAGCGGGGGCAGGCTGGGGGTTCAGGCCTTGCGGGTCAGGGCGTCGAGCACGATCTTGCGGATCGGACCATGCAGGTGGCCGTTACCGGCGACCAGCGTTACGTCATTGTCGAGATCGGTGATTTCCAGACCTTCCGGATCGGTCACGTAGCCACCAGCCTCGCGCACGATCAGCAGACCGGCCGCGCAATCCCAAGGCTTGAGGCCGATTTCCCAGAAGGCTTCATAACGACCGGCAGCAACCCAGGCGAGGTCGAGCGCTGCGGCACCGAAGCGACGGAAACCTGCGACATGGGGCATAAGTGCCGCCAGTGTGCGACCGAACGGCAGACGGCGATCGGCCGGTGTCTTGGCGAAGGGGATGCCGGTAGCAATGAGCGATTCGGACAGGTCACGACGTGCCGAGACGCGAATACGACGCTCGTTCAGGAACGCACCAATGCCCTTCTCTGCCCAGAACATCTCATTGGCGGCAGGGTTATAGACCATGGCAGCAGCGATTTCGGTCGAGCCATCGGGATGGCGACGCTGCAGGGCGATGGAAATGGCCCATTGCGGAATGCCATGCAGGAAGTTCGATGTGCCATCGAGCGGATCGACGATCCAGCGCCATGTCCAGTTCTCACCGCCCGAATTGCCGCTCTCTTCCATCAGGAAGGCGTAGCCGGGGCGAGCGCGGGCGAGTTCCTCACGGATTGTCTGTTCGGCACGCAGATCGGCCTGCGAGACGAAGTCACCGGGGCCCTTGATGCTGACCTGAAGCTGCTCGACTTCGGCGAAGTCGCGAAGGAGGCGCTTGGCTGCTTTTTGCGCAGCATTCTGCATGACGGTCATATGCGGCGAGAGACGCATGGCAATAATCCTGATGAGAAACTGTGAAAGAGCAGGGTAGTCGTATTGAGGCCAAGCCCGGCAGGCGGCCTTGCGGGGGTGCAGCGTGGCTGCGCCCCCGTTTCAGAAGGTGATCAGGCCTTGGCGCGTTCGACGTAGGAGGCGTCGTCCGTGCGGACAACCACGCGCTCGCCGGCTTCGATGAAGGGCGGTACCATGGTCTTGACGCCATTGGACAGCATGGCGGGCTTGTAGGACGAGCTGGCCGTCTGGCCCTTGACCACAGGATCGGCCTCGGTGATTTCGAGCGTGACGTGCGGCGGCAGGGAAACGCCAACCGGGTCGCCTTCAACCAGTTTCACGTTCAGTTCCATGTTGTCCTGCAGGAAGGGCAGCTGGTCGCCGAAGATGTCCTTGTGCAGCATCACCTGCTCGAAGGTTTCCGGGTCCATCAGGACGATGTTGTCACCATCCGTGTAGGAATAGGTGTAGTCCTTGTCTTCCGTCATCAGGCGCTCGACGGTGTCGGCGGTGCGCCAGCGCTCATTGGTCTTGTTGCCTGTGTTCAGGTCGCGCATTTCGACCTGGATGAAGGCGCCACCCTTGCCCGGCGTGATGATCTGCTGCTTGAGAACCGTCCAGCGACGACCGTCATGCTCAATAACCTGTCCGGCGCGAATCAGGTTTGCCTGCTGCTTCATGGAAGAAAGATCCCGGGAATCGTGATGTGGATACGACGGGTCTGTGCCGCCGTGAAAGGCGGGGTTCTAACGAAGCGGGCGCTCAAGAGCAAGCAAGATGCATGGTCTGCCCTCCGGGATGCCGCTCTGGAGGCGATGTGTGCGATCTGGTTGTGCATTTGCAAAGTGACAGCTAGAGCGCAGCCATGCGGTTTCGATCTTCTTGCGTGTTTGCCCTCTCCGGGCTGGGTCTCGTTTTCTGGGGCGGCTCTGGTCTTTCGGGTTTTCCCGGCCTGTCGCGTGCCTATGCCGAGGCTCCGGTTTCGGCTGGACAGACGCCAGGCACGGTTGCGTGTGCGGCAGATTTCTCCGGTGGAATTGCGCCGACCCTGACGGCACCCGCACCCACAACGCGCAATACGTTTCTGTGCAACACGGATTTCGCTGTTCTCGTGTCCGGGGTCACGCATGAGCCTGTCTGGGTGGCAGAGCATCTTACGCGTGATGAGATACGCCACGCCCAGCATCAATTGCGCGAGGGCAAATTTCACGAGGAAACACGCCAGCCGGAGGCAGACAGGGCCCGTCTGGTCGACTATCAGCGGTCCGGGTTCGACCGCGGGCACATGATGCCGAGCGGGGATGCTCCCAGCCGGGTATCACAGCAGGAAACATTCTCGTTAGCGAACATGGTGCCGCAGACACCTGACCTCAATCGCGGCCTCTGGGCCGGGGTCGAGAAGAAGGTGCGCGAGCTCGTGCTTTCAGAGGGCGAGGCCTATGTCGTGACGGGGCCAGCCTATCGTACGCAGACCCCTGCCCATATCGGACCCGGTGAACTGCCCGTGCCGACCTCGACATGGAAGGCGGTCTATCTGCCGTCCCGTCAGGCGGTGACGGTCTATGTGTGCAAGAACACTCTCTCGCCATCCTGCACGCAGGTTCCTGTTGCGACGCTGATCAGGGTGACAGGGGTTGACCCGTTTCCGACCTTGCCAGCCTCGATGCGTGAAACGATCACCCGCATGGCCGATCCCGAGACGCAGCCCTATCGTGTCTCTCCTGCACTTCGCCGTCTGACAATGCGGGTGCTCAAGGGGCTGATAGGCGAGATGTTCTCCGGTTCATCCCCGCTCTGACGGGATGGCGGGAAGCGTGTGTGTGTTGCCCGCCGGGTCCTGCACGGCGCCGGGCTGCGTCTCGGGGTGGTAGTAATCCGGCCCTAGCGGCACCTTGCCCGCACCGCCCGGGATATCGAGCACGTAGGTTGGCCAGGCGAGGCCTGTCACGCGGCCGCGCAGGCGGGCCAGCAGCGCACGTCCCTCATCGATCGGCACATGGAAATGAGAGGTGCCGGGGGCAGGGTCGAGCTGATGCAGGTAATAGGGCTTGATGCGGGCGGTAACGAACGCACGAAGCAGGGCCTCCAGTGCTTCCTCGGTGTCATTGACACCACGCAGCAGGACCGACTGACTGAGCACCGGTATGGCGCGACTCTGGATCTGCCGTATGGCGGCTCGAGCCTGAACCGTCATTTCGCTTGCATGGTTGGCATGGAGCACGATCCACAGGGCGCGATCGGTTTCGAGAGCATCCAGCATGGCCGATGTAATGCGTGCGGGGTCGGCCACAGGCACACGGCTATGGATGCGGATGGTCTGGATATGGGGCATGGCCGACAGCGCCTCGATGATATGGCGCAGTCGACGCGGGCTCAGCATGAGCGGATCCCCACCCGTCAGAATGATTTCGCTGATGGCGGGGTGATCGGCAATCCAGCCCAGTGCCGTGTTCAGTGCCTCATCTGAGAGGAGGCCGCCGTCCGGCCCCACATGCTCGCGCCTGAAGCAGAACCGGCAATAAAGCGGGCAGACCAGCAATGGCTTGAGCAGCGCGCGATCGGCATAGCGATGAACGATACCCGGCACGGGAGAAAGGGCGTCATCGCCAATCGGGTCATGCAATTCCCATGGGGCGGTCTGAAGTTCGGCAGGGGTCGGGACAACCTGCCGCCCGATTGGATCGTCCGGATGGTCGATCAGATCCAGAAAGGCCGGCGGGATGGCTGTGGCGAACTGATTGGAGAGAGCCTCAAGGGCCGCCGCCTGATCCGGCGGAACGAGTCCAAGCGCAATCAGCTGCGATGGCGTGCGCACGACAGGGCGTGGCCCGGCGTGGCGCGGTTCGGCGGGGGGATTGACCTTTTCTGGCATCAGGGGGCTGTACTTCAGGCAAGACTGTTTTCGCAACCGGAGAGCGCATATCATGGCGGGACGAAACGCAATTTCAGACAGGCTGCCGCTTTTGCAGCGTCGCGCCCTGCTGCAACGTGGTGTGCGTGCCTTTTTCGACGCCCGTCATTATCTGGAGGTGGAGACACCATGCGCGGTGCCTGTGCCGGGTGAGGAGGTGCATCTGCGCTGCTTTCGCACCGAACTCGAGCGACCCGATGGCACAAGGGAGCCGCGCTTCCTGCACACCAGCCCCGAATTTGCGATGAAGCGCATTGTGGCGGCTACCGGGCTCGCCATTTTCCAGCTCGCGCGTGTCTGGCGCAACGGTGAGCAGAGTGCCTTGCATGCGCCCGAATTCACCATGCTGGAATGGTACAGGCCTGGGGCAGGGCTCAGCTCCTTGATGGATGAGACAGAGGCATTGTTGCGGCATTTGCTGCCACCCACACTGACTTGTGGCGATACCACGCTCAGACTCGACGCGCCTTTCGAGCGACTGACGATGGCCGAGGCGTTCAGGCGCTATGTCGGTGTCGATCTGCTGGGTATTGGCAATGATGCCGCCCGTCTGGCGCAGGAGGCTGGTACGGTCTTGCGCGTCGGCGAGACATGGGAGGATCTTTTCTTTCGGCTGCTGCTGGAGCGTATAGAGCCGCATATCGGGCGTGATCGACCGACTTTCCTGACGCATTGGCCTGCGGCGCAGGCAGCGCTCTCAAGACGTGACCCCGAGGATCCGCGCGTGGCGCTGCGCTTTGAGCTTTATGCCGCGGGAATTGAGTTGGCCAATGCCTTTGAGGAGCTGACTGATCCGGTGGAACAGCGCGCGCGCTTCATGCTGGACAGGGAGCGGCGGATTGCTCTGGCACCGGATCAGGATTGGCCGCTCGATGAGGCTTTTCTGGCTGATCTGGTCGAGTTACCGCCGTGCAGTGGTATTGCGTTGGGGTTTGACCGGCTTGTGATGCTGGCAACCGGCGCGCCGCGCTTGTGTGACATTGTGTGGTTTTCTTAAACCTTATGATAGCCATGCACCTTTTTGAGGGGCAGAATCGTTCTCATGGCCTAAAGTGGCGTCAGCTTCGAACTGATCCGGCAGGCGGCTTCAGCTTCGGAAAGGGTATCAGGATGATGAAGAAAACAGTTTTTCTGTCGTTTGCTGCGCTGCTGACCCTGTCGGCATGTGACGTTCCGACCGTTCAGCAACGCAAGGTGCTGGATTCCATGATCGGCAAGAGCGATGTGGATGTGTTGCGGACTTTCGGCGTTCCCACGCGCACCTATCAGGCCAGTGGCCATGACTTCCTGGCCTATATCGATAACGAGACCAATTACTCGCCCGGCACCGGTGGCTGGGGCTGGGGCTGGGGTGGCGGCCCATGGGGCGGCTATGGCGGCTGGGGCGGCGGCTGGGGTGGTTATGGCGGCTGGGGCGGTGGCTTTGGCGGCTTCCCGCCCAGCTATTATAATACGACCTGTCAGACGACTTTCGAGCTGACCAATAGTCGTGTGGTCGGCTGGACCATGCGTGGAGATGGATGCTGAACCTTATGTCGCCCACTAAAACAAGAATAATAAAAACACGAGTGTTGGGCGGGGCATTGATGACCCTCGCTCTGGCAGGATGCGAGAGCAGGGCCGCCCAGGACCCTTTGAGCATCAAGGGTTCATTGACAGCCGTGCAGATGCCGGCTGTCAGCAGCAGTCACATGTATCATGCTTCGACCAAGAGCGAGACATCGAGCCCGGTTGCCTATGAAGAGCCGCCGTCTTTCTCGTTCAGCGACAGACCGCTGCTCGATAACATATCGGCGTCTCTGGAACTGGCCGATTATCGCAAGGCCCTGCGTCAGTCGGCCATGTTCGCCCGACTGGGGCGCAACGGCCCCTTTACAGTGTTTGCCATTCCCAACGAGCCCTTCGAACGCTATGCGGCGCAGGTGCCAGGTGGGTTGATGAGCCCCCAAAACGCGGTGACGCTGCGCCAGATACTTGGCTACACCATTTTGCGGGGCAACTGGTCACCTGCCAGACTGAATGCCAAAATGAAGCGGTCAAAAAGTGATCGTATTGCTTTGAAAACACTCAGTGGTGACACGCTGACCGTGCAGCGCGATGCGTCGAGCGGGCAGCTTACATTGATGAACATGACAGGTCGTGTCGCCAGGATCTGGCTTAATGGCGCCCCGCAGTCCAACGGGACGCTTTATATCACCCAGGATATTCTTCCGCCGCGCGGCTGACGATATCGCTCAGTCTCGCCCCGGCTTCGTCGGCATCGACGAAGCTGAGGGGGACGGCGAGAAAATCGACATTGGCCTTGAACATGGCGAGAGCCTGTTCCCTTGTCTCAATGTTCTCAGCAATAACCGGCAATTCCATCATCTGTGACCACCATGCAGCCAGGTCAGGCGCATTGGGTGCGATGGCGATATAGTCAGCGCCCAGTTCGCCCGCGCTCATGGCTTCGTCACGGCTTGTGCCACAATAGACACCGAGTTGCAGGTCGCGCCCCAGTTCCTCACGGGCGGTCAGGCATTGAGCCGGGCTGCTGGTAAGGTGCACACCGTCGCAACCCAGTTCATGCGCCAGAGCCGGGAGGTCGGTCAGGATCAGGGCCGTGCCATTGGCCTGCACGGTTTCGCGAATAGCGCGCACACAGCTTCTCGCACGTGTCTCATCGGTTGTGGACAGACGCAGGGCAGCTGGCGTCCAGCGTTCGAGCACTTTCGCCAGGTCGGCCAGCTCACGTGACGGGTCGAAATCCGGCATCGTGACCAGATAGAGTTCGCAAGGCAGCATGATGGAAATCGTCCGTCTGATAGGGCGCTCAGGAGTCGGGCGCGAGGTATTTGTGAAGTTGATCAATTCGGTAAGCGTTATGAGGCGGCCTGCCAAGAGTGAGAGAATCCGGGCGCTTTCGCAGGATATGGGCGTTATGCAGGCGGGCGATCTCTGACACGGTTTCGATGGAGGGGGTATTGGCCGTGCACACCACCCATTTTTGTCCCTCCCGCAAGGCGCAGGCCGCGAGCGAAGCGGCATAGCCTGCATCGAAGATCGTAGGAACATCGAGGCATTCAGTCAGGGCACGCCACCACGGAAACCCCATGATGGGCCCGAGGCCCTCACCGGATATGACTGCATAGGGGACGCTGGAACCCAGCTGACCAAGCAGCGGAAGGAGCGACGCATCCGGAAGAGCAACAATTTTGTGCGGGAGGCGATCCACCGGCTTCATGCTTGACCTTGTGACATTATGAGGGCTTCTCTAGCACAAGCAGAAACCCTGTGTGGATGATGAGGCCATTTTGACGGATCAGATCGATAGCGCCACAGGACAGGCGAGACCTGAGGACCGGATCGAGCAGGCGCTCGACCGCATTGCCTATGCCCTGCACCATCCACGCGCGAACGAGCAGGAACCGATGGACTGGCAGCCCCTTGCGGCCAACATCGAGGCGCTGCGACTGCGCGTGCGGGACATGATCGATTATCTGGGTGACGAGGAGGCAGCTTAGTCATGGCGCAGGTTTCCATTCGTCTTAACGGCTATTCCTATACGATCGGGTGTCAGGATGGCGAGGAGCGCTATCTTCAGGATTTGGCCCGGCAGGTTGAGCGGCGTATCGATCGTGTGCGCGGGCTTGGCACACAGGGCGGGGAGTCATGGACACTCGTCATGGCGGCGTTGTTCATGGCGGATGAACTGCATGATCTGGCCAAGGAAATTCTGCCGACCACCACGAATGAGCGCGTCCAGCGTGCCGAGCGCATCATTGCCGAGAATGAATCACGCGAGCAGAAGCTTAATTTGCTGGCTGAACGGGCCGAAGGCATTGCAGCCGAGCTGGAGAGTGCCTAGTTAGTGTCGGGTGGGACTGCCCGGTACGTCAGGCAACTCAACCCCTGGGCCGATAAGCACTTCCTTAGGGAGCTGGCTCTGTCGTGATCGTGGTCATGATATCTGGCGCCCACCTGCGTGAGCAGGTCCGGGAGGGCTGAAAGACCGACGGCCATGGTGGTTCCACACATGAATATCGATCAAGAAAAGCAGGATCTGCGCCGCATCATGCGACAGCGACGGATCGAACGCCCCATCTCCCCTGCTGAAAACACGGCTCTCAACGAGCATCTCGCCCTTCAGATTCTGGCTGAGCCAGATCTTGGCCGGGTCGGTTGCGTCTGGCCCCTCCCTGGTGAGGCGGACCTGCGGGCCTTATGCCATCTGCTCTTTAACGCCGGGCGGCATGTGCTGCTCCCTGAGACAACGCCCAAAGGAGAGCCTCTGCTGTTTCGACGGTGGAGGCCGGATTGCGAGATGGTGGCGGGGCGCTTTGGAACACACCATCCCGATGGCGATTACGATCGCCCTGATCTCGTGCTGGTGCCGCTGCTGGCGTTTGATCGGACCTTCAATCGCCTGGGCTATGGGGGAGGGTATTACGACCGTACTCTCGACGCGCTGAAATGCAGGGCGTTCGGCTTTGCGCTGTCATGGCAGGAAGTGGCTTCGGTACCTGTGGGTGTGCATGACGAGCCCCTCGACCGGATCGTGACGGAGCGGGAAATTATCAGACAACAGGCCGGGGAAGGCAGAGCAGGGTGAGACTACTTTTTCTTGGGGATATTGTGGGGCGTTCGGGCCGTGAGGCGGTCATGGCGTGTCTGCCGGCGTGGCGTGAAACCCTGAAGCTCGATGTTGTGGTGGTGAATGGCGAAAACGCCTCGCATGGCTTTGGGCTCTCGTCTGCCATTGCCACCGATCTGTTCAAGGCCGGGGTCGATGTGATCACGCTGGGAAACCATGCCTGGGACAAGAAGGAGCTGCTGCGCGAGATCGACTCGGAGCCGCGTATCATTCGGCCGCTGAACTTCCCGCCGGGTACGCCGGGGCAGGGGTCCTTCGTGATCGTGCTCCCCAACGGGCGCAAGGTGCTCGTGATCAATGTCATGGGGCGTCTTTTCATGGACCCGCTTGATGATCCCTTCCGGGCCGTGACGGAGTGCCTGTCGCGCCACAAGCTTGGCATGACCGCCCATGCCATCATCGTGGATCTGCATGCCGAGACAGGAAGCGAGAAAATGGCGTTTGGTCATTACCTCGATGGCAAGGTCTCGCTTGTGGTGGGTACGCATACCCATGTGCCGACGGCTGATTATCGTATCCTCTCGAAGGGGACGGCGTATCAGACCGATGCAGGCATGTGCGGCGACTATGACAGTGTGATTGGCATGGGCAAGGAAGCCTCGCTTTATCGCTTCGTACGCAAGCTGCCGGGTGAGCGCCTGCAACCGGCCGAGGGTGAGGCAACCGTGTGTGGGGTTTTCGTCGAGACGGATGACCGGACGGGTTTGGCGGTGAGGATTGAGGCGGTTCGCGTTGGTGGTCATTTGAGTCCTGCGTTTCCTGTGGTGTGAGTTTTTTCGTTTTTTTTGGACTTTTTTGGTTTGGATTGGG
>NZ_VWWA01000006.1:0-185920 GCF_011753235.1 Asaia sp. As-1742 | reverse complement strand
CTTGACTATGCTGTATCGCTCGACGGACTGCCGCTGTCGTCGTGGCGCTCCCGTGGTGAACCTGGCCCATAGTGCTTCCTTCCATTCCGATGAAAAGATTGCACCATCAAAACCCGGGACCAAACATCTAGTTGAGGCCCTGTCGGGATAGCCCGTCACGGGTGCGAACTCCTGCCCCTTCCTTGCTGTCATGCGATCGCAGGGAAGGGAACAGAACAAGGGCGCTTTCCATGGTTTCACAGCCGACGGCAGTGGTGCGCCGTGAACCGTGCGGACGCCCTCAAAAATCGAGACGAGCGCTCAGCGTCGCAGTACGGGGCGCTCCCGGGAAGAGGCCGCGATTGCCACGGCTTACCCAGTATTGCACGTTGCCTATGTTCTGCGTGCCCGCTCTCAGCGTCAGCTTGTGCCGCCCAAGATGGGTCCAGTAACTCGCACCGACATTGCCGACGATATAGGAGGGCAGCCGGAACGTGTTGGCAGCATCGAGCCAGCTTGACGATACGTAATTGAACCCGGCGCTGAAGACGAAATTTCTGATGAAAGGGAGAGCATAATCCGCGCTGAAGGCTGCCTGAAACGGCGCGACGGCCTCAAGTCTGTGCCCTTTGTACCCCGCAGCCGCTTTGACGTAGCGTGCGTCAAGATAAGTCAGGCTGCCGCCGATCGTCAGGTCGCGAGTGACCTGCCATCCCGCTGACGCTTCGACACCCTGATAGCGCGACAGACCATCCTGGACATAATAGTTCTGCGCATTGGTGTACGCAGCGCCCGTATCGAGCCTGTAAACCGCCAGGGTGCCGCTCCAGTGTCTCCTTTGCAGTTTCAGCCCCAGTTCATATTCCTGGCTGCGGATCGGTCCGAATACCTGCATGTAATTGACATTGGTCGTGCCAGCCTGACCACCACTTTGCATCGATTCGACATAGCTGAAATAGAGATTTACCCCGGCATCGGGCTTGTACGAGAGAGAGACGACTGGTGTCACCGGGTTATTCCGGTGTAACGCGCTGACACTGCCTGAAGGCAGGAAATCATTCTCGTGATAGTCGGTGTAGCGCCCGCCAGCCATCAGCGACCAACGATGCCAACTAATCGTGTCAGTCCAGTAAGGCGCAAGCTGCATGTAATCGACATAGCGATAGAGCTTCGGATCATAGGCGGTGGCATTGGTCAGTCCCGGCCGGTCGACGTGGATATTGCCATATTCCTTGAGCGTTCCCGTGCCAGAGGCGGCATCGGCGTCAAAGAGCTGTCGCAACCACGTGAGACCGAAGCTGACCTCATGACGCAAGGGACCGGTCATGAAATGCCCGTTCAATCCAGCATTGACCTGATGGTACGTAAGAACCCGTGTCTGCTGAAAACTCTGGTTGTAGTAATCGCCAGTGGGGCTGGTAAACGTTACCTGATTTGACGGAAAACGCTCATCGAGATGGGTGTACCCGTAGACAACTGAAGCCGTCCAGTCCTGCACGATATCCCAGTCAAATCCGGTACTGAACCTTTTGAGGTCGTTCGTTTTCCACGAATTGGCAGCACCAAAGGGGGCGCGACCGCTGATTGTCTCAAGCGACGTCAACGTGTTGGAGACTGCAACGCCGTTCACCATGCCCTTTTGCAAGGTGTTCATGTAAAAGCTCTCGAAATGCCAGTGCAGGCTATCAGAAAGCTGGATGCGTGTCGTGAATGACAAAGAGAGATTGCGCACAAAGCTCTGATTGTACTGGTCGCCCACTTCGCTGCCGAAGGAGAAACGTGTCTCTACGCGATGGGCGTCATCCAACGATCCGCCAATATCGAGCATCTGCCTGAGTACGGCATCAGACCTGTATCCTGCCTCCGCGGCGATCTGACGATCTTCGACCGGGGCTTTGAGCTGGTAATCGAGCACGCCGCCCGGCGAGCCGAACCCATACATGAAGGCCGAGGCGCCCTTGACCAGTTGCAGCCGGTCGATATTGGCAAGCGGGATGTCGATGTACCAGTACGGAATTGCCAGTCCATCGATCTTGTAGCCATTCGTCCAGTCGAGATTCAGCCCGCGAACGCGAAAACTCGACCCGGAAGCTGTGGACCCCCCATTCGAATTTTCCTGTATCCCTGGCTCGTAACGAAACACATCGTTGATATCCGCAGCTTGCAGTTTCTGTATCTGCGCAGCGGAAACAGAGGCGATCGAAAAGGGCGTATCGAGTTCTGAGCGGGTCCCCAGAATGCCGAGTGATACTTTTCCTGCCAGTCTGGGTGCGCGTGCGTTTGCGTGTACTGTCACGGTCTCCGGTGTTTGGGGGGAAAGGCCAGGAGGCTTTCCTTGCGCCTGAGGACCGGCCCGCACGGGGCGGTTCGTTGCGTGTTGGGGGGTGTTATGCGTCCCGGTCTTATCCTTACTCTTCACGGGGGTCGTGGTCGCATGGGCAAGGGCTGTGGTGCAGAGCGCGAGGCCCATGGCAGACACCGCCATGCGTGTATGGAGCAAGGATGCTGCCGTATAGACAGAGCGTTTAGCCATGGGAAAGCGATGCCTCCTCTCTCGAGACGCGTTCCCTGACGAGTGGTATCAATTCCCTGCCGTAGGTCTCTGCATCCGCCAGCGGATCGAAACCCCGTATCAGGAAAGTCCCGATCCCAATGCGATGATAGGCCAGCATCGCCTCTGCAACCTGTTCGGCGGTGCCGACGAGGGACGTCGAGTTCCATCGCCCGCCCGTGACCCTCGCCACCCCCGTCCAGAGACGGGCATCATGACGATCAACACCCGAGAACAAGGCCTGAAGGCGGCGGGATCCGGCATTACTGGGCAGGTTATTGCCGGAAATCGCGGCTCCGGCAGTGTCGAGCCCGCTTTGCGAGCTCTCAAGCGTGGCTTTCTGCCGTGCAATGATCTGCGCTTCTATGTCATGCGCGCGTTCCCAGGCCTGCCGTTCCGTCTCGCCAATGATCGGTCTGAACGAGATTGAAAACCGGGGCCTGCGCCCATGCCTCGCTGCGCTTGCGGATACACGATCAACCAACTCCCTGGTCCCGGCCAGAGACTCTCCCCAGAGCGCATAGGCGTCGGCATGCCGTCCTGCTACCGCAATGGCCTCGTCAGACGCTCCGCCGAAATAGATCGGGATCGTTTTGGCTTTATAGGGGCGTACTTCTGGAGAGGCGTCCTCGATATCGTAATAGCGACCTTTGACCGTGAATGGCGCGGTCGAGGCCCATTCACGTGAGAGAACGGTCAGATATTCATCCGTACGGGCGTAACGCTCGGCCTTCGACAGATGGTCACCATCTGCCTTGAGCTCCCGATCGTTTCCACCCGTTATAATATGCACAGCGACACGGCCACGACTCAGATGATCGAGTGTCGCAAACTGTCTGGCGGCAAGGGTAGGGGCCGTGAAGCCTGGACGGTGGGCGATAAGCAGACCCAGTTTCGTGGTAACTGAAGCCGCATGTTGCGCGATTAACAGACTGTCTGGTGCGCTGGAATGAAAGGCAACGAGCGCCCGATCGAACCCCGCGCGCTCATGGAGCCGAGCCGTGTTCTCGATATAGGCCGGATCGACATCGGGACCTTTAGGAGAAATGATTTCGCTCTGCTCTCGAGCAGAGACATAGCCGATAAATTCGACAGACATAGGCGTTCCGTTATCTATTTTCCGATAACGAACTATCCCTCATCGGCGAGGTAATCAGGAACGATTACTATTCAATCATTACATGATCATTGTTCAAGTGCGCGAGCGGGCCAGCGCGAACACGTCTCCCATTCGCCAGTGTTCGTTGCGATACTGCGCGTCCTCAGCCCAGCTGCCCCAACCGGAGTCACGTCGATAATCGCCCGTTGCGACTTCGCCAGCGGTAAGGCCATGTGTGGCAGTGGCGTCGGGATGCACGAAAAGTGCATCCGTCTCACAGTAAAGCTCGCAGAGGAAGCAGGTCTGGCAGTTCTGTTGACGTGCGAGTACCGGCACACCGCCAGGACCGCTATCAAAAACATCCCTTGGGCAGATCGTCACGCACTCGCCGCAGGCTGTGCATTGCGCATCGAGAATGAGCTCGATCATGCAGGAACTACCTCCCTTCGGGACTGCACGTGCTCCAGCCCACTACTGATGACATGATAGGCGGGAACATCCGACGCTTTTGCGATCGCATCTTCACGGCGATGCATGCCGAGCGTCTCGGTACGCTCCAGAGCACTTGCTGTGCACCATCGCGCCACTGCGAGAAGGGCTTGCGTCTCGCGTCGCTGTTGCCGCTGCCGCCAGGAGCCTTCAGGCGCCGAATGAGTCAGACTGTCATGGCAATTCTCGAGTTCATTTCTCGCGGCTCTCAAACTCCCGGCGTTGCGGGAAAGTTGGCTTGGGGCATCGAGCATCACTGCCTGGATCTGCTTGCGTATGGTTTTCTCCTGTAAGTCAGACCTGTCTCGCCCATCGGAGCAAGCCTCATGATTGCTAAACGGTTCCAGCTCTCCGGTGCTGCTGTGTCCTTCAGCCAGAGCAGCCTCTGCAGCAAGGCAACCCGAACTGAGCGCCCATGCGGCATTGACGGCCCCACCGCCACTGATCGGACCGGTCACGCTTTCTCGCGAGGCAACATCACCTGTTGCATAGAGCCCCGGTACCCCGGTCTCCCAGTTTTCGCCTCTCAGTCTGACACCGCCTACGCCCCTGATTGTCCCCTCGCCAACGAGATCGATCCCAAAACGCTCCCGGAAGGGGTCTATCCCCTGACGACGAAAGGGAAGCATGACATTAGGTGAGATAAGTGGCAGTTGAGCGCGGACCCTTTCTGGAACTGCCGAGAGATCGCAAAGAACCCTGCCTCGAGAAAGGGCACGTGCCAGGCCAAGAAAGCTCTGGCCTTCGGCATCCGGTGCAATTTCCTGCCCTGCTTCGTCGAGATAGCGCGCAAAGCTGTAGATCATGGCGCGCGACATGGTGGTGTTGCGGGGCACGACGCTGAAAATGGATGAGAATTCCATTCCCGAAAATTGCGCACCTGCTTCCGCGGCCATCAGATGCCCATCACCCGTATTATTCGCCGCGCCGAGCAAGCGAGACTGAAAGGCGCAGCCTCCTGTTGCAAGAATGACAGAGCCAGCCCTTGCGCGGTAAGGCCCGTGCGCCCCCTGGACATGCGCGCCGTGAGCCCCTGCAACGCGCCCGGCCTTGTCACGCAACAGACCGAAAACCGGGGAGTGATCGAGGATCTGGACACCGACAGCGAGGCAATATGTACGAAGCGCCCTGAGATATTCCGGCCCTCTCAGGGCGTTGAGCCGGATCCGACCGCTGTCATCGGGCTCGTACTGATAATGACGGCCGATATCCGGCAGGGTCTGCCAGGTGCGGGCCATGATGCGGTGCATCCATCTCGCTTCGCCGAGCCCTTGCGCTTTATCGAGGCGGGCTTTTGCTGCGTCTTCTCGAGCGCCGGGGAGAGGGGGAACCCACCAATGACCGGGGCCCGCCGGTGCGGCGACGCCAGAAGTGCCGCAATACCCCTTTTCAAGCAGCAGCACACGAGCGCCGGCGCGCGCTGCTGTCAATGCGGCCCAGCAACCCGATAATCCGCCGCCAATGACGAGGATATCCGACCGATGGTGGTGGAACCCCCTCTCGTTCACGGGACGAAGCTACGGTCAAAAGCGTCATCAAGCTTCCGAGGCGGGTTAACGAGTTGCGCCTTACGGTAAGTAGCGATCACACGGGCTTCCTCCTTGACTGTCTCATCTGTGATTGGACCGGGAGCGGTGATCTGTTCCTGCGCCACCTTATTGGCGACCTCAGGGGGCAGGCCAGTTTGGCGTGAAAGCAGCGCGGCGAATTCCTGCGGATGAGCGCCCCCCCAGCCATAGGCCTGCGTGATGCGCCTGAGGAAAACTGCTATCTGCGGGTGTTTGTCGGTGATGGCTTGCGTGCTCGCGACCATGAAGCCGTTATTGGGCATGACATTCTGACCGTCTGCCACAACGCGCGCGCCGGTCTGGGCGGCGGCGAGCGTCACATAGGGCTCCCAGGTTGCCCAGGCGTCGACCGCACCGGAATCGAGCGCCGATTTGGCCTGTGACGGTGGCAGAAAGACATAATCGGGGCGATTTCCTGCCGCGCTGTCGAAAAGACTGAGCGCCAGCAGGTGACCGATCGAACCACGCCCTGTCGCAATTTTCCGCCCCGCCAGATCGCTGAGGCTGTGCACCGGACTATGGGCTGGCACGATGATGGCGGTCATATGGCCACCGCCGCGTGGTGGCAGGAGCAGGACTGCGCGGGCCGGAATGCCGGCAGCCCAGGCAAAGAGATAGGGCCCGTCGCCTGCAATGCCCAGATCGACAGCCCCGGCACCCAGCGCCTGAAGGAGCGGGGCTGCAGCGTCGAACTCCACCCAGCGGATATCGAACCCGAGGTCCTTGTCAGCATGGGCTGCCTGAAGCAGAGCGCGCTGCATGCCCCGCTGATCGGCCACTACCAGGGTCTCGGCTTGCGCCGCGCATGATGTCGCCCCGACGATCAGGGCAGCGAACGCAGCTAAGCGATGCACGAGGCGAGGGTAGGGTCGCGCCGGAAAATGGCGAAGGGAAGGTCTTGCGACCCTGTGCACGAAGATCATGGGTCAGTCGTAGCGAAACCCCGGCGGGCTGAGGAAGCCAAAATACGCTCAAGAGTGACATATGAAAAATTCAACTGACGCGTGTGATATGAAAGCGTATCATCTCCATAAATCACATACAAGGAATGTGGAATGGTCGAGCTGGTCATGAACCTGTTTCCCGCGCGCACGGCTTCGCATCAGCCAAGCCTGAGTATTGGCGGGTTGCTTCGGTTCTGCCGGCGCTATCTGTCCGTGGCGCTGGTCCTCGTGCTCTGGCAGGCAGGAGCGCAGGCGGGACTTATCCCGTCGCGCCTGCTCGCCTCTCCGGTCCAGATTGTGCATACGGCGTGGTCGCTCACTCTGGATCATACCCTTCCGCAGAATCTGCTCGTCTCTCTCGGGCGGGCAGGGGCTGGACTTGTATTGGGCATTGCCGTTGGTGTTGCGCTCGCCCTTGTTGCCGGATTGTCCCGGGTTGGAGAAGACATTGTCGACGCGCCGATGCAGATGGCGCGTACCTTACCCGCTCTGGCGTTGGTGCCGCTCTTCATTCTGTGGTTCGGCATCGGTGAGCTTCCGAAGATCCTGCTCGTGGCCCTGGGCGTGAAATTTCCCGTCTATCTTAATCTGTACAAAGGTATACGCAGCATCGACCCGAAGCTGATCGAACTTGCCAAAACTCTCGGCTTGTCGCGGTGGAAGATCATTCGCGATATCATCATACCCGGAGCACTGCCCGATCTTCTGGTTGGTATCCGCTTTGCCGTGGGTATTTCGTGGCTGATGCTTGTTGTTGCAGAACAGGTGAACGCCGATAGTGGCATTGGCCATATGATGATGGACGCCGAAGATTTCTTGCGCACTGATATCATCCTTGTCGGGTTAGCAGTCTACGCCGTGCTCGGTCTGCTCTCCGATCAGATCGTGCGCCTGGCTGAGGGACGCCTTCTGAGATGGCGCGGGCGGACGGCAGTGCAAGGAGGCACACGCTGATGAGCGCGAACCCCCTGACAAAGGCCGAATTCGAGCTTGCCGGGAATGCGGTAAGCATACGCCATTTCACGCGCGGCTTTGGTGAAACAACTGTCCTGCGCAATCTCAATCTCGATATTGCACCGGGCGAGTTTGTCGCGCTTCTTGGGCATAGCGGCTCAGGCAAATCCACCCTGCTACGTGCCTTGGCCGGGCTTGATACGGTGGAGGAGGGGCAGATCGACCGGCCTTCAGCCGTCTCTGTCGTTTTTCAGGAGCACCGGCTCCTGCCTTGGAAAAACGTGACTGATAACGTTACGCTGGGTCTCGATGGCAAGGAATGGAACGCTCAAGCCGAGGCGATACTGCATGAAGTCGGGTTGGGACATCGTCTCGAGGCATGGCCGCTCACCCTGTCTGGCGGCGAAGCCCAGCGTGCTGCACTGGCCCGCGCCCTCATTCGTGAGCCAAAGCTGCTGATGCTCGATGAGCCCTTTGCCGCACTCGATGCGCTCACACGACTGCGCATGCAGAAGCTGGTTCTTGACCTGTGGAAACGTCATGACTGCGCCGTCCTTCTGGTCACGCATGATGTCGATGAAGCACTTGCTCTGGCGGACCGAGCCCTTGTTCTTGAGCGTGGCGAAATCCGCACGGAAGTGGAGATTCCTCTCACCCGCCCGAGGCGTCATGCCGATCCGGCGTTCGAGGCCTTGCGCGAGCGTCTGCTACACGTTTTGGGGGTCACATCGTGACCCCGCAATAGGCTCAGCGATAAGGGGTGATCGCAGGCAGAGACGGAATAAGCCCAGAATCTTTGAGGCCTTTGGCGACATTCATCTGCTCGTCAATCACCGACTGGTCCATGCTGTGGAAACCGAAAGACCGGGTCGAGAGCGCATGGCTTACCGCATCTAGGGCGAGCCCGGTCTCCTTTGCGAACAGGGCCGCAACCTGCGCCTTGTTCGCCATAGCCCACTCATCCGTCTGAGCGATGGCACTCGAGACCGCAGCCACGATATCATGGGGCTGCTGCGCAAAGGCTTTGCTGATCAGGAAAAATTCGCGGTTATTCACTATGCCCTCAGCGGTGGTCAGAATTCGCGTCTGATCGTTGAGCGCGCTAGAGAGATACGGGTCCCATATTGCCCAGGCGTCGATATGACCATTTTCGAAAGCTGCCCGGGCAGCGGGCGGCGTCAAATAGCTGAGATGCACATCGTGAAAGCCCAGCCCGGCGCGCCTCAATGCATCCAGCAGAAACCAGTGAACATTGGACCCGCGATTGAGCGCGATACGCTTGCCCCGCAGATCGGCCACCTGCCGTATGGCGCTGTCTTTGCGCACCAGAATGGCTTCGGCATCTGGTGCCGGGGGTTCGTAGCCGAGATAAACCAGCCCACCGGGCTGTGCGGCCTCAGCAAAGACAGGCGGGGCATCACCCGTCTGACCCAGATCTATTGCGCCTGCCGCCAGAGCCTGCAGCAATTGGGGGCCAGCCACGAATTCCGCCCAACTGACAGTTATGCCGTGAGGAGCCAGCGCTTTCTCCATCAGACCGAGATGCTTCGTAATAATCAGGGTGCTATAGCGTTGATACCCGATCCGCAGCACCGTCGCTGCCCGCCCTGGCTCAGGGAAAAAGGCTGTCGCGCAGGTCAGTTTCATTGCGTCGCGTCGAGTCAGTCTCATTAGATCACTCTCACTATCGCCCGATTAGACGTCGGTTAAGATTAAGCGAGATTACAGGTGGCCCCCTCCGTTCGTCCACCCAGTGCCGAAGCTGTCGGGCGGCTCGGAGCACCTTGGTAAGAGCGGTGAGCCTCCGAGGCACGCTTTCCGGCCCATCCGCTGACGTTTCGCGCCCCCGGGTACCTACTTCCGATAATAGAAAGAAACGAAAGTAGGCAAATGGCGGGAAACCGCCGATTTTTCTGATTGTCGATCTTATCATTCAAACTCACCAATCACAGTTAATACGACAGCACTTTTGGTGTCGATGCGCTCGCCAGCCCTAAAACAAGTGCATCGATTACTAACCTGCACCGCAGCGGCGAATACCTAGTAGGTGGCCACACAACAAAGCAATCCACAGATGCGACCGGACGATCTGGCCAGATCTCAACGAGGTTGCCCGAGGCCCGATGCTCCATGACCAGCCAACGAGACCCAGGCGAGTCCCATATCAGGCAGCGCAGCGTCGACAACTGTCTTGAGGTCATCCGGAGATCAGACACCGCAAAAGGGTTTGAAGTCCTGCCGCGACGCTGGGTCGTTGAACGGACATTTGGCTGGATGATCCGCTGGCGTTGACTTGTGAAGGATTACGAGCAACGTACCGGCGTAGCAGAGGCCATGATTTACATCGCCATGGGAAGACTCATGCGACGCCGAGCCGCTTATTCACGAATTTCCAGAAGGGCTTTAAGGAGAATTTCGTGGTCATAGCTCTCAAGCGTTTGCTGTCACGCATCACGTTACTGAAACAATGGGATTTCGGTCATTCATTAAGATCTACTTTCTCAGGCTTCCCCCATCCTGCATCGCCGCCAGCGACAAAAACTGACGGGGCATATGGACATCCTGGCCTCACGGTGCCAGTCGCTGCGGATCCGACGCCGAGTAGTTATCTCGTAATGATACCGCCGCCGTCATCCTCGACACTTCGAGAGAAGAGAGAAGCAGGTACAGGCACGGTGTCACATCAACAATGATTTAGAACCTATAGCCGTCGGTATCAGCCTAGAACGAACTATGTTGGCAGCTTGCCCGTCTTGTATAGCGGCCTTGCGATGATAAGTAGCGCGAGGCCGATCCCCATGACCGCTGTATGTAAAAGCCAGAAACGAATAGAACCCCAGCTAGGCAAATTCTGGCCGATCTGACCTGCCATGATGTCGGCGAGGCGAGCCACCAGTGCATAGGCCGCCGCCGCCATACTCTTCGCGTTGCCCGGGGCCAGCCGAATGAACAAGGCAAGGCTGATAGGCATGATGGTCGCCATGGCGAGATCATTCACGAAATGGAACATCAGGCCCCAAACCATGCTGATCTGTTCCGGCCCGGTATGAACGGCCGATGCGCAGGCAAGAACAAGGGGTGCGAGTAGCCCGAGCCCGCCAAAACTGACGATCTGTCCCCACTCGCCCGGGGCACCTCGACGTTTCGTATATTGGCGCCAGAATGCAATTGCCATGATCTGGGTGATGAAGCTCACTCCTGCGTCCAGCGACATGAGCCAGCTTGCCGGAAAGACCCAGCCGAAGAGATGGCGGTTGTAGTGTTGTTCACCCCAGATCAGATAGGTATCGTAGATCTGCTCGTTGCAGATGAAGATCATGGCAAGCATCGGGATCAGGAGCGCAATACGGCCGCCAAGCCTGAGCAGCGCGAGGGGTGACGACCCACGGCCCCGTGCTCCATCGCGCGATGGGGCAGGTGAAGGCAGATGACGCCAGCCCATCCCATAGGCCAGAGTGCCGGCAAGCATGACGCTTCCCGCTGCGGCGAACCCGTAATGCCAGCCATATCGTGCGGCCAGCCAGCCGCAGAACGTCGGACCGATGATGACGGCAGCCTCCTGCACCAACGACATGATCTGATAGGCATCCGGGCGGCGAGGATCGTCATCGGCATACAGATCCCCCACCTGCGCGAAGAGATTCACTGCGAATGAGAGACCGAGAACAAAGCAGGGCAGCGCAAGAATGAAACTTGTATCGAACGCCCAGAAGATCGGAGCCAGCGTCAAGAAGATTAACCCGGTCATGGCACCGTAGCGACGGCCCAGGAAGCGATCTGACAGGAAGCCGCCAAGGATCTGTGTCGGGATCATACACAGGGCCAGCAATCCGATGGTGGTCGAGGCCAGGGCCTGAGGGTTGCTGGTCTCTGCCTCCCAGGAGAGGAGACGGCGCAGCGTATCAACTCCGGGAAAAGCGCCGCCCTGGGGGGCTGTATACACCACATGGGCAAGATAGAGGACCAGTATCGCCTGTGTGCTATAGCGGGAAAAATACCAGGCACCCTGGGCTGCGGCGATGAAATACAGCCCTGCCGGATGTGTTTTGGAATGGCGGAGCGCAGGATCAGGCATTCAGCAGCACTTTCATAGGGCAGTGCGTGCCGCCCATTCGTGAATAACAAGGCTCAAAACACCCACGCCCAGATCGGTAGCGAGGGTATCGAGCACTGCACGGCCACCGAAGGGACCAAGCCATGAGAAAACTAGCAAACCGATGAGATAGCCTGGCATCCAGAGCACGGATCGGATTGCGTTGTCGTTACGTTTACAGAACAGCATGAAAGCGCCCGCAATGACAATGACGAAAGGCAGAAGCCAGCTCAGCGTAGTCCACCCCGTCCAGACGACAATGAGGCTCGCAATCACGAAGGAGACAGGCGAGAAGAAGTCGAAGCCACGCAACCGGAACGGTCGAGGCAAGGCAGGTTGGCTACGACGCAAAGCGGCTGCGCAGAGCGGTGCAAAAGCGTAGCTCAGCATCAGGGCCGATGAAACAACCGAGATCAGAGCCTGCCATGAGGGAAAAGGAAGTGTCCAGAACAGGGCGAGGCCGAAGGTAAGCTCGAGAGCTGGATCGGGCACACCAGTCTTCGCATTGACTTGTTTGAATATTGGGAAGAAAACGCCGGCTCTGGACCAGGCATAGATTACTCTCGGCGCCGCCGACATATAGACATTGCCGGTTCCTGTCGGAGAGAGGATCGCGTCGAGGACGACCACAATTGCGAGGCCGCCCAGACCCAGCAACAGCGCGATGTCATGAAAGGGCAATGGCAGATGGCCACCAATTGCCCCCCAGCCATCATGCATCAGCGCAGCAGGGAGACTGCCTATGAAGGCTGTCTGAAGTAGCACATAGACCAGGGTGGACAGAACAACCGAGGCGATAAGGGCGATCGGAATGGTACGCTGTGGGTTTTTTACCTCGCTGGCCACCGACAGGATGGGCGTCAGACCAAGATAGGCAAAGATTATCCCCCCGGTTGAGACGGCCGTTTCAATCCCCTGTGCGCCGAACGGTGCAAAGCCCTGCGCCGTGAAATTGTCAGCATCGAAATGCATGAAGAGAAGGATGATGACAGCAAGCGGAACAAGGAATTTAAACAGGGTAATCACATTGTTCGCCAATGCGAAGCGTGACATGCCACTCCGATTAAGGGCAAAGAGCCCGAGCAGCACTACAGCCTGCAGCCCCCAGCCGAGCCATGTCGGATCGCCCGCGGCGTTGCGGTTGAGCCCGGTAATCCAGGCCCCCGCATATTGCCGCGCTGCCACGATTTCGATGGCTATCAGGCTCGTGAAGGCGATGGTTGTGATCAGCCCCATCACAAAGGCAGCGGCCGGTCCATGAGAACGTTCGGGGTAGTGAACCACACCGCCCGCCTTGGGCAAGGATGCACCGAGCTCGCAATAGACGAGCCCGATCAGAAGTACGGCAACGCCGCCGGTAAACCAACTGACGATGCTGGCCGGACCGGCTATATCTGCCACATGAGGCGCCGCGAAAAGCCAGCCCGAACCGAAGACCGAGCCGAAACCGATCATAGTGAGGTCGAGCAGGCCGAGCGATTTGCGAAAACCTTCGCTGTCATCCTGTAACATCGGTCATCCTCCGATGGGGGGGCACATGGTGAGGGGGATCACACTGTGAGCGTGTTACATCGCGGGATCGACGCGCCGTGGCAGAGCGAGAGGATTGGCATCCTGAATCCCGGCGGGGAGAAGCTCATCAGGGATATCCTGATAGCAGACGGGTCTGAGGAAGCGTTCGATCGCCCCGGTACCGACAGAAGTACTGCGTGGGTCCGATGTCGCGGGGAAGGGACCGCCATGGACCATTGCGGCCGAAACCTCGACCCCTGTTGGCCAGCCATTGGCGAGAATGCGCCCGACCTTACGCTCGAGAACTGGCAACAGACGTCGTGTGACCGGCTGATCTTCTGCGGTCATCTGGAGCGTGGCGGTCAGTTGCCCCTCCAGGCTGCGGGTCACATCCAGCATGGTGTCGATCGTATCGCAGGCGATGACGAGCGAACAGGCGCCGAAGATCTCATGGCTCATGACGGGATCGGCCATGAAAGCCTGAGCGTCGCTTCGGAACAGGGCCGCGCGGCATCCGGCCTCGTGGTCGAGAGGCCCTTGAGCCACAAGCACGGCACCGGGGCGGGAAGCCAGCATCTCGACACCCTCGTCATAGGCATGACGAATGCCCTGCGTCAGCATGGTCGCCGATACTGCTTTGGCGATCGCGCTTCGCGCGCGCTCGACGAAGCGCTCCAGATCTGGGCCGGCCAGGGCCAGAACGAGGCCCGGATTGGTGCAGAACTGCCCCGCTCCCATGGTCAGAGATGCCACGAAACCTTCAGCAAGGGTCTCGGCCTTTTCACGCAAGGCACCGCCCAAGAGATAGACCGGGTTAATGCTGCTCATTTCAGCATAGACGGGAATGGGAACAGAACGTGCCGCAGCAAGCTGGGAAAGCGTCAGTCCACCCTGGCGTGACCCTGTGAACCCAACCGCCTGAATGGCGGGATGCTGCACCAGCGAGGCCCCGATCTCATGGCCTTCGCCGCCGATAAGGGAGAACACCCCCTCATGCAGTCCACAGTGCTGACGCGCCAGAATGATCGCATTGCCGATGAGTTCGCTCGTGCCGGGATGGGCAGAGTGGGCGCGTGCCACAACCGGGCAGCCTGCAGCAAGCGCCGAGGCTGTGTCGCCGCCTGCCACCGAGAAGGCCAGAGGAAAATTGCTGGCGCCGAATACGGCGACAGGGCCCACTCCTATGCGGATCTGCCTCAGATCAGCCCGAGGGAGCGGCTTCCTATCAGGCAGGGCCGTGTCGATACGGGCGTCGAAACAGCTTCCCTCTCGCAGAAGAGAGGCGAACATCCGTAGCTGGCCCATGGTGCGTCCACGCTCGCCCCTGATCCTTGCCTCTGGCAGACCGCTCTCGACGGAGGCCCGAATAACGAGCGCGTCGCCGAGCGCCTCGATCTCGTGAGCAATTGCATCGAGAAATTCGGCGCGCATCTTGGGTGAGGTCGCGCGATAGGAGTCAAAAGCGGCATCGGCAAGCTGGCAAGCCTGATCGACATCCTGGCCAATGGCGTTCGTGAACTGGCCGTCGAGCATCGCGCCGCTGCGGGCATCGCGCGCGCGGAAACCATTGGCGCGCGTGATACGCTGGTCGCCAATCAGGAGGGCACCTGTAAGGGTCATGAGTATTGTTTCCTCATTCTGCGTAAGAGCGGGCGGCCGAAACGATCAGGGCTGAAAGCCCGCATGGGAGTGCGGCCTGCAATGCTGTCCGCAAGCATCTCTGCCGTGATGGCAGCAAGCGTCAGACCAAGGTGGTTATGGCCATAGGCGGCATGCAGCCCTGGCATGGTGCGGAAGGGGCCGATTGCAGGGAGATAATCCGGCAGGGTCGGTCGAGCGCCGTGCCAGCGGGTGAAAGGAGACGCGACTGGTAGACCCAGCCTGCGTACCTGGTCTTCGAGCCAGAGCCATTTCCGCGGGTCGGGCGGGCTGTCCGGACTGGTAAATTCGACAAACGATGTCGCGCGCAACTGCGCGCCGAAGCGGGTCACCACGAGTGCGCGATTTTCAAAGATGAGATTAGGGAGTGCCCAGTTCCCCCCATGCGCCCATTGGATATGATACCCCCTCTCGGCGATGAGGGGCGCGTGCAGGAACGGAATCAGCGTGGCGGAACGCACGCCGCAGGCCAGGACAACATGATCGGCCTCTTCCGCGCCGCGCGTGGTCTCGACGCGTATCACGCCGTCACGACGCTGAATGGAGAGGGCTTCTGCCTCGATCGACCTTCCTCCCGAGTTGAGAAACGCTTGGAAAAGGGTATCGAGAACGCGGCGCGGATCGGTGACATGCGCGGTGCCCTGATATCGAAGCCCCGCATTGAGCGGTACCGCGATGCGGTCACGTATGGCGGAGAATTCGGCTTCATCGAGGGGCATCACCTTCGCTGTGCCGTGATCGGCAGATTGCACAGCCAGTTGAACGTCCCGCGCCCGGGGGCCTTCCCATAGTTTGACGACCCCATGCCGGTCGAGAAGATCAGGAGCGCCTAGATCCGTTACCAGCCGTTCCCATGCGGGCAAAGCATGCCTCATCAGTCGGCCCAGCGCTGCATCGCCACGGGCAGTCTGGTCGGGCAGACAGGCACGCATGAAGCGGAGGGACCAGGGTAGCAGGGTTGCAGGGCGCTGCCAGTCGATGGCGACCGGCCCGGCCGGAAAACGCTCAGTGAGGGCACGACGCAGGGTTGAGAAGCGGGCGAGAGGGGTGATCTGCTCGGTGGCGATATGACCGGCATTGCCCCAGGATGCCGGCTGCAGGTCCGGGATGGCCACAAGGGTCACGGCATGACCGGATTTCTGCAGCCTGAAAGCTGCGGCGCGACCGATGATCCCCCCACCGATGACGACGATGCGGCTCATAGCGGCTGGCAGACCTGATTGAGCCAGGCGCATTCATCGTCACCGAGATAGGGTGACAGCATCCGGAAGACACGCGCATGATAATGATCGAGCCAGTCGATCTCGATCTGCGTGAGGAGTGTCACGTCGATGCCCCGGCGATCGATTGGTGCCAGGGTCAGGGTTTCGAAGCGCAGATATCGCGCCGCCTCGCCGACAGTGTCCAGCGTGGCCAGCATGGCGTTCTCCAGGCGCATGCCATGCGATCCGGGGGCGTAATAGCCCGGTTCGTTTGTCAGAACCATGTGCTCGTGAACAGGGTCGAGCACAGGGCGACGTGTGAAGCCAAGCGGCCATTCATGCACGCTCAGATAGCTGCCAAGCCCGTGACCTGCGCCGTGATCAAAGTCCAGCCCAGCCTCCCAAAGCGCGTGGCGCGCGAGAGGATCGAGCCGATAGCCGGGAGTAGCCTCTGGAAAGACAGCGCGGCTCAGCGCGATAAGCCCCTTGAGGACCCTCGTGTACTGATTGCACCATGAGGCGGGCGGCCGATCGCCTGTCCAGATCGTGCGCGTCACATCCGTGGTCCCGCTGCGGTACTGGCCCCCACTATCGATCAGGAAAAACATGTCCCGACCGATGACGGCGTCCTCGCCGCGTTGCGGCATGTAATGCATGATGGCGGCGTTCGGTCCGGCGCAGGCGATGCTGTCGAAACTTGCCCCAAGACAGGAATCAGCCTCGAGTCGGAAAGCGAGAAGACGCCCGGCCAGGTCGGTCTCGCTCAGCCCGATCCCGTTTTTCTCGAACCAGCAGAGAAATCGCGTGAGCGCGATCCCGTCGAGGAGATGCGCTTCGCGCATACCCTCACGCTCGGCTGCCGTCTTGCAGGCTCTTGGAAGCAGGCAGGGATCGACCCCATCGACGATGGTTGCGCCTGCTTCCCGCAGCGTCTGTGCGAACCAGACAGGACATCGCGCCTGATCGATGCGTATGGTCTTTCCGCCAAGAGTGATCAGGGCCTCTTGTAGGGCATCCGGGGTGTGGATCTGCGTTGTGGCGCGCAAATTCGCCCTTACCGGATCAGCAAGGCGACCGGGATCGATGAAAAGATCCACGGTGCCTTCCGCATGCAGAATGGCAAAACAGAGTGCTACGGGAAGATAGGGCAGATCTGATCCACGGATGTTCAGTAGCCAGGCAATACAGCCGGGATCGGGAAGGATGACCGCATCCTGCCCTTCATCCAGCAGCTTCGCTGCCAGTGTCGCAACTTTGTCTTCCGCGCTGCGTCCGGCCCAGCGATCGGGTTGTATTGTGACCTGCGAGGCAGGCACCGCAGGGCGATCCCTCCAGATCGCATCGACCGGGTTTCGCCCGAGAGGGATCATGAGGCAGCCAGCGGCTATGAAGGGACGAAGTTCAACCTCGCTGATGATCCTCGGGTCGTAGCCGATACGGGCTCGCCCGCCATGGCGGGCGAGCCAAGTCTGGGGGGGCGTCTCATAGAGATGTCCGTATTGCCAGAGAGCGGGATCGATCTGCTTTGCAAGCTGAAGCTGGTAGCGCCCGTCTGAAAAAATCATCGCCCGGTCGGGGAGGATGAGAGCGCATCCTGCCGAGCCGGTAAACCCCGTCAGCCAGGCGAGGCGGGCGGCACTGTCTGGGACATATTCGCCAAGGTGCTCGTCACCCCGAGGGAGAAGAAAACCGTCGACGTCCAGTGAAGAGAGTTCGGCCCGGAGGGCAGCGAGGCGCGTCGCAAGAGACATCATGGCCAGGCAATCTCCTGTGAAAGGTTTGTGAGGGGCGGCAAGTTCGTGGCAGCCAGTAGGGCGAGGCCGAAGACAGGTCCGGCGCTGACATCGCGCTCGGGGCGGAAGGTCACTGTGATCCGGCGCTTGCCGCGTGAGAGGGCGAGTGGAATAGGGTAGCGACGGTTGAAGAAGCTGTCGGGTGCATCGTTTTCGAGACGTTCACGGGCAATCTCGATCCCATCAACCAGAACCGAGAAAAGGCGTCGACGCTCCCCCCCCCAGTAGGTGGTCTGCAGCAGAAGCGGGTCGTGCGATCCGCACGCCATCTGACAAGAGAACCAGCCCCCAGAGCGTGCGTCACGCCCATTACGACCGCGATAGATGACGGGGTATGAGAAGGCGCTCGTGACGGCGTGGTCGCGCTCGGATTGCATTTCGCCGGGATGGACAATGTCGATGGCATGGGAAGCAATCAGATGGCGGCGCTTTTGTTGCTCGGCATAGAGCACGCTCTTCTGTCGCCATTCCGCCTCGGTGAATACCGGGAAATAGACGGCGGCCCGGCGATCATGCAGCACATGAAAGGGGCGCAGGACCACATCTTGTGGACGACCGATATGACTTGTTTTCCAGCTCCCGGGCATGGTGGGGTCGGGAATGAGCGCGTCCAGGATCGACGTCCCGACGAGCACAGGTGCCATTTCGTCCCATGCCGCCGCTGCAGGGGCGAGATCGGCCGCCAGCACGGTAGGACCGTGCATGATGGCGATGACGGATTGATTATCCGGGGTTGTCTCGCTGCGCAGCGGCAAGGACAGGGTGAAGGACAAAACATCTCTCGGCTGCCAAATACGCTCGATCTGCAGCATGCCGTCAGCGGCCTGCGCGTCGAGTGCCTCGCCATTCAGCAGAACGGTTTCCAGATGGCTCCAGTGCGGGATACGGAAACTGAGGGTGCGCGCCTGTGAGGGCGCGCTCTCGATTACAAGCCGGATGCGACCGTCATCCGGGTATTTAGTATCCAGGCGCAGGGTCATTCCGCCTGCGCTCCAGAAGACGCGTGAGGGGATATAGAGCATGACACGCAGTGCCCGCTCATTTTCCTGCCAGTAGATCGAATCTCCATGCTTGGCATGGCTTTCCATGCCCGTACCGACGCAGCACCAGAAATCATCGAAAGGCGTGGAATAGTCGCGCTTCGCCCCCGACATCAGTGGCGTCATATAGCAGAACATGCCGGTGCCCGGATGCTGCTGAGCACGGATATGGTTGAGCTGCGTGCGCTCATAGTAATCGAAGAAGGTGTTGTCCTGTTGCCGGGCATAAAGCTGCCGCGTGAGCTTGAGCATATTGTAGCTGGCGCAGGTCTCGCAGGTCTGTTCTGTGATATGACGCGATATCGTATCCGGCGGCGGGAAATACTCCCTGTCTCCGTTGCCGCCGATGACATAGCTGTATCGTTGCGTCACGGCGTGCCAGAATGTCTCCGATGCGACCGCGTCGCCTGCCGCCCCGTCAATCTCGTACAGACGTTCCAGCCCGATGACTTTCGGTATCTGCGTATTGGCATGCAGATTGGCCAGATTATCCTGCCCCTTGATGAGGGGCGAAAGGGTGCGGCGGTCCTGGATGAGCCGGGCGAGCCGAAGCCATCTGGGATCGCCGCTGCGTGCATAGAGTTCTGCAAAACTTTCATTCAGCCCCCCATACTCACAGGCAAGGACCTGTTGGATCTGCGCGTCGGAAAGAGGATTGAACACGCCCTCGATATAGGTTCCCAGCCTTGTCATGAGACCGCGCGCGCACGGATCGGCGCAATGGAGCTCCGCATCCAGCAGGCCCGCGAAGAGCTTGTGCCAGTTATAGAGTGGTGACCAGGCGCCATTCAGATCGAAACCCGTCGAATGGATCTGACCCAGCCGTATCTGCTCGCAAACGGTTTTGCCCGGCAGGATCTTGTTCTGCTGACGACAGGTGAAGCCGCCGAGGTAACCCGATGGATCGCGGGCCTGACAGAGTGCAAGTTCGGCGGTGATATAGGCAACGCGCGCTCGGAACGCTGCATCACCGGTCTGGGCATAATGCAGACTGAGGGCACTCAGATAATGGCCGAGCGTATGGCCTGCAATCGTGTCGGATTCCCATCCGCCATAAGCAGCGCCTTTGGGCGCCAGTCCGGCCTGCCTCCGATAATGATGGAGGAGCCTGTCAGGCTCGAGACGCATTAGATAAGCAGCATTCACGGCCTGCGCCTGCTGCCAGGGTGAAGGCAGCAACCGCACCTGGTGCATGGGGAGGGCGGTGAGACGTGGGCCGCCCTTCATTGCGTCGGTCTCAACACTTCCGGCGTCGATGGGGGGCGTGTTGGCCATGGCCGGGCAGGTGAGGGCAGCCACTCCGCTCAGAAGGGCTCTGCGCGTGAGGGCCGGGCTCATCCGAAAGGGTGCCTGACGTCATGGGCAGGGCGTGTGAACCACTCCGGTCCCTGTTCGGTCATGTAGAAGTGGTCCTCCAGTCGGATACCGAAGGCATTCGGAAACACGATCATCGGTTCGATCGACCCGCAATGTCCGGCACGCAGAGGGGTCTTATTGCCGCGCACAAGATAGGGTGCTTCATGAATGGCCAGCCCGACGCCGTGGCCCGTGCGATGCGGTAGCCCCGGCAGCGCATAGTCTGGTCCGAGGCCATGCGCCTCGAGCACCGCGCGCGCGGCATCGTCGACGGCATGGCAGGGCGCTCCTGGCTCTGCCGCAGAAAAGGCAGCAAGTTGCGCCTCTTTTTCGATCGCCCATATTTCTGCCTGCAAGTCGGGAATGCTGCCGAAGGCATAGGTCCGAGTGATATCGGAGTGATAACCGGCGATGCGGCAGCCTGTATCGATCAGAACAAGACTGTCCCTTTCCAGAATCTGGTCGCCTGCGAGACCATGGGGAAAAGCCGTCGCCGCGCCAAATTGCACGGCGCAGAAATAGGAACCTTGCGGCGCACCGAAGGCAACATGCTGTTCATCAATCATCCTGCAGATGGCACTGGCCGTGAGGCCCGGCTTCAAGGCGTGGAAAACGGCCTCATGGACACGCAGCGTCAGGGACATTGCATGCTGGATGAGGGAAATCTCGGAGGACGATTTCCGAGCCCGCATCGGATCGATCACCGATTCCGCGCTGCCGAAGCGCAGATCAGGACGCGCGTCTTTGAAACCGCTAACGAAACGAAAGCTGAATTCGGGATCGAGCCCGACCTTGGCTCCAGCGAGGAATGCATCCAAAGCGACGTTACAGGGCGGTACATCTTCCTCCCATGTAAGTAGATCGACATCGATCATGATACAGTCACGCAACGATCCGATCTCGAAATGTGGACAGACCATGCGCGGTCGTCCTGAGGCGGGAATAACGAGGGCTACGAGTCGCTCTGTCGGCGTCCAGGGTATGCCCGCGAAATAGTGAAGACTGGCACCCGCATTGACGATGACGGCATCGAGACCCTGCTCTGCAAGCATTGCACGGCAGGCGGAAACGCGCTGTTCGAACTCAGATTTTTCAATGCGAAGAGGGGGTGTCCCCGAATGGTTCATCAGCCTGCCCTCAAAATTCATGTTGATTATGTTACGTATACGATAGACGATAATGAGGTGAGGGAGCAAGTCGCTCCGCTATCGTAAGAGGTAAAGAAATCATGAAATGGTCAGGCGTTTTCCCCGCAGCAACGACCCAGTTCTCGCAGGATCTTTCGGTCGATCTCGGCGCGACGCAGCAGGTTCTCGATAACCTGATCAATGACGGCGTCCATGGGCTCGTGATCATGGGAACATGCGGTGAGAACAACTCGCTCGAACCGGATGAGAAGATCCGTGTGCTCGAAGCCGCTCACGAAGTTATTGCAGGGCGCGTCCCCTATTTTGTCGGCGTGTCAGAGGTCACGACGCCACGCGCGGTCGCATTCGCCCGTCAGGCGGCACGTGTGGGCGCAGATGCGCTGATGGTGCTTCCTGCCATGGTCTATGTCCCCAAACCCCATGAATTGGAGCATCATTTCAAGCAGGTTGCTGCAGCCTCGGATCTGCCGATCATGCTCTACAACAACCCGACGGCCTACCGCGTTAACATCGAGATGGACGTTCTTGCGCGCCTGGCTGAATGCTCGACGATTCAGGCCATCAAGGAAAGTTCTGCCGATACACGTCGCTATACCGATGTCGCCAATGCGTTTGGCAATCGCTTCGTCATCATGGCCGGGCTCGACGACGTAGCCTTCGAAGGCCTGTTGCTGGGCGCAGAGGGCTGGATTTCAGGTCTGACCAGCGCCTTCCCCAAGGAGTCGGTCGCCCTCGTCGAGGCGCTGCAGCGCAAGGATCTTGAAATGGCGCTGCGTATCTATCGCTGGTTCATGCCCTTGCTCCATCTGGATGCAGATCATGACCTTGTCCAGTCCATCAAGCTGGCAGAGCAGATCATGGGGCGTGGCTCCGAGCGCGTGCGTCTGCCGCGTCTGCCTCTTGAGGGCGCGCGACGGGACGCGGTGACCCGTATGGTCGAGACCGCCGCCGCAAATCGTCCGTTCTGATCTCAGGCAAACCGGGGATATCCATGCGTCACACTTTTTTCTGTATCGACGGCCACACGGCCGGTAACCCTGTGCGGCTCGTTGCGGGAGGCACGCCCCTGCTGCGTGGTGCGACGATGGGAGAGAGGCGGCTGGATTTTCTCGAACGCTTCGATTGGATCAGAACCGGGCTTTGTTATGAACCGCGTGGTCACAGCATGATGTCGGGAGGGTTCCTGTATCCTCCGAGCCGGCAGGATACCGATGGCGGTATCCTTTTCATCGAGACGAGCGGCTGCTTACCCATGTGTGGCCATGGCACGATCGGTCTGGTCACATTCGCCCTCGAGCATGGGCTGCTTGTGCCTCGCGAGCCGGGGACGCTGAAGCTCGAAGTCCCGGCCGGATTGATTGACATCTCATACACCGAAGAGGCAGGGCGGGTTACGAAGGTGCGTATTCGCAATGTGCCTTCTTATGTTGCCGCCACTGGTATCAACATTGACGTACCCGGCATCGGCCCCCTTGTGGTCGACGTGGCGTATGGCGGTAACTACTATGCAATCATCGAGCCGCAACCTGGATATGAAGGGCTAGACGCGCTGGGGGCACAACGCATTTTGGACCTGAGCCCGCGAGTCAGGCTGGCGGTGCAGACGAAGTGTCACCCGGTCCATCCACTCGACCCTGCCATCAACGGCGTCTCACATGTCCTCTGGGCGGATAAGGGACTCTTACCTACTCAAGGTCGCAATGCCGTATTTTACGGCGATCATGCGATCGATCGAAGCCCATGCGGCACCGGGACCTCGGCACGCCTCGCCCATCTCCATCACAAAAGGCTTTTGCAGCCGGGCCATCCTTTCATACACGAGAGTTATATCCACAGCCGGTTCATAGGTACGATCGAATCGGTCACCTCGCTCCCCGGGCCGAACGGGGCCATTCCGGCAATCATACCGCTGATCGAAGGCCGTGCGGTGTCAACCGGTTTCAATACTCTCTGGATCGATCCGGAGGATGTCTTCTGCCACGGATTCCAGGTCTCATGAGGGGACTAGTCTCAGCCTGCGCGGCTGCGCTTCTTTTCGGGTGCCCGGTGGCATTCGGTAGTGTCACGACGATGCCTGGCATGAAGGGACATGACGGGCATTTCCACCTGGAGGTCGATGGCAGACCCTTCTTTGTTCTCGCGGCCCAAATGCATAATTCAAGCGCCTGGCCGGGGTACCTTCCATTTTTCTGGAAGGCGGCAGATGCCCTCTCTGTCAATACGGTGCAGGCCCCGGTCTACTGGGAAACTATGGAGCCTGCTGAGGGGCATTACGATTTTTCGATGGTCGACACCCTCATGACCCAGGCACGCACGCATCGCAAACGCCTTGCTTTGCTCTGGTTCGGCACCTGGAAGAACGGCGCAGGACATTACGTGCCGCTCTGGATGAAACGCGATACCAAACGTTTTCCTCGCCTGCGTGATGCCGATGGCCGCCAGCTAGATGGTATGTCGCCCTTCGGTAGCCAGACACTCGAGAAGGACAAGCAGGCTTTCAGCGCGTTGATGGGGCATCTGCGTAAGCGCGATTCTGTAGAACATACGGTGATTATGGTTCAGGTGGAGAACGAGCCCGGACTGCTCGGCACGGTACGCGACCATGGCCCCGAGGCTGAGGCTGCCTTCCGCGCGCCGGTTCCGGCCAATCTTGCAAACGGGGTGCGGGGAACCGACTGGATGGGGCGTTTCGGTAATGATGCTGCCGAGTATTTTGCAGCCTGGTCAGTATCACGTTACGTGAATGCCGTCGCCGCAGCAGGAAAGGCAGCGTATCCGCTGCCATTCTACGTCAATGTCTGGCTGCGCTATCGCGGCCTGACACAACCAGGGGTCGAATATCCGAGTGGCGGTGCCACCGTAAACGTGCTCGATCTCTGGAAGCGGGAGACCCCGGCAATCGACGTGATTGGCACCGATACCTATACGGGTAATTTCGCGGAATATCAGGCGGGGGTGCTGCCCTATCAGCGGGCAGATAACGCGCCCTTCCTGTCTGAAAGCGGCATAACGGAAGAAAATGTGCGATGGACGTGGGACATGCTGTCACGCGGGGCGCTCGGTGCCTCCGTTTTCGGCGTCGATGATCCGGGTCTGCACGATGCGGCCATTCGTCTGCATGGGGCCGATAACCGCCTCCTCACGCAAGCGGCTCCTGTACTGGTGCCTCTCGCAGCACGCGGTGACGTGGTATCCCTCATTGAGGAACCCGGAGCGCCGTCGCCCACGCGTCGCCTGGGCAACTGGATCATCAAGGCGAGTTATGGCGCGCAATGGGGACAGCCTGATCCTTCATCGGCGCCGATCCGTGACAAGCCAATGGGTCGCGCAGTCGTCGCGCGTCTAGACGAGACACATTTCCTCGTTATCGGCGCCGCGTCGCGCATCGGTCTGACAACGGCGCTACACGACACCAGCCTTCACGAAGTCAGGCGTGTCGAGCAGGGGGAGATCGACGCCCAGGGAGCTTGGCATGGAACGCGTATCTGGAATGGTGACGAGACCGATAGCGGGCTTAACCTGCCGCCTGAGGGTGTCATGCTTCGGGTTGAAGTGTCGCCTTGACGGGCTGCTTGATGTCCAGCTCGGAGCGTAGATCCTCCAGCGTGTCCTGAAGATGCTCGACAAGCAAGGTCTCGACAGTCAGAGCGTCGCGCTCAAGCCAGGCGGCGAGGATTTCCCGATGTTCGGTATTGGCGCGCGTGTCACGCCCCAGGGGATGGAGGTGGAAACGGACATAACGCTCGGCAATCACGCTTAACGTCTCGATCACATGAAGTGTCAGACGCCCGGCGCCCGGCCGCACGAGAGACAGATGAAACACGCGGTTGAAATTGCTCAGATCGGTACGATGCTGCTTTGCGGCAGTCTCCAGCTCCTTGAGCGCCTTCTGGGCTGTTTTCTGATCTGCGGCCGTAGCCAGAAGGGCGGCCTCTGCCGCAGCGCTGGGCTCGAGCCTCAGACGAAGCTTGAACACGTCCTCTGCCTCTCGTGAGGTAAGCTCACAAACGGTATAGCCGCGCTTGGGCTGCGCCTTGACCAGACCATCCTGCTCCAGACGCGCCAGAGTCTCGCGCAAAGGGATTTTGCTGATGTTGAACTCGGCTGCCAACGTATCCTGGCGGATCGGCTGACCAGCGGGAAGTGCCCCGGAGAGGATCTGTTCACGCAACACGCCATAGAGCTGGTCCGTAATGGACCTGACGATCAGAGGCTGCATCTTGCGCGCGGCGAGAGTCATGAAACGGCGTTACCTTTTCGTTGCGGTCTTGTCACGATCCGCGGGGAGTGACACAATCATATATCGTATACAAAACGAGGCTACCAGTCATTTTGGGTGGCGCACTGTGTCTGGCGCGGCCGACCGGAGAGGTTGTGCCGCGTCCGCATGCGTCCTGCAAAGAAGATTCTGGGACGGCTCTCGGTCTAATCGCGGCGGAGCGAATGATGATGAAGAGAAGGATGATCCTGTCGGGCGGTGTATTCTCTGCCGCCAGCCTCGCGATGCGCGGCATCGCGCTGGGGCAGGGGGAAGCTGTCCAGCCTGTATTGTCTGGCAGGGGGCAGGCATGGAGGATCGTGGAGGACAGGGCAGCACCCGACGGAGCGCTTACGCTCCATTCATCGACAGGTGAGACGATCAGGCTCAGTCGCTTTATGGAAAGTTACGAGGCTCCTGCTGGAGCGCCCTATTGCGGCCTTTCCTTTCCCCGCCTTGCCCTCGCCGAGGCCGATCTGCTGGCCGATACATTGCTGCGTGGGGAAGACGACCCCGACGAGATGGCGGTGCGCGATGCCGCACCACCGGTAGATAGTCATTTCGAGAGCGAGCAGGTTGGCCGCATCGTCTGGACCAGTTTTATTGGCACGCCCCAGGCCGATGATGTCATGCCGCTCACGCCTGCGGGCAACACGCGCAACTGGCATGTTGATCGTATCGCCCCGGAACTTCATGCCGGAGCACCGTTGGTAGCCCATCGTCGGGAGGGGCTCCTTGGTGGGGATCTGCCGATCATTGTCAAGCAGTTCCAAACAAGTCCAGGCCGCTACTGGGAAGTCATGGTATTTGCCGAGACAGACACTACGGAAATCCATCAGGTGCCGAGCTGGCAGCGGGTTACGCTTGTTTCGAATGGGAAAGTCGAGCGGGTTGTCTATGGGACGAGTTACCCGCCTTTCGGCCCTTTCCGCCCCGATCCGGATGAGAGTCAGTTCAACGCGGCGCTGCTGCGCTGCATATTTTTCTGGCGCAAGACCCAGATTGGTCAAATGCAGATTCGCCTCCCGCGTGCTGACTGGAGCGATATTGCCACCCATGGTTTCGTGAAGGAACTCATGGTGCGTCGCGGCGGGACGGGCGCGCGTTACGGTGTGGTCGACAGGGATTATGCCGGTCCAGAATATGACGGGTTCCAGGACATATTTACGGCCTCGCTCTATGCCAATCTGGTCTGGGGTCGCTTCGATCAGGCGAAGGCGATCCTGATCGACCAGTTCGAGCATTTTGTGACGCCGGACGGGCTGGTCGCAATGCGCGGCCCTGAAGTGGGGCAAACAGGGCTGACGCTGTCTTTGCTCGCGCTTTATGCGCGGCTGAGCGGCGATATTTCTGTGCTTCAACGCTATCAGTCGAAGATAGGCGCCATGGCCCAGGTGCTGGTCAAGCTCCACGACAAGGCCCTTGGGTTACCGGGGGCGGATCCGGCCCACGGGCTGATCGCGGGCTGGAGCGAGAGCGATGCGTGCCTATTTCCCGATCCATCGATCTGGTGGAAGCCCTATTTCAGCAATTCCGGTCTCGCCGCGCGTGGCTTGGAGGATGGCGCCACCCTCTGGAGGGCCCTCGCCCCCGGCGAGACAGCCCGCAGTGAGGATTGGCTGAAACGGGCGAAACAATTGCGCGTTCGCGTGAATGAAGCGCTGTCCTCCTCGATCCAGCACGACCAGTCGCCTCCCTATGTCCCCATCCTCCCCGGTGTGTCCGAGAGCTTTCGCAAGTCTCTACTCACGCATCGATACAGTGAGCAGCAATGGGCGCATCGGGTTTATGCCGAATTGCTTCAGTCTGGGGTGCTCGCGCCGGATCTAGAAAATCAGCTTATCAATTCGATGCGGGCCCATGGCGCGACGGTCATGGGCGTTGTCGGCAATCTGGCCCCTCCGAGTGCCGAAAGCCGTGACATGCTGGGATTCATTTCCTACGGCTATGCGCTGGCGCTTCTGCGTCAGGATCGTATCAGGGAATTTATTTTGTTCCTCTATGCTCATCGCTATCACATCCATACGCGTGGAAGCTGGACGGCATCCGAGGTGGCAGGGCTGAGAGGGGAGCTTGCCCTGTTCTGTCTCCCTGCTCAGATGACTCTGCCCATCCTCCTACGGGAGGCGCTTGTGCATGAGGATGAGAAGGGCGACGTCCTTCATCTCGCCCGGGGCGTTCCGCGCAGCTGGGTGTGGTCGGAGAGCGGCATCGCTGTCTCGGACGCGCCGACACGATGGGGCAGGATCAGCTTCACTCTGAAGCGTCAACCGGACGGATCGCGCCTCGTTATGCGTATGACCGCCGAGCACGCTTTGCCCGACAGGATCAGGCTCTCCCTGCGCCTGCCGAAATCCAGGACTCCCCGGTCGGTGACAGGCAGCCTCCCGCCGCATGCCCTCGCCCTATCAGGGTCGACGCTCGTCATACGACCCGGTGACGCACGGACGTTTCAGAGCGAGATCATTCTCGCACAGGCATGACGCAAAGCGCATCATCTCCAAAATGGAACGTTGCAGAATCGTAGCGTATACGATATCTGGTATCTCAATGGTGGCGGTGGTGCCACGTTGCGGCCAGAGAAGGACATGAAGTTCCATGAGACAGTCCCATCGCCTCATGCTCTGCGTCGGAGCGTCATTCCTTGCAATGACGGCATCCGCACAGGCAGCAGGACTCACGCAGGATAGCAAGGGCAGGAAAGCCGTGTCTGCTAGCGTCGCCCGGACCAAGGCAGGTACGATGTCAAAGCGAAGCGTGTTGTCGAACGCAGCGTCTGACGGTGGCAGGATCGAGACGGTCACGGTGACCGGCTCGGCGCTGAGCCAGAACAAGGACCAGAACGCCAACCCGGTCCAGATCATCACGGCTCGTGAGATTCAGAAGACATCGGCCGTCACGATCGGTGATTATCTGCAGCGCCTGCCGTCCATCGGTACCGGTGGAGCAAGCGGCACTTCGACCAATACCCAATCTAATGGTGGTCTGGGTATGTCCTGTGCCGATCTGCGCAATCTGGGTCCTAACCGTGTTCTGGTTCTGGTGGATGGTAAACGCCAGGTCCAGACAATGGGGCAGGGCTCCTCATGCGTTGATCTGAACGCCTTGCCAGTGGACCAGATCGCCTCGGTCGAGATTCTCAAGGATGGCGGCTCCGAGCTTTATGGTGCCGATGCGGTATCGGGTGTCATCAATATCAAGCTTAAGCACGACCTTACCACGGGCGGGATCACGGTACGCGGCGGCATCACCGACGTAGGCGATGGTGCGACGGGCAAGATTTCCGGCTACAAGGGTTTCAATTTTGACCACGGACGCGGCAACATCTCCGTTTTTGGCCAGTATCTGACCACCAGCGGCGTCATGCAGCGTAACCGCGACTGGTCGGCTCTGCCATGGAATGCGAATGTCGCTCCAGGGGCGACCATCCCATATGGCAGTTCCATTACCGCCAATACGCGCGTGTTTGTCGGCGATAACAGCTATGTCTCGAATGGTTCTGGCACGGCAGCCGGCTATCACAGCTTCACGAACGCCGACCGTTACAATTTCGCGTCGGCGCAGAACCTGTCGAACAGCCTGCAATCGTCCAATCTGAGCGGTGACGCCCATTACGACGTCAATGACCATCTCCAGCTCTATGCGAATGTGCGATACTCGCACAAAACCGCCAATAACTTTCTGGCCGGATGGCCCACCACGGGAGCATCTTATCCGTCGACCCTGGAGTCCTCAATCATCCTGCCCAGTGGCAGCCCCTATAATTACTGGGGCCAGGATGTCTCGCTCTATCGTCGTTTCACCGATCTCGGGTCCCGGCGCTACGAGGAGGCAGTAGACACGACTCAGGTTATGGGCGGGGCCAAGGGACGTATCGTTGCCAACTGGTTCTATGACGCTTCTATGACCTACGGCACCTCTCAGGCCATGCTGAACGCGGAAAACTCGCTGAATTACGCGCATTATCTGCAGGCACTCGGCTCACGTCAGGTCGATCCCACGAATGCGGCCAGCGCGGTCGTCTATGATCCTTCGATCTGTGTTGCCTCTACCGGGTGCTCGCTGATCAATCCCGGGACATCCCTGACGACCGCCCAGGCAGCCTATCTGCGCCACACGCAGATCGACCATGCCTATTACCAGATGCGTGATTTCAATCTGCGTGTGCACAATAACGACGTGGTCAAGCTTCCCTATCAGCATGGCGGCGCCGTCGGTATCGCGCTTGGCATGGAGCATCGTAGCGAGCAGGGTAGTTATTCGCCCGATCCTTTGGCGGCAAATGGCGATCTGGGCGGTGGCTCCACTTATACCGGTGGCGGATATAATGCGACCGAAGCCTATCTTGAGGGTAAAATTCCGCTGCTGCAGGACGCGTTTCTGGCCAAGGATCTGACCATTGATGGCCAGGGGCGCTGGTCGCATTACAATACGTTCGGCGACGCCTATAACTGGAAGGTCGGAATCAACTGGGCACCGGTACGTGATATCCGTTTCCGTGCAACCCTCGGCACATCTTTCCGCGCCCCGACCATCACTGAACTCTATGGCGGCCATGCGATCGGTTATTATTCGGGTAACGATCCCTGCGCTCAGGCCGGCAGCTATGGGGCACTCTCGGCCATGGTCGTCGCGAATTGTGCCAAGCAAGGGGTTAACACGGCGACCTTCGTCAACGCCAACTCGGGCCAGCTCCCTCAGCTTTCAGGCGGCAATGCCGCGCTCAAGCCCGAGGAGGGGCGTACCTATACGGTCGGCACGGTCATCACGCCGCGCTGGATTCCCAATCTACAGGCCTCCGTCGAGTATTGGCATTACACGCTCAAAAACATGATCGGCACCTTGCCCGGCCAGTACATCGCCGATGAATGCTACACCGGTGCCAACCCGTCTTATTGCAGCTATATCTCTGCACGAAACGCCTCCGGACAGATTACGCAGATCAACGATACCTATCAGAACCTGGGCGGACTGAGGACGAGCGGCATCGATTTTGACCTGAGCTACACGCTGCGTGTCACGCGACATGACAGTCTCACGGTGAGCAACAACTTCCAGCAGCTGGTCAGCTATCTGCAGCAAAACACGCCTGGCGGTTCATGGTACAACTACGCTGGCAGGCTCTTTTATCAGGCGGGTGGCGGTCAGCCGCGCGTGCGCGATTACGCGACAGCAACATGGCGCCATAACAACATCTCCCTGACCTACATGATGAATTATATAGGGGGAATGCACTTCAACGACGGTTCGACCGATCTTTCCTGCAAGTCGTTCGTTTATTGCAAGGTTCCGGGCATCTTTTCGCACGACGTGACCGTCGATTATCGCACGGGGCGGTGGAATTTCGAGGGTGGAGTCCAGAACATCCTGGACAAGAAACCGCCCTTCGTTCCCGATGGCGCTACAAATACGGCCCTCTCTATGTACCCTCAGCAGATTATCGGTCGGTATGTTTTTCTCCAAGCAGGCGTCAGCTTCTGAGCCTTGTGAGACCTCTCCGTGATCAGCATCGACCCCGATGCTGATCACATAAAGCAAAAAAAGCGCTTTGCTTTCGCGTGAAGACCGCCCTCTAGGCTCTGTTAAGGCTTGAAAATATTTTGTATCTGCATGGATGTTCGTGATGAGCGTGCTGCAGTTTGTAATGTCGATGACGCGTGGCGGGTCTGGGAGCCCCTGATCGAGGCGGTGCAGCCCAAGGGCAAAGCGCCGCCGCGCAACCTGTGTCAAACGGATGATGTCACGTTAAGTGCGGCGTGTTAGATGCAGACGATGAGAACGCCATCTGTGAGCTCGAAACGGCATCGTTTTCTATGTAAACTGCTAGCGCATGCGGTGTGGCTGTATTTCCGCTTTCCCCTGAGCTTTCGTCTTGTCGAAGAAATGCTGATCGAGAAGGATATAGTCGTCTCATATGAGACGCTCCGTCGGTAAAGCCTGAAGTTCGGCACAGCCTACGCTCGCTACCTGCGTCGCAAGGCAGCAAGACCTGATGATGTCTGGCACCTAGACGAGGTGCGGGTCGTGATCCTTGGCAAGCCTCACTGGTTGTGGCGATCCGTGGATCAGGGCGGGTATATCTTCGACGAAATCTTGGAGATACGGCGCAACACCAAAGCGGCCGGACGTTTGCTGACAGGGCCGGTGAAGAGGCAGAGGGTGCGCTCCGGTCGCATGATAACCGACAAGCTGAAATCCTACGGGGCAGCGAGGCGCAACATGCGTCTCTCGATCCGGCATCTCTCGCATAAGGGTCTGAACAACCGGGCGGAGAACAATCATCTTTCTCTGCGAAAACGCGAGCGCATCATGCAGAAGTTCCGTTCACCAGGCGGGTGTCAGCGCTTCGTCTCTGTTTTTTCGGCCATTTGTAATCTCTTCGTCCCATCCGCCTCTTTCACCACCGCCTTTTCCCGGCACATCCATCGTATCAGGGCCTTCGCTCAGTGGAGCAGAACAACCGCTTTCAGCGTCTGAGTACCCGTTTCTCGGGCTTCAACTAACTCCCGTCAGTAAACGTGACATTACCCGTTTCACGTCCACCCCACCTACTTTCGATAATTAAAGCTATCCGAAGTAGATCGGCGTCAGGAGAACCCCGCCAAAAACTCTTTGTACAGAATTGGGGGGGGAAGCGGTATGTCCGTTCTGGTCTATTTTCGGGCGCAAGCTGACTCAGCCTTATGAGGCTCAAGATATCCAACCTAAAAGGCTTTTAGAGCGGGAGTAGTGAGAGTAAGTTAGAATTTATTTTTTGGAGAAATTATATGAACAGCACTATCCGTGATGACGAACCAATAATTACTTCATCTACGTCCACAGCCGAATTTGAAAAAATATTTTCTAAAGAAATGTCTGCGGAAGAATTCATAAATATATTTGAAAACTACGAAAATTACTCTAAATCCAATGCTTTAGAGGTGATGCAAAAAGAACATTCCCGCATATTCAAGTGTTTTACAGATGAGTTAGCACCCTTGGAAACTTTCTTAAAATACAGAAATATAATCGGAACAGAACGAATTCGAATCGGTATGAAGGAGCTTCGATGGGATGCCTATATAAACAACGAAAAATATATAGAAATAACGGTTGCCGAGCTTCCAAAAGAATCTTTCTATAGAAAACATGGATACGATAACATTAATAGATTTATACTCGCTCGTAAGGCTCCAACATTCATGAAAGATATCATTATCAATAGGATAATTGAAAAAACTGAAAAAGAATATCCAGAAAATACAACCCTTTTAGTTAGGTTGACAGATAGGGAAACTTTTGAAGTCGACACTCATATGGAAAAATGGATATCTGAAATAAGGCCGATAATCTCGGATATCTTCAGTAGACCAAAAATAAAGAGCAAGTTTTCAGAGATATTTCTTATTGATATTTCCAGAAACGTTACGATGAAGCTTTACTAATATGCAATATATAGTAAATATACTAAATTAATATCAAACTATATTTTCAGATATCTTTAACTATGCAGTGTACATACTCAGGTATTCTATAACTTTCGGTATCTCAGACAGTATGGAAGCAATACTCTTCCCCACCACCTCATATTGTACCGGCTAGTCCTGCATAATGTCCTCTTTTAGGAACTGAAAACGCTTTCTTTGATGACCGACATTCAGGCGGAAGCTGACGTGGCTTTGGATGCATAAATTCTACGTTTTATGAGGGCAGGGGCGATTTATTTTCAGTAAGAGTTCATGCATGGGCAGAAAAAAGTTCATTAAAACAGCATTTCAATCCCGCTTTGCTCTCAACTTGTGATTGCTGCAAGCTGAGAAGCAATCCCGCCCCCGCAACCACTTACAGTTTCTGAAACCCTGCTAAGTCACTGACTCAGCGGGGTTTTTCTATGCGTGAACTGAGGTCACCTTGTAGAAAGTTATTTAATTTTAGAGGTTTACGGGAAGTAGGTTCAAATCAAGTGTGGAGTACCACGCAACCAATTGCGATTACCTGCATCCCCTTGTCAGGCGACAGTCAGCGATGGCCTCTAAATACAGGAGGTCGGACGCCACATATCCATAGGGAAGAGCCGTAACTTAATCCGATTACCCATACATTCATCAGTCGAAGGGCGTGCCAGATGGACGTCTGGCACGCCCGTTCATATTCGTGCAGTCAAACGGGACAGCACGCGGCTGACCCATATGACGGCCAGCCTAGTGGGCATCATGCGGGTTCGCCGCCATTCCCACCGCCATGCTTGATCCACCCCACAGTGTGGCTTCTCCCATGGTCCCCGCGCTTATCGGGTCCGGGTCCCCATTTTTAATTTAGGTGCTCGCTTCTTTACCAATCGAAGCAAGCGGGTCGATTTCAGCGATCTTTTGGAATTCACCAAGGTAATCCTGTTGATGGGTCGCCATCCAACGGACTATCCGATTGTTTGCAAGGAGTTTGGCGATATAGCCGCGTGCTACGGTCAAATGCAGATTATCAATGCCGTAGGTTTCCTCGACAGATTTTACTTGTGTTTGAAGTGCAGCGAGTTCTCGTTCCATACGAGCAATCTGCTGGCCTGATGGTGTCGCTCTACTCCCTTTTTTTCCTCTTTTGTTCGGTACGAGCTGGTTTTCTGCCGTCGCGGCCCGCAAGGCTCGGGCGAACATGACTGTGAAGTTGTTCTGGCCGATCATGAGGTCAGCGGATTCGATCTGTCGTACAGCCGTCATCTGGCGCAAAATATCGAATACCTTCATGGAGCAGGGGGTATCTTTAAGCATTTCAGCCGCTTCAGGACTGATGCCGTCCAGTAGCCGGAAACGTCTCAATACTGCTTCTACCTGAATATTGAGTGCGGTAGCGATATCAGCAGACGAGACTCCTCGCTCCATGGCGCGTGCGATCATCCGATGTTCCTGGATCGGTGGTATACGATTGACCCGCTTATTGTAGGTATAGGTATCATCGTCAGGAGCCAGCAGACATTCGACTTCTGTGAAGCCGAGTTCCTTCATGGCTTCGATTCTTAAATGACCGTCAAGTAGAAACCATTGTTCGGCGTTCGTCGTATCTGCCGTCACAGCCGGGGACTCTATCGGGTGTCCGATCGCTTTTATGGAGGTCAATATCTGTGAATACGTGCGGCTCGATCTAATATCGGGCGGCAATGTCTTGAGTGGAATGATTGATGCTACAGGAATCGTGAGGAAATCCATGCCGAAAGCCATATGAATACGGCTATGCCCTCGATTGTTCACTTCATCAGTCATGCTCGTTTCCCGATACTCTGACTGTTAGAGCGCGGGGCATGGTCGCCAGCCCCTCGGCTCTAAGCAGGTTAATAAAGCCGTCGTTCGCGAGAAGCTCCTTCAAAGCTTCAACGATGAACAGAAGTCGTGTCTGAGTAAAATCCGATTTCTTGACCAACAGACGCTGCTTCTCGGCCTCACGTTGATAGACCTGCATTAGATCAGCGGCCGTCATTCTACGAATGCTCGTTTTGCGCCCTAAACGCCCCGTTGGTAGACTTTTACGTTGGCTTTGCAAGCGCATCTCGAGCATTCGCCGGACCGCTGCCAGCTTCTTGCCCCTCAGCTTGCCCGTTTCATAGGCATCAAGGAGTAGGTTCTGGGCTTCTTCTGTTTCAGCCCGGGAAATCTCCATTGCCAGAGTAATCGGAATAAGGCCGGTTTCAACTGCGGCTAGAAGCCGTTCCTCACCACGATCGAGGAGGGAAGCGACCATGTTGACCCAGGAGGCTCCGACACCGATTTTTGTACCGATTGCCGTATCACTATAACCGCGTGATCGTAATGCGCCGACCTCGCGCATGAGATCAATGGGGCGCGGTGTACGTCGGGCGATGTTTTCGACCAAGCTCATCACGAGACACTCGCTCTCGCTCGCCTTGATGACCACTGCCGGGATATCTGGCTGGCCGAGCATCTGGAAGGCTTCCAACCGACCTTCGCCGCAAACCAGGTCATATCTGGGGCCATTGGCCGTATCTCGGCGACTTACGGTGATGGGCCGTTTCAAACCGATAGCTTCGATGTTGTTAACGATTTCCCGATGCTGGCGCTTGTTGCGGGCGCGTGGATTTACGACTGTAATCTGGCTGATCGGGATCATTTCTATCCTGCTCGGACGAATGACAGACATCAGGCGACCTCCGCAATGGAAATAGGAGTGGCGATGTCGTATAGGAGTTCAAGATTGTCGAAACGATAGGCGTCAAGAGCAAGACCGTTTTCTTCCGACAGGCGAAGTTTGCCGGAAATTATGTCGATGCGTGGAAATAGATAGTAGTCCAGAGGCATACGATTGGCGCTGTCCATACGCACGACGATCGTAATGTCGGGTATGAGTGAGGTATCGAAATGCATTTTCCAGCGCAGCAGTCCGGTGGATGTTTCTATACAGCGCGCTATCGTCACGGAAAGACTGAATTCGTCATTGACGACGATACGGTCGTCCTGATGAGTCTGCCATACATCACTACCTTTGGTGCGCAATTCAGCGATTATTTGTCGAATAATTTCCGGATGAAGTCTGCGTAGTTCACGGTTTATCGCGATGTATCGATAGTCACGATCCGGTTTGAACCCGACAAGATGATAGGCGCGGAGCAAACTACCGAAACGGGCGCTATAGGCGCCGCTGGAAGGCAAGTCATCACATTCATCAATGATTATACCCGATAATAGGCCTCTCTGGTGATAGAGTTCCTTCAAGGAATGCAGCATTTCTTCATCAGTCAGACGGAAAGAGCGCGTATTGATGATGCTCCTTGCAGATTCGAATAGCTCACGCTCGACGATGGCTTCGAATGCATTTTGTGCTTTGATCCACATTTCTGGCTCATTGCGAACTCGTTTTTTCTTTAACTTGAAGGAGCGACGATTCCATACGTTATCGCCGACGTATTTTTCATTGATCAGTAATTGATGTACTGTTCCTCTGGTCCAGAGACGTCCAAGATCTGTCAAAATGCCACGTCTGTTGAGGTCGTCGGCGATCTCGCTCTCGCTGCGTTCCTGATGAACGAAAGACTGATAGATGGTGCGGACCAGATTGATTTCCTCGGCCGGACCGGGCGTCAGGATAACGCGGTCAGTCTGGATACTCTTATGTTCGCCCTGCCCAAGAATGCCCTTGATGGCGCCGTTCTCATCAATCAGGGTTCGACGTAAGCCAAATCCAGCCGGCCCTCCCTGACGATAACCCTTCTCGATCAATCTTCCCTGACCTGCAAATACTTTGGTAGAAAGTTCTCGGCTATATTCCCCAGCCATGGCACGCTTAACGCCCTTGACGATGGTTGAGATCGGACTCCCATCGTTCTCGAACTGTTCGGCGCAATATTCGACTGCAATACCCGCGCGACGGCAGATATATTCGTAGTAAGCGCTCTCATCCGCATCCTGGAACCGGCCCCAACGGCTGACGTCGTAGACAAGAACTAATGTGAAATCAGTATTTCCTGCCTGAACGTCTTCAATGAGCTGTCTGAGTGCATTGCGCCCCTCAATTTTGAGGCCACTTTTCCCGGCATCGGCATACGTACGGACGATATCAATCCCGCGAGCCTTGGCATACTGCTTGATCGCTTCCGACTGATTTTCGGTCGAATACTTCTGAAGATCCGTTGACATTCGGACGTATTCGGCGGCCCGAACGAAGCGTTCCATCGGCTCAGTGCGATCATCATCGTAGAATCTCCGGCTCGTCACGTTTTGCCCTTTCCGAGGCCAATAACGGAGGTCCGGACATCTTCCCTCGCAGTGAGAATGAGTCTGTTCCGTCATCCTGAAGCGGGATTATTTTAGCGTCGGAAGGATCGGAAGATGTTGCCGAAAAAGGGCAGGAAATTACCTCTATGGAAGGGTGTTCTCGGACGTCGTGAAAACTATGCCAAGACGGTTGCCGAACTGTTGCGCAAAGAGCATGAAGATAGCCACGGTGTAATCAAGAGGCTTATGCGACAGACAGGCGCAAGTGAGAAGAGTGTAAAGCACTGGCTTTCAGCGCAGCATGGTCCAGATACGATATATTTCTTGCGTCTTGTTGTTTTGTCGCCGGTTATCCGGGCATTCGTTTCTGGGCTGGTAGAAGGACGTAATGCTGATCTCTCGACATACCCGACAGAGTATTCTTCACTTGCTGCAGCCAGAGAAGCTTATCGGCTTGGAGTGGTGGCAAGCGGCAGACAGGCACTGCCTGTAGGAGGGAATGACCCTGAACATGTCCTTGAACACGACCCTGTAAATGTCCCTGATCATTGGGAGCTGAATGAACGGCAACGGTGGTTCCTGCTAAGACTCGAGCGAGGGAGCAGATGCAGAGCCATTGACATTATATCTGTATGGAATGTGAGCCTGAAAACCGCACGCAGGGACATTGGAGGTCTTCAGCAAGCTCAACTCGTAGAATATGTCGGCTCACGCAGAAAAGGGAGATATTGCCGCAAAGCCGAGACCTGAGTGGCCGATGTCTTCCAGGTGGCAAGCCTGTGCAATCACAAGGCTGGAATGGAAGACGCCCCTTGCCAAAGGGAGGTCTCTTAGCTATATTCTTAGCTAAGGGGGTGCCTCATGGCCCAGTTTTCGGTTCACGATGCCAAAACCAATCTGTCTCGCCTGATTGCCGACGTGCTTGCGGGTGGTGATGTGGTGATCGCACGTGGTTCTGTACCAGTAGTGCGCCTTGTGCCGGTGGAGGCGCAGGGGCGCCGCGTGTTTGGGGCGCTCAAAGACCAGATCACCCTGGATGAGACCTTCAATGAGGCGCTGCCCGACGATGAACTGGACGGGTGGAATCTCGCTTGAGGCTATTGCTTGATACACATGCGTTGATCTGGTGGCTGGCGGGCGACGAGCATTTGAGCCGCCGCGCCCAAGAGGCCATAGCGGATGAGGTCAACGTCATAGCCGTGAGCGCGGCTTCGGCCATGGAGGTCGCAACCAAGTTCCGCATCGGTAAACTGCCGGGGGCGGCCCTGCTGGCACAGGATTTTGAGGCTATTGTTGCTGGGCAGGGGTTCGTTGAGCTGCCAATCAGCGTTACTCATGCTCGCATCGCGGGCGAGATGAACATTGCTCATAAAGACCCGTTTGACCGTTTCCTGATTGCCCAAGCGCAGGCCGAGGGTATGACGTTGATCTCCAACGAGGTCTTGTTTGACAACTTCGCCGTCAATCGTCTTTGGTGATCGTCTAAAGCGGACGTACGAACGAGAGGATGGTGGATACGAACCGATCTGAACCGTTGGGATCAGTTCGCGACAACGGTCATGGCGTTGAATGGGAGTTGCCCTACTCCTAGGAGATAGGAGGCGCTATGATTGGGGAAAGATCAAGCGAGCGCAGAAAAAATCTTTTCAAAACAATTATCTAAACCCGCTTTATTCTCACCTTGCGATTGTCGCAATTTGAGAAGCAATCCTGCCCCCGCAACCAAAATACCCCCCAATACACAATCCAGACACAGCGTAGCTCTCTCACAGAGAATACGCGTTTATACGCGCGCGTAGGGCTTAAAAATCTCGTCAGAAATTCTGTAATCAACGATTTTGTAATCTGCGCCGCGCTTTCCAACGGATTATCATGCCAGATATCAGCGCCTGTTGGGGCCTTTTGCAGGTAGGGTAGTCTCAGCTTGGCGCCTTCGACTATATGGCAGCCGTGCTATCCGCTGTATAATGCCGCTCACGACCAGAACATACAGTCCGAGACCTCGATGCATCCGACGAATTGCCTATCTGCCTTCCCCGTCTGGCTTGATGGGCGTAATTGGCTCCCGGGGGGGACGGGTATTCATAGCTTCACACACGCTCTGAACGAAACTCTTGCGAGCAGGAATATCCCGACTGCGATCTTACTGGATCGTGATTCGAGCAAACCACATTCAATAACGACCAATTTGCGCAAATTTTGTAACGCAATGATCGGAAGGTTACCCGCAATTCGTGATACGTCCCATGGTGATATCATTATAGACGATCTATACAGAACAGCACATACGAGGTTCCGTCTTCGGGGACAGATCAGCGAATTCGATGTTGCAAATGCTGCAACGCCGCCAAAGGTGGTTCACTGGACATCTCCTTTGCCAATACAGGCCAGAGGCGCACTCAATGTCGTGACGATTCACGATATAATTCCGCTCACACACCCTAATCTGACAGGGATAGACTCTCGCCGGTTCGAAGATCTCCTGGGGCGACTTTTCGAGCGCGTTGATGGTATTACCACCGTGTCAGAGGCCGTCCGTTCTGAAATTGTTTCTCGTTTTGGTATAGCGCCGGGAAGAATAAGAAACCTCTACCAGCCAGTCTCGCATAGCGCGCTCCAGATCGAAGCTGCCAGAGCAGTTCAGCCGATTGTGCAAGATGGTGGTTATATATGCGTCGGAAGGGTCGAAGCGCGGAAGAACATTGATCGTCTTCTGGAGGCTCATGCGCTTAGCCATACACGCAGGCCGATAACCCTGATAGGACCTGATGGGGATGACCGACCTGCCTGCATTTCTCGAGGAGTTACAAGCACTGTCAGACGCGTCAAATGGTGCGAGAAGACTCAATTGCTGCGGACCATTCTCGGAGCCCGCGCACTCTTGTTTCCATCCCTCGCCGAAGGCTTTGGTTTACCGATCATCGAAGCAATGGGGCTGGGCATACCCGTGATGACGTCGGGCGTTGGCGCAACGGCTGAAATCGCGGGGGATGCGGCTATCCTCGTCGATCCAGAAAACGTGCAGGAAATGGCAGCCGCCATAGCGGCGCTCGATCGTGATGATGCATCAGGCATTGAGGCGCGTCACCGACTTGTATCCGCCGGTTACCAGCGTGCGCAATTATTCACCAAAGAGGCTTTTGCTGAAAAAGTTATAGGGTTTTACCGAGAACTAGCCTCCGCCTGTGGCATCTGACACGCTACAAGGCTGATGATCAATTGGTATAATCCCGCAGGGGTGAGATCGCTTGGCATTACGCCGTGTGACGCCTGCTCACCAGAGTGCAAGTCAGGGAATCGCATTACGACGTAGGGCGTGTGTTTTGCACCACCTGGCACAATGCTACCGGGGATCGATGGACGATGATCGCCGAAAAACACCAGCATTGAGTCCCGTCCGGTTGCTGCGAGGCGTTCGGAGAGAGACCGTAACAAAGCATCACTGTTTGCCGCATGATGTTCCCATGCGCCAGTCGCCGTTGTCTGATTTGCGCGTCCAGGAGCCCAGGGGCCGTGGTTCTCCATCGTCACAGCATAGAGGAGAGTCGGCTCATCAGCCTGTTCTACAAGCTCCATCAGACGCTCTCCCAGAGCCATATCGCTAATGTAAGGTGTGTTCCCTGCGGGAGGAGGAAAGTGGTCCTCGCCAATGATTTCGTTGAAGCCCAAACTAGGCATGAGCTTAGCGCGATCGTAAAAGCGCATATCGTGGGGATGAATGAAAACGGATCGCGTGAAAAAACGCGACAGTCTGTGTGGAAGTGCAAAAGACGATTCCGTATCGGCCGTCAAAAAAGGGTCGAATGAGCGGAAACCAAGTTCACTCTCATTTCGCCCGCATAATACTCCGTATTCTGTACGCATGGTGTATGCACCAAAACCACTAACATGGAGATCTCCCCACGCGACTGACTTTTCCCGGGTGTATTGAAGTCCTGGGAACGAAAAATGGCCAACGGGGATCTCAGCGAATGACTCGCACTGTACGACCAGAAGAATTTCCGGAGGTTTCGTCACGTTGCCCGGTATGATGGGTGGTATAGGTGAGGGAGAGACGCTGCGTTTCCACCGCATCCAGTATATGGCGAGTGTAGGAACAAGACCGTATGCGTGCAAATCCGTCGTCAGGTGCGGATGGCCCATCCGGTTGGAACGTAGCAGGAACAGGGCATTAATGTAGCCAATAACGCCTGAAACAAAGGCAATGACCGCACCAAGTGCGGCCATCCGGGCGTTCGGACTTGAGAAGCGGTAAACCCCGCCCGCAAGGATGCATATCGAGAGCATTATGCCGCATTTTAGGGCGTTGGGAATCACCCCCAGATAGAATCTGGGGTAGAGAACAAACGACCTTAGCGCGACGACATCCGAAAATACCAAGGGTTCCCCAAGCGTTCGATATTTAATGTTGGATCCTACCGTTAGCACGGCTGCCAGAAAAACGACTAACGTCGCGGCCACAAAGGGTGATCCGGTAAACATGAGAAATATGCCGAAACCTGCAGTGGTGATTGCAGCCCGCAATGGAAGCGCAATCGGCGCCCGTAAAAGCCGGCGTGGTTTCGCAGCTAGGTCAATCGCCTCAGTCGTTAAAAGGGAGAGTATTAGAATCTTGATTGCGACAGACAAGCCCATGACCAGTTCAATATATAGCCTGTTTGGCATAATGCCAGAGACCCATAAATAGGACAATCGCATCGGCGGCCGCCGACGTTTTTAGCGGTAGCGAGTTTCTATTAATGTCTACGTCTTGGGGTGTTGAGGCAAATCTTCACCGGACTGACCTTTTTCGGACAGATTCGGCGCAGAAGCTATATCTCCCTCATGGCGACCACAGATGGGGGAATAACAGGGTCGAGGCGCATCGGGATAGATTTTTGCGAGATGCATCTAAAGCAACAGGTCTCGGTGAATGAGACAGGATTGTTAGAGAGGTCGCGATGTCATTCGCTGAGATACATGGTTTATCCGACAGGATTTTTGTGCGAAGGGCTGCGGTACCTTCCCCCGTCAGTATGGAAAGAGATTTCGGAACTGTGAACTGCGCGCCTGTCCTGCTTCGTATGCCACCGTTCCGCGCTGCAGGGCGAGAAATCGGCACTTGCGACCAATCTTGGGATAATATTACCCCAGATGACGGCGCGGAGGGGTCAACTTCTGATCTGGCCGTGCTGGATCTCATATGGCGCGAGCGGGTCGGAGGCGAATATGTTGCTCGAGGCGTGCCTGTTTTCGAAACACAGAGATCAGTTGCCGTGTCGCTCCATTCTCCCGGATCCTCACTCGGAACCGTCGATTATGCCATCCAGCGTTGGGGTGCACACAGGCTCATTGCCGTCCTCTCCTTCGAAGATCCTGTAGCACACAAGCGAATAAGTGCTGCAATCAGGGCGAGGGGCGTACAGATCATCGACGCTGGCCTCAATCCGCATCAGTTGATTGATCCCTGTCAGGTCGTGGTTGCGGACCAGATTGACGATCTGGTGCTGCTTGGGTTGTGCGCCGACCGCGAAGTTTGGACGTTGGGGGGGGCGGATCTCAAACGCGAGAGCCGAGAGAAGGCTGCGCGTTTGATCGTTAAGAGCACGCATTATACCAATCCTTTCTCGGGCGAAGCCATGCACGTGGAGGAGGTCGTAAGTCTGCTCGCTTTCTGGGGCCAGATCATTCGCGAGAATCGCGATGTGGCTGCCTGCTACGGGATGGCCTGGTGGAAACGCAGGCGAATGTCTGCTTTCTTCGATCAGGCACCGGGTGCGCCTGCGGCCACGAGATCGGTTAGCCGTGTTCTCGCGCAAGCCCGTCGTAGCGGAAAGGCTGTAGCATCGTGGTCAACGCGCTCATCGAACAGGTTGCTTGCACGAGCAGCGAAAGCCGCTGCACCGGTTTGGCGTGTGGAGGATGGGTTCATACGCTCCGTGGGGTTAGGCAGCGATCTGTTGCCACCGGCTTCGATCGTTCTCGACCGCCGTGGCATATATTATGATCCGACGCGGGAGAGTGATCTAGAGTTTCTTCTGGCGACACATGCGTTTGATGAGACGATCAGAGCCAGAGGACGATCGCTTATTGCCCGAGTGGTAAAAGAACAGGTGTCCAAGTACGGAGCCGATTCATCAGACTTCGCGAGCCTGATCAACCGGTCAGGGACAGTGTCTTCCAATCGAAGGCGTATACTCGTACCGGGACAGGTAGCGGATGATCAGTCCGTATTACGAGGAGGGGCAGGCGTTTCCGGAAATCTCGACCTTTTGCAGCGGGTCAGGAGAGATAACCCGGAAGCCTACATCATCTATCGCCCACATCCTGACGTTGAGGCCGGGCACCGGGCTGGGGCGATAGAGGATGAGGTGATCCTTGGCGAGGCTGATGCAATCTCGCGCGGAGGTTCGATGGCTGTTCTGCTTAATCAGATCGACGAAGTGCATACACTCACCTCGTTGACCGGGTTTGAGGCACTTTTGAGGAATATAAGCGTTTCTGTCTGGGGTCAGCCCTTCTATGCAGGATGGGGTTTGACGATTGACCACGCGCCGCAATTGCCGAGGCGAGGGCGTAACCTTTTAATAGAGGAGCTGGTAGCCGGTACCCTCATTCTCTATCCCCGGTATATCGATCCTCTGACCGGGTTACCTTGCACACCTGAAGTGCTCCTTGATCGATTGGCTGACAAGTCGTTGTGGGTTCTCCCGCTCTGGTCGCGCATCAGACGCATACAGGGAAATTGCCGGCGCCAGACTGTCAGAATTTGGAACTTGCTATCTCGAGTACTATCCCATGAACGATAAAACCACTCAGACAGATAATTCGTCATTTGGCGTGGGGCGCAAAAGGAATTTTCTGCTGCTCCAAGGGCTGATGGGGCCATTTTTTCAGCGGATCGGTGCTGCTCTTCGTGTCGAGGGATTCGGGGTATTCAAGGTAAATTTTAATGGTGGAGATCGCCTGTTCTGGCGTCTCCCCGGTGGCATTGATTACACTGGAAGCGAGGCGGACTGGCCTGCGGCCCTGCGCGGCATCATTGCGCGGTATGAAATCACGGATGTCGTACTCTTTGGCGATTGCCGCGTTTTGCACCGCGCGGCCATAGCGGTCTGTCGTGAGCAAACGACCACTGTGCACGTGTTTGAAGAAGGGTATATCCGTCCGGACTGGGTGACACTCGAAGTCGGGGGCGTGAATGGTTTCTCGGCGCTCCCCCGGGACCCCGCATGGTATCTGAGCCACATCCCGTCGACGGACATTACCGATGCGTTGGGTAGTGTACCCTCTTCTTTCCGAAGGCGGGCGCTGGAAGGGGTCGCGTATAATGCAGCAGATCTCCTGACGCGCTGGTACTATCGCCACTGGAAAACACACCGTCCCTGGCCTCCACTGGTTGAGGGTATCGGGTGGGTCAAGCGGCTCGCAGATCGTAAGGCTGCAGGGCGTCGTTCGCGTGCAGTACTTGCCGAGCTCAAGCGCACCGATGCCCGCTATGTTCTTGTCCCCCTCCAGCTCGATGCAGATGCACAAGTCAGGTTGCACTCTCCTTTTTCGTCGATCTCGGAGGCTCTAGACCTGATCTTCGCCTCTTACGCCCGTTATGCTCCCAGTGAGTTGCGGTTGGTCGTCAAGGAACATCCCCTCGATAACGGTGTTGTTGACTGGCGCCTGAGGGTTCGTAAGCTCGCTTCTGATTATGGCGTGAGTGAGCGCGTTGATTACGTGGAGGAGGGTGATATCGCACTGATGGTGCGTGACTCTGCTGGCCTGGTAACGATCAATTCCACAACGGGAACCTTGGCGCTGGCTTCGAGGGTTCCTGTCATCACGCTGGGCGACGCTGTGTACGATGTTCCTGGCATAACCTATCAGGGGGCGCTCGATGCTTTCTGGGCGAATCCCGGGACGCCGGATGGCGCCTTGTTCGAAGCATTCAGGCACGTGCTTATCGAGAGATGTCTGATCAAGGGAGGCTTCTTCTCCGAGGTCGGCCTCTCCATGCTGGTCCGTGGGAGCCTTACCCGCCTCAAAGCGCATTGTCCGGTCGAGCATGCGCACTGGCTTCGGCCACCAAGCGCCCCTAATGAGGGGACTGAGGACGGACTGACGCCGCTATCACCATCGCCTGTGAAGGGCGTCCCGGAGACTGGCATTTGCTGAAGCTTACCGAAGCCCGCAGACCCATAATCCTAGATATCTCCCGGCTCATCTCGCGAGCGCGCGCCTTGGCTGCGACCGGCATAGATCGAGTGGAGCTGGCTTATGCCGAATATCTAATTGCTCATGAGAGCGACCGTACCTGGTTTTGCGCCTATCATCCCATGGGTTTCATCGGCCTACTGCATACAGACCAGGCAAAGTGGTTTGTCGAGGCGCTTTCCCGACGCTGGGGCGGCCAAACGCGTGAGGACACGCAAAACCGCGCTCGCCTCCTCCAGCTTTCCTTGCTGCGCTGGAAACGCGGATCGTTACCTTGGGGGGGGATCACCAGGGAGAAGGCTATCTATCTGCTTGTCTCTCATCATCATTTGACGCGCCCGGGCGTGATTGGAGCCGTGCTGAAACGTTGGCGCGCAGATCTGATCGTCATGTTGCATGATTTGATACCGATAGAGTTTCCCGAATATTCTCGACCGCGCGAGGCAGCACGCCACGTACTACGGGTGCAGACGATTGCCGATTTTGCACACGGGGTGATCGTTCCAGCTGACGCGGTGGGAAGGTCGCTTGGGAATATGTTGCGTGGGGGCGCCAAGGCTGACTGTCAAATATGGACAATACCCCATGGCGTACCAGATGCTGTGAAAACTGTAACCTATCAGGAGACGACCCACACTGGGCGGGAAGGGGATACACCATACTTCGTTTGCTTGGGCACGATCGAGCCCCGCAAGAATCATCTGCTGCTACTCAATCTCTGGCGCGACATGGTGAAATCGGAGGGGGGCTGTGTCCCAAGACTACTTCTCATCGGCAAGCGAGGATGGGAGAACGAGAACGTTCTGGACATGCTTGAGCGTTGCGCAGCCTTGCGTGGCCATGTCGAGGAATTATCCGGACTTTCCGATGAAGCGGTCGTGAGCATTCTTCGTGGCGCCCGAGGCCTGCTCTTTCCCACCTTTGCGGAGGGGTTCGGCTTACCGCTTGCCGAGGCTCTGACACTTGGTGTTCCGTCAATTGTGGCCGATATCGAGGTGCTTCGCGAGGTTGGGAGGGAAATTCCCTGTTATCTGGATCCGAATGATGGGATAGGGTGGCGGGCTGCAATTGCGGATTTCGCAGCCGAGGGGCCGGTCTACAGGGCCCAGAAAGCCCTAGTGGCCAATGCCGACTATTGGGGGTGGACCGAGAGCGTTGCTGCGTCCATAACCAAGATCGATCAAGTCGCGGTTGGCGCCGTCAACCTCCACCAGGGATGAGAGCCAAAGACATGAGTGGTGATCGCCTCCAGAGGCAAGCTGTGCATCAGCGATCAGGAAAGGATGAGCCCCCAATCCGGCTCTTCAAGTCTGAATGGCTGGAACGCCTGACACTCACTTCCCTGCGAGTGTTTCTCAGCGTGTGGCTATTGATCGTTGGCGTCCAGATTGCCTGCACGATCTGGGTATGCGAACGTGCACCTGCCTCTTTAGGCTGGCTGCTGCTTGGCTTTATCGCCTGGTTCCCGTTCGAATATGTCATGCATCGCTTTGCATTTCACCTCAGCAGTAATAACCGAATGGTAAAGCGCATCGTGTGGCTGATGCATACCAATCACCATGTCCAGCCCGCGCACCGCCTGCGGACGGTTATGCCGCTCACAGTGTCAATCCCGCTCGGCATTCTGTTCGAAACAGCTAGTGTAGAGTGGTTGGGTGTCAGCTTGGGAGTGGCCGCAGTGACTGGGTTTTTCATGGGTTACGTGGTATACGATTTTACCCATTACGCGTGTCACAATCTCCCAATGAAATCAAGATTCCAAGCCGGACTAAAACGGCATCACTTGCGGCATCATTTTGTCAATCATGATCGGAATTTTTCGATCACAGCGCCATTGATTGATCGGATATTTTCGACTCATGAGTAAACTACAGTACAAGCCGATTGTTAGATCCAAGCGTACTAGAATTTTTGTTGATGGTTTCAATCTCTCGCTACCCAAGGGGACTGGCGTCGCCACCTATGCCCGCGCCCTGACCTGTCTCTTGCGCGATATGGGTCATGACATAGGTGTTCTCTATGGCATGAATATCTCCAAACGTACGTCATTGGCGCTTCGTGAGGTTATCTTTTTCGATAGCCTGGATGGAAGGGCGCCCCGGCGCAAAATTCTACCATTGAGTTCGAGATGGTGGAAACTGCGCGTGGGGGAGCTCATTGGCGAAAAGGCTGTTCAGATCCCGGTCACAGGTAGGGTGGAGGCTCGTTCACTCAGCGCCAGAATGCCGGAATATGACCAGCTCTGGAATGTGCCGGACCTTTATGAGCGGGCAAGCCGTTATTTTAGAAGGACGGGAAGGATGATGGAGGTGTCAGTTCCGGGCGGGATCGACATCATGCATTGGACCTACCCGATGCCTATCAGGGTGAAGGGTGCCAAAAATATCTATACCATTCACGATATCGTACCGCTCAAGCTTCCTTATACGACTTTGGATGATAAAGGTTATTATTTCAGGCTCATACGTAAGCTGAGCCGCGAGGCAGATGCTATTTGTACGGTTTCAGAGGCGTCAAAACGGGAGATTCTCGACTTTTTTCCGCAGTTGCAGGGCAAAATCTATAACACTTATCAATCCTTTGAGCCCAAAGCAGTAGCGACCCCAGAGGCAAGGGAGATGCATGCCAAAGTTGTGAGAACCCTATGTGGGAGGGGGCTGGACCAGTTCTATTTGTTTTTCGGGTCGTTAGAGCCCAAAAAAAACATAGGCAGATTGATCGAAGGCTTTCTCTCTGCTCAGACTGACCGTGTCTTGGTAATCGTGGGTGCGATGGCCTGGAAGGCAGAAGCGGAATTGCGCTATCTCGACAAGGGTATAGAGCAGGGAAGGATCATCCAACTTGAATATCTGCCTTCGTCATCATTACAGAGCCTCATAGTTGGGGCGAAAGCTGTTCTGTTTCCATCGCTGAGTGAAGGGTTCGGGTTACCTGTGCTGGAAGCGCTTGCTGCGGGCACGCCCGTGCTGACTTCTCGGGAAGGGGCTTTGCCAGAGGTTGCCGGTGACGCGGCAATCTTCGTCGATGCGTATGATGTTGGTTCGATCGCGCGCGGTATCGAGACAATAGACTGCGATGATGACTTACGTATGAAAATTGCGGATGAAGCATGCAGCCAGGTCAAGAAGTTTGACATGGCTTCTTACGCCGAACGTGTCGCGCTTCTCTACGGAGATATCTTGAAGAATTGAATGTGCTGGTTTAGAGCGGCACATGTCCCCCAGCTTATCTCGACCCTTATCCCAGGATAGGGCGATAGATAGGTAGGGGCACCTTGCGGCCGGTCAGCGCTGATAGTGCCGCCTAGCTTGGGAAACTGCCTTTGTGCATCTAAGGTACCGACGGCTCTCTTGAGCCGATCATGCGACGGACAGCAGCAGGTCTCCGCTTCGCACGAGTCTTGTGGACGTCGTCATGACGTAAAGTGCTTAGTCAGGCGCGCGTCGCTCGTCTCGCAGCCCGATGTGAATGATCCTCCAATCGCGGCCCGCTCTGAATCAGATCCGCAGGGATGAAACGCGGCCACTCCCGTCGGTATGCCGGTTAGTGCCGGCTTCGAGAGAGGCGCTACCCAAGCGGTATATCGACGATTGTATGACTCCGTTTTTCAATGGATGGTACTCACGGCTTCGCTGGCTTGATAAAGCCTGTGGACCCCTCGAAAAAACTGCTCCGGAATGCGAAGCTCTCCCTGATCGGGAGAGGATTACAACGCGGACGCTGCGGTTAGAGTGATCGAATTACCTATGATGACATAAAATGACAGGATGGGTAGCCCGCCGAAGCTAGAATGGCGCATAACCTAATTCATTGTGGGTTACCAAGAGTGATTCATGAGCCAGATGCCTAGCGGAAAACTTCCCCTTGGTCACCTTATCAATCAGGTGCGCATCCAATTAAGAAAAGATCGAATTGCGGCCTAGATCGAGAATTCGAATTTGACATTTAATAACACCAATATCACCCGTATAATACTTCGGAATTGGCAGCGTGGAAAATAAGAATCCACATATGAATCAAGATAAATCGAAAATCAGACCACAGGAAGCTTTCATATCCATCAGTTACCTGAAAAATATCAAAAACATATGACAACATTTGTGGGTCGTCATTAGTTTCCCGGATCAAATATTATACTATTCTATCTAATACCCCGCGGCTTGGTGCGCCTTCCGAAAACGAGATTCTGCATCGACCCTGATGCTGGATGGTCCGCAACAACGTGGATGTGATTTAATCTATGCACAATAAATCAAATGATGAATAAGGGACTCATATTGCGAGGGTCGCTGGCCCGAGAGCCGCTTGAAGGGTACTGGAAAATGTTTTTTGGCAAAAAACGGCCTCTGAAAAAAGGGACGAACTCCCGGCTTGTCAGGGAAAAAGCTCAGGCTACAGAGGCTCAGGCAGCGCGCAACTGGAGCGAAGCAGCAAGATTATGGGCCGAGATTGCTTGCCTGACCCCCGATGAGATCAATCCGTGGCTTCAGTTGGGGAATGTGCAGAACGAACTGGGTCTGTGGCATCAATCGCTGGACTCTTTTCGTAAGGCAGCGGAGGTCGAGCCGGGTGCAGTCACGCCCCTGATCGGCATGGCGGGCGTTTACGAACGTATGGGGCAATGGGATGACGCTTATGGCTGTTGGCAGGACTGTGCGGTCGCCGCAGCGCTGAACCCGCCGGCAGACACGCTGCTCATCACGTTGCATTTGTCTCTCTCTGCTTTGCGCACAGGACGAGTGGAGCAGGCTTCGGTTCTGCTGGATAGAGCGCTCAAAGCGAACCCTGCCGCTACAGACATTCCGCTCTATCATTCCTTGCGTTTGGAACTGCTTCGGTTGCGCGAACCCGACAACCTTGTGAACGTACCGGTTGAGGTTGCTGTCGATGACTCCGGGGTGGCGTTTGAGATTGCGTCTGCGCACCTGCGTGCTGGATCAGTGTTGAGCGGGCTCGACGCACTCGATCCGCATATCGCCCGGCAGGATTGCCACCCCGATTTCCTGTGGCTTGCTTCCGATCTGAATGAGAAGCTCGGACGTTGGAGAGAAGTGCTGCGCCTGTGTGCGCGTGCGATCGAGACAGCACCGGATGAAACGCGATTTCGTGACCGTGCTTTTTCGGTGGCGCTCAAGCTGGGTGATCTCAAACTGGCACGTATCTATGCTGGTGCGGCTGGTAGGCGGGATGACTGGAATCTCGTGCATGACTTGATGAGCGCATACAAAAATGATGGTCAGGGTCGACATGCTCGCCTTTTGTGCCGATGGCTGAATCGTAAGTGGCACCATAGCCTGTGGCATAGACTAGAATATATCAAGCTCGTTGCAGCAACGCTGTCACCTGATATCGCCGACAAGATGATACGCGAGTATATCGCGGACCATGGTACCACGGAAGAAAGTCTGCGCACTTACGCAGATATTGCATTCCTCGCGGGCAATTTCCTCGACGCAACGCGTCGCCTGAATTTTTTTCTTGAGAAATGTGGTGACGACGAGGGAGTGAGCGTCCTTCTGGGTTATGCCCTTGCGAACGCTGTAAGCATTGATGCTGCAGAAGCTCATTTCAGTGACGTTGCAACCCGCCAGTTCCAGTCGCAGGGTGCCCTCGTTGGTCTTGCCCATATGGCTATGCGCCGTCGAGACAAGCAAGCAACCTATGATCGGTGGAAGCGGATAAACAAGATATATCCCGAGTTCGACATTGGTCACGTTGAGCTTGCAAGAAGCGCTTATGAAATGAGGCAGATGGACCTCGTACTCAGCATCTGCAAGGAGCGGCTCAATACCAACCCTGATGACGCAACCGTAGGGGAATTCCTGGTTTGGTTCTTGCTGGCCAACGGGCGCTTCCAGGAGGCATGGCAGCAACTTGCAATTCTCGAGCAGTACTCAGCCAGCTGGACCGTCGTAGATCTCAAAATTCAGATCGCCGCCTACCTTGGCAAGCTTGACTCGCACCTCGAAGAAATCCTGTCGGTCGTACCACAGTCATCGAACCGGGAGTCTAGCAAGCGTCTTTATGGTATAATACGGCACCTTGTGGTTGTTGGCCGCGAAGACCTCATGCCAACCCTGATCAACGCCACAGCGTGTGATCCCAGGATGCTCGGCTGGATGTGGCCGTACATCAAGGGCATGAAGATGAATGATCGACGCTTGCCCGTGGGTCCGTTGGCCGATGGCGGTGACAACGTCCAGCACGCGTGGAAGTCGGCCGCGGTGAGAGTCCGGGCGGATATTGCTGAGTACGTCAGAGATGCCTCCGTGCTTGAAATCGAGAAAATTGTCTCCAAACCCAAGCATCTTCACCCGGTTGTTCATATTATCAATAAGTTTGAGCAGGTCTCCGGAGGCAGCGAACTTCATGCACTGGATATCGCCGAGCGTGTGGGTAAATTCGCCAATGTGAAGCTTTGGGCGCCTGAGATGCCGCACCCGCGCTTCCATGAGCAGGGGCTTGTCAGCCCGATCGAGCCTGCGCAAGGCAAGGTTCCCTATTCGGGCGTCATCGTGTTTGTCGGCGTGTACTTCGATATCGGAGACTGGTTGGCCTATGCGCAACCCTCACGCGTTATCTTTCTGTACAACACGTTCGAAGCGCCGATGGTATTTGACCGCGTGCGCGAAGTCTGGGAACGTTGCGGCGTGCGCTCCGAACTCCTTTATTGTTCGGATATGATGCAGCACGAGGTCGATCTGCCTGGGTTGTTTGAGCCCTCTCCAACAGATATCGTCGCATTCTCGCCGATCAAGGCGCCGCGTGCCGCTGATCACAAATTCACCTTGGGTCGACACAGTCGGGACGTGATGGAAAAACATCATGTCGAGGACTGGAAAGTGTACGAGGCGGTAGCACAGGCGGGCGGAACCTCACAGATACTGGGCGGTACGTGCATGGAACCCCTGTTCCCATCTATCAAGGGAATGGAACTCCTCCCGGCTCGCTCGGGCGATATGGTGCCGTTCCTGCAGTCGCTTGATTGCTACTTCTACCGGACATCAACCTGGATCGAGCCTTGGGGGCGGGTTGTGATTGAAGCTATGGCTTGCGGTTTGCCGGTGGTAGCGAGCCGTAACGGAGGATATGCTCAGGTTATCGAGCATGGCGTGAACGGTTTTCTCTTCGACGAGACGGAAGAGGCGGTCGCTCTGATCAAGGCGCTTGCCGCTGATCCGGATCTCAGAATGAGGATCGGTCGCGCTGCACGTGAGTCGATGGAAGAACTCTTGGGGGAGACGAGCATGCGTCGTCTCGTCTCCTTCTACCTTATGAACTGATCTCGTGGTCTTTGGGATTTTGGTATCGGCTTGTTTTGTCGGGCACCGAACTCCCAAAGGCACTGGGACCAAGCTCATGATGACCGTTGGCATCAATATACGCTGTCAAATCGATCCCAAACAATCCACAGCGTCTCGAGCAGTGTTTTGTTAGGGTGTCGCCTCGAGCTCCGCAGATAGCTGACAGTATTTTTGCGGCGTTTTCGCCGCATCCTGCGAATCTTGTTTCGACTCGATATCCACGAGCGGGTTAGCCAAAAAGCGCGCGCTTGGCCTCGTCGGTGGATCGTCGGGTATCTCTCAGGGAGCCACTGTGCCAAAGCAATGCGATTTATATCTCAATATGACTGATCGCTTAAGGTGGAGATCCGCGAGTGTAGCGTGGGCGGTGGCTCTAGGCACAATCGCAACTGGGTTATGCTCCCGATGACTGGTCCGCTGTCCCAGTCCTGCGAGTGTGAGCGAAGTTGTATGATCGTCGAGAGGCTACCAGCATCGATTTCACCCATTTTATCTATCGCGCATTGTCGTACGCAAGAGGGCGGAGAAGCTGACTCCGGTGGACATGGCTTACCGTCCAGCGCCAGTCTCCCGTGCCAAACGCAATGACGGGGCGACCAGCGAGGTGCAAACGCGCTTTCCGCGATTGGCTATCTCTTCGAGAGTGTCGGGCCGGGCCCGAGGAAGTGCCGATACGCAGGAGTTACGCGTTTGCAGGAGATTTGGAGCGGGATTGCCATTGTAATATACGCCTCTGGTGAGGTATTGATGACGGGTCCCGCGCCACACCATCGATTGCAGAATGAGCCTGATAAGCGTATGTCAAATACTAAAGCGCTACTAACAAAATACGTATATTCTTCATTCAGTTTGTTGGTTATTTTGCCAACCATACTCACGATTTCATATTTCATCTTTATCGCGACGCCTCAGTACGTATCAGAGGCCCAGTTTGTAGTTCGCGGTGAGGGTGTTGCTCCTCCTGGTGCTCTGGCGAGCCTGCTTGAAACCACCGGGAGTGGTAGTGCCACCAGTGAAGATACCTATGCGGTGCAGGACTACATGATGTCCCGTGATGCGATGGACCTACTGATCAAGGATGACGATCTGCAGTCGATCTTTGCGCGTCGCAATGCTGACTTCATCGCCCGGTTCCCCAACTTCCTGCAGGGCCAGACACGCGAGCATTTTTATCGATATTATCAGCGCCATGTACTGGCGGAGCTGGACTCCACCAGCGGAATTTCTACGCTCTCCGTGCGAACATTCTCGCCTCAGGACTCGCAATTGCTCGCACGCTCGTTGATGATCGCCGCCGAGCAACTGGTGAACCGCATGAATGCGCGTCAGCGGGAGAATCTGATCAGCAGTTCCAGGAAAGAGTTGGAGAGCGCTCGCGCGGCATTGGAAGAGGTTAACGGCAAGATCGCTGAGTACCGCACAAAAGTCTCCTTGATTGACCCGCTTAAGCAGTCGGCCCCAGTCCTTGCTCAGGCTCACGAACTCACAGTGATGCTGACTAATAATCAGGGACAGGTCGAACAACTCCAGGTGGCTGCGCCTCATAGCCCGCTGCTTCCCGTACTCAAGGAGCGCATTCGTATCCTCAAGAAACAGATTCAGGCGATCACCGGCTCTGTTGTCGGTCCGGATAACTCTCTTGTACCGCGTATCACTGAATATGATGCTCTCGCGACACAACGGACGCTTTATGAGAAACAGTTGGAAGGTGCGGCACTGGCACTGGAGGCGGCGAAGACACGCGCGGACCGTCAACGTCTCTACATTGACGAAGTCGTTCAGCCTAACCTTCCAGACTATCCGACTTACCCCAAAGCGCTTGCGACTACGCTGATCGTTTTTGTCACTTTGGCAGCGCTGTACCTGATGGGTAAGCTGTTGATTGCTGGCGCACGCGAGCATCAGGCAACATGAGCAGAATGGCGCGGCTCAAAAATCTCTTTGGTCTTTTTCGCCTGCAGGCTCGCGTGATCTATGCGCTTCTTATGCGCGAATTGCATACGCGTTTTGGCCGCGAAAATATCGGCTTCCTATGGATGATCGGTGAGCCAGCGCTATTTTGCGGCGGCGTTACTGCCATGTGGACGCTGGTTCGCCCCTCACATGAACACGGGCTGCCTGTGACAGCGTTTGTGGTCACTGGATATGTTCCTCTGACGATGTGGCGCCATGCAATGTTCCGTGCGGTCAAAGCCTTTGAGGCGAATGGTAGCCTCCTTTTTCACCGGCAGGTAACACCGCTCGATATCATCCTCGCCCGGGTGATCCTCGAAGTCGTCGGAACTCTTATGGCGGCTATTTTGGTAGCTGTTTCCGCCATTGTTCTGGGACTGATGCAGCCACCCCGTGATCTGGGTATTCTTTATCTCGGTATCGGCATGCAGATCGGGTTCTGTCTCGCCAGCGCGCTGATCGTGGCTGCGTTGAGCGAACTTTCCGATCTGGTGGAAAAATCGATTCAGGTGATCGCCTATCTGGCTATTCCTTTTTCGGGTGCTTTCACGATGGTCGACTGGTTGCCACCCAAATTCCGGGGCTGGCTTCTCTGGTCACCGAGTGTGCAGAATATTGAGATGATCAGGCACGGTCAGTTTGGGAGCAGCGCACGCGCGCACTACAATATTGGTTACGACGCCTTCATCACCCTTGCCATGATACTCGTTGGCATTGTTTTGGTTCTGAACATCAGAAAGCACATAGAAGTACAGTGATCCATTGCATTGATATCGTGAAGGATTTCCACGTCGCGCGCGGCTACCGGCGCGTTCTGGATCACGTCTCATTCTCAGTAAATCCTGGTCAGAAACTCGGGATCATGGGGCGAAACGGCGCTGGAAAATCGACTCTCATCAAGATTATTGGCGGGGTCGAGATTCCGACATCGGGCAAGGTAAAGCGTGTGATGTCCGTCTCATGGCCCCTCGCGTTTGGCGGTGCATTTCAGGGAAGTCTGAGCGGTCTGGACAATCTCAAGTTCATCTGTCGCATATACGGCCTCGATTATGCCACCACCCGGACTTATGTCGATGATTTTGCTGAACTGGGGAGTCAGTTGGGGGAGCCGGTTAAAACCTATTCCTCGGGCATGAGGGCACGTCTGGCGTTTGCACTGTCGATTGCGATTGAATTTGAATGCTATCTCATCGACGAAGTTATCATGGTTGGCGATGCTCGTTTTATGAAAAAATGCCAGGACGAATTATTTGGGAAGAGGAACAACAGGGCTCTTGTGATCGTCTCACATGACATGGGTTTCATCAGAGAGCATTGTGACAGCGGTGCGCTGCTTCATCAGGGCACACTTCGTCTTTGCGACTCTGTCGACGGAGCAATTGCGGAATACGAGGCGTTATAAGCGCCCGCGGTTTATACATAAGATCAGGTCCCACATCGATGCTCATGTCAAAATGACCATCGTTCTGAAAACACAAGATTGAAGAGTTGATGAAGTGATCAGAGCTGTTTTGAAAAGAGGTGGGCGTCATTTATGCCTGTTGTCGGCGGTGAGCCTGCTCGCTGCGTGCAGTGCCCTCCCTGATAGCGGACCGTCGGAGCGTAACGTTCTCAAAAGCGTCGGACAGCCTTCAATTAACTCCCTTGGCTTTGAGATCCTGCCGGTTGATCTCAAGACAATTTCAGTGCTCTCAGAGGAGCGGCCCCCGCTCATCTCGAGTCTTGAGGTCAAGAACGCGCCTGTCGTATACAACGATCGTGTCGGCAGGGGCGACATGCTCTCCGTCTCTATTTTCGAGGTTGGGAACAGCCTTTTCTCCAACATATCGCACAGTGCTACCGCGTCGTCCCTTGCTGGCATGACGTCTACAAGTGCCGGTGCTACCAATACGGAGTTACCGCCTACCGAGGTCGAGGCGGATGGGACAATCGAGATACCTTACGCGGGGCGAATTAAGGCAGTAGGCTTCACGCCGCGGCAGATTGCGGAGGCAATCAAGCAGAACCTCGATGGCAAGACAGAAAATCCTCAGGTGATGGTGCATATCGTCCGGGATATCGGTAACACCGTGATTGTCTCTGGCGAGATCGAAAGGCCGGGCCGTGTGGTACTCTCTTCTGCGAGAGAGCGCCTATCGGATCTGATCGCTATCGCTGGTGGCGCGAAATGGGCACCGCAGGATACGTTTGTGCAGTTGTTGCGCGATGGAAAGACAGGTGGCACCGATCTGAGCACACTGCAATCCCATCCTGACCTTGATATGGCAGGCTTGCCGGGTGACCGGATCCAAGTGATCTATCAGCCCAGAACCTATACGGTGTTCGGCGCTTCAGATCATGTTTCGGAGACCCCTTTTAAATCGCCTGATCTGACGCTTGCTGAGGCAATAGCCCGTAGTGGGGGACCGAACGACTCTCGCGCAGACCCTAATGCTGTATTCCTGTTCCGATTTGAGGATGTGCCCGCAGCTCGAACGCTGGGACTCAAAACCCCCGCGATCCGACATGGGCTCAATGAAGGCGTACCGGTTATCTATCACCTCGATATGATGAACCCTACGAGCTACTTCTTGGCCCAGCACTTTCCGATGAAGAACAAAGATGTGCTGCTGATTGCGAATGCGCGGACAAACCGGTTCTACAAGTTTAACCAGTTGATCGGCGCGTTGACCGGGCCCGCCGTAACGGCAGCTTGGGTCGCAAAGTGATATGCACGCGCCGCTTCTGGCAAAAGCGGCGCCCATGTGCCAGTTAGTCGATGACTGCACGCCACGTCGAAAGCCCCGTATTTTCCGGCGTTAGGATTCTTGTGGGGGATTTCCGGTCACGTCCTTCCATTGAAGACTTGGCTGACTCTAGTTGATCGCGCCCGGCCTGCATCAAGGCAAGTGGCGCATGCCCCATAGGCACTTCGGTTCACTGACGAATGTTGTCTTTTGTCCGCGTGAATCCCTACCGAACGAAGAAGCCCTGCTACCTGCTACGCCGGGTCCCCCAATCAAGACCCACCACGACAACAGCCAGGGTGGAATCCGTTGATGCGCTCAGCAAATCGCTCAGCACGGCATCTCAATGACGTCAAAGAGGTAACTCTGCTCGACAGCCCGAGATCGATATTGCCCGGAGATCGGTCTCGTAACCCACCCGTTGTTTGCGCTCAGGTTAGCGACACCGAACTGCTCTGCTGCGATCCCTAGGGAAAATGCCTCCAATAGCTTCGAAAAAGTGACGAGTTGGAGGGACGACGGACTGGACGATGGTTGTAGCGGTCGCCTCTAAACCTGCCAGCGTCCTAGAGCAAAAGTAAGCGGTCACAGGCTCCTTTCCCGCTTAACTCAAATCCTGCATCACATGTCGCGATGAGTGAAGCGTCGCCAAGATAGTCAGCGTCAGCAAAACCTCTCTGGTCGATGCCACGACCTCCGTCGCACTATGCTCATTGACTAAGCAAACCACCGTAGGCGGAGTTTTCTACCTTCGGATATTTATTTCGTACAGAAATCTTCGCTCGAGAATCTTACGGATGCCGATCTATTGCGCCACTCTCGGCGTATACAGGTCACCTTTCAACGACCCTGGTACACTCCTTAACTCTCCTCTTTCGCGGTGCGCTGAGGCGTAACGGTGATGGTAGAGGGTTTGAACAGATGGAACATGGGGCCAGTCAGTAGCGTGGAAATGACGGCGAGAACCATGAGTGAAGCGAAGGCAAATTCGGAGAGCATGCCTTGCTCATGAAGGATGGTCGCAGCAACGATCTCCATCAGGCCTTTACATTGTAGCAGCGAGCCAAGCCCAAAAGTTTGTCGTGTGGAAAGGTTGGGGGCTGGAGGAAAGGCGTATATCGATCCCATCTTGGCAATGATCGAAATGAGCACGAGTGAGAGGGATGCGAGAACAGATGGCCAGGTCAGAGCATCTCCGTCGATACGAAGGCCGCTATGCCCGAAAAAGAGGGGCGCAATCCAGATGAGACAGAATGTTGAGATGGCCTCGAAAGGTAGACGCTTCACCCAGGATGGCGGCATGAAAGCCCCGGCGAAATAGGCGCCTATGAGTTCATGAAGGCCGAGGGTCATGCTCGCCCAAGATCCGAGTATCAAATAAACGGGTACGACGCCCCATATCAAGGCTTTGGGCGGGTTGCGAATGTGCCGGGATGCCAGAGAACCGGCGAGACCCAGACCTAACAGGAGGAAAACAGCAAGGCACTGGCGCAGACCCCAGCTTTGCATCGCCGTTTGTCGCTCTGCAGCGAATTGCAGGAGGGCAAGACCTATCCACAGGGTCGCATCGTCGATGACAGCCAGTTTGAGTGCAAGCTGGCCAAGTGGCTTATCCTCGATCGGTAATTCGCGCACAATTCCGATAAGAACAGGTAGCGCACTGACCGCTATGCAGAGGCCAATGGATGCAGCGCCTATAAGAGGAGAAACGGCGGGTGCATGCCAGCCCGGTAAAGGCAGGAAAAAGTAGAAAACGAGCGCAGTACCAATCAGGAAGGGGCCACCCAACGCAGCTGCCGCGCCTGCAAGCAAACGTGGCACCGAGGGTGTTGAGATTTTGCTGTCTCCACTGTCCCCCTCGGGATGCTGCCACATTTCCATACCGGCAGTGAAGGCCAGTACGAGCACAGCAACCCAGCCGATCGTATCGCCATAGAAAGATGGCAATCCAGCCGATCTTACCGGCAGATGCCACACTGCGGCAAGAATGCCGATAAGGATTGGGATAACCGCGATTGGTATGGTGCGACCGAGCAGGCGCCACAGGACCCAGGGGACACAGACGAACAAACCCAAATCCGCGATGAGCGCCGTAAAATCGTTCATACCATCCCTTTCCACGTTGCACGAAACGATAGCTTAAACATCAAATGAAGGGAAATCATCGCGCCAGCATCACTTATGATCGCAAGCGCTATATCTTCGCACCTGCAGCAATTGGAAGAGGCGTATTGGAACTGTGGCCTGACGCGCGGGCACTTACATGGATATTTGAGCGCACTATAACTGTTTCTTACACCTTGATGTATTAATTCTTGACGCTTGTGACTATGCACGGAACTGCTGGTGTTCGCACAACGGGCTGTGAACTATCCGAGGCATTTTATGCTCAGGGCTCTTTTGATCGATGCAAGCAAGCATGGGCTCACGTGCTGTCAGGGTGAACGCAACTCGCCATGTCACGTGACTCTGTTGATCAGCCGCATCGCTGATCCCTCCAACCATATCCTGCCAGTTTGCCGGATGATTTTGCGCTCCTTCGTTCCGCACCGCTCACAATATTGCCTCGATCTTTCTCGTCGGCCCTTACTTTGAGCGATACTTATCCGTGGTATCAGCTTCTGTCCCAATAAGGGTTGACGCGCCGCGCCTCTCTACCACCTCTTGGGGAAGCGTGCACCCGGCATAGGGAGGGGGGCGTAATCACCCCCCCCATCGTTCTCACAGTGCGGCCTGCATGCTGATCGTGAATGAGCGCGGCGCGCCGATCAGGACCTCGCTTGGATAGCTGGTGTCCGCCCATTGCACGTAATGCTTGTTGGCAAGATTATCGATCCGGCCATACAGGGTGATCCCCCTATAGACATGCCAGCCAGCAAACACGTTCACAAGAGCATAGTCCTTGAGCGTAAGGGTGTTTGCATAGTCCCCCTTGCGTGCCGAGACGTAACGCATGCCCGCACCCAGATCGAGCGGCAGGTCGAAGACGTTCGACCATACGCCCCATAGATTGGCCGTTACCGCCGAAACGTCCGGAACCTGATTGCCGCTCGCATCGGTCGAGGCATTCGGGAAGAACGTGCCGTAACGGGCATAGGTATAGGCCACGTTCCCCGAGACGCTCCAGTGCCGGTCAATGCGCCAATCGGCCTGCCACTCCATACCGCGCGATTTCTGGCTGCCTACTGTCGAGACACTGTCCTGTCCGGTCTGGACGAGCACTCTCGTCCGACGGATATCGTAGAAGGACAGGGTTGTGACGAGCCGTCCCGAGAGAGCACTGGCCTTGAGCCCAATCTCTCCCTGACGTGAGTGACTCAATCGGGAGAATTGCCCTCGATTGGCAAGGAAGAGATTGGAGCCCGGTGGGTCTTCAGCCGTGGTATAAACCCCATACAGGCTCAGATTGGGCAGCAGGTCGAAGACCGGACCTATGCGGAAATTGGCCGGATTGTAATGCCCCTTGAAGCTGGTGGACGCATTGAACTGGCCATTCTGGTTGAAGTTCTGCCTGTCGAGCGAAAGCCAGTCATATCTGAACCCTCCCACCAGCCGCAGCCTGTCGGTGATCGAGAGGGTATCCTCAAGAAAGAGGCCCGCGTCGATCATGGTCGTGGGAGATTTACGGTAGGGATACTCCCCGGCAAATGACCCGAGTGCGCCACCTTCAGGGCTCGTCAATGAGACGCTGTCGGCATAATCCGCATCGGGAAAGCCGCGATTGCGGATGAAGCGAATGTAGTAGGCATCTCCGCCAATCACGAGGCGATTGCGTAACCCGAACAGGGGATAATCGAAACGGGCATCGACGCTGTCTCCAAGCTGATGCTGGTTCTGATAGACATAGAAACGATCGCGGCCGATCCGGCCGGGCGTGATTGCCTGTCCGCTCGCATTAGTGGCGCCGGGTGACGCGACATAACTGTAGGTCTCGGCATTGTCCCAGCGACGTTTGGCATACAGGAAATAGGCCTTGTCATGCAGTGAGACATGGTCGCTGGCAGCCCAGTCCAGATGCAGCGTCGGCGTCGCATCGACGGAGCTCGCCCGCGGGTTGGCTACATTGTAGTTGCGCCATAGCGAGGCTCGGCTGATGACGAGGCCCTGAGTTGAATGGAGTAGCCCACCAGCTGCGTCATTTACAGCAGAGCCCGGTACGAGCGGCGCTCCGTAATAGGTTGAGAGATTATCGGTCAGGTAATCAACAGTAATACGTGCCGTGAACTTCGTGTCCGGATGCCACAGAAGCGTGGTGGTCCAGTCATTGCTGCGCGGGTTGGCGCCTTTGACATAGCCATCAGACGAGGTCCGGCTGAAATCGCTTCGTATCGCCAGGGTACGGGTGAGGGGCACTGACCCGCCAATGCCTGCATTCCAGCTATTGAAGCTCCCGTAGGAGAGCAGGGCGTTGGCACGCACATGATCCATGTCCGGCGTACGCGTGCGCATATCCACAGTACCGCCGACGGCACCCTGGCCATAAAGAACGGAGGAGGGGCCTTTCAGGATCTCGACCGCCTCGAGATTGAAGGCGTTGAGTGGCCGGTTCACCATGGTCGTGGGACCGAAATAGAAGCCGTCGCGCAGGATCAGCACCTGGTTGCCGCTGAAACCACGCATCATGAGCTGGGCCGGATTGCCGGGCGAGCCACCGGAGGTCACACCCGGTGCGAAATCGGCAGCATCTTCGGCATGCACATAGCCGCGCTGCGAGATGATCTTCTGATCGATAATCGAGATCGAGGCCGGATTATGCTGGAGGCTGAGTCCGAGCCGACCGCCTATGGCTGGGCGTGCCTTGAGGCCGGTACTCTCACCATGAGCCGTAATGTACTCGTCGTTGCTGCCTTGCTCCTGAGCGAGGGCAGCAGGTGAAAGCGGCAGAAGGCCAAGTGCAGGCGCGAGAGAGATGCCGGTGAGAAGACAAGCCCTGAGTGAGCGCATGGGGCGCATGATATGTGTTCTATCCCGTGTTCACGTCACTACGATGGGCAGTGTTTCCCCTGCCACCTGCAGGACACCCCGCCCGCCGGTTCTCGTCCGTGACCCCGTGTGATGGCAGGTCTCCTGACTTGTGCGTCATGATGTGCGAACTGGCCTTCCCGGGGGGATAGTCCCAGTGGCTGAACCCTTGGCGGGTCCACGTTCGCACACTCTTCACCTACAGTTGCGGGGGCAGTCATGGCGTTCGACCATGTTCCCTTTTCATCCCGTCTCCGGGACACCATCGGATCGGACCCTAGCTTTACAACTCGTGCTGTCAATGCTGCGTGGGTCCTGGTCTATAGTTTGGCTTTTCCTTGCGTCTATTTTGCGACAGCGCTGAGGGCCTTGGGTGCGCAGGCGTGCGACGGCACAGACGTGCTCCACGCGCTGGGGAGCGAGAGGGTCACGCCTTGAAGAGGTTCTGTTTCTATCCAGGCGACTATCGCTGTGTCGCCCCCGCCACGCATTACGCACGTCGTTTTCCTGATGAGACAGGCTTTCAGGCCGGGTTCCCACGCCCGAAATGCGGGTCCGACCGGCTGGGCGATCCGTTTTCGACATGACCCGCGAGAGAGAGAACAAGCTTGCCCGAACGGGTGACGCAATCGGCGTGGTACCAGTGGTCACTCGCGGCAACCGGTATGGTGTGTTGCAAAATTTGCCCCGGTTGTAAGGAAAGGTCCTGTCGCTGCCCGGTGTAGTGATCGATGAGCAAGAGCACGACGGGCTCGTTTGCACCGGTCCCCTGTCCCGCGCAGTTTAAGGACAGCTGCAGGCTGCTCCCGTTCGCCTGTGACGTCAGGCCGATGCGGCTCTCGGGATCATGGAGACGGTAGAACCCGTTCGGCCCGTATATCTCGACCGTGCCTGAGGCAGCACAGTGGAACACAGCCGTTGTCTTGCCTGCAACGGTCAGATGTTGGCTTGCCTCACCCGTCTGACGGATACGAAAAGCCACACCCTGCTCAGCCGTGTTGGCAAAGACCAGTTTCGTCGGCGCATCGGCGTGGCTTGTGACGGCGAAGCGATAAGGCAGAGCCCGGCTCGGACGCTGACCCGCCTCCTGCAGGGGCAGGCTGCCATGTTCCGGTACGAGCGGGGGAGGGTGTGCACAGGAAATTCGTGTCTGGGGCAGATACGCGCTCGTGTCAGGAAGAGCCACGGACCACTTCGCATCAGGCTTGCTGAAATCGAAGGCAGAGGTCAGATCGCCGCAAACCGCACGCCGCCAAGGTGTGATGGTCGGGCAGGGAACATTGAACCGCTGCTCCAGAAACCGGATGACCGACGTATGGTCGAACACCTGAGAATTGACCCACCCGCCTTTCGTCCAGGGCGAGATGATCAGGGCGGGTACGCGGGGCCCGAGGCCGACCGGCTCGCCGTGAAAGGCCTCACCGTCCGGAAGCTGGCCAGTCGCTATTTGCGATGAGGGAACGGGCGGCGGTACATGGTCGAAAAACCCGTCATTCTCATCGTAATTCAGAATGAAAACGGTCTTGGCCCATGTGTCGGGATGTCGAACGAAAATGTCGATCAGCTTGGAAATCAGATGCTCGCCAAAGCCGGGCGGCGCTTCGGGATGCTCCGACAGGGCCGCCGGTGGGACGATCCACGACACCTGAGGCAGCGTTCCATCGACAATGTCCTTCTCGAAGGCCTCCAGCAGGTAGCGCCCTTCCAGTTCGTGCATGTTCTCCTTGTTTGAGCCCGGAACGACCGCGCGCGCCTGACGATATCGCCAGTCCTGCTTGTCGAGATTACGGAACTGCCTGAAGGAGGCGAGGGGATTGTCGCCAAAATTGTCGTATTCCTGGTAGAATTTCCAGGTCACCCCGGCCTCCTGAAGGCGCTCGGGATAGGTCGTCCAATCAAAAGGTGTGAAGGCAGGATTGTCGTGCGCCATATCGGCCGACCAGTTGCCGTCATCGACATTCTCGACCGCCTGTTTGCCATCAGCGCCGACAGCAAGGCCGTTTGTACCGGTAAAGAAATAGAGTCGGTTGGGATTGGTCGGGCCGAAAATGGAAGCGTGATAGGCGTCGCAAATGGTGAAGGCGTCGGCCAGTGCGTAGTAATAGGGAATTTCTGCGCGGGTAAAATATCCCATCGTCATCGGGCTTTTAGGGGGGACCCAGCCATCCCACTCGTTCCATGCGGTCTGGGTGCCTTTCCAGCTATGGTCAAGGCTTTTGAGGCAGGCCGCCGAAGTATGGATCGTATCAAACAGGAAAGGCCATATGGCACGGCCGGTTGCGTCCTTCTGGGCAAAGACCGGGCTCCCATCCGCCTGCTTCTCGGCGCGGGGGTCGCCAAAACCACGTACGCCACGCAGGGTGCCGAAGTAGTGATCAAAGGCACGGTTTTCCTGCATCAGGATAACGACATGCTGGACATCCCTGATCGTGCCGGTTTCACGATTGGCAGGGATGGCGAGGGCCTGACGCAGGTTTTCTGGCAACATGGTCCCTGCCAGCGCGGCAGCACCGAGATGAAGGAAATGCCGACGGCTGGGTTTCATGCTGACTGCTCCGGAACTCAGTTGAAGTGCTTGCGGATCGTGAAGAAAACCATGCGCGGGGCTGCGGCCTGAAGCGTCTGGAATGTGCCGGACGGATCGGAGTTGATAAAGCCGTTGCTGCCCACTGTCGCCACATAGCGCTTGTTGAACAGGTTGGAGACGTTGATCTGCGTGTCCAGACCGCGAAGCCAGAAATTATGGCTCTTGAAGCGATAGCCAAGGTTCAGGTTGAACACGTCATTGGCCGGCACATAGGCATCATTCGTATAGGTGTAGTAACGACGATCCTGGATCTGCATGAGCACATTGCCCCAGATCTGCCCGTCATCATAGCCGAGCTGCACATTGGCCAGATTGCGCGGCATGCCGACCACGTTCTTGCCCTTGATGGCGGCCGAGACCTTGCCATCAGCCATTACATCATCCTCATAGAAGGAGTTGTTGAAGGCGTAGGAAGCGAAAATCGACCAGTTGGGTGCGAACTGCCAGTTCACGGCAGTGTCGATGCCGCGTGAGATCACCCCGCCGACATTCGACAGAACAGAGGCGTTACCCTGAATACCCACACCCTGCGTCACAGCCAGCAGGCGATTGCCGAATTCGACATAGTAGCCTGTCACGGTCGCCTGGAATGTCTTGGTGTGATAGCGGTAGCCGAGTTCTTCCGTGTTGGACATTTCGGGCTTCAGCTTGCCCTGAAGTGCTTGGAAACCGGCAACTGTGGTCGAGAAAGGCCCCGAGGTCTGGGCGCTATCGAAGGCAGCCATGTTGCGCGCATAATCCACGAAGATTTCGTGGTTATGGTTGAACCGATAATTCGCACCGACCTGCGGCAGGAAGCCATTGGTGGCGTTGAGCGAGCCCGAGGGATAAGCCGTGGGCATGGGGGTGCCCAGATAGCTGCCGTTCATGGCGCGTGCCGTGTTGTCCACGATCAGCGACTTGAAGCCGTAATTGACCTTCAGCTTCGGTGTGATCTTCCAGGTATCACCCAGATGGACCTGATAGGTTTTGGTGTTGAAGGCACTCTGCCACTGCGTTGCGAAGGCGTTGTCACGATACCAGTGGGTCGAGGAGGGCGAGCCATCCAGTGCCAGCGGGTAGAACCGGCGTGCCTGATTAAAATTGTTGTTTTCGAACCAGAAGCCGCCTTCGATGGCATGGTTGGCAATCTTGTATGTCAGGCTGCCAATGAAACCGGCACGATGGATATCGTATTCCGTCGTGCGCGTAGAAAGCGGCGAGCCGCCAAGCTGTGCAGGTGTTGCCGTGTAGGGCGTGACCCACACGCCTTCACCTGTGTTAGTGTGGCCATAACCCATGACATAGCCGGACAGGCGATTATTGACCCGGAAATCGAGTTTGCCATAGCCCATGGCATCCTCGCGCAGGCCGCCCGCATTATAGTAGACGGTATCCTGATTTTCGATGCCTTTGGGGAAGGCGGTGCCATTCTGATAGGCGTAGGCAATCTGCTTCGCGAGGGCATAGTTGCCTGTGATATTGTCGAGATTATAGCCGTAGGTCTTGATCTGGGCGAGGGAGAGATCCTGATAGTCGTTCTCGGCGCGCTTGGACCAGTCACCAAAAACAGTCAGTTTCAGGTTGTCACCCAATGGCTGCACGTATTTCGCATTGGCCTGGTCCTGGCGCTGCACGCCGTCACCCTTCCATTTATTCGCATCCTGATGGTCATAGGACACATAGAACTTGCCGCCGCCCTTGAGCAGACCGCTATTAATGCGAGCGAAGGTCCGCCAGGTCGAGGCAGAGCCGATTGTACCGCTGACATCGGCGCCGAATTTGTCTGACGGATCGATGGAGGTGAATTGAAGCGCACCACCGAGGTCATTGGATGCTGCGACACCCACAGCCCCTGCGCCCTGCGTCAGCGTGGCGGGGCCGTTATTCTCGGTTTGCAAGGCGCGACCGATGGAAAGCCCGTTATCATTGCCATAGGCCAGATTGCCCAACGGGACGCCATCAAAGGTGAAGCCAAGCCGGCTCTGGTCGAAGCCACGAATGATGATCTGCTGCGACCATTCATAGGAGCCGAGCGGATCGGACGAGGTGAACATGACACCCGGCAGTTTCGACAGCGCCTTGAACGGGCTCGTACCCGGTGTGTATTCCTGTATCGCCGTGCGGGAGATCGTCTGTGTTTCGCGGGCCTGACCAGCACCAAGCACGATGATCGATTCAGGCGATTTTGCCTCGACTGAGGTTTTTGGCGTGACAGCTGTTGGCACTGCGCGCCTGCCGGCTGATTGAAGCTTTCGCGTTTTTTTCGGCTCGGGCTGAGCCGCGTCACGCTGTGCAACCGTACCATTCTGGGCCATCGCTGCGGGGTGCGTTGCGACAAGCAGGGCCGGAAGGCTGGCCGAGATAATGAGACGATGTCTGAGTTTCATTGAGAGGAGCCGTTTCGTCCGAGAGGGTCACGATGCGGCTGGTCATTATCGTGACAGGACGTGTCAAAGTATTATGGTTTTATTAAAATCAAATCGGAAACAAAACATTCATCACTCTGTCATATAGTAAAACTCTAAACAGGCCTCTCTGATCTCGCTCTAAGCGCGCTCTAAGCGCGCGGGTTGCGGCCAGCGCGAACGCAATTCCCGTGATATAGGCGATAAGGTTGAGCCACGAGAATTGCTGGCCCAGCAGGAAATGTCCGACACTATTGCGCCGCAACATTTCCAGAGCTTCAGAATGAGCCAGCTTGATACACTCGCTGGCGCCGGCTCCAAGGGCGGCGATAAAAAGCGCGCGCCTCAAGGATTTCCCACCTGTGAGCAGCAGGGCAAGGAACCAGAACATGGCCCCCCAGAGGATGGATCCACTCCATTTCCTGACAACCAGAGGCAAGCCAAGAGGGGCAAGGCGGCAAAACAGACCGAGCGTCACGACAAGCAGACACAGCCCCATTGAGTGCAGACGCCCCGGAATCTCATGTCGAGGAGGGAGCAAACTTTTCTCCGTCGGTCTCACCGCCCTCCTGCCTCCACCGCGTTTGCGAGATGTTGCGGACGATCAGGCCGCAGAAGCAGTGTGACCGTGATGAAGGCGACGTACAGCAGCAGATACCAGGAAACGAGTTTCTGGGGATGGACGACCCATGTAAAATCACGCTTTGCGTAGAGCCATGTTCCGGTGAAGGTGCCGATATTTTCCGCAATCCACAGGGCAACGCTTGAGAAGAAGGCGGCCAGAGGCAAGGGCATGCGCCAGAAAACATCGACGATCCGATAATGGATGACGCAGTGCCGATAAAGAAGAACGGTCGCGACAACAAGCAGCCAGCGCAGGTCCGGAAGATAATGGTGCGTGAAGAAATTGGCATAGATGGCAAGCGCCAGGAGCAGTGAAAGCCTGAAATCCGGATAAGGCTCGAAGCGCATATCGAAAAGGCGTATGACACGCGCCATGTAACTGCCCACCGAGGCATACATGAAGCCCGAAAAGAGCGGCACATGAAGGATCTTGAAGAACCCGGGCTCGGGATAGGCCCATGATCCGGCGGACACCTTGAACCACTCCATGGCCGTGCCCGTGATATGGAAGGCAAGAATGATCAGGGCTTCTCTTTCGGTTTCAAGCCTGAAGACAAGAAACAGGATCTGGGTTGCGATGGCGAACAGGAAAAGCGCGTCGTAACGGGTAATCGCCCATTGGGGTGACCAGACCCAGTGTGAGACCAGAATGGCCGCCAGCATCAGCCCTCCGAACAGGCAGGCCCAGCCCTGCTTGAGGACGAAGAGAACAAACAGACCTGAGAAGCCGTGAAGATACTTTCTGACTACACGCCCGAGTTTGTGCTCGAGATTGGCTGTAGCGCTGGTATGGGGCTGGGACGGGGCGTTCATGGCGCGGCTCCTTGTCGTTTGCCGCGCCATTGCCGCACCCCGTGACCAAAGGCAAGAGGCCCGTTTGTCGCTCACGATACGCAGCGAGAAAGGCTGCTGCGCTCAGCGGGAGAGAGCGAAATTCAGCCCCCCCATGACGGTCAGGCCTTGGTTAGGAATGGTCGAGATCTGGCTCGTATAATAGCGACGATTGGTGATGTTGTCGGCATTGATGAACGCCTGAATCTGATGGGTGATCTGGTAAGACCCGAACATGTCGAACACCACATAACCGCCTTGCTTGGGGTAGAGCGCCGTGCTGCTTGAGGGCCTGCCCAGCGTTTGGGTGGCGGCCCGGATACGGGCACCGAGCGAGAGCTTGTTGTCGAAAAGATGCAGCCCGACCGTCCCTGCCAGAACCGAACGTGGCGGCGTGGTGAGCATGGCGCCGAAGCCAGTGTAATCGGCGCGCGGCAGCTTTGTGGTCGTATTGGTGTACGACAGCGTTGCAAAGACCAGGCGGTTATCGTAGCGCGCCTGCCCCTCGAAGCCGCGCGTGAAGGTGTTACCCGCCATGTTCTGGTAGAAATACCCGTAGGTCGGGATATAGGAGCCAGCCGCCGGACGTCCGATCACACGCGTCTGGGCGATATAGTTCTTGATGCGCGTGTCGAAATAATCGCCGTCGAATGTCACCTTGTCGCCATCCGTCAGCACGTCACGATAATGCAGCTTGGCACCAATTTCCCAGCCATAGGTCTGCTCAGGCGCGAGATTGGGGTTGGGAATGAATTTGAGGAAGCCAAGGCCCGGATGCGAGCTGGCCATGAACATCTCGGTGACGGCGGGCGGACGAAAACCGAGACCGTAGCTGCCATAAAGCTGCAGGCCATGCACCGGCGTGACAGCCAATGTCACCTTGGGATTGACGGCATCGGCGCCTCGGGAGGCGCTGAAGGCACCCGCATTGACTGACGTGAAGCCTGAGGCCTCATTAACCCCGCTGCCAGAGGCATGATAGGTGTCGTAACGAAGGGCACCCGTCAGCTGCACGATCTTCCAGTTCAGGGCGAGCTGGGTGAAGGCACTGCCAACCCCGCGCCCGCCGGAGGGGGTGGACCCCTCATAGCCGGTCTGGTCCTTCGTCTTGACGGAGTCATGATAGTACTCGCCGCCATAATTGAGCGAGGCGAGCACGGGGCCAAGTGGGAATTGCGAGGTGTTGTCCGCCTCGAAGCCCAGCGTGGTCAGGTTGTATTTCGTCAGATTGGCCGCAGCGAGGGTGATGGCGCGGTAGGCCGGCATGGCATTGTCCAGCACGGTGGAGACCACATAGCCCTTGACGTGCAGCGAGATGAGCTTGTTGTCGTGTGGTGTGAAGCGATACTCCAGATTGCCCTGATTGTTCTCTATCTTGTTGCCCGCGTAGATGCCTTCGGTGCCCTGTCCGAATTCATTGTGATAGATGACTGTCCCCAGGGTCAGGCTTTGGTCCATGCCGGGCTTGATGTCGATCTTGAACAGGCCGGACTGCATACGCTGGTAGGTATCGGGAATACGCGTGCCGGCGCCATCCTCGTAATCGCCCGAGCTGCGCATGCTGAAGGCTGCAGCCAGACCCAGCCAGGGGCGCACCCTGACACCCGCGCCGACCACGCCCGAACCATCATAATCATTGGTGCCGCCCAGTGCGCGCGCCATCACACCGTAGCGTTTGCCTGAATCGACCAGGTCATCAACGCCCAGCGTGTGCATGTTCACAACGCCTGCGATGGCACCCGCACCATCAGCGGTCGAGACCGTGCCACGAGAGACATCCAGCCCCGCAAGCAAGGCCGGGTCGACATAGACACTGCCATTCGCACCATGGCTGCTGGTCTGGAAGTCCTGCCTTGCGCCATCCACCATGACATTTACCCGTCCGAAATCCTGCATACCGCGTATGGAGATCGCGAGGGAGGGGGAGCCGTCATTCTGGAAATAGACGCCCGGCAGCCCGGTGAGGATCATGTAGGGTTCGGTAGGGGCGACACGAAGCATGTCATTACGGGTCAGTGTTGAGCTCGCCTGCGGCACGGCGATTTCGTTCGTTCCATGAACCTTCACGCTAGGCAGGGTGATCTCGTTGCCGTTGCTACGGGTTACGGTGCCCGACCGTGCTTCTGTGCGGGCCAGTTGCGTGGCTCCGGTCGCGGTCGTTGTGCTCGCTGCCGCACGCGCTGATGGGGGAGAGGCGTGTGCGCTGCCAGTCGGCGTGTGCTGGTTTTGCACCATTTGAGGCGCGTGAGGTCCCAGATCCTGACCGGTAGACGGGGCATCGCCGGTCTGGGCGCGTGCCTGAACCGGAACAAGGGTGATCAGGGCGAGTGACGTCGAAAGAGAAAGTACCCGGCGGGTAGTGATCATGGCGTTGGCCCTGCGAGTCGGTGAATGATGTTGCGAACGGTTATTGAGAATGACTCGCACTTGCAAGACGTAAAAACATCCTTTAAATCACCGCTCCATCGGGTGAGGGAAACCGGCCACACAGCCCCCATGTCCCCGCAGAAAAGGGTCAGGAACCATGAGCATCAGGTTGTTTGGACGGCGTCAGTTCGGGCTCTCGGCATTGGCAACCGGCGTTTCCGGAGCCACTTCGCGCGCTGCGCGGGCCGGTGAGGCCCGCCCCATACGCGTGGAAGATTGCCGCGGTCGTCATGTCACGCTGGGCACCATGCGGCGCATGGTTTCCATCGGTGGCACGATTACCGAGACGCTTTATGCGCTGGGTGTTGGAGAGCGGATCATCGGGGTCGATATTACATCGACCTACCCGGTGGCAGCCCTGCGCGAAAAGAAATCGGTCGGTTATATGCGGCAGCTCTCATCGGAAGGGGTCTTGTCCCTACGGCCCGATCTGGTGCTCGCGATGAATGATTCCGGGCCGCCCAACGCGCTCGACCAGCTTATGGAATCACCTGTCCCGATCGTTATGATCGATGCAACGCCATCTCTTGAAGGTGTGAAAAACCGTATCCTGACGCTCTCGCGCATCGTGGGTGCCGAGGAGCAGGGGGCGTCGATGGTGGTTCGTTTCGATAACCAGCTGCGCACGCTCAAGGCATGGAAAGAACTGCACCCCAAAAAGGCCCGCGTGCTGTTTGTCATGCGTGTGGTCAACGGGCGACCGATGTCCGCTGGAACCGGGACGGCGGCCGATGCCATCATAACGCTGGCGGGCGGTATCAACGCTGGAAGCGGCATGCAGGGCTACAAGGCGCTGGAGCGTGAAGCTCTGATCGGGCTGCAACCGGACGTCATTCTCATGATGAGTCAGGGCGGGCAGTCCATGCGGGATGCCCTCCTTGCGGATGAAGCCATCAAGCTTACGCCCGCCGGGCAAAAAGGGGCGATTATCGACATGGAGGGCGAGAAGCTTCTTGGCTTCGGGCCGCGTACTGCCGAAGTCGCGCTTGAACTGGCGCAGCAAGTTGCCCGCCTTACGTTGCCTGCATGAATGTACGACGCCTCAATCCGGTGTCGGCCTTCGTCCTGCTGGGGCTCGGGCTCGTGTCGAGCTTTCTTCTCGCTCTGGCCTCTGGCGCGACCGGTTTCGGCTTTTCACCCCACGGCCTGAGCGATCCGCAGGTCATGCGGCTTGTCGTCATGGGCATCCGTCTGCCGCGTATCGTTCTGGCCATACTTGTCGGGGCGGGGCTCGGGGCGGCGGGGGCGGTCATGCAGGGCATGTTCCGCAACCCGCTGGCCGATCCCGGCCTCATTGGTGTGTTGTCAGGTGCAGCACTGGGAGCGACGCTGATGATCGTTCAGGGCACGCTGTGGTTTGGTGACACCGTTCTCGCCCATTGGGGCATTCCGGCCGGTGGCATGATGGGTGCCTGCGTGATGACTGCCGGGCTTCAGGCCTTTGCAACGCGTCAGGGGCGTGTTTCGACCAGTCGTCTTGTTCTTGCAGGTGTGGCACTCGGCGCTCTCGCCTCGTCCGCGACCGGCATCCTGCTTTACCGGGCCAATGATACGGCATTGCGGGATCTGACCTTCTGGACGATGGGCAGTCTCTCTGGCGTACGCTGGCCCGAGATCGAGATTCTGGCGCCGCTCACCATTGTCTCTCTTCTGATGCTCTGGGCGCTCTCACGACCGCTCAACCTGCTGCTGGCCGGTGAGGAGAATGCCGCGCTCATGGGGTGCCATGTGCGGCGGGTGAAATATCTCTGTCTGTTCGCCGTTACGCTTGCAGTGGGGCCGGCCGTATCGTTTTCAGGCGTGATCGGGTTTGTCGGGGTGATCGTGCCACATCTTGTCCGCCTTGCAAGCGGACCCGACCATCGGATTCTTATCCCGGCCAGCGCCGTGCTTGGCGCCATTCTGCTGGTTCTGTCCGACACGTTGGCCCGAATCATTGCGCCCCCTTCCGATGTGCCGGTTGGCATTATCACGGCGGCGCTGGGTGCGCCCGTTTTCATCTGGCTTCTGATGCGCAGCAGTGATCAGGAAATTCCGGCATGAGCTTGATGCTCGATAACGTCTCTGTCGTTCATGACGGGCGTTCGTTGCTCGATGGCGTGTCTCTCACGCTCTCGCCGGGTGAGATGATTGCGGTGATTGGGCCTAACGGAGCAGGCAAGACGACCCTCATGCGCGTTGCTGCCGGATTGCTCACGCCGAGTTCGGGCCGTGTCACGCTCGATGGCACGCCGCTCCATCGTTTCTCTCCCGCCAGTCTCGCTGCCCGACGCGCCATGCTGACGCAGGACCAGAGCCTTGATGCCCGCTTTTCGGTTGTTGAACTGGTGAGGTTCGGTGTCCAGGCCCGGGGCCCGTCTCGCGTGAGCCTCGACGCGCTCGTTGCCCGGACCCTAGAGGAAGTCGGTCTGGCTGCGTTCAGTGAGCGTGACATCACCAGTCTTTCGGGTGGAGAGCGTCAACGCGCGCATCTTGCCCGTATTCTGGTGCAGCTGCGCTGGCATGGTCATGAAGGATACCTGTTGCTGGACGAGCCCGTTTCAGCACAGGATATCGCTCGTCAGAGGCAGGTTCTGTCTCTCGCGCGGGCGTATACGAGCAAGAACGGCGTGTTCCATGACGGAAAGGCTGCAGGCAATGGCTGTCTCGCCATCTTGCACGATCTGAACTGGGCCGCCGCTTTTGCCGACAGGGTTGTGGTGCTTGCACGAGGGCGGATTTACGACGCCGGCCCTCCTGAGACCGTCATAACACCTTCCATGCTCCGGGACGTATTCGGTCTGACCGATGTTGTTCCGGGGTGCCATCGTGAGACAGGGCGGCCATTTCTGCTGCCGCATGATCTCGTTCCGCCCCGTTTCTCATGAGTAATATCAATAAGATTGTGAAAGTATCGTCGATGTATATCGCCATGAACAGGTTTCAGGTCCTGCCCGAGAGCGAGGAAGCATTTCGCCAGCGCTGGCTCGATCGTGAGGTTCTGCTGACGACTGTGCCAGGCTTTGTCTCGTTCTCGCTGCTGCGTGGGCCGGTCAAGGATGACCATATTCTCTGGTCATCCCACACCATCTGGTCATCCGAGCAGGCATTTCGTGACTGGACGCAGTCCGAGCAGTTCCGCAAGGCGCATGCTGGTGCGGGTGGCAACAAGCCCCTGACTCTGGGGCCGCCGGTGTTCGAGGGCTTCGAGGTCGTCCAGCATATCGATAACTGAAACTGATGCCTCCGGGCAAAAATCCCGACCGGCATGATTGTTTGATGCCGGTCCGGGACCTTTTGCCTTCAGTACGCTGCGCGAACCATTGCAGGGACTGTTCGTGAGACGTCGATACGACGCTCGAAGTCACGCACTAGACGTCGCCAGCGGATCATTCAGCCAAAGGTCCGCTCCACGACCCACAGACGGGGCAGAATTTCGAAGCCCTTCGCTCCGTCCCTGCGTCGGATGACTTCGACGACGAAGTCCAGATAAGCCGCCTTGTCCATCAACTGGAGCCGGTCGTAAGCCCCGTCGGCGAACAGGTGCTTCACCCAGAGCCAGCGCTTGCGGATCGCATCCAGGATCATCTGCGCGCCCGCGCTGTCGGAGATGTCGGCCGGGGTCAGATTGACCATCAGCAGACGTCCGTCTGTATCCACGGCAATATGCCGCTTGCGCCCGACGACCTTCTTGCCGGCTTCATAACCTCTTGTTTGCGCATGCGGTGCCTTGATGCTCTGGCTGTCGATCACTCCGGCGGTTGGGCTCGTCTCGCGACCTGACCGCTCCCGATCGAGCATCAGTTCGACGTCATGAACAGTCTGAAACAGAAACCGCCGGGCCAGCTCCCGAAACCAGCCATAGACCGTGCGCCAGTGGCCGAAATGGATCGGTAACATCCGCCAGCCTCAGCCCGAGCGGACCAGGTAGCGCACCGCGTTGATCACCTCACGAAATTCGATCTCGCGTGGACAGCCCATGCGCCCCGGTTCGGGCATCAGCGGCGCGACCCGCGCCCATTCCTCGTCCGTCATGTCCGACGGATAACGCTTCGTCTTGCGGATAATCCCGGACATTCGGGCCCTCTGCTCCGGTGTCCACATCCAGAGCTTGAATCACATCTGCTTCAACTTTCCAGACAGGCTCTCACACAAAGAGCCCCAAAACCAGAGGGTTTTTCGAACCCTCCACGTGCATCTATCCCGCAGCAATTAGCGTGACATGATTCCGCGACCTGCTATCATAGATGCCAGACCGCCTCCTTGCCGGCTATCCATCTCTCCGCAACCGTTTTGTTTTGTTTAAGAATCTTGAGCCCGACGCGCTCCTCTTTGAAAAAGCATTGTCAGCTTTTCTCGAAGATAGCGATTGCTTGGGCCCGTGATTAAGCGCTCGTAGTATACACCAATAAAAAGACTGGTGGAGATTACAAAAAAATATATGACTGGTATTAGTTGGTCTTTTGGTATGATGAGATCGTAAATGCCCAATGCTGTCATCGTTATAAAGGTGTGAGTAAGATAAATCTCGTAGCTAAGCTTTCCGAAGCGACTAATAATTCCTACTCCAGGAATTCGAAAATTTGCGCCGAGTCCAGAACCAATGGCAACCAGCATGAATGCGACCCCACAGGTAAGAACAGTGATATAGGTTCCGGTCGACACTAATCCCCAGCGTGATGTTTGGACTCTGAAAATATCCACTAGGGCGAAGAGACAAAAACCGAAAGCGAACAATGAAAGTTGACCAGTTAAGTTGAACTGAAACCTTCTCTGCAATATTGCGGCTAAACAGCCAATTGCAAGGCCATCCATACAGCATAGATATGTCTGGTCTTGCGGATCAGTTTCATGGATACCATAGATACGAGCAAATGGTGCGACGACGACAAATATGCAAAGTGCTGAGATGATAAGTTTTTCTTTTCTCAACGCAAGGCATAATAGAGGGAATCCAATATAAAAAGCCTCTTCTATTGAGAGAGACCAAAGCGCATTCCAAGTTGCAGGAAGATCGCCCCAGTGGGCTTGAAACATATTAATATGAAAGGTTAGAGCTTCCCACCAGGCTCGTGAGAGAGATACTTGGTGAGGATCTAGGGTAAAGCCTGGAACCTTGAAGGCATTGAAAATAGTCATTATGATAAGCAAAAAAATCAATCCAGGTATTATTCTGGAAAAGCGATTTATGTAGAATCCTAGTAATTTGACATCACCAATATTTCCCCAGCGGTCGTATGATTTTGTAGTGATTAGGTATCCCGATATAACAAAGAAAGCGGATACTCCGTAAAACCCACTCCAAAGAAAAGTCCATTCTAATGCTTTGGGAATATTATGAAAAAATTTCGATAATGGAATTCTAATATTTATGTGTAAAAGAATCACCGAAATAATAGATAATCCTCTCAGAATATCTATTCCCGCCACTCGATGAGACATGCGCTCCAGATTTGGCTGATTTTTGCTGGGGAACATAATAGGAATGATATTAGTTATTTTCGAGCGTGAAAAAGTATTATTCATATCGATCCCATTACTCTATTTATCATCTGGGTATCCATCAAATCAAAGAATTTTGTCCTAATTTAGGACATTGGTTCCTTTGGCGTAATTTTCCTGTCCTTGTGGTAGGTGCGGTACTCCATGCTAAGAATGCCTAGCCAGATCATGGAAGGCGCGACGAGCCAGATGACCGTAAAGAAGGCGGTCGGGCATTTGTCATAGCAAGCTGCGACCCGCCTTCTGCTCTTGGGCCTGGCGCGACCGTTAGAGCGTTTTCTTTTCAATCTGGCTCGTATCCAGCGGCGGTGAAGAAGTTGGCGCATTCTGCGGGCGCGACCTGGAGAGGTCGAAGAACCGTTGGTTGATGGAGCTGGCTGGTAATTTAGTGTTTTTTCATTCTGACTGACGGCTCCCGGGGTGACTTTCGCTCTGCGTTTTGAGCAGATCGCGGGCTATCGCCATTGGGATGGCTACGCGCTCGCGTTCAGTCTTTCGAGGAAGAGGAAGCGGCGCATGTTGTAGACGATATTGGCCAGCCCGATCCTTATGGTGGCTCGCGTGATACCGACAGTTCGGACGAACAGTCCCGTCTGCGATTTCTGATCGGCAAAGACATGCTCGACACGCGTGCGGATCACGGACTTTCCTCCGTTGGACCGCTGGATGTGGCGGGGCATCGGTTTGAGATGCGGCTTTTTCCTGTGAACCTTCGAAACGAAACCCCTTTTGTCCATGAAGGCCTCATTGGCTTTCGAGCGATACGCCGTGTCGGCCCAGACGCCAGAGGCGGTATCGGTTTTATCCAGCAGCCCCTCGCGCAGCCTGGCACCATCACTGGCGGCGGCATCCGTCGTCTTCCATTTCCGGATGAACCGGAACTTCCGTTCGATGGAGATGTGCGACTTGTATCCAAAGAACGGAATGTCGAGATCTGTGATTGGGAGCGTCCCGTCCTCCTGCCGTTTTGCCTTCGTGAACTTCAGTGTCCAGCGCGCATGTCTGTCCTTGTGCGACAGCTTTGCCGGTTTGTCCTGCGAGTTCTGTGGGATCCGTCCTTCCCGAAGATCGGCTTTCTCTGCGTTGGAGTTCCGCTGCTTTGGAGCAGCCACCAGCGTTGCATTCAGGATCTGGCCCGACATCGGTAAATACCCGGCGTTGCGCAATGTGGCGTCAAAGCGCGCGAACAAACTCTGGATGACGCCCGCCTCGGTCAGACGCGCGCGAAACAGCCAGACCGTCTTGGCATCGGGTACCCGATCCGATAAGGCCAGACTTAGGAAACGCATGAACGACAGACGTTCGTTGATCAGATACTCCGTCCGTTCATCGGAGAGATTGTTCAATGTCTGGATCACCAGGATCTTGAACATCAGTACCGGATCGAACGGCGGACGCCCGCCCTTGCTCCCGTCTGAGTAAGCCAGAGCCTTCTCCAGATCAGGGCGGAACGCCTCGAAATCCACAGTCCGGGAAAACGCTTCGAGCTGATCACCAAGCCCGCTCAACCGCGCAAGCCGCTCATCCACATCAGAGAAACCCGGCTGCTTCATAGCGCCATTCCCTCAGTCAGAACCGGACGAATGGAATCACAGAGCTGGTTTCAAAACCAGTGGGTTCTTCGAACCCTCCACCTGTTCGCCGACGGGGCTTACGACCGGCTCCAGTTGATGGACAAGGCGGCTTATCTGGACTTCGTCGTCGAAGTCATCCGACGCAGGGACGGTGCAAAAGGCTTCGAGATTCTGCCCCGACGATGGGTCGTGGAGCGGACCTTTGGCTGGATGACCCGCTGGCGACGTCTCACAAGCCATGATCCTCGTCGCCATGGGCGCCAATCTCACCCGCAGAAATGTCCATCGGTGAGTTTCCAAACAGGCTCTTATGTGCCGAGGCGGGTCAGGATCAGGTCAAAGGCACGCTCGACCGTAGCCGCGCGCACATCATTCCGATTGCCGGAGAAATGAGCCGTCTCCAGGACGGGATTTTTGGTCCCCTCCATGACACACAGGCAGACCGTGCCGACGGGCTTGTCCGCCGTCCCGCCCGCCGGCCCGGCTATACCAGTGACGGCAACAGCGATGGTCGCGTTTTCGGCACGATCGAGGGCGCCCATGGCCATCTCGGTCGCGACAGCTTCGCTGACGGCGCCGTGACGTTCCAGCGTCAGCTCCGCAACATCCAGAGCATCCATTTTCATCGCGTTGGAATAGCTGACGATCCCGCCCTCGATCACGTCTGACGATCCTGCAAGAGATGTAAGCATTGCCGCAATCAGCCCTCCTGTGCAGCTTTCCGCTGTCACGAGGCGTGCCCCGCGCTGACGCAGGAAGTCGAGAACGGCTTGCGCCTTTTCTGTCAGGCTGGCGGGAACAAGAGCTGATTCAGCCACGGTGATTGACCTCCAGAACACGATAGAGTGCCATGTTTTCCTCGACGCGCTGGATATAGGAGCGTGTCTCCTCGTAAGGCAGGCTCTCGATCCAGTCGACCATGCCCTCCTGAGTGAGAGGCTGGGGCAGGGGGAGGCTGGCCAGCCATTGGTCGGTGCGATGAGGCCCCGCATTATAGGCGGAGAGAACAACCGGCACGACATTGCCAAAACGCTGTAGAAGCTGGGCCAGATAGGCGCGCCCCAGTGTGAGGTTCGTTGAAGGGTCCCGCAGGCCACTGGCGCTCGTATCGACCCCGGCAAGCCCCGCGCGGCGGGCGACATCCCGTGCTGTGCCTGTCTGAAGCTGCATCAGGCCGATGGCCTTGGCCGGGCTCGAAACATGCGCGTCGAAACTGCTTTCCTGGCGCGCTACAGCAAGGGCGAGCCCATGTGGCAGGCCGTCCTCCTCGGCCTGCACGCCATCGAGAACGGGCCAGCCTTCGGGATACAGCGCGGCGCCCAGACGACCTGTGCGGCGCGCTGCGAACACAGCAGGCTCAAGCACATCAATGGACAGGCTGAACCGGGCGAGTGCCGCCTCACCGGCGGCATCCTGAACCTGAGAATACCCCATCATCAGGAACTCACGGGCGTGGTCATCGTCACCGCGCTCATGAAGCAACCGGGTAGCTTCGATAAGGTCACCGCGCGAGACCGGGCCGCTGGAGAGCGACGGTACGCGCGCGAGGGCCTGAGCCAGACCGGGCACGTCGCCGCCATCGGGGAGCAGTGTATCGCTTTTCCCTGACAACGCGGCCTGTGCCAATTGCCCATAAAATGTCGTGGGCATTGTAGCCGCCTGTCGCCACGCGGCATTGGCCTCGCTCTGTGCGTCCTCCGCAGCGTAGGCGCGTCCAAGCCAGTAATAGCCCCGGCTGCGGGTGATCAGGCTCGTCTGACGGGTGAGGGGAGAAAATGCTTCCCGGGCCTGGGCAGGGTTTTTGACAAAACGCAGGTCGATCCATCCACGCAGAAAGCGGGCCTCCAGCGCGGGGGCGGCACTGAGGGGTAAGGTCGTATCATCGGCCAGGATGCGCGCCTGTGGTACGTTGCCCTGCATGAGGAAAGCGCGCGCCAGACCAAGGCGCTCATTGGTCCAGTCGCTTGATGGCGCATGCTTCTGGGCGTCAAAGCCATTGCTTTGCCAGAGTGCAAAAGCGACATCTGGCGTCTCATAGCGACGAAGCTGCCGCAGGCGCGCCAGCATGATCTGTGGCTCGGCGCGTTGTGCGTCGGTAAGGGAAGCAAATTGCGCGGCTGAATCCGGGGCGTTGGAAAGCAGCGCGATCAGCACACGCGCTGTTCCCTGCCGGGACGGAGCCAGCAGCGAAACCTGTCGCCCTGCTGCTGTGAACTGGCGTGTGCGCAGTTGGCGCTGGAAACGCGCCCAATGATCGTCAGGTGTCAGGCTCGTTGCGTATTCCGCGAGGATAAGGCTGGAATCGGTCTCCCGATCCGCGCCGTTACGCCAGATGCGCCGCGCCTGGCTGGCAGCGTCTGGCAGAAGGGTCGCGCAACGCATGAAGGCCTGCACACCAGTAAGCGGCTCGCGTGGGCATAGTGACGTCAGTTCGCTGTCGCTCGTGCGCGTTGCCAGTGCCTGCTGATAGCGCGACAACATGACGGAGCGCTCGGGCCACGCGGGGGTGATATCCAGAAAATCTGCATAGGCGCGTGCTGAAATCCCGGGATCAGGCTGGATCAGGGCAAGCCAGGAGTCGAGCCGTGAGGCGACATCCCCCGGTGCGCTGGTAACGGGGGGCACCATCGAGGATGTTGCTGAGCCGTCCCCGGTCTCATCCGGGGCGGCTGCCTCGGCAACCGGTGGGGCGGGCTCCTGAGCGTGGGTGCTGCAACCGCCAAGCAGGAGAAAGGTGCCGGTCAGAAGGAGGGATTTAGCCCGCGACATGATGCACCACCTCGATACTCCCCTTGTAGATCAGCTCACAGGCGACAAAGGCCACGATGGCGAGCCCCAGCCACGCAATCCAGCGATAGCGTTCGAGCAGCTTTGCCACGAGCGTCGCCGCCACACCCATGAGCACGACAGAGAAGGCGAGACCAGTCACAAGCACGTAGGGATGACCCAGCGAGGCGCCTGCAACCGCCAGCACATTGTCGAGGCTCATGGACAGATCGGCGAGGATGATCCGGAAGATCGCCTGACCTAGCGTGCCGCTGCGCGTCTCCCCCTCGGCGGGTTCGGGGTGGCGCATCTCCTGGTACATTTTCCAGCAAACCCAGAGTAGCAGCAGCCCGCCTGCAAGGGTGAGGCCAATGACGGCCAGCAGCTGCGACGCCACAAGGGCAAGCACGATGCGCATGAGCGCCGCACTCGCGACCCCCACGATGATGGCCTTGCGTCGCTGGGCTGCGGGCAGGCCGCGCACCACCATGCCAATAACGACGGCATTATCGCCCGCCAGGGTGATGTCGATCATGACAACCTGGGCAAGCGCGATCAGGGCGTGCCAGGTGAGATCAGGCGCCACATTATCCTCCACATATCTTCAGGGCCCGAAGCCTAGCGGCCAGACGGGGTGCGCGCAATTATACGCACCCCAACGCAGGGTGTTCGCCTGGAAGGTGTTCGTGGCGTGCGTATTGCGGTAAGAGGGCGCAATCCGGACTTTCCGCTCTCGCAGCGTTTTCTTCCCGAAGGAGCCTTACCGTCATGGTGCCACGTTATAGCCGCCCTGAAATGACCGCCATTTGGTCGCCTGCCAACCGCTATCGTATCTGGTTCGAGATCGAGGCGCTGGCCTGTGAGGCGATGGCAGAGCTGGGCGACATGCCGAAGGAAGCGGCGCAGGTCATTCGCGAGCGTGGTGACGCCGCGATGGCCGCGTTCTCGGACGACGATCTGGCCCGTATCGACGAGATCGAGGCCGTGACGCGTCATGATGTGATCGCGTTCCTGACATGGCTGGCCGAAAAGATCGGCCCTGAGAGCCGCTTCGTGCATCTTGGCATGACGTCCTCTGACGTTCTGGACACGTGTTTTTCGGTCCAGCTCGTTCAGGCAACCGACCTGCTGCTCGAAGATCTCGATGCCGTGCTGGCCGCACTGAAGAAGCAGGCTTTCGCTCACAAGAACACCGTCACGATCGGCCGCTCGCACGCCATCCATGCCGAGCCGACCAGCTTCGGGCTCAAGCTCGCTGGCCATTATGCCGAGTTCGCCCGCAACCGTGAGCGCCTGCTGGCAGCCCGCAAGGAAATTGCCATCTGCGCGATTTCGGGCGCAGTTGGCACCTACGCCCATATCGACCCCCGTGTGGAAGAATTCGTGGCGGCGCGTCTCGGGCTTGCTGCCGAGGATGTCTCGACACAGGTCATTCCGCGCGACCGTCATGCCGCGTTCTTCTGTGCGCTCGGTGTGATTTCGAGCGGTATCGAGCGTCTGGCTGTCGAGGTGCGTCACCTCCAGCGCTCGGAAGTGCGCGAGGCGGAAGAGTTCTTCCATCCCGGGCAGAAGGGCAGCTCGGCCATGCCCCACAAGCGTAACCCGGTGCTTTCAGAGAACCTTACCGGCCTGGCGCGTCTGATCCGCTCGCATGTTATCCCGGCGCTCGAAAATGTGGCGCTCTGGCATGAGCGCGATATCAGCCACTCTTCGGTCGAGCGTAACATCGGCCCCGATGCGACGATTGGCCTCGATTTCGCGCTGATGCGTCTGGCAGGCATGATGGACAAGCTGGTGGTCTATCCCGAGCGCATGATGGCCAATCTCGAATCACTGGGTGGTGTGGTCCATTCGGGCGAAGTCCTGCTGGCTCTTGCCCGCTCGGGTATCTCGCGTGAGGACGCCTACCGTATCGTACAGCGCAACGCGATGGAGACCTGGACCAGACTCGGAACTCCCGAAGGCCGCAGCTTCCGTGAGAATCTCGATGCGGATCCCGAGGTGGCCGGGCGGGTCGACTCCAAGGTGCTCGACGACGCTATGGACAGCACACGACATCTTGTTGCCGTAGACCGCATATATGACAAGGTTTTTGGTTGAGATCCCACATTATGTGTTGACCTTGTGGCGTCTTATTGTGGAAGTAACGAGTTTGTAATCTCAAGCACGTTCATCCGGACCAAGACGAAAGCTGACCAATGGCTTCCACATCGCGCCCACGAGGGCATGCACTAACGAACTTCATCGCCGTAATCGCGGCGACGGGCGGCCTCCTTTTCGGGTATGATACAGGTATCATCTCGGCCGCCCTGCTTCAGCTCACCCCGCAATTCCAGCTCACCACGGAGAGCGCCGAGATCGTTACCTCGGCCGTCATTCTTGGTGCGCTGATTGGCTGTATCTCGGCAGCGCCGCTTTCGGATCGTCTGGGTCGTCGTCGTACGATCATTGCTGCGGCAACGTTGTTCCTTATCGGCACCGTGATCGTCACCTTTGCGCACACGGTCGCTGTTCTGACCTTTGCCCGTCTTATCCTTGGTCTGGCCATTGGCGCATCCTCGCAGATCGTGCCGATCTATATCGCCGAGATCGCGCCGCCCGAGCGTCGCGGTTCGCTCGTGGTTGCATTCCAGTTTGCCATCGCCTTCGGTCAGCTTATCTCCTTCATCACCGGCTATCTGCTGCAGGATTACTCCTGGCGCCTGATGTTCGGCCTGGGTGTCATCCCGGCAGTCATCCTTTTCGTCGGTATGCTTTTCCTGCCCAACAGCCCGCGCTGGCTGGCCATGCAGGGTGAATTCGAACGCGCCCGCACCGTTCTGCGCAGCGTGCGTCGCACCGATGCTGAAGCTGACCGTGAACTGCAGGAAATTCAGGACCAGCACGACGAGAAGGCCCCGCTTTCCGAGGTGTTCAAGCCCTGGGTTCGCCCGGCTACCATTGCGGCCGTTGGTATTGCGCTGCTTTGCCAGCTTACAGGCATCAACGCGGTCATGTACTACGCGCCGACCATTTTTGCCGATGCTGGCTTTGGTCAGTCATCCGCGCTGCTGACCTCGGTTGCGGTCGGTGTTTCGATGGTTGGTACGGTTGCATTCGGCGGCTGGGCCGTCGACGCCTGGGGGCGTCGTACCCTCATGCTTCGCATGATCCCCGGCGCTGTTGTTTCGCTCGTTCTGCTGGGCTTCATGTTTTTCACCGGCCAGACCCATGGCTGGGGTGCATTTGTGACTGCCGCTGCCGTGGTGGGTTATGTCGTGTTCAACGTCGGCAGTCTTTCCGTGGCGATCTGGCTGGTGGGTGCAGAGGTGTTCCCGCTCTCCTGCCGTGGCACGGGCATGAGCCTTGTTGCTGCGAGCCACTGGGGCGCAGATCTGATCATTTCGCTCACGACTCTCAGCATGGTGAAGGCGCTCGGCGCTGGCGGTACGTTCTGGCTCTTCGCGGCCGTGAATGCTGTCTCGTTCTTCTTCGTGCTGCGTTATGTGCCCGAGACACGGGGCCGTTCGCTCGAACAGCTCGAGGCATCCCTGCGTGACGGCACCTTTGCGCCCATCGCTCGCGCCAAGGCTGCTGCTGCCGAATAAGACGACATGCGCTCTCCTGTCATGACGACAGGGGACGATCATGGGTATGAACGGCGTTGCTCCGCTGCTATATGCGGGACAACGCCGTTCACCGTTTTTGAAAGATCGTCATGGCACGCCGTCGTCAGCTCTATGAAGGAAAAGCCAAGATCCTGTTCGAGGGGCCAGAGCCCGGCACACTCGTTCAGTATTTCAAGGATGATGCCTCCGCCGGCAATGGCGTGAAAAAGGGGATCATCACCGGCAAGGGCGTGCTGAATAACCGCATCAGCGAACACCTCATGCTTCGCCTGCATGAAATCGGTATTCCGACTCATTTTGTCCGCCGCCTGAACATGCGCGAGCAGCTGATCCGCGAAGTCGAGATCATCCCCCTTGAAGTCGTTGTGCGCAACGTGGCTGCGGGCTCGATTGCCAAGCGCCTCGGCCTAGCCGAAGGCACGCGTCTGCCCCGTTCGATTCTCGAATATTACTACAAGAACGATGCGCTCAACGACCCGATGGTGTCGGAAGAGCATGTCACCGCCTTTGGCTGGGCCAATGCGCAGGATCTCGATGAGATCAATGCCTACGCGCTGCGCACCAACGATTTTCTCACGGGCATGTTCCAGGGCATCGGCATCCAGCTTGTCGATTTCAAGCTCGAATTTGGTCGCCTGTGGGAAAACGACGAGATGCGTATTGTGCTCGCCGACGAAATTTCTCCCGATAACTGCCGCCTGTGGGACACCAAGACGAGCGAGAAGCTCGACAAGGACCGTTTCCGTCGGGATATGGGCCGTGTCGAGGAAGCTTATCAGGAAGTCGCCCGCCGCCTTGGCATTCTGCCCGAGGCCGGCAACGGCGATCTCAAAGGACCGGAGGTCATGCAATGAAAATTCGCGTCAATGTCATGCTGAAGGAAGGCGTGCTCGATCCGCAGGGCAAGGCCATTGGGCACGCCCTTGAGGTGCTGGGCTTTGCCAATGTCGGCGAAGTGCGCGTGGGCAAGACCATGGAACTCGAGATCGCGACCGAAGACCGTCAAAAGGCACTCGCCCAGGGCGAGGCAATGGCCCGTGAGCTTCTGGCGAACCTCGTGATCGAAGATTTCGCTGTCGAGGTTGTTGGATGACCCGCAAGCTGGCTCTTCTGGCGGCAGTTGCGCTTGCACTGCCAGCAGGCGGCCTGGCCGGTGTGGCTCAGGCTGATGAGCATCGTCTCTCTTCCATGCAGGCCGGTCGCTTTGGCGCCATCTGCTCCAAGCCCCAGGGCAAGGCCGTCTGTGATGCCTATATTGCCGGCATGGCCGATTCAGGTGCGCTTTCGGCACTGAACGCCAAGAGCAATGGCGATAGCGGCACGGTGGTCGGTTTCTGCGTCCCTGACGCCGAAACCACCGATGCCATGCGTGGCAAGGTGCTGTCCTGGCTCAAGGCCCATCAGGACGTCCTGAAATTCCCTGTCGGCAAATCCGTTTTTGCTGCACTGCACGAGGCCTATCCGTGTTCGGGCCAGGGAGGGAAGCCATGAAGGCCGGTATCGTCGTTTTCCCCGGCACGAACCGTGAGCGCGACATGGAGCAGGCGCTTCGTCTCGTCAGCGGCAAGGCACCCACCATGCTCTGGCATCGTGATACGAGCCTGCCTGATCTGGACCTGATTGTCCTTCCGGGCGGGTTCAGCTTTGGCGACTATCTGCGTTCGGGCGCCATGGGCGCACACTCGCCGATCCTGCGCGAGGTGCGTGCCTTCGCCGAGCGCGGCGGGTATGTGCTGGGCGTGTGCAACGGGTTCCAGATCCTGACCGAAGCCCAGCTTCTGCCGGGGGCGCTCCTGCGTAATGCAGGGATGCGTTTTCTTTCGCAGGACGGGTTCCTCCGTGTCGAGACGCAGGATACGGCCTTTACGCGTGACTGGTCCAAGGGCGATGTCTTCCGTGCGCCGCTGGCTCATGGTGACGGCAACTACACAGCTTCGGAGGCCGAACTCGATCGCCTTGAGGGTGAAGATCGTGTGGCTTTCCGCTATGTTTGCGCCAAGGGCACACTCGATGCCGCGAACCGCATCAGTAATCCCAATGGCAGCCAGCGCTCCATTGCAGGCATTCTGAGCGCCAACAAGCGCGTCTGCGGCCTGATGCCCCACCCTGAAAACCTGGTCGATCCCGATCTTGGCGCGACAGATGGCGTGCCGCTGTTCTCGGGTCTGGTGAAGAGTCTCGTCGCATGAGCATGATCGTCAACGCTGAACTCGCCGCCCGCTTCGGTCTCTCTGCGGAGGAATACCAGAAGGTTCTGGACATCATGGGCCGCGTGCCCAGCCTGACCGAACTCGGTATCTTCTCGGTCATGTGGTCGGAGCATTGCTCCTACAAATCATCGCGCGTGCATCTCAAGACCCTGCCCACCAAGGCCCCCTGGGTCATTCATGGCCCCGGCGAAAATGCCGGTGTTGTGGATATCGGAGACGGTCTTGCGGCTGTCTTCAAGATGGAGAGCCACAACCATCCGTCGTTCATCGAGCCCTATCAGGGCGCGGCGACAGGCGTGGGTGGCATCCTGCGCGATGTGTTCACGATGGGCGCGCGCCCCGTTGCCAATCTGAACGCACTTCGCTTCGGTGACCCGTCGCTTCCTGTGACGCAGCGCGTGATTGATGGCGTGGTACGTGGCATTGGTGGCTACGGTAACTGTGTTGGTGTTCCCACGGTAGGCGGTGAGATCAATTTCCACCCGGCCTATAATGGCAACCCGCTCGTCAACGCCATGACCGTTGGTATCGCCCGTCAGGATCGCATTTTCCTCTCGGCTGCTGCGGGTATCGGCAATCCGGTGGTTTATGTCGGCTCCAAGACCGGGCGCGATGGCATTCACGGCGCTACCATGTCCTCGGCGGAATTCGACGAACATGCGGCGTCCAAGCGTCCGACGGTGCAGGTGGGTGATCCGTTCACCGAGAAGCTGTTGATCGAGGCCTGTCTCGAACTGATGGCGACCGATGCCATCGTGGCGATTCAGGATATGGGTGCGGCTGGCCTCACATCCTCTGCTGTCGAGATGGCAGGCAAGGGTAGTGTCGGTATCGAACTCGACCTCGACAAGGTGCCGCAGCGCGAGACCGGTATGACGGCCTATGAAATGATGCTGTCGGAGAGCCAGGAGCGTATGCTCATGGTGCTCAAGCCCGAACGCACCGACGTAGCCCGCGCCATTTTCGAAAAATGGGACCTTGATTTTGCGATTGTCGGCGTGCTGACCGATACGGCGCATATCACGGTCAAGCATCTCGGCAAGACGGAGGCGGATATTCCGCTTGCGCCACTGGCTGATGAGGCACCGCTCTACCATCGTCCCATGACGCACGCTGCCAAGCCGGCGCGTCTGGGCACTGTGGCCGATCCTGCGGGTGTCGAACATGCGCTGCTGACCCTGCTGGCCTGCCCGGATCTCGCTTCGCGCGCCTGGGTCTGGAACCAGTATGACAGCGGCGTGGGGGGGCAGACGGCCCGTCGCCCCGGTGCGGCCGATGCTGCCATCGTTCGCGTCGAGGGCACGAAGCGCGGTCTTGCCATGACGACCGATTGTACGCCGCGCTATTGTCAGGCTGACCCGCATGCGGGTGGGGCTCAGGCAGTTGCAGAAGCCTGGCGCAATATCACGGCAACGGGTGCGCTGCCGCTGGCCGTGACCGATAACCTGAACTTCGGCAATCCCGAAAAGCCGGAGATCATGGGTCAGTTCGCCGATGCCATCAAAGGCATGGGTGAGGCCTGCCGTGCGCTGGATTTCCCGGTGGTGAGTGGTAATGTGTCGCTATACAACCAGACGAGCCATCCGAGCGGTCTGAGCCAGCCGATCCTGCCGACGCCGGCCATTGGCGCTATCGGTGTGATCGACGATGTAACCAAGGCGATTGGTCTTGGCATGCCTGAGCAGTGCGAACTTGTTCTGATTGGCGAGATCCGCGGCGAACTCGGCCAGTCGCTTTGGTTGCGTGAGATCTGCCATCGCGAAGATGGTGCCCCGCCGATCATCGATCTTCACGCGGAGCGTCGCAACGGCGACTTCGTGCGCAAGATGATCGGGGAAGGGCGCATTGAGGCCTGCCACGACATCGCCGATGGCGGATTGCTTGTGGCCGTGGCGGAGATGGTCATGGCGAGCGGCGTTGGCTGCCATCTTGACAAGCCGCATCACGGCACGAGCCTTCATGCCTATTACTTCGGCGAGGACCAGGCCTGCTACGTGGTGGCAACCAAGCATGCTACCGCGCTGATCGATGCAGCTGAAAAGGCTCATGTGCCAGTGCGCCATCTCGGACGTTCAGGGGGTGATTCACTGGTTCTGACCGACGGTATGAGCCTGTCGGCCGAGCGTATGCGCAAGGTCAATGCCGAGTTCTTCCCCAAGCTGATGGAGCGCTGAACCATGCCGATGAGCGCCGAAGAAATCGAACGCACCATCAAGGCTGCCCTGCCTGATGCCGTGATCGAGATTCATGATCTCGCGGGCGATGGGGACCATTATGCTGCAACCGTGACCAGCACTGCTTTTGCGGGGCTGCCACGGGTGCGCCAGCACAAGCTCGTCTATGACGCGTTTGGTGGCCGTATGGGGACAGAGCTTCACGCTCTGGCCCTCAAAACACAAACCCCCTGACAATCGAGACTAGTTGGGTCTATAATTAAGCGATTATTGACCCAACGCGCATCTCGCGCACAGGAGCGATCCATGGCCGAAGCTACTTTCCAGCAGATTCAGCAGCTTATCGACAACAATCCCGTCATGCTTTTCATGAAGGGTGACAAGCTGTTCCCGCAATGCGGTTTTTCCGCACGCGTCGTGCAGATCCTCGGGCACATGGGCGTCGATTTCGAGACGGCCAATGTGCTTGCAAGCCCGGAACTGCGCCAGGGCATCAAGGACTTTTCGCAGTGGCCGACAGTGCCGCAGCTTTACATCAAGGGCGAGTTCATCGGTGGCTGCGATATCGTGACCGATATGTTCCAGAGCGGCGAACTGGAGTCTCTGCTGGAAGAAAAGCAGATTGCCAAAAAGGTGTCCTGATCTGCCTTGATTAAGCCATAAACTCTGCGCGCTGCCACGGTTTCGTCTTAAACTGTGGCAGTATTGCAACGGTAAATCTTCTTGTAAAAATTTCTTCTTCAGACCTCTTGTTGTGCTTTCGCAGTCCTGACTAACGTGGCGGAAGTCATTCAGAGGGAAGAAAAAATGCGGCGTCTATCGGGTCTCAAACTTGCAGCTTCAGTCGTCGCCGCCGGGGCAGCCTTCGCCTCTCATGGTGCAAGCGCAAGAGAGATCACCGATTGGGAAGCCTCCAAGCTGACGCTTGATGCGCTTACCGCCACGCCCGTCTATCACCGCCCCGTCACCACCTATACGCATCACCACGGCGCAGCCGTTCATCAGGTGGCCGCCCATCACGTCTCAGCGCCGTCGCGTCGCGCCCTAGTCCACACTGTGGTTTATCACGCCAAGGCACCGGCAAGCAGCAAGCATCACGCCCGCCGTCACGGCTGACAGATTGGGGGCGCTACAGCGTCCCGCTTGGACTGCTCTCCTGCGGGGGTGTTATCGTGTCTACCAGGCAGGGCCATTTGTGGGGCTCGCCGACGCTACTGAACTTCGGTAGCTAACTAGACCGTGCTCCCGGCGTTTCCCGCCGACCATTTCCGACCGCCATGCTATGCAGCCGCGGTCGCTCCCCGAAGGCTTCTGTCTCTCATCCAAGGCAAGTCCGGTGCAGGGGCAACAGCGCTGTTCGACGGTTGGACTAACCGTCCCTCAGAATATCCTCGATCCATCCAACATTCCCGGCGACGTCATATATCATGAGGTCGAACCGGGTCTTTTCGCGTCGCCATGACGGCTGCGTCTGAAGAAGATACTCCGCAGCGGCAAGTAGACGGCGCTGCTGGGGAAGCCTCAGGGCGTAGGCGGCCTCATCCAATGTTCGGCGCTGCTTGACCTCAACGAACAGAATAAGACCGTCATTCGCCGCGACGAGATCGATCTCGCCATATGGCGTGCGGCATCGCTCGGCAAGAAGCACGTAGCCCGCATTTGCAAGCGTTTCGCGCGTGTGGGCCTCCGCCGCCATTCCAGCGGCGAAAGCCCTGCCGCCGCGCCTTTGGCGCGCGGTCGTCACAGCCTGCTACGGAGCAACCTTGCAGCCTCGACTGCGAAATAGGTAAGGACGCCATTGCAACCGGCACGCCGAAAGGCAAGCAGGCTTTCAAGTATGGCGCGATCGCGGTCCAGCCAGCCATTCTGGATAGCCGCCATCAGCATCGCGTATTCACCTGATACCTGGTACGCAAAAGTCGGAACGGCGAAGGTTTCGCGAACCCGATGGATGATGTCCAGATAGGGCATGCCGGGTTTGACCATGACCATATCTGCGCCTTCCTGAATGTCGAGCGCGACCTCGCGCAGCGCTTCATCGGAATTGGCAGGGTCCATCTGATAGGTTTTCTTGTCGCCCTTGAGCAGTCCCCCGGACCCCAGAGCGTCACGGAACGGACCATAGAAGGCGGAAGCATATTTGGCGGCATAGGACATGATGCGCACGTTGTCGTGCCCTGCCTTGTCCAGAGCGGTGCGTATTGCTCCGATGCGTCCATCCATCATGTCAGACGGGGCGATGATGTCGATCCCGGCTGCGGCCTGATTGATGGCCTGTAGCGCCAGAATCTCTACCGATGCGTCATTGACGACGTAATCGCCCTCGATAAGACCGTCATGGCCATGATCGGTGTAGGGGTCGAGCGCCACATCACCAATCAGCCCAAGGTCAGGATACAGGCGCTTGATTTCACGCGCAGCCTTGCAGATCAGGTTGTCCGGGTTGGTGGCCTCACGGCCCGTTGCATCCCTGATGTCTGTCGGGGTGATCGGGAAGAGGGCCACGGCGGGGATACCGAGACCGATGGCCTCGGCCAGATGAGCCTCAAGCAGGTCCACGCTCACGCGTTCGACCCCAGGCATGGAGGCGACACTGCTGCGCTGCCCTTTGCCATCACAGACGAAGATCGGCCAGATCAGATTGTCGATCGTCAGCGTCGTTTCGGCTACGAGGCGGCGCGTGAAACCGTCGAAACGGTTACGTCTTGGACGGCTGAGTGGAAAGGATCCGGTGATCATCGCGTTGTTCCCTCGGTAGTAAGCTTGCTCTTTTTGATACCATACAGCGCATAAACGACCAGTCCGGCGATCAGCCAGACCACCATGCGTAGCCAGGTGAGCGCATCCAGCGACACCATGACCGCGAGGCAGCTCAGGATACCGCAGACCGGGGTGAACAGCCCGCCGGGTGCGCGAAACGCGCGGGGGCGATTTGGCTCACGAATGCGCAGGATCAGGACACCCACACAGACCAGCACGAAGGCGAGCAGGGTGCCGATTGAGGTCATGTTGCCGAGCACGGAGATCGGCACCAGCCCTGCCAGCAGGCAGGTCACCACGAGAAAGATCAGGTGAGACACGGCTGGTGCCCGCGTGCGTGGGCTGAGGCGGCCAAATATCGCCGGTAGCAGGCCATCATGCGACATGGCGTAGAACACGCGCACCTGACCCATCATGAGCCCCATCAGCACCGAGATATAGCCAAACAGGATGCTGAACTTGAGAGCGCCCTGCAGCCAGAACAGATGGGTGATATCGATGGCTGTGGCCACAGGGCTGCCATCGCCCTCGAGCTGGCGATAATCAACGACGCCGGTCAGCACGAAGGCGAAGGCGATATAGATGATGGTGCAAATGAGCAGGCTGCCCAATATGCCAATAGGCATGGTCCGCTCAGGGTTGCGGGCCTCCTGCGCGGTGGTGGCGATGATGTCGAAGCCCAGATAGGCAAAGAAGATCATACCAGCAGCCCGCATGATGCCCGAGACGCCAAAATGACCGAACTCGCCTGTGTTGGGCGGAATGAAGGGGGTGAAATGCTCGGGCTTGATGAAGGGCGAGCAGAATATGATGAAGGCGCCGACCACTCCGAGCTTGAGCACCACGACCACAGCATTGATGCGCGTGGACTCGGAAATGCCGCGCAGCAAAAGCATGACGATGAACACAATTGCGGCCATGGCGGGAAGGTTGATCCAGCCATGAGCCATGCTGCCATCCGGCAGCTTCACCATGCTCATGGGGGATGCCATCCAGCGCGGGTCCGGATGCAGGTCCCACTGGCCCAGAATCGAGGCCAGATAGCCTGACCAGCTCGAGGCTACGGCTGCTGCCCCTACAGTGTATTCCAGCACAAGGTCCCAACCGATAACCCAGGCAACTAGCTCGCCAAGCACAGCATAGCTGTAGGAATAGGCCGAGCCGGCAGACGGGATCATGCTGGCCAGTTCGGCATAACAGAAGGCGGCAAACCCGCAGGCAATGGCAGCCACCACAAAAGCGAGTATGACTGCTGGCCCCGCATTCTGGGCCGCAGCAATGCCTGTCAATGAAAACAGGCCAGCCCCGACGGTCGTGCCCACCCCAAGGGCAATCAGCGAAAACGGTCCGATAACGCGGTGCAGCCCGTGTTCGCCTTTTTCGTCGGTTGCCACGTCAATCGGTTTGCGCCGCCACAGGGCGGCGAGGGGCTGGGCCATTCAGTCTTCCTCTAAAACAACTCTCCCGCGCTAAACGGGTTGGCGGCGGGGGGAAATCTGGGATATTGCCCATCGTGATACGCCATTTTCCGCGTCTGTGCGCCCCCTCCGGGAGAGAAAAGAATGACTACTCGCGAGAACATGTCCCCCCAGCACGATTTCTATCATCGCGGTCTGAATGAAGCAGACCCCGAGGTGGCAGAAATCATCAACGCCGAACTGATCCGTCAGCAGGATGGCATTGAACTGATCGCATCCGAGAATATCACCTCTTTTGCCGTTCTTGAGGCGCAGGGCTCGGTCCTGACCAACAAATACGCCGAAGGACTGCCCGGCAAGCGCTATTACGGCGGGTGCGTCGATGTCGACCGCGTGGAAAATCTGGCAATCGAGCGTATCAAGGCGCTGTTTGGCGTCGAGTTTGCCAACGTGCAGCCCCATTCTGGCGCGAACGCCAACCAGGCCGCCTTCATGGCGCTGGGCAAGCCGGGTGACACCGTGCTGGGCATGAGCCTCGCCGCTGGTGGACATCTGACGCATGGTGCCGCGCCGAACTACTCAGGGAAGTGGTTCAACGCAGTGCAGTACGGTGTGCGTGCCGAGGACGGAACCCTCGACTACGAGGAAATGGAGCGCCTTGCACGTGAGCACAAGCCGACGATCATTGTCGCAGGTGGCTCGGCTTATCCCCGTCATATCGATTTTGCACGTTTCCGTCGCATTGCGGACGAGGTGGGTGCCTATCTGATGGTGGACATGGCGCATTTCGCCGGTCTCGTCGCGGCTGGTCTTTTCCCGAGCCCCGTGCCCCATGCGCATATCGTGACCAGCACCACGCACAAGACGCTGCGCGGCCCGCGCGGTGGCATTGTGCTTACGAATGATCCGGACATCGCCAAGAAGGTCAATTCAGCCGTATTCCCGGGCCTGCAGGGCGGTCCGCTCATGCATGTCATCGCTGGCAAGGCTGTGGCCTTTGGCGAGGCCCTTGGCGAGAAGTTCAAGGCGTATCAGGGCGCGGTGGCTGAGAACGCCCGCGTTCTGGCCGAGGAGCTTGTGGCACGCGGCTTTGACATCGTGACCGGTGGGACGGATTGCCACCTCGTTCTGGTCGATCTGCGTCCCAAGAAGGTAACGGGCAAGATTGCCGAGGCGGCTCTCGAGCGCGCCGGGATCACGGCTAACAAGAATGCAATCCCGTTCGACCCTGAAAAGCCGTTTGTGACCTCCGGTATCCGTCTGGGCAGCCCGGCCGCGACGTCACGCGGTTTTGGCGTTGAGGAATTCCGCACGATCGCTCGCATGATCGATGAAGTGCTGAGTGCCTACGGAACGCCGGAGCAGGACAGCGTCGAGCAGCGCGTGCATGACGAGGTAAAGGCGCTTTGCCGTCGCTTCCCCATCTATGACGTCGCCTATCCCGGCGCCTGAGGATCGAAGAGGGGGGCAATGAGCCCCCCTTTTTTTGCCCGCGCGGGGCGATTGCGGTGGATCGTTTGACCTGGTTTCGCCGCGATCGTGTCCAGAGTGTCGTCTGGCTGCCGCGACCGGATCGGGCCTATAGCCTGCGTGCAAGCCTCACCGCGAGTTGCCCTCTGCGCACACACAGATTGGGCATGATGAGGACGCATTGGTCGTAGGGCGTACAGATTTCATCATCACCGTCCAGCGCGATAACCGTGCCCGCCTTTTCAATCACCTGACCACCGAGATAACTCTCGGTAAACCCGAAACTGGCGCTTCTGGCGACGACATTATCGGTCACCATTGCCTGGCGTGAAACGGCAACCGGCTCGCTCCGGCTGCCCCAATGCACAAACCCCGCATTCTCAACAAAATGACGAATGACGCGTGCGCTGGTCTCGACCGTTTCCGGTCGCCAGTGCTGACCTGCCTCAAGCAGTACGCTACGCCCTGTGCCGCCGGGTGCCATGAAACGCTCCTGCTCGATCAGCCTTGCGCCTCCAACATGTCCCAGATCGGTGAGGGTCAGAAAGGGTGTGTCGGCCTGCGACGAGAGGAGGCCCGCCAGTGTGATCGAGCGTTCTGTCTGCGGCGAGATGAAAAGAGGTGACGAATCCCATAACATGGAATGAAGATCGAGCAGCATGTCGCTGCGCTGGATGACGGGCAGCAACTCCTGTGCCCGCTCCATTTCAGTCGAACCAGGCTTCTGGCTCAGCCTGTCATTGGACCAGACACGATTGAGATCTTCACCGATGAAGCGCGACGCTGTGGGGTACGACGGGTCGAAGCGCTCGAAGGCGGCCATATTGGCAAATACGATGCGCAGTGTTCCGCAAAGGGGCCTGATATCCTCCCTGAGCAGACGGTCGGCAGCGGCGGCGCCAGCGAACTCATTGCCGTGGATGAGGGAAATCACCGCGATTTCCGGCCCCGGTACAGGGCTCTCGCGCTCGATGACGCCGGCTATCCCGTTATTGCCGGCCCGCCACGGTGAGAGATCAGGTGGGTCAATCAGGATCGGGAATTCGGGAAGGCGACGCGGCAGCGCCAGGCTGGGCAGCAGGCGCTGCCGCCGCCTGCGGACAGGGTGATGATCGCGCGGTGATGCCCCGCAACTCATGCAGCAAGACAGACCTGTCTGACAAGGCGGTCGATCATGGTTTCACATCGCGCCAGCTGGTCGATTGTGATCCATTCATCGGGTTTATGCGCCTGGGCGATATCACCGGGGCCACACACGATCGTCTCGAGCCCGGCCTGTTGGTAGATACCGGCTTCCGTCCCATAAGAGACATAACCCGCACTGTTGCGCCCCGTAATCTGCTGCAAAAGCGAGACCAGGGGCGATGTGGGTGAGAGGTTCAGGGGCGGGAGGTCGACAAGGGGCGTCAGTGTCAGCCCGCAAGATGGATCGGCCATGCGCAGGGCTGCGTCGATTGGCGCAAGGCGCTCTGTAATGGACTGGAAAATTGCGGCGTTGTCGTCACCCGGTACAGCACGCCATTCAAGCTCGAAACTGGCTTGTTCGGGCACGATATTCAGAATGCTGCCACCACTGGCGAGCCCGACCTGCATGGTCGTGTGATCGGGGAGGAAACCGCTGACATGGGGGCCATTGCGTTCGAAAGCGTCGCTCATATCTGCGAGTGCTGCGATGGCACGCCCCATGGCGTGAAGCGCGTTGACGCCCAGCGCAGGCTGGGAGGAATGGGCGGGGCGGCCCCGGATATCCACGCGCACCGTGAATCGCCCTTTATGGGCGATGATCGGCGCGAGCATGGTGGGCTCACCAATCACGCATGAATCGGGCATCAGGCCGCGTGAGATGACATCCTCGATCAGATAGCGGGCACCGTTACAGGTGATTTCCTCATCGAAGGTGAAGAAGAGATGGACAGGCTTGCGCAGGGGCAGGCTTCGGATGCGGGGTATGGCGGCTAGCATGGCAGCCACAAACCCCTTCATGTCGGTGGCGCCGCGTGCGTAGAGTCTCTCATCCTGCCGGGTGAGGCTGAATGGATCACGAGACCAGTCCTGTCCCTCGACGGGCACACAATCGACATGACCAGACAAGGCCAGACCACCGGGCGCTACCGGGCCAATGATGGCATGCAGGTTCCATTTGCCGTCCTCTGGCCCACGACTGCGCGTATAGGGCACGTCCTGCTCATCGAGCAGCGCAGTAATCCAGTCGATGAGGGGCGCATTGGCATGACGGCTTGTCGTATCGAACGAGACAAGCTTTTCCAGAATCGCAATGATGTCCATCGTCTGGGCCTTGGGAGCGGTCATGGGGAGAGTTTAGACCCTGCCTGTCGAAAACCTCAAGGCCGTGTAACTCAGGAAACGATGCTGATACGGTAGCCGATCTCCTTTTCAATCGCTCTCAGCAAAAGTCGCTCATCTCGCGTGCAGAAGGACAGCGCCGCGCCGCGCTTGCCTGCCCGCGCCGTGCGGCCAATGCGGTGCACATAGGTTTCGGCCTTCTCGGGCAGGTCGTAATTGAGGACAAGCGCCACATCATCAATGTCGAGCCCTCGGGCTGCGACATCCGTTGTGAGCAGGATCATGGATCGCCCGCTGCGCAGGGCCTCCACCGCCTTCTGTCGTGCGCCCTGTGCCAGATCGCCATGCAGCGTTGTGACGGGCAGACCTGCCTTGCGCAGATGCTTGCCGATCTGGTCCACCGAGGCCTTCGTGCGCAGGAACACGATCTGGCGTCCCTCGGTTTCGGCACACAGGCGGGTGAGGGTGGCCAGCTTTTCCTCGGCCTCAACGAACATGGCGCGCTGCTTGATGCGACGCGGCGTGACGGTCTGGCTCTCAAATTCAAGCGTGACGGGTTTGTGGAGCAGGCGACTGGCCAGGGCGCGGCCCGTGGGCGGCAGCGTGGCAGAGCACAGCATGGCCTGACGTTCCTGCGGCAGATGCAGGATGATATCATCCATTGCCGCGAGGAAATCCTCGTCCAGCATCTGGTCTACCTCATCCACGATCAGCATGCTGACAAGGTCGAGCCTGCAGGCGCCGCTGGCGAGGAGGTCGATCAGGCGGCCAGGGGTTGCAACCGCAATATCCACGCCTTCCGCCAGCGCCTCGATCTGCGCATCCTTGGGGAGGCCGCCGCAGAGCAGGCGCGTGCGAAAGGGCAGGCGTCTGCCGATCTGGCGGCATACACCGGCGATCTGGGTCACGAGCTCACGGGTCGGGGCCAGAATCAGTACACGGGGTGCGCCGGGTTGCCGTTCCGCGGAGAGCGACAGAAGGCGCTGGAAGGCGGGCGCCGCATAAGCTGCGGTCTTTCCAGAGCCGGTCTGTGCCACAAGAAGCACATCGTGCCTGTCATTCAGTTCGGGCCAGACGCGGGTCTGCACCTCATTGGGTTTCTCTATGCCCACTTGCTTGAGGCCCGCGTTGACCAGCGGGTCGAATGGAAAGGCGGCAGGATCTTGAACATCACTCATGGATGCTTCTTGCCAAAGTTCTGCCGGTGAAGGAATTACCGAGTTATGAGTGTAGCCATCATTGCTGAAGATTTTGCCGGAATGCGCGCCCAGGCGAGCGGTCTTGTCGAGCGTGCGGGGCTGGAATGGCATTTTCATCCCGTGCGGATCGGAGGAGTCTGGCGCCGTATCCCCACGAGATTCTGCCCCGACCCGCTGCGTGCTACGGCACCGATCGTGCTGCCGGGCAACACCCGCCTGCTTGTCAGCGTTGGCGGGACAGGCGGGGCAGTCGGGGCAGCGCTGAAAAAGCGCACCGGGTTGCCGCTGGTGCAGATACAGAACCCCCGCATGGATGCGGCTCGCTTCGACCTGATTGTGGCCAATGTTCATGATCGCATGGCCGGACCCAATGTCGTGGCGGCCCGAACCGCCCTGCATGGCGTGACCCCTGCAAAGCTGTCCGACGCCCGGACCCTGTGGGAAAGCAGGCTGCGAACAGGCAAAAAGGCCCTCTTGTCCGTTCTGATTGGCGGCGCGAATGGCCGGTTCAGTTTTGGCGTCAATGAAGCCGCAACACTCGGCGCACAGCTTGCCGGGATCGCCCGGACGCAGGATGTAACGATTGCCCTTACACCCTCACGCCGAACCGACCCGGCAGCTTTGGCGGTGTTGCGCGAGGCGCTGGATCCGTCATGCGCCATGATATGGGACGGGCAGGGGGATAATCCCTATCTCGGTATGCTTGCCTGCGCCGATATGATTGCCGTGACGACGGATAGCGTATCGATGATCTCGGAGGCCGCCGCCACGACAGCGCCGGTCTTGATCATTGATCTGCCGGGGCGTTCACGGCGCATCCGGACCTTTGTCGAGACACTGGCCGAGGCCGGGCGTGTTCGTCCGTTCACGGGCGCGTGGGCGCCGTGGGCTATAACGCCGCTTGACGATACCGGCAGAGCGGCCGATGAAATGCGTCGGCGTCTCGCTCTCTGAACAAGGAGTGGCGGGGTCCGTAATAAAGAAAACGGGTACAGGACGACCATGCTCGATATCATCACCTTCGACGCTCAGGGCGGCGGAAACATCCTCTACAAGGCGCTTGCGCATCCCTTGGCGAGCGAGGCTCTGAGGCGACTGGAAGCGACACTGGCGGCTGGGGGTGGCTTTGCGGTTTATGACCCGGGCAATGTGCTGCGTACGCTGGTCGCCCTGTACCCCGGACTCACGCCTTCCTGCGGTGTCTACACGCATGACAGCGAGCAGGTGGGCAAGGATGATGGGCTGGGCGGCGAGAAGCTGGCCCTGACGGATCTTTCATCATCCGAGGCCAGGCAGGTGCTTGCCCTCTCCTTCGAGCATGAAAAGATGTTGTCGCGCCTCGCGCGCGTCACCCATGCCGATCAGCAGATTTTCTCTCTGGAGCCCGCAAAATTGCCGGACTCCATGCTGAGCAATCCGCGCAACTATCTCGACAAGCATAATTTCGCGACGAACTTTGCGTTCTTCCGTGATGATGAGCGCTTCAGTACACGGCTCGTCACGGCGAATTACTGGTGCAACTACGACGCGACCGATGTGCGTTACTGGTTCCGCCTTTATGACGACAAGGGCGAGATCCTGGCTGAATGGGAAGAGGAAATTCCCGACGCGCCTGCCGGTATTGTTGTGGACAGTGCCGTGGTGCGGGCGCGTTTCGATCTGCCGGCTTTCTGCGGTCAGCTTTTCGTTCATGTGCTCGGTGCGCGTGGGCATGATGTCGTGAAATATGCGCTCGACACTTATGGCAAGAATGGCGAGCCCAGCCTCTCGGTCACGCATGACGCCAATGCCTGGCCATCACCGCGTTTCGCAACGCTGCCGGCACCGCGCCCCGGTGAGGCGCTGATTCTCTGGATCCAGAACAGCCATGCTACGCCTATTCCGGCGGGTGCCATTACACTCAACCAGATGGGCGAGGAGACGCATTTCCCGGTCACGGTCGAGGTTGGCCCATTCTCCACCTACGCGCTCGATGTGGGTGCGCTTGTGAAGGATATTGTTTGGCCGGCCCAGCTTGAGTTGCGTTCGGGAAACCACATCGTACGGCCACGCTACGAGATTACCGAAGGCGGTCTGACCCGTATCGCGCATCTGAACGTGGAGCGTCGTGACCTCGTACCTGAACCAGCGTTGCGCAAGCTGCCGCCTTCGATGGGCCGCGGGTTTGTGTTGCCTTTCCCCATTCTCGACCCCAAGCGCTTCACCAGCGTGGTGCAGCCGAACCCGATGTCGGAAAAGATCACCAGCCTGCCGCTGCGTCTCGATGTTTTCGATGATGAAGGGACGCTCATCACACAGAAGTTTCTAGGCAATCTGCCGCGCAATCATGAGACAGCAATTGCCCTGCACGAGCTGACTGACTGCGCTGGCCACGCCGACCTCGTGTATGATTTCCGCGACGGTGGCGAGGGGGATGGCTGGATGCATGCCCTGATGCGCTATGAGAACCGCGAGAATGGTCACGCGGCAGAGACCAGCTTTGGCGGGCATATCTTCAACACGCTCATGACGTGGCGTAGCGAGCCGCAATCCTACGCCGGTCCGCCGCCGGGTCTGACGACACGTCTTTTTCTCAAGCTCGGTCAGGAGGGCCATGAAAGCTTCTCCTGCCTGATCCATCCGGCCTCGGTTGAGGGAACAGCGCCCTCAGAGACGATTCTGCATCTCTATTCGAATGATGGTGTCGAGCTGGAGCGCCGCAGGATCAGCATCAATCCATCGGGCTCGTATATGGTTTGGCCGCACGAGATCTTTGGTGCTGAAAAGCTGGCCGAGGCAGGGATTGGCGGCTACGTGTTGATCCGTGATCTGAGCTGCCGTCTGTTCGGCTATCATGGGCAGCGCAATGCTTCGGCCGGGTTCTCGCTCGACCATATGTTCGGGTTCTGATCCTTTTTTTCATTTTCCACCTTGCCGCGTCATCGGGCCTTTGCTAGAGACGCGGCACCGCAGGATGGGTGCGTAGCTCAGCGGTAGAGCACTGCCTTCACACGGCAGGGGTCACAGGTTCAATCCCTGTCGCACCCACCATCCTCACCCCCCAGAAAACTGCCGTTTTTTGAAGATTGCCGACTCTAGGCCTGAGTCCGGTTATGTTCATTCGGGTACGTTCTGAGCCGAGTCATATCGTGTCAAGCTGTGCCAGATCCGTGCCACTTTCCGCGAGTCGTCTGCCGCGGTACTGACCCGCAAGACCTTGCGATCCTGTGAGGACTGCGGCGGCGTGGATGGACATGCGGGAGGGGGCTCTCCCTCAGCGAGACAGGCAGCTCACCAACCCAGAGCAAGCGTATCAGACGGTTAACGACCAGCGCCTGTTCGTACTGAGCTTGAGTGCCAAACAGGGAGGGCAGCAATTCGCCGTGTGGTGTGGTCGTGTCCATCTGTCCGGTCAGGGAGCGAGAGGTGACGCTTTGATGCTTGAGTTCGGTGATCGTGGTCAGGAGGTGGGGGAGCGATCGTCCAAGGCAATCGAACTCCCACAACCCGAGCCTGTCATCACACTTGATACATGCGAGGAATGCCTTGAAGCCGGGGCGATTGTCGCAGGTGCATGAAGCCTTGTCGTGATGCAGATGGCGCTCACCGAGTTCCGCGGTAGTCAAGGCGTCGCGTTGAAGGTCCACCTATTGACGGTCATTGATCGAGGACACCCGATGTAACCGACCAGCATGGGGGATAAACGCCCAGATCAGGGTTATCGTACCGCAGATCGATCCGACAGGGTTGTTCGTGCAGTTTTCGGGTCGTTTCCGTTGTATCCCGATGGGCGCTTTGCACACTGACAAAAACACTAGTTTCCCATCGAGGCGCTTTTTATCGCTCAATTACTTCGCCTGATCTATCAGCAAAGAAAGTGAGTTCGGTGCTAATATTCAGGATAAATAGCGAGATATAATGACCTTGCGGATTGCACTGAAAGGCATACCTGGCCCAATGTCACTATTACACAACACACAGAACGTAGTTCGTGATTTGGTAAATGTTTGTAAAACGCATGAAAATCCATTTATCATACCATAGTGCAGGATGCTGGCGTTGCGTTCAGTCGGTCCCGATACAAGCAGTCCGCACCCGTATTCCAAGTCTCCATAATGTGCGTCATTGGCAGAAAATCGATTCGCGCTGCTGAGACGACCATCCCGCAAGCGCCCAGGCGATAACATCAGGTTAAGATGGAAAGGATCGAGAAGCTCGTTGCTCAGAAGTGCGTCATGCCAGCGACACAGATCAACAGCGCTGCCACGCATTGCGCCAGCAGCACCAGCTTGCGAAACGTCCAAATAGGCTGCGTTCTCGAATGGCGCTCCACCGCTCTTGGGAGAACTGTACCCCGAGGCACGATCGACAACCACCTCGCTTGGGGCGTCGACAGCGAGAGACCTCAGCCCTAGAGGTTCAAAGACCAGTTCCGACATTGCTTGCGAGAATGGGGTGCGGGTAATACTTTCTATGATTGCACCGAGGACAATGTAATTAGCATTGCTGTAAAGCCAGGCAGCGCCCGGATCGAAATCGAAAGGCTTCGTCTGACGAGCAATCTCGGCAGCCAATTCAATCTGTGTCCTCGCGGGCATCGCACAGGTCGGGTCATCGCTTCCCCCTTCGTCGCTGTGTAATCCCGCCGTATGGTTCATCAGCTGCATTACTGTTACGGGTTTCAGCACCCCTGCGGATGGTAGATACGCGGCAGGCGAGTCATGAACGTCCAGACGACCCATTTGCGCCAGCTTCAGGATCGCAGCGGCCGCGAATTGCTTGGTTAGAGAGCCGATACGAAAGATCGACCTCTCTGACACGGCTGTTCGAGTCTCGAGATTGGCAAAACCCCAGCCGCACGCACCGATTATAGTTGATGGGCGCCCTATAGCGACGGACACGCCCGGGCATGCATGACTTTTAATTGCCTCCATGACCGCGTGCTCGATGTAGTGAGCATCGCCAAGCGCTCTAGCATCGGCGAAAGCCGCCGTTGCCGCCGTGGCAGGAATACTCGTGATTACACTTCGCCGGGAAACTGACCCACTCATTTTTTATCCGCCACTACAAGAGAGCATCGCCACTATTGCTTTCCATCCAGATCCTATTGGCAGATGTCGGCACGTTCCGGCCTAAGCCGGGCTTATGCAATACCCTATAGAATTCAAAGATGGTGAAACCAGGGGATCAATCATGAATTGCGTGTACGTATATCTTCACCCATTCCATGTATCACCGCCAGTAAATCAATTTGTTTTGCGGCGATGATCCGCCAGTTTCAGGCCTGCGGCACAGCGATACCCGACCGCCAGAGCATTTCGCGCAGGAGGGAGTTCTGCTGGCGTAATTCCTCAATCAGGTAGAGGTTCTCTTCCTCACGTTGCTCGAGCTTGTCCACGCGTGCGTTCAGGCGCACGAGATCCTCGCGTTGGGAAGCAATGGTGGTGCGGGCGTTAGAAGCCCCAAACCCGATCAGCCATCTTATCGTGAAAAGAATACCCCCAACAACGGCAGCCCACCATGGTTGGGGTTGATAGGCCTCGTTCATGAAGAAACATCCACTATTGAGGGATCGCAACGCGCTTTGTCACGTATGGCATTGGTCGTCAGAAATGAACGTCGCTCGACCTGAGATCCGGGGACAGACAGGGCGAAGCCCATGTGACCGGAACGCTCAACCGGCAGGTCTGCGGCCATTTTGATCAAACTGGTGATCACAACCCGACCCAGCAACCCGAGCCCGGTGTTCTGCGCCAATCGTTGTTCCGCAAGACAGACCTTCGGGCGTGTCAAAGGGCCGTACTGTGAGAAACACGTTGCGCCGGAATGTGGGGCAAACGGCGGAAGCGGACAGAGCGCTCAGATAGATTTCGTGGGTCATGCCGGGTCTCCTATGCGTGTGGGGATGCCAGCGTTATTGAACCACCCTCCCGCGTCATTATCAGGCTCGGTAGGAAGGGCCCTCAGCCAGGCATCCATCGTGTTATCCGTCACCACAGAAAGCGGTGCGCCGGGTGCAGGCGGCGCACTTGCCGGGAAAAGAGACGGGCGGGCACCGATACAAATTTTCGCATCAACCTGCAGGCTCGCACCAAGGCTGGTTAGGGCGCAGACCGTCACAGTTTGCAGGCCCGGCACTGTCCATTGCAGCCAGGCCGTCGCGATTGTTCCAAACAGGCTTGTCCAGGCCTGTTTTGCGCCGGCCCCTGCATCGACGCGGAAGGAGGAGATGAACTCTCCCGGGGCCAGAAGAGCATCGAAATCAATACTGTAGTCTCCCCCGCCATTGAGGGCCGAGGGTGGCCAGACAAGTTCCGGGTGAGATTTTGGATAGCAGCCCTGACCTGCAGGCTCCCTTACGGGCCGCAGGATATTGGCGCTAGGACGCCATGTCATGAATGTACTCCTGGAAGAATTATACAAAGCAGCGGCCATGCTGGCGCAGAGCCTCGTATGGCTCGACACCTGGTGATTTGAGGCACGATCAGGCTTTTTGCGGGTGCATCCCGGTTGCCGCGGCCTTATAGGCGCATCCACGCGGGAAAAGGCGTCTCGCGCGCGTTTGCGGATAGCGCGACAGGGAAGCGATGAAAGTAATCGGAATATATTTCGGGTTCAGGCCCGATGCTCGTCAGTGATGAGCAGTGCTGGTCAGATTCTGGGTGTCCAGATACTGGCAGTATTGGGTTCAGATAGCATAAATATCTGAAAAGATCTACTTTAGAGAAGCCGTCTGCCTCTCAAGCGATCCTGCTACGGCATGCGTAGTGATATGATACACGGGGCGGCGTGCCCAAAAAGCACGCCGCATGATGGTTTCAGAATTCGCTGGATAGCGTTGCCAGTGCGGCGAAAGGCGAAGCGATCTTGTAAGTCGGCGTCGACCCTGCAATCGTCTTGCCAAAGACACCCGTGGTCGGGTTGGCGTTGGCCTGAGGCGACTGGATCCAGTTCAGATAACGGTTGTCGCTGATATTCTGCAGGTTGAGACGCAGGACCGGGCTTTTGAAGATGCTGACTTTCGGCAGGCGGTAGCCGAGGCCGATATTCATGCGGACATAACCCGGGATGCTCTGATCATTCATGAATGTCGCGTATTGACGTCCGACATATTTGAGATTGAAGTTCGCAAAGCGGGTGCCATCGTCGTAATCGAGCCCAAACCCGACCTGCCATGCCGGCGCCTGCGGTGCCTTTTTGCCCGCGCTGCGTACGTAATCGGCACCTGTTCCCGAACCGGCAGGCACATTGCTGTCGGTCACGGCATGCAGATATTCAACCGACAGGTAAGGGCGGATGTTATGCATCGGGCGCGTGCCGATTTCCGCATCGAAGCCATCCGAATGCATACCGCCCGCATTGATATTGGTCGAGTAAAACGCGCCCGAGGCAGGGTCCTGAATAGACTGTGTATAGAGGCGGTTCGTGAAATTGTAATGGAAATAGGTGATCGAGGACGAAATGATGTCATCCTGATAGCGCCAGCCCGCTTCCTCGGAGATCGAGATTTCTGCTTTCTGGTCCGGGTTGGCGAGGGTCGAATACAGGCCCGTCTTCTGATTGAAGCTCCCTGCATCGTAGAGCGCGTAATTCTGCGGCATGCGGAAATTGGTGGAGACCGAAACAAAAACCTGGTTGTGCCGGTCGATCTTGTACCGGATTGCCGCTGTCGGGAGCGCCTGATTGTAATCTGTCGTGACGTATTTGTTGCGTACATCCGGCAGGTAATTCGTCCCCGAGCGTTTGACGATCGAGTATTTGAGGCCTGCATCGATCGTGAGTTTGCCACGCAGCAGCGACAAGCTATCGCCGATGAACGGCGTATGCACCTGCGTCTGCGTCAGCGTATTACGATATTGAGCCTTCGCGCCATTGCTCAGCACGACATTGTTTTCGTCACCCCACTGGCTGAGCGGCGTGCCATCGGCTCCAACAAAGCTGTAAGGAGCCGTCTGACGCTGCTTGGCATATTCAAACCAGTAGCCAATCATCAGGCGGTTGATGCCAGTGGTCAGGGTGAGTTTGGTGGTGGCACCCGGACGATATGTTTCGGTAAGCGAGGGATTATAGAGAACCTGCATCCCCTTTCCGACGCCATTGACCGAGCCAGCCAATGTCTGCTTACCATAAACGAATTTCGACATATCCGTGTATTGGGCGCCGCCACCATTACCATAGCCGTACCAGAAATAGGGCGTCTCGGTCAGAACGAGATGATCGTTCAGACGGAAGGTCGAGGGCATTGAGGCGTAGATATTGGTGAAGGGGTTCGGGCGGGTCTTATAGTAATTGGATGAGCCAGCCTTTGCCGGGGTGTAGTAATTGGCCTCATAAACCGTGTTTGGCGGGTCGGACGGGCTGAGGCCGCTGCCACCCACCGGGTTGGTAAAGCCCGTGCCCCACTTGTCCCAGCTCGCCTTGGTGACATTGGGATAGGCATTGTTCTGGATGTTATTGCCCACCACAGCAAGGGAGACCCGGTTTCCATCGCCCCAGTCATTCACGATCTTCATCTCACCATGCTTCTTGTTGTCCCAGCCAGGGCCACGCCAATGATCCTGACGCCCCTGAGAGTAGGAGAAATAGGAGCGCAGATTGGTGTTGCCGATCTTGCCGGTATCAAAACGCAGGAAGCCGCGTGTGGCATTGAACGAGCCATAGGTCACATCGACCATGCCACCCATCTTGTTCTTCGGATCGATCATGTACATGTCGACCACGCCGCCCGAGGCACTGATATGAGGGCTGTCGAGATCGGCAGAGCCCTGAGCAAGGCGCACGGTTTTCAGATTTTCCGCATCGACAATTTCCTGCGGATAGACAGCAAAATTGCCGATATCGTTGATAGGGAACCCTTCAAGGGTAAAGCCCATCTGGGATTCCGTCAGGCCTCGTACGGAGAGGTTGCCGCCCGTCATGCCCAACGGATCGGTGTCTGACACATTGGCGCCCGGCAGCAGGGCGATAAGCTGCATCGGGTTCAACGCGGGATTTTGTTTGGCAATGAAGTCGCGCGTTACGGCCGAGACCGATTTCGGGCTGTCAGAAGGCGTCATCAGGCCGCCGCCAAAGGCACGACGGGTAACACCGTCCCCATAATTATGCCCGGTTACTTCAATGCGCTCGTCGGTTGGCGAGGTTGCGCCAAGCATGGAAGGGGCGGAGGAATCGCTGGTGGCAGATCGTCCACTGGGGCGGCTGCTCTGAGCGGCAGCCTTTCCTTGCGCGGTGTCCGAGTTGAGATGGGTGTCCGCCGATTTGGCGCTGGCAGCAGATATAGTCAGCGCTGCGAGCGCGGTTGTGCCGAACAAGAGGGCCGTGCGTGAAAACATGATGTCGATCTTCCGTGCCGGGGGGCGGCTTCAGTATCACTATGTAACGTTGCGGCTCGCAGCTGCGCCTCGAAGCACCGGAAAGTGGCACTGCAGGCGGCATTTGAAAAACCGCAACATCTTGCAGACCCTCGTCTAAAAGAAAATTTATGACAGTGATGTGAAATGGAACGACAGCGAATCATGATCCTGTCTACTATGTCAGAAAAGCCACAATTGATACGTTTCGACATAATAGGCGCGATAGTGCAGGCTTCACGATACGGGAACAGCGCGTCGCTACGTTGTCATCTTACGTCCGTGTGACCGCCACGGCGCGAGAGCGTCGTACGGGGTGGGGTACCCTGCGGATTACCCTTAGGGCGGAGGCGATCAGACCTGCCGCCCGTGCATCGAGCAGCGGGATGATCCACTGCAGGCGTCGACGCTCAAGCGCTCCTGCCTGAAGGGTCAGGCCGGGAGCGGTTCGATGCCTTCCTCGGTGCCGGGGTCGGTCAATGGGGGGCGGGCATCGAACGGCAGGTCGTCCATCGTCAGGGCCAGCATGGCGAGTGCCATCTCACGCTCACCCATGATCACGTGATCAGCGCCGAGCTCCTTCAGATGGTCGACGGCGCTGTCGAAATGAGCACGCGCCACGATCCGTAGCCCGGGGTTCAGGGACCTAGCCTGAGCAATGATCTGGCCAGCCTCGAAGGGTTCGGGAATGGCCACCATCAACAGCCTTGCCTGTTCAAGGTTCATGGCCTTCACGACGCGTGACTCTGCCGCATTGGCGAGCATAAGCTCGACATCGGGCAGTGCCGCGAGGGTATCAGGCACCTTTCCGGTTTCAACCACCAGAACTGGCCAGCCATTCTGCACGAGGCCATCGACAACCAGGCGCCCCACCCGTCCGCACCCGACGACGACAGCATGCCCAATAAGGGCCGTCGGCGTCGGAGGAGGGAGAAGAATACCTCCCTCATCCTTTGCGGGTGTTTCCGGTGTGGGGCTGTGCCGTGTGATCCATGCTTCAATGCGCTGGGTCGCCATAAGGATAAACGGATTACTCAGGATCGACAGGATCGACGCGCCGAGGATCAGATCCTGCGCCTGACCGTCCAGAACCTTCATCTTCATTCCCAGCGCGGCAAGGATGAAGGAAAATTCGCCGATCTGGGCAAGGCCGCTCGCGATGAAGAGCGTGGTATTCCACGGCTGACGCAAAAGGCGAAGAATGGCGATGACAGCGAGAGGTGTGCCGACCAGAATAACCAGAAAGGTCAGGATGAGCGGGACAGGTTGCCGTATCAGCACGAGGGGGTTGAACAGCATCCCGACCGAGATGAAGAACAATACGGCGAAGGCGTCTCGAAGGGGGAGGGTCTCGGCTGCAGCGCGATGGCTGAGTTCTGACTCGCTCAGTACCATGCCGGCAACAAAGGCACCGAGAGCAAACGAAACGTCGAACCACTCAGTGGCGATGAAGGCCACCCCCAGTGCCAGAGCAAGCAGCGCGAGACGGAACAGTTCACGCGATCCCGTATGGGCCACGTAGTGCAGTATGGCCGGGATGACCCGCCGCCCGATCACAAGCATCAGCGCCATGAACGCCGCGACCTTCCCTAGGGTCAGTGCAATCGCCACAGCAAGACCTGAGAGGCTGAAGCTGGAATTGCTCCCGCCGCTCATGATCGGCGCGAAAATCGGCAGAAGCACCAGGGCCAGAACGGTCACGAGATCCTGGATGATGAGCCATCCGACCGAGAGCCTGCCGCGCTCGGTCTCGATAAGGCGTTGTTCCTGAAGGGTTCGCAGCAAGACGACTGTACTAGCGACACTGAGCGCAATACCGAAGATCAGGCAGGCGCCAGGCGACATGCCAAGTGCCCAGGCAACGCCGGCACCGATCAGGATGGAAGCGGTGATCTGCAGTAACGCGCCTGGGACGGCTATGGCTTTGACCGATATCAGGTCTTTCAGGGAGAAATGAAGCCCGACGCCGAACATGAGCAGAATAATGCCAATCTCGGAAAGCTCGGCTGCGAGGGGCTGATCAGCGACAAACCCCGGTGTGAACGGCCCTACGGCGATACCCGCAAGGAGATACCCAACCAGCGGAGATATCCGGATACGCTGTGCGATCGTGCCAAGGATGAATGCAAGCCCAAGACCAATGACGAGGATACCAATCAGGGGCGTGTCGTGACTCATCGTAATTCGAGATCCTGAACATGAAGACAAGATAAAGATATATAGGCGACACAGAAATAATCTGGCCAGTTTCGCAATGTGTCACCCAAGAAATCCGTAGCAGGGCGAGGCCCTCAAGGCGGATAATTCGTGAGGGATAACGATGGAGGTTTTGCTTGTGCTGAGCCTTACTGTAAGAGCCCTTTCGCCCACGACAATTTTGTTTTGCCGATTATTACGGGTTCGCATAACGGTGTCTGACATGGCGCAGTTGCCATGTCAGATTATGTCTCACCACAAGTTGTAATCGTCTGTTTCCAAGGGGCGCACCTGACGCTTCTAGCTCTGGACCTCTCCCTCAGATGTGGCTGTTCAGTCGAGCTTTTGCATCCGCCGCGCAGCCCGCTCATGCTCACGGAGGATGATATCAAGGCCAGACTGGCAAGGTTGACCATCCTCTACGAGGATCCGGCCATTGACGATTGTCGTCCATGCTGTTGCCGGAGCACAGCGTAAAAGCGCCTCAACCGGGTCGCTGAGTGCCCCGGCCCTTGAGAAGGGGGGCAGTTCCCATATCACCAGATCGGCGCAGGCGCCCATGCGAAGATGGCCGATTTCGTCTTCACGGCCCAGACATGCCGCGCCGCCACGTGTTGCCATATCCAGCGCATCACGGGCTGTCATGCTGTGCGGGCCATTGCGGTAGCGCCCCAGAAGCAGTGCCATACGCGCTTCCAGCCAGAGGGATGCGTGATCGGTCGAGGCAGAGCCGTCGCAGCCGAGCCCCACTTTCATGCCACGGCGTCGCATGTCCATCGCATCCGCCGCGCCACCGCCGATCATCATGTTCGAGCAGGGGCATTGTGCCATGCAGACACCCTTATGCGCCAGGCGATCGATCTCGTCACCACTGGGATAGATGTAGTGCGCGACCCATGAGCGCTCGCTGGCCCAGCCCGAACGCTCGAAATATTCTGTTGGGGTGCAGCCATACACATCCTGACAATATCGGTCCTCGTCGTGGTCCTCCGCCAGATGGGTGTGCAGGCGCACATCGAGGCGCTCTGCCATGAGCGCGCTCTCTTTCATTATCGTCTCGGACACGCTGAACAGCGAACAAGGCGCCAGCGCCACACGGATCATCGCGCCGGGGGAGGCCTCATGATAGGTGCTGATCAGGCGCTCACTGTCAGACAGGATGACATCCTCGCTCTGCACCACGCTATCGGGTGGCAGGCCACCATCTTTCACCGAGCGCGTCATGGAGCCGCGCGTGGCATGGAAGCGAAAGCCGATATCCCTGGCAGCGCGGATCTGGGCATCGATCAGACGAGGCCGGGGGTGGACGTAATGATGATCCATCGATGTCGTGCAGCCACCAAGCAGTAATTCCATCATGGCGACATAGGATGAGAGATAGACATTCTCCTCATCAAGTGTGGCCCAGAGCGGATAGAGGCCCTGCAGCCATTCGAACAGGGTGCCATTCACCACAGGCGCGTAGGACCGCGTGAGGTTCTGGTACATATGGTGATGCGCATTCACCAGCCCTGGTGTGACGATCCGGCCTGCCGCTGAGATCGTGCGCCCGGCTTCAGGTCTTGGGGTCGTCATGGAGCCGAAACCGCGGACCCGGCCATTTTCGAGATAAATCCAGCCATTTGCTATTTCATGGCCGCGATCGAGATAGAGATAGGCATCCGTGATCAGGATGGAGGGTGACAAGGCGAGAGGCATGGCAGGCTCCTGTGAGCATGGTGCCGCTGGTGTTAAGGGGCACCCGGTTGTGCCGCACTTGGGGCGCCCATCTCACGGGGTGTCTCCGTCTGATAGGCTCCCGTTGGCCCTGTTCCGGATTGGCGGCAATCCGGATCGTCATCTCGCTTGGAAGAACGGGCGTAAAGATTATGGCGCCGTCAGGCGTGGTCCTTCCAGAAGCTGCGCTGCAACTCTGCGGCCTCATCCTCCAGCAATGGCCCCAGAACCTCCACCGGAGTCTGCCCGGCGGAGAAAACCACCCGGCAGGGCAGATCGAGTGTCGGATTTTCAGGGTGGGCGCCAGTCATGGCCTTGAGATGGGCCTCGGACTGCCCATACACCACTCGACCGATCCCCGCCCAGTAGATGGCCCCGGCGCACATGGCACAGGGCTCGGCAGAACTGTACAGTGTGTAACCGCGCAATCTTGTCGCCCCGAACATTCGGCTCGCCCGGCTGGCAAGAAGACGCTCGGCATGAGCTGTCATGTCCTGTCCCTCGGTGCTGTAGCCATTGCCCTGTTCCATGACGATCTCGCCGGTTTCATCTACCAGCAGAGCGCCGAAGGGATGATCGCCCGCAAGGCGGGACCGGTTGGCGACCTCAAAAGCCTGACGCAGAAACGTCAGATCGGTCTCGCTTGGGGGATGGCTCATGGTCTTTTCCTTCGTTCAGGCGGCGGCTCTGGCGGCGCCCGCGCCAAATGTGACACCACGGGCCTTGAGCCAGCGGCGATAGGCCACCGATGAACGGTCTGCCAGGGTGGGAATCTCGCTCGCGGCATCGAGCGGCATGGCAACCGGCCGCTGGCTTTCCAGAATGATGCGATCCTGCAAGAAGATCGTCTGCTGGAACTCCACCAGAGCATCAAGATCAGAGTGATCGTCGAGAAGAAACATGACCGGGTGGGCACGACATGTACCGGCCGTCATGGGCTGGACGAACAGCGCAATCACGTCCTTGCGCTGGTCATCATCGGGGCTGGTCTTGTACAGCAGCGTCGCGAACGGACCGGCAATACGGTAGATGTAGTCGGTCATGATGCCGCCTTCAGCCGAGAGCGCTGCCTGCGGCTGGAAAAACCGGCAATCCGTCGCCCAGATCTCCTTGCCGTCATCGCGTGTTTCGACGGTGTAACGCTGGACCTCGGTATGCGGCTCTGCGCCCAGTATGTCGGTATGCACGAAGGGGAAATGTGCCATATCGAGGAAGTTCTCAATCACGCGCAGCCCGGAAGCATTGACGGCCACCGACCCGCAGCACACAAGCCGGCGGTCGGGTTCATCGGCCTCATCGATACGGATCATGGCATCACGAAGAGAAGGATCGGTCGCAAGAGTGGTCCAGACATAGCCATAACGCTCGCAGCAGGGCAGGGCATGGGCACCATGCTCAACCTCGACCGAGCCATCCGCCATGCGTCGGAAACGAATGACGACACCGAGCAGCATGGTTTGCACCCAGTTGTCAGACAGGGCCTCGATCATCCCGAGCGGATACCACTGGCTGAGTGAGACCGGATCCACATTTGCTGGTGAGGTCATCCTGACAGCCATCCTCGTCGTTGCGATAACGGTTACAATAATATTGGTCCTGCACTTGTCAAAAAAAATATTACTGGCAGGATCAGCTGGTATGCAACGCCGTGATGCGGGAGCGAGGGACTATAGCCACTGCACTTCATCTCACAGGTCATTTCGACACTGAAGCATTCCGGTCTTTCGCCGAGGGCCGCGCACGCCTTCTGTCACTTGATATGCGCACAGAGCGTCTGGAGGCGACCGATATCGTGTTTGTCGTGAAAGGTGCGCAGCCTCTCGTCGGGATGTTCGTGATGGCCTGTCTGGTTGGGCCGGTGGGTTGCCTCGTCAATGATTGGACAGAAGGATACCGGCGATGATCCCTGTTGCCCTGTCAAAGGATCTGGCCCCGGGTGATATTGCCCCTGCCCGCCATAGGGGCCTGTCGCTTGTGCTTTGGCGCGATGAGGCGGGCATCGCGCATGCCTGGGAGGACCGTTGTCCCCATCGCGGCGTACGCCTCAGCCTTGGCTTCATGCGTGATAATCGTCTGGCCTGTCTTTATCACGGCTGGCAATTCGATACCGAGGGGCGCTGTCGTGCCATACCGGCCCATCCTGAACTCAACCCGCCCTCGACCATACGAACACGCCCCTATGACCTGATCGAAAAGGCCGGAATCATCTGGGTCGATCTCACCTCGGGCGATGACCGCCCTCTGATCGCCCCGGCGGAAGGGGTTTGGCATGGTGCGCGAAGCCTTGCCATACGGGCCACAGAGCACGACACGCGGGCAGCCCTCGTAATGGATGAGGGACAATGGCGTCTCTCTGCCGACCGCCTTCTGGCGCTTCACACGCCTGAGGAAGGGATTACCATGGTTCATCTCGCTGTACGCGATGCCACGCATCGTGAGCAGGCGGCGTCATGGCTGCTTCGGCTGCGTGATACATTGGAGGAGACATCATGCTGACGCTCAATGGCTGGGCGATCGACGAACGCAGCTATGCATCCCGGCTTGCAGCGTCATTGATGGATATCCCTCTGGCATTCGCGACCGATCGTCGCGCCGAGACCTTCGGTCCGACCCTGACCGATGAGATGGTCTCCTGTGTTGGCCTTTATGAGATTCTCGAGCATTTCTCACGCGCGTCAGAGACTGGCTGGCTCTGGCCCGAGGGCGAGGCGCGGCAGGTCATGAAATGGGCGCTCGATGGGATAGAGCTTTTTTCAGAGGCACGACGCGAGGCTCTGGCGGCGACACTTCCGCGCAAGGCCGAGACTGAGCCTGTCACGTTCCTGTTTCGTGAAATGGAAGATCGTCTGTCTGCGGGGGCATTCCGGGATGAGATCTGGTTTTCGGGCCGCATGATTGGCTTTGTGGATGTGATCCTCTTCCCGGTCGCCGCGCTGGGGCATGATCTGGACATTGCTATGGATCTGTATCCCGCTCTTCGACGCTTCATCCGTCAGGTCCGGCAGTTGCCCGGCTTTGTGGTCATGCCGGGAATTGCCTCATGTCATTGAAACGACCTGCTCTCCTGACCCGCCGTGGACTGCTGGCCGCGGGTGGATGTGCCGCTCTGACAGGAAAGGCGAGCGCCGCGCCGCGCTTTGCCCCCATTGCGGAGGAGGATCTGCTAGTCGGGTTTGGCCACACCAGCCCGATCAATGATGGTGGCTGGACGCAGATGCATGACAAGGCCATCCGTGCTCTAAAATCGCATTTCCCGCGCATGCGCTCGCTTTATGTCGAGAGCATACCGTACTCGGCTGACGCAACCCGACTGTTCAGACAGTTTGTGGCCGAGGGCGCACAGATGGTGATCTCCACCTCGGATTATGGTGATTTCATCAAGGACGTTGCGGATCAGGCGCCGGATGTGGGCTTTCTCGAATGTGACGGCAATAATGTCACGGGTAATCTGGGCTGGTATTACATCACCCACTGGTACGCCAGCTACGTGATTGGCATCGCCGCTGCGCGACTGAGTCACAACGGCAGGCTGGGTTATATCGCCTCCTTTCCTACAACATCGGTCATTGCCAGCGCCAATGCGACGCTGCTTGGCGCCCGCTCGGTCAACCCTGAGGCGACCATGCGGGTCATTTCCATCAACTCGTGGTTCGATCCCCAGGCCGCGGCCTCGGCGGGTGCAGCTCTGATCGATAGCGGCTGCGACTTCCTGTGCGGCATCATGGACGACCCCGGTTATCTGCGCGTTGCGCAGCAGCGGGGTGTCTGGGCCGCCATGTGGAACACCGATATGCGGCAGTTCGGTCCTGACGCCTATGTCAGCTCTGTCGTGCTGGATTTCGAGGATTATTACCGCGAGACGATTGCCGCACGCCTTGCCGGACGCTGGCGCCCCACCGGCACTTTCCTCAAGCTTGGTCATGGTGTCGATCGCGATGCCTGGGGCAAGAATGTGCCTGATTCCATCCGCCGGGAAGCCGATGCAGCGCGCGAGCGCATGCTGGCGGGCTGGTCGCCCTTCACCGGGCCGATAAGAGACTCCAAGGGGCAGATCCGCGTGCCGGCGGGGCACACCATGAGCGACATGGAAATCTTCCACTGGAACTGGCAGGTCGAGGGAGTATCGGGACTTGTCTGACCTCTCACATCTCGCGGAAGCCAGACCGGATAATCTGCCGCCCGGCGCACCGCCTCTGCTTACCCTCTCCGGAATCGCGAAGTATTTTCCCGGTGTGATCGCAAACAAGGATGTCACGATCGATTTCTATCCCGGCGAGATTCATGCGCTGCTGGGTGAAAATGGCGCAGGCAAATCCACGCTCATGAATATCGTGACCGGCCTTTACCAGCCCGATGAGGGCGAGCTGATCCTCGATGGTTATGGTGTGCGCCTTGAAAGCCCCGAAGCAGCGATCGCGGCCGGTATCGGTATGGTACATCAGCATTTCAAGCTGGTATCGCGTTTTACCGTTGCGGAAAATCTGGCGCTGGGGTGGCGCGAAACCGGGAAATGGCTCTCGGCAAAAACACTCGCCCGACGCGCAGAGGCGGAAGCCGCCCGGTTTGGCCTCGACATTCGGCCTCAGGCACCCATCGACAGCCTGACCTCTGGCGAGCAGCAGCGCGTTGAAATCCTGCGTGTCCTCTCCCGCGGGGCACGTCTGCTTATCCTCGACGAGCCGACAGCTGTGCTGAGCCCGCTTGAGGTGGGCGAGCTCTATGCCGCATTGCGTCGTTTTCGCGATGGGGGCGGGGCCGTTATCCTGATCAGTCACAAGCTTGATGAGATCATGGCACTGGCGGATCGCGTGACTGTGCTGCGTCATGGCCGTGTCGCTGGCAGCCACAGGGTGGACCACACTGACCCTTCCACCCTCGTAACCGAGATGATCGGGCGTCCTGTCGAGCAAAAGACGTCCTATCCGCGCACGACGCCTCAGGGGAAGAGCGAGACGGTCATACGGCTGCACGAGGTGAGCTTTCGGGATAGCGCGGGCCGCCTGCGGTTGCATCCGCTATCGCTCGACATCAGGGCGGGCGAGATCCTTGGGGTGGCGGGCGTGACAGGCAATGGCCAATCCGAACTGGCTGATCTGCTTGCCGGACTCAACGCGCCGTTGACAGGTTCTGTCCATGTCGGTTCGACAGACATGCGCGGGCAGGGGCCGGGTGCCTTTCGTGAGGCCGGCATTGGTTATGTTCCCGAGGACCGGCTGCACAAGGCCCTCGCCCCGGCGCTCGGCGTGACCGAGAATGCCGTCATGCGCGTATTTCGCTCTCACCCGGTCGGCGGGCGGATGGCCTACCACGCCAGTCAGGCGCGCGCGTTCACGAAAAGCCTGCTCGAACAGGCGCGTGTGACGGTGCAGGACCCATCCACGCCGATGCGTGGTCTCTCGGGCGGTAATCAGCAGCGCATGGTTCTGGCCCGTGAGCGGATGATCAGTCACCGCGCCCTGATTGCGAGCTATCCGAGCCGTGGCCTCGATATCGGGGCGATCTCCCTGATGCGTGAGACACTGGCCGAAATCCGCGACGAGGGACGGGCCGTTGTTCTCGTGTCAGAAGATCTGGATGAACTGATGGCGCTAAGCGACCGGATTGCGGTGCTGTGCGCCGGTATGTTGATGACCATCGTTGAGCGCAAGGATTTCGACAGGGCAAGACTGGGGGCTCTGATGAGTGGCCGCGCAGGGGAGACCACAGCATGAGCCGAAGAATCCGCCTTGCTGTGGTTCCGGCCCGCCGCATCCTGATCGGGCGCCTTCTGGCATTGGGCTTCGTTGCGCTCGTTCTGGCGCTCGTTCTGGCCATTCTCGGTTTGCCGCTCGGTATGGTGCTGGGACTTGTCGTGACCTCGACCTTCGGTACTGTTTTCGGTCTCGAAAATCTCGCGCTCTACATGACGCCCTTGCTTATGACGGGTGGTGCGGTGTGGTTGTCTCTTCGCGCCGGGTTATGGAATATCGGCGCCGAGGGCCAGTTTCTCGCAGGTGCCACGGCAGCGTCGGCTGTGGCCCTGTTCCTGCCCATGCCATTGCCACTCTTCTTGCCTCTGGCGATGCTTGCCAGTCTGGCGGCTGGCGCCGCGTGGAGCGCCGTGCCGGCCGCAGGGCGGGCATGGCTTGGCGTCAGTGAAATCATCACCACGCTTTTGCTCAATTTCATCGCGTCGTTCGTCGTCTATTACCTCGTCACAGGCCCCTGGGCCGATCACGTCACGGATGCGCAGGTGTCGAGCCAGCGTCTCTCGGTTGCGATCCCCACGATCTATGGCGTCGTGCACTGGGGTGGAATTATTGCAATCGTTCTGGTCGTGGCTATCGGCTATCTCCTCAAGCGCAGCCGTTTCGGTTACGAGCTGACGCTGTGCGGGTCCAATCCCGAGGCCGCGCGCTACGCCGGGATCAGGGTTGCACCACGGCTTTTCGTCGCCCTTATGGCGTCTGGCGCTCTTGCCGGACTTGGAGGGATGATGGAGGCGCTGGGTACGGTACACCGGCTTCAGGGCGGCCTCGCGCACGGCTATGGCTATCTCGGTATCGTGGTCGCGTTGCTGGCGCGCCATTCCGCCTATGCCCTTATCCCCGCTTCGTTTCTGATGGCAGTGATCCTTAATACCGGGATCGTTTTGCAGACCTTGCAGGTAAGCGCGTCCTCCGTACTGGCGATCACGGGTTTGCTGGTTTTTGCCATTGCGGTGAGTGACGAGCTTGCGGCCTATGTGCGCCTGGAGACACAGAAATGACCGTATGGATCCCTCTGGTTCTTCATGCGCTGGCTTATGGCAGTATCCTCGCTCTGGCCGCGCAAGGCGAAGTCATTGCCGAACGCGCTGGGGTCATCAATCTTGGTGTCGAGGGGCTCATGGCCCTTGGCGCGGTTGTTGCCGTGCTTGCCGCAGATGCCTCCATGTCGCCCTGGATGGGCTGTCTGGCGGCGCTTTGCACGGGTGGTGCAGGGGCGCTCGTGCTCGGGCTTGCTACGGTCAATGGCTCGGCCAACCAGACACTCTGTGGCGTCGCCCTGACCTTTCTTGGGTTGGGGCTGAGCGCGGTTATCGGCCATGCCGTAGCAGGTTTGCCCGTTGCCGCGGTTTTCGACAACTGGGCGATCCCGGGTTTGAGCAGCTTGCCGGGCATTGGGGTTCTGTTCAGTCAAAGCCCGTTCGTCTATCTCGCCTTCGTCATCCTGCCCGCTTTGTGCCATTGCGTCCTTTTCCGCTCCCGCCTCGGGCTGAGCCTGCGTTCGGTGGGCGAAAATCCTGCTGCGGCTGATGCTGTCGGTATTCCGGTGCGCCGCTATCGACTAAGTGCCGTGGTGGCTGGCGGGGCGTTGGCCGGTCTGGCTGGCGCCGACATGACCCTGTCGGTCATGCCCGTCTGGTCAGAAGGGATGATTGCCGGTCGTGGCTGGATTGCGGTGGCGCTGGTCATTTTCTGCGGTTACCGCCCGGTCTTTGCGGCGCTGTCGTCCCTGTTATTCGGGCTCGTCATGTCGCTCAGCTTCTTCGGACAGGCGCAGGGCTGGCCGATTGCCCCGGCCATACTGAACATGACCCCTTATCTCGGCACCATTCTGTTCATGATCCTGCCCGCTCTCCTGCTGCCCGGTATGCGTCGCCTGATGGCGGCGCCAGCCGCACTGGGCACACCCTATTTCCGCGAGGAACGCTAGACGGTTTCGAAAGCTGGAGGGGCCTCACTTTTTCAGGGGGGCTTCCCTCCGGTTCCGTTTCTGCTGGTGTCAGAACGACCAGACCGCGTCGCACGAGAACCAGAGCATATTATTCGTGCCATGGCGCACAACAGGATCTTCAACCGTTGCCGCACGATTGAATGGCTGTGTTCCGTTGAGTGATTTGTCCAGTCTGATTTCGGGGCGGACCTGAAACTTGCCGAACTTGATATGGCGATTGACGAATTCGGGCTTGTACGTGACTCCGACCGTCAGCTCACCATAGGTTGTCGGGAGCGCGATATAGTAAGGGTAGGGCGCGTTACGCAGCATGTCGGTGTATGACGTCGTGCTGGTATAGGCGGCAATCGTGGTGCCAGTATTATCGCGAAAGATTTCGCCACGGAGATTGAGCCTCAGCGAAGGATTGATGTCCCAGGCGAGGTAGCTGGTCACACCATAGGCGTCATCACGCGTGATATCATCATGCATGTAGGTGGCATTGAGCGTGGCTGCCAGGCGATCACTGAAGTGATAGGTCAGCAGGACATCGCCATTATAAAGCATTTTGCTGTTGGCAGCGCGGCCGATCCCGATACTGGTCCAGCCATCGGCAGAGAAGCGGGTCGGCCCATTGTTACCTTGTGGCCCAAAATGCCCGATAACGTGCCCGTCCAGCTTGCCGTGCATCATATGCGCAAATGCGAGGCCGATATAGCCTTTCGGACGACTGTTATTGCCGGCTCCTCCGAAAGTGGTCGAATTACCGGCATCCACTCCCAGAATACCATCCAGTTGTGCGGTCAGGTGGGTGGTCGAGAGAACCCCGACCGTTTCGAATGGAACGATATAGGCGGAGGCATAATTGAAGGTGTAAAGCGGTCGCGCCAGCGCCGGGGTACCCTCTGCTCCAAGCAGGCCATAGATCTGCCCGATCTGAAAGTCGATCCCCCGTGATACCAGCCACGGCGCATGCAGATCGATATGAGCCTGCGTCGGGGCGATCTGATAGAGCCCGGTAATGAGCTTGTCCGCCATCCCGATTGTAGGGTCGAAACGGGCGTCAGAGCCGTAAAGGATCTCGGCAACGAAGCCGACGCCATACCCGCCACCGATCTCTGTTACCGGGTGCGATATCGACCCGAGAACCTGATTTAGGGTCAGCGTGTTGGCGCGATCTGTATAGAACTGGCCGAAATTGCGCCCCGAGCGTGTCCACGGGTTGCCGGCAATGCCACCCTGCACGCTGAGATGCGCCTCAAGCCCGTCCCAGTAATCAGGAGCCTTGCCGGGTGGTGGGCTGAAGAGATTGCCAATATGGCCTGTGCTCAGCGTGTCCGGCTCGTTCGGGTTTGGTGCATTGCCGAGATATTCCGATACCGGTCCGGTACCCGTTGTCGCTTTCCTGACGCGCGGTGCGGTACTTGCGGCGCGCTGTGATGCATCATCAGGAGAGCTTGCCGCCCCGCCGGACTCTCCGGCGCATAAGGCTGTGTCCGGTGCTGTTCCGACCCCGACGACAAGCAACATACCTGCAACGATCCCCGGGTGTGGGAAAGTTGTCATCTGATATTCCCATATTTGTTATTTCATTACGCTGAGCCTATTGAATATTTTCGTGATATTACAAGCAACAATTACGATAAACACCGATAATACGTAGAGCAGAAACAATATAAAATTATAATACGATACTGCAGAGAAGCAGATTGCTGCACCGGCCAGGGCAATAGCGGGCAGCACGGGATAGAATGGTGCTTTGTAGCTGCGTTCCATCTGCGGTTCGCGCCAGCGCAGAACAAAAAGACTGATCATGCTCATCCCGTACATAGTGAGCGCGCCAAAGACCGAAAGCGTGACCAATGTGGCCGTCAGGGGTTGCCCCCCAACCGAGACGAGATCATCTGCATAGATGGCGATGATACCGATAAGGCTTCCCGCCATGGTCGCGCGATGCGGTGTGTGAAATCTGGGATGAAGCGTCCCGAGGAAACCAGGCAATATACCGCCACGGGCCAGAGCGAAGATCTGGCGTGCAAATCCCATGATAATACCGTGCAGTGAGGCGACCAGGCCAAACAGTCCCAGCCAGACGAGCATGGAAAGCCACGGGCTGTGAGGGCCGACAACCCGTTTCATGGCCTGGGGCAGCGGGTCGTTGAGATTGGCAAGCGCCTTCCAGTCCCCCGAGCCACCCGCGAAGATCATGACGCCAAAGGCGAGGGCGACCAGTGTCAGCACACCTGCCGTATAGGCCAGCGGTATGGCGCGTCGAGGGTCGCGCGCTTCCTCCGCCGCCATCGCAACCCCCTCTATGGCGAGAAAGAACCATATGGCGAATGGGATGGCGGCAAATATACCGCCCATCGCTACAATACCGAAATGGGGTGCACTTCCCCAGCCATCGAGCATGAAATGCGCCCATGAGAATGAGGGCGCAACGACTGCCATGAACACAAGCAGTTCGATGATTGCAGCTATCGTTACGAACAACTCAAAAGTAGCCGCGATGTGAACACCCACAATATTGAGAATCATGAAAAGCAGATAGGCACCGGTCGCGGCAGCCTTTGGCGGGATGCCGGGAAACTGCACATTGAGATAAGCCCCGATGGCGAGCGCGATGGCGGGTGGCGCAAAGATAAATTCCACCAGTGTGGCGAGACCGGTCAGTGTCCCTCCCACTCTGCCAAGGGCGCGGTCTGCATAGGCGAACGGGCCACCAGCGTGCGGGATGGCGCAGGTCAGTTCCGTAAAGCTGAAGATGAACGCCGTGTACATGATCGCCACGAAAATGGTGGCACCCAGAAAGCCAAGTGTTCCTGCTGTTGCCCAGCCATAGCTCCAGCCGAAATATTCGCCGGAGATCACAAGCCCGACAGCGATGCCCCACAGGTGAAAGGCGCTCAGCCTGCGATCGAGCTGCGTCTTTTGGGTACTCATGGAGACTCTTCCCGGCTCTTGTTGATTTGTGTGTGAGGGGCTGAGGCCATAAGGGCTGCATCTGTTGCCGAAGCCGTAGGCGCACGCTCCTTGAGATCGACGCCACTAAGGCCCAGCCGCTGGGATTCCCGAATGAGCCAGATCAGTTTCAGGCTTGCCTCGGTTACACTCAGCCCGTGGGTGTGGATGTTGGACAGGCAGTTACGTCGCGAGTCCGGGCAGCCGCGTCTGGGCTCGAAGGTGAAATACACGCCCATACTGTCTGAAACCGAAAGGCCAGGTCGCTCACCGATCAGGACAGCCACCATCCTTGCCCCGAGGCTCTGGGCAATATCATCCCCAAGGGCGACGCGTCCCTGGAGGGCTATGACAGGGGGCGCGATACGCAGATCGGGCATGCCGGCAAGGCAGGCATGAAACAGTGCAGGGCCGTAACCCGAAACCGCTCGTGCCGAGAGCCCATCGGCGAGTACGATAGCGAGATCCCATTTGCCCGATTTGAGGCTATCTCGGCTTGCGTCATCGAGTTGCCGACCGAGATCGGGCCGGCGCAGATAGGTCGGTCGATCCTGTGCGGCGCTCGTTACGACGACAGGCACTGCAGGAAGCAGGGCTTGGGAAAGGGCCGGGACATCGAGTGGCGTGTGCACCGCGTCCCGTGCCTGGGCATGAGCCGCCTGAAAACCCAGCACGTCGGGCGTCGTCTGGGCATTGCCCGTGCGGGCCAGCCCGACACGTGCGCGTGTCTCCCGTCGCAAGACATCCCAAAAGCCGTTATCGCCTTGCTGTGCTGCGGCCCTCCCGCTGCGTTCCGATGACTCGATGCGGGTCATGGCTTCCAGCCAATCATCCCGCGCAGGCGGGTCCCGCCCTCCGGGAGGGTAAGCGCGCGCTCGTTCACGGGGTCGTAAAGGCCCATGCGCTCAAGCCACGCCGCGAACTCGGGCGCAGGTTTCAGACCGAGGAGCGAGCGGGTGGTCAGAATGTCATTGAAGGCGAGGCTCTGATAATTGAGCATCACATCATCCGCGCCTGGGACCCCGATCAGGAACGTGACCCCAGCGGTCCCGAGGAGCAACATCAGGTCGTCCATATCATCCTGGTCGGCCTCGGCATGATTGGTATAGCAGACGTCACACCCCATGGGCACGCCCAGCAGCTTCGCGCAGAAATGATCCTCCAGCCCGGCCCGGATAATCTGCTTGCCATCATACAGATATTCAGGGCCGATGAAGCCGACCACTGTGTTGACCAGCAGGGGGCTGAAGGCGCGTGCTACGGCATAGGCCCGTGTCTCGACCGTTTGTTGGTCAATGCCATGATGCGCACTGGCAGAGAGCGCGGCGCCCTGGCCAGTTTCGAAATACATGACATTCTTGCCAATGGAGCCCCGATTCAGGCTCTGCGCCGCGTCATGCGCCTGTGCCAGGATATCGAGTGTAACGCCGAAGCCTTCATTGGCTTTCTGTGTCCCGGCGATGGACTGGAAAACCAGATCGACCGGACCGCCTTTATTGATGATCTCGATTGTGTTCGTGACATGGGTGAGCACACAGCTTTGTGTCGGGATTTCATAGGTCTGGCGTAGCGTATCAAGCATATCGAGCAGCGCGCAGCCGGTTTCCACATTGTCTGTGGCCGGGTTGATGCCAATCACGGCATCGCCACAGCCGTAAAGCAGACCGTCAAATGTCGATATGGCGATGCCCTTGAGGTCGTCAGTCGGGTGATTGGGTTGCAGACGCGAAGCAAGAACCGATTTCTGCCCGATCGTGTTGCGAAACCGGGTGATGATTTCGATCTTGCGGGCAACGGCAATGAGATCCTGGTTTCGCATGATCTTGCTGACGGCCGCCGCCATTTCGGGCGTAAGGCCTGGTGCCAAAGCGACAATCTTCGCAGTTGTGGCCTGATGGGAAAGAAGCCAGTCCCTGAACATGCCAACGGTCATGGATGAAACCGGCGCAAATGCCTGTGCGTCGTGCGTGTCAAGGATGAGCCGCGTCACGTCATCCAACTCGTAGGGGATGAGCGCCTCATTCAGGAAGGCAGAAAGGGGCAGATCGGCCAAGGCAATGCGGGCGGCAACGCGTTCGGTCGCGCTATGGGCAGCGAGGCCTGCAAGGGCATCGCCTGACCGCATGGGTGAGGCACAGGCCATCAGGTGCTTCAAATCCCTGAAAATAAAGCTCTGTCCACTGAGTGAGGCTTTGTAGCTCAAGATATCGCCCGTTCCATGCCCTCTCCAAAGCGAAGAGTTCGATGCTGATCCGAAAGGAATACGATAAATAATTGCAAGATTTGTCAATGATAAAGGTAGTTATATATCGGATTGGCGACCTATTATTTTTATTCGCAGAAAATCTCGAAATATATTTTCGGGACTGCGCCCTCTCGCAAAGCTCGCGTCAGGCTGTGTCGCGCACACAGCTAACGCACACCGGGGATGAGCGGGCATCCCGGATGAGGGATAAAACGGTAGCATCTCCAACCTTAAGGTGAGAGACGTTGCAACAAGGCTTATCTTTGCACGGTGATGCGTTGCCCGTGCCCCCCCTGCGCTGCTCTTGCCGGTGGCGGGTAATATCTGATCCCTGAATCGCACCTTCTGATGCGTTGATAGCGCAACGCCCACGCTGCACCTCCTGCAGGTTAGTCAGGCCTGGATACCTGACCGCGTGGTTACGATAGTGCGCCCATTCGTGCGGTGGGCGGTTCGCATGTCGGGTCTTTGATCCTGCGCGCGCATCCGCTCATCAAGCTTTCAACGCCTCAAACGATAATAGATCAGGGGACTTCTCCTATTTGATTTCCGGAATGATGCAATCATTGTTGAAACGATACATTGTTGGCAGTCACATTATGAAAGAAACGCGCCTGAATTTACTGTGATCGGATGTGATGAGTGCTTACGCGTTTCGATCAAACGCTCTATGTTCTGTGTGATAAATCACATGGAGCGTGATCATGAAGATGGATTTCTCAGCAGCCGATGTCGATCTCGACTTTTCGCTCAAGGGGAAGGTAGCGCTGGTTACGGGTGGCGCATCGGGCATCGGTGCAGCCATTGCAACCGCGTTTATCCGCAAGGGTGCCAGGGTTGCGCTGGTCGATGTCAATCTGGAAAACGCAGCCGCCAAAGCTGCCGAGCTGGGTGATGCGGCTGTACCCTTCTCCTGTGATGTCTCCAATCCGGACTCCGTGGCCAAGGCCGTGACAGACGTACAGGCGGCGTTTGGCCAGCTCGACATTCTGGTCAATTGTGCGGGTGTCGTGTTCCTTGCACCTGCCGAGACGCTCCCGCTGGATTATTGGGACAAGACGATTGCCATCAACCTCAAGGGTAGCTTCCTGGTTACCCAGACTGTCGGTCAGGCGATGATCAAGACAGGCAAGGGCGGGCGTATCATCAATCTCGCTTCGCAGGCTGGAACAGTCGCGATCGAAGAGCACGTTGCCTACTGCGCCTCCAAATTCGGCGTGATCGGCATGTCCAAGACATTCGCTGCGGAGTGGGGCAAATACGGCATCACGGTCAATACGCTTTCCCCGACCGTGGTTATGACCGAACTCGGCAAGAAGGCCTGGGCGGGTGAAAAGGGCGAAGCCGCCATCAAGCGTATTCCAGCTGGGCGCTTTGCAATCCCCGAGGAAATCGCTGCCGCCGCAGTGTTCCTTGCCTCCTCCGGTGCGGCGATGATCAACGGCGCCGATATTCTGATCGACGGCGGCTATACCATTCTCTGAGTGATATCGGAGCGCTGGCGCAGTTCGTTATGCTGCGCCAGATGTTTCACCTACTGTTATGAACACGATGCCTCGCGTTGTGAGGAGAGGCGCGTCATCTCGACGTTGATCCTTGCGAGTTGCTGACTCACAACGACAATGTACGTGGCGCTCGTCGGTCGTGCCGGTTGAACACCAGTTTTGTCGATTACCGAACAGATATGGCGCTCCACACCGCCCCAAAGCCTGCACGGGACCCGATCTGTGTCCCGGAAACCACATAATTTCACACTTTGTCAGGAACCGGCCATGAAAAGTCATGGTTAGGTTTAGAAAATATCGTTCTATAACAGATGGTTAGACTATCTGTCATGGAACTGTCATATGGGAGTCATCAAAGCTTCGCAGGTCATGCGCGGAGGCACCGATTAAGGGAGGCTCACACCCACCGCAGCATCGGAAGATGAACCTGACATGACCTCTCTCCCCCGTGCCTGTCGCCTGCTGCTGGCGTCGGTATCTCTGGCCTCTCTGGCTATTGCGACGCCGGTACGCGCAGCCAGTCTCGATCAGATGACCCTGATGGAGAAGCAGATCAAGGCCATGCAGTCCCAGCTGGCCGACATGAAGCGCGAGCATAATCGCGAGATGAAGCGCATTCATGACCAGCTGGCACAACAGAGACATGCCGAGGAAAACGACCCCTACGGTGCACGCAACGGATATCGCGGCATGCCTGCACACGGCTCTGGCCAGGCTGCAACGGGTGGCTTCTCCACGGCGTCGGCTCAGGGCCCGAACAGCAATGTTCTCCTTCCCCCTGTCAATGCTGCAACCCCGTATGGTCAGCTGACCGGTACCCCGACCGGTCGCGTGACCGATCTCTATGGGCCGCTTCATCGTGGTCAGATCCAGATTGGTGGCGTACGTATTACTCTCGGTGGTTATGTCGAGGCCGCCACCATGTTCAGGTCGCGCAACAACGTGTCTGACATCTCGTCCAATTTCGGGTCCATTCCTTTCGCGAACAGCCCGAACTACCATATCAACGAGTTCCATGAATCGGCCCGCCAGAGCCGCCTCGCCGCACTGGTGGAAGGTGACATCACCCGCAACCTTCGCGCACAGGCCTATATCGAAACCGATTTCCAGGGCGCTGGTTCATCGTCCAACTCCCGTCAGTCCAACTCCTATGTTCTTCGTGAGCGCGTCTTCTACGGTCAGCTGATCGATGACGCCGACGAACTGACGCTGCTGGGCGGTCAGAACTGGTCGCTTCTCACCATGTTCAACCACGGCATGCGCGCCCGTGACGAGCAGGTGCCGCTGTCGATCGATGCCCAGTACATCCCGGGCTTCAACTGGACGCGTAACACCCAGATCCGACTGGTCAAGGGCTTCGATCACGGCCGCTATAATATGGGCATTTCGGTCGAGAACCCGCAGCAGGTCATCGCGGTCGGCTCGGGTGGCCAGTATTTGCCCGCCGGTGCGACCTCGGGCACCTATCAGAACGCGGGTGTGAACGTGAACAACCCGTCGACCAACTATTCGACGGATGTGGCGCCAGACATCATTGGCAAGCTCGCGGCTGACCCGGGCTGGGGTCATTACGAACTGACCGGGCTGCTGCGCTTCGCTCATAGCCGTGTCTCCTACACCGGCACGGGCCAGAGCAGCACGAAGCTGGCTGGCGGCGGCGGCGGTGGCCTCATCCTGCCGGTCGAGAAGTCGCACAAGGTGTTCTTCCAGGCTTCTGGCCTGATTGGCACCGGGATCGGGCGTTACGGTACGTCCAATATTCCTGATGTGACCATTGACTCCAAGGGCCAGGTCAAGCCCATGCCAGCGGCCAATGTGCTGGTCGGCCTTTATGGCAACGCCACCAAGGCATTGCAGCTTTACGCCTATGGCGGCATGGAAATGCTGCGTTCGCGCTCTTATTTCAACGAGGGCGGCAAGCATTACGGTTATGGCAACCCGCTCTACAACGTGGGTGGATGTGATATCGAGGGCGCAGCGTCGAGCGCATGCCAGACCAGCATTAACCGCGTGGTACAGGGTACGGCCGGTTTCTGGTGGACCTATCTGCATGGCGATTACGGTACGCTGCGTGTCGGTGCCCAGTACTCCTACACCTATGTTACCTCCTTCAGCGGGGTGGGTGGTACGCCGCACACGAACGACAACATGGTGTTCCTCTCGCTGCGTTATCTGCCCTTCCAGTAAGGGCGGGGCCTCGCGAGGATCTTCAACGGAAAAAAGCCGGGCGTCTCTGCCCGGCTTTTTTTATGCATCTATCGATGAACCAAGCCGCATGCAGGTCAGAAATCTGCGTTGATGCGCCCGAAATAGTAGCCACCATTGATCGGCACCTGTGCCGAGGCGCTGTCGTAGACGAGTACGCCGTAAGAGGCGAGTTGGGCGGGCACCTTTCGGGGACGTATGTTAAAGATGTTGTTGGCCCCGATCGCGACATGCCAGTGCTGATTGAATCGGTAGCCGATCTCGAGATCGGTCAACCAGCGCGGAGTGTTCTTGAACTGGGCGAAGCACACATTCGAACCGCGCAATGCCTTGCCATTGATCGGACAAATGGCGCTGGCCGGTGTCCAGTCCTGATAGGTAAGCATTCCAACCGTCTGACCATAGCGCGACTGCCGCAGGTTCACGTCCCAGTTGCCCAGCGTGTAATAGGCGTTCAGCACGATCTTGCTGCGGGGTGACTCGCTAGTGAGATAAGCCGTGGTCTGGGCATTAAGCAGAGGCGTGCCGGTGGCCGAAAGACCGTTATGGGTCAGGGTGGTACGGTTGATGTTGAGGCCCATCGATAGCAGCAGATTGCCGTAGCGATGCATCCTCAGGCGGTAATCAGCCTTGATGTCGATACCCTGGGTGCGTGTGCTTGCCCCATTCGAGAAGTAATAGGCCGAAAACCCCGTCGGGTTCGTCAGGGTCGCCCCGCCGGGCAGGGTGTAGCCCAGCTGTTCGATGGCGGCGATGGCCTGTGCCCCGACAACGGTGCCACCTTGCACAATACGATCACGCAGGTTGATCTGATAGACATCCGCCTCGACATGGAAATTATCCAGGGGCTCAAGCACGATACCGCCACTGGCATTGGTCGATCTCTCAGGCTTGAGAGCGCTGGCACCCAGCGTCCTTGCGGCGTCCGACGAGACCGGAAGCAGGCCGGACGCCGAGGTCGGACCCACGCTCAGGGCGGAATAATGCTGCTCGGCAAGGGTTGGAGCACGAAATCCGTTACTGATGGTGGCACGCACGGCGATACGTTTGGTGAAGTCATAGCGCGCCGAGATCTTGCCGTTCTCGGTGTTGCCCGCATCAGTATAATGTTCAAAGCGTCCGGCCAGATCGATGTCCAGCTTGGGCAGGGGATGAAAGTCATCATCCAGATAGGCGGCCCAGATATCACGGCTCCAGCTTCCCGCATTCTGTGGCGCGGCACCGGCATAGCCCTGTGTGCCGCCTGCCTCGTAGGACGGAGGTTCACCCGCTACAATGTCATACATCTCAAGCCTGTGCTGACCGCCGAAGGCGAGCGTCATGGGCACAGCATTGGCGATGCGGAAGCTGCGCCGGAAGTCAAGATTATTGGTCCACATCGCATTGCGATAGGTTTCGGCCCGCGCACTGGTTGGCGAGTACCCGCAGCCCTGCGACGAATAATAGGCCTTGGCCTTGTTGGTGGTCTGGCATGATGACCCCAGCATACCGGTATTGGCAGTGTTCTTGGTATTGATGTCGTCCTCATCAGCGCCATATTCGGTGCTCAGATCCCAGTCGAATCCAAAGAAATGACTGCCTCTGATCCCCAGATTGGCCTGATAGTCGTTTTCTTCGATAACCTCGATCGGCGAAAATCCTGTGGGGTAGAGGGTGGGAGCGATATTGGGAACGCGGTAATTCTGGATGGATTCAGCGTGACGATGCCCATAGGTAATGAGGCCGTAAAAATCGATGTCGGCTGTGATCGGCTTTCCGAAGTCGATACCCAGATTTTCGCGTGTTTCCTCGGGCGTGCTCAGGATCTTGTTCGAGTTTGTCGGCACCTTGATGGCATTGGGAAGAATACCGTAATAGCCGCTCGTATTGGCACCCGCTGGCGCATAGGGCAGCAGGCGGTGGTCGATTGTATTCGTGTAGAAATGATCCGTGTGGTAGATTTGCCCGCTGAGATGCAGGTAGCCGTCGCGGCCGAGTTTGGTCCCGCCATCGGCATTGAGCTGGTAGTTCCACCCGCTGCCGGCATAGGCGTTGGCCCCGGTCTGGGCGGCCATATGCAGTCCATGATCCTGCTTCTTGGTGATGATATTCACCACACCCGCGATGGCGTCCGATCCGTATTGCGCTGCGGCACCATCCTGTAGCACCTCGATATGATCGATGGCATTGGCCGGGATCATATTGAGATCGACAGGTGTCGAGCCGAACTGGGGACCGGGATTCTGGACGACATTGCCCGTGACGTGCCGTCTTTTGCCATCAACGAGCACCAGAACCTGGTTCGGGTTGAGGCCGCGCATACGGATCGAGCCTGTAAGCGCGGCTGTATCGCTCCCGCGTGCCTGGATATTGATAGCCGGATAAACCCGCGTGATGGCGTCGGTCAGGTTCAGCTGCCCTGAACGCGCAAGTTCGGCCCCGCTGATGACGGTGATGGGGCTCGTGCTGTCGCGAGCCTTGCGGTTGACGGCATGGGTCCCGGTCACGATGACAGATTCTTCTCCCGAGACAGGCCGGGCACGACGTGCAGGCGCTGTGTGGGGTTTGGTATCGGTCTTTTGGGCTGCCTTTGCAGCCTTGTCCCGGCTTTGTGTCGGGTGAGTGGCTTGTGCATGGGCCTGCTGGGCTGACGTGACAGCCGTAATGGCTCCCAGAGAGACGGTCAGCAGGGCAAGTCTTTTTTTCATCGAAGTCCTTCCGATCCGTAAAAGCGTGCTTTCTCATTCCGATATCGAAACAATATGGACGTGAGAAATCGAGCGGGCGCGCCTGTATATCCCCGGCTTTGTCAGGTGATGTGATGGGCAAATGGATAGGGCAGGGAATGAGCCTGGCGGGCATCCTGCCGCATGTGTCGCGGCAGAGGGCTTTCCGGTTCGACCCATTTCCGTTGATCCATCGAAACGATAAATGTTTTTTTAAAAGAGCGGAAGGGGTGTTTTGATGCGTTTATGCAATAAAATTCATCGGGGATACGTGGCCTGATCGCAGCTCTAGAAGCCCGATGAGAGCGCCACCACGCCAGCAAAGCCGCCGCCCACGAAATAGGTCGGCGCCTTGCCAGCAATCATGGTGCCATACACGCCGCGTGTGGCACGTCTGTTGAGCGAGACGCCATTAACCCCTGAGAGATAACCTGACCGGCCAAGATTGATGAGATTAAGCTGGATCTGGGGCGTGCGGAGGGCATTGAACTGCCTGAACCTGTAACCGAGAGACAGATTGGCAGTCGCGAAAGCCGGTATTTTCTCGTCGTTCATGAAGGTCGAATAGGTGGACCCGACATAGCTGCCGTTGAACAGGCCAAAAATCTGCCCGTCATCATAGGATAGTCCAAGCCCGCCGGAGAAAGTGGGGGTTCGTACAGGTGTCTTGCCTTTGGTGGGCAGGTAGTCACTGCCCGAGCGCAGATTATTATCGACGGTCGCGTGGATATATTGTCCCGATAGATAAGGGCTGAAATGGTGATAGGGTTTCATACCGATCTCAAACTGCGCGCCGCGCGCGGTCTGGCCGCCGGCATTGATCGACTCAGTGGTCATGACACCGTTTAGAACGGTCGTGGTCGTAACCTGCCGGTTGGTGAAGTTGTAATTGAAGAGCGCAACCGAGACATTGACCAGTCCTGTATGTCGATAGCCGATCTCCTCACCAATCGAATATTCCGGCCGGATATCCGAGGCGGCCACACGTGTCTGCTGTCCTGTGGAGAGGCTGAAGCGATCCTGATAGCTCGAAATGCCTGAGGGTGCCCGGAACCCCGTGGTTCCGTTGACATAAAGCTGGTCATGATTGCTCAGGCGCCATGAGGCTGTAATCTGAGGCAGGGGGGAAACATAGCTCGCCCCGCTACGATAGCGCGCCCCGGGCAGAAGATTGGTCACGTTGCGCGTCACCATGATCACGCGAAGCCCAGCAGAAACCGTCAATCTGTGATCGAGCAGCGAGAGCCTGTCGGTGAGCGAGAGCGCGTTGACTTGCTGCATCAGTCGAGCGTCGTAGGACGAGAGGGGCGAACCATCGGCTGCAAGAATGGGATAGCGGCCTGTCTGGCTCGGTACGCCACCCTGCGCATCAGGCAGGACGTAGCGCGAGAGACTGGAAAAATCGTAATAGGAATACCAGTAGCCGAGGCTCACACGGTTGGCCCCTGTGTCGATATGAAGGGCCGTGTTCATTCCCGGATGGGACTGCCTGTAAGTGTCTGTCGCCACCGCCGGGATGACGGCCCCCAGTGATGGTGAGACTCGAAGCGGCCCGGCAGGCTGGTTGCCCTGATAGCTGCCAATACGGTTCAGACTGGTTCCGTAACTGTCATACCCCGAGACATAGATAAAGTAAGGCGTGATATCGAGCGTGACATGGCGATTGGGGTGGAGTGACAGGGGGGAAGAAACAAAGCTCTGGGCCCGGGCATTTTCCTGAAAGCGATAATAGTTGCTGTCGCTTGTCTTGTATCTGCCGGTGTAGTGGAAATCGGTGCCGTATTGATCCCACTGGGCGAGGGTAGGTGGTCGCAGGTAGAAACCCCTGTCGCGATTGAAGGAAAAAATCAGTGAGGCGCTGTTTTGCGCGCCCCATTCTTTCAGCAGGCGCATATCGGTGTGATAGCGGCGGCCGGCTCCCGCGCCCCGCCACTGATCGGCGCCTCTGTATGAAAACGAGGCGAAACCCTTGATGCCTGTATGGCCGATCCGGCCGCTATCCAGGCGCAGGAATTCACGATTGAGGTTGAAAGAGCCCCAGGAACCGCTTGCAAAGCCTCCTGCCTCCTCCGAAGGCTTGCGCATCTTCACGGCGATCTCACCCCCCACCGCATTATAGAGTGGCGCGTCTGTGCCAGCCGCGCCCTGTGTGAGCGTGATGGATGAGATATTCTCGTTATCAGCCGTGGCCGAAGTATAGGGAATCAGGAATAACGGCGGCGCGGCGGGAACATTCTCGAAAAGATAACCAATTTCGGTCTGGTCGAGACCGCGCACCGATAGTCCCTGCTGCTCGTCATTCATGCCAAGAGGGTCATTGCCTGAATAAACCACACCCGGAAGGCTCGCGATCATGGCGACAGGAGACAGTGTGGCCGACTGGCGGGCAATGAAATCGCGCGTCAATCCGCTGCGTGAGTGGGGGGCTGTCTGGTTGGGCATCATGCCGCCCCCCGGCGTCGTTCCCGAGGTTCCATCCGCGTTACTGCGCTGATGACGCACAGTGACTGTTTCATGGCGCTGACCCGTGGCGCGCGTATGGGGGCTGTTATGGCCCGTTCCCGCTTTTCCGGGCGTCTCACGTTCTGCGTCTGTCTTTTCGGCCTGGCCTTGGACCGACTCATCTTTCGTTGCGTCGGCCAATGCTGGATCGGCCAGCGAAACGATAGACCAGAGCAGGGAAGAGGCGAGGAGGCGGGATCGTTTGGACAAGCGATTGTTCCGGGTAGAGCCCTGCCAACGCAGAGGTCAGCATGGGATATCGTGAAAAGCAGATGCGATCGCTTGGTTAGGAAGTCTGACGTTTTGTGTAAAATGATATATTATAACAAAGCGCGGATCTGATGTCGCACGTCCGTTGTAAAGCCCTTTAGAGAATTCGTTTCGGTATTTCCGATACAGCAACGCAATTCGATCTGTGTCTTTACGTATTAATACTCATTTATTTACACAAAATATAAAAGTGGTTCTCGTTATAAATAGTCAATCTTCACAATTCAGTCATACATCTTTATTAACGATCCATGTCAAAGCATTGCTGCTATCCATGTGCGAACGATTCTCACTAGCATGAGAAAAAGGGTAGAATGCTGAAATTCAAAGCCGCACGGGGTGGTCTGCCAAAAACGGGGCGGGGTCGGATGTTGGGGGCAAGTATTGGCCTCGTAGCGGCTTTCGCCCCGACGGTCGCCTGGGCCGTCCCGCCGCCTGTAAACCTTGGTAATGCCGCCGAGGCTGGTGACGAAGCCTCGGCAGGGGTGTTCGGCTTCCTTTCGAATTGGCGGCGGAGTTCCAATCTGCTCGGCAATATGTGGGGCCTGCGCCCTGAACTCGGAAAATACGGTGCGGTACTCGCCATCCAGGAGACATCGGAAGTTTTCGGAAACCCTACGGGCGGCAGTCATCGTGGGGCGGGCTATAACGGGCTGACAGTGGCTGTGCTTCAGGTTGATACGCAGCGCGCCATGGGCTGGTATGGCGGCACGTTCAATGTAAGCATGGAGCAGATCCATGGCCGTAATTACAGTGCCGATAACCTTATGGCCCTGCAAACGGTCAGCGGGATCGAGGCCGACCGGGCCACGCGTCTGTGGGAGCTCTGGTTTGACCAGAAGTTTCTCGACCAGCAGAAGCTCGACATCAAGATAGGCCAGCAGAGCCTCGACCAGGAATATATGGTGAGTGCCAACGCGCTCGTGTTTGCCAACACGATGTTCGGCTGGCCCATGCTCCCTTCGGCCGATCTGCCTGGTGGTGGCCCCGCCTATCCGCTTTCGGCGTTGGGTGTGCGAGGCAAATACTGGCTTGCGACACCACTTTATCTGCTTGGCGGTGTGTATAGCGGTAGCCCGACCCGCAGCCGCGATGGCGACCCTCAGATGACCAATCCTTCCGGCACAAGCTTTCCGCTGAACCGCGGTGTGATGGCAATTGCCGAACTGCAATATGTGTATCCCGCTTTGGGGGCCATGGTGTCACCCGACGAGGTTCAGCCCCTCTCTCACGTCTATCGCATAGGCGGGTGGTATGATTCCGAGCCCTTCGCCGACCAGTACTGGGACAACACCGGAATACCGCTAGCCTCACCGAACAGCAACGGTACGGCGCTCACCCATCGCGGGGCATTCAGCTTCTACGCCGTGATGGATCAGATGATCTGGCGTAGCCATACCGATCCCAACAGAACCATCAGCCTTTTCGGACGTGCGATGGGGGCCCCGCAATCGGACCGTGTGCCGATCGATTTCAGCCTGAATTTCGGCCTGACATTCAATGACCCACTTCCCTACCGTACAGACGATACCTTCGGTATTGGCATGGGCTACACCCATGTGAGCGGGGCGCTGGCCAATTATGACCGGGCGGTGAGGCGCTATTCAGGTGCCTATTCCCCCACCCAGGGCGGGGAAACCTATGTCGAGGTGACCTACCAGTACCAGTTTACAGGCTGGATGCAGTGGCAGCCCGATTTCCAATACATATTCAATCCTGGTGGCGGCATTCCCAATCCGTCCCATCCGGATCGACGGCTTAAAGACGAACTCGTGTTCGGCTTTCGCACCAATATTGCGCTTTGAGGAACACTATGTCGCCCCGTCTGTCCTGCACTGCTCTCGCTCTTCTGGCTCTTGCCTCGGCGCCCCACCATGCCCGCGCCGAGCAGAAGGGCTTTCTGGAAACCCTGCACCGCCATACGACGCTGGCTTCGACAAGCCCCGGGAATGGCGACCTCAACCCCTATGCCGTTGTGGTTGTGCCACAGGATATGGGCGTGTTGAAAAAGGACGAGGTTCTCGTCACCAATTTCAACAACATCAGCAACCTGCAGGGAACAGGCACCACGATCGTCGCATACTCTCCCACTAGCGGCAATGCGCGACTATTTGCCAATCTGCCCAGCAACCTCGCTGCCTGCCCCGGCGGTGTGGGCCTTACAACGGCGCTGACCATTCTCAAATCGGGCTGGATTATCGTCGGCAGTGCCCCCAGCAAGGATGGCACGACCACCACCAAGGGTGATGGATGCCTGATTGTGCTCGATGCCAACGGCAAGTTCGTCACGACCTGGAAAGGACCGCTGATCAACGCACCGTGGGGGGATATTGCCAGTGTCGATCATGGCGATAAGGCGAGACTCTTTATTTCCATGACCGGGTTCGATCTGCCTGGCCCGAATGTCGTGGATCCCAAAACCAATTACCCACCGATCCTGCAGAAAGCGACCGTGCTGCGCCTGGAGCTCAGTATTCCGGCAGGTGGGCCGCCGGTGCTCGACAAGCAGACCGTTGTGGCCAGCGGATTTTCAGCCCGTGCCGATCGCGACAACTTCCTGTTTGGCCCGACCGGTCTGGCACTGGATGACGATGGCACACTCTACGTCACTGATGGCTACGACAACGAGGTAACGGCCATCGATAATGCCCTGACACGCGAGGAACCGGTGACACGCGTCAATGATGCGGTGGGGCGGGTCATCACCAAGGGCGGATTGCTGAACTGGCCTTTGGCCATGATCTGGGTGCCCGGCCATCATCTGCTGGTTGCCAATGGTCGAAACGGGCAGGTGGTCGAGATCGACCCCGCTGCGAAAAAACAGATCTACGCCCAGTGGGTGGATGCCGATCAGGCTCAGCAGCCTCCCGGCAATGGTGATCTGTTCGGCCTTGCCATGACCCCCGATGGAAAGAGCTTCTATTACGTTGAGGACGACATGAACACGTTGAATGTGAGCCAGCCATGACCGAAGCAAAGTTCTGGCCCGCATTGCGTCGCCGTCGTTTCCTCGCCGGGTCTGTGGCCCTGAGCGGCCTGTCTCCTGCCGTCGCGGGGGCAAAGGCAGCCCATGCAGATCAGGAGCGGGATCGATCGCATGATGCGATCGCCGTGTCTCATCAGCCCGGCGTCGTCACGCCCCAGCAGCCTCATGCCTATTTCATCACGTTCGAGGTGACGACAGACAAGCGCGAAGCCCTTGTGAAGATGCTACGCGCGTGGAGTGAGGCCGCAGACAGGCTGATGGCAGGCAAGGATATGCCGGGTCTTGTTGATTCAGACGAAACAGATGGCCTCGGTCAACGCAACTTGACGATCACCATCGGCTTTGGCCCCACCCTGTTTATCAAGGAGGGGAAGGACCGTTTCGGTCTGGCCTCGCATCGCCCTGCGGCGCTGGCCGATTTGCCGCGCTTCACAGGCGATCAGCTGGTACCAGCCCGCACCGGTGGCGATCTGTGCGTGCAGTGCTGCGCAGATGACCCGCAGACGACACTCCATGCCTCGCGCATCCTGACCCGGCTGGCCTATGATATTGCCACACCGCGCTGGGCGCAGGCAGGCTTCCTGCCCAATTTTGGCAAGGGCAAGACACCGCGCAATCTGATGGGCTTCAAGGACGGGACCATCAATCCCAACGCTCAAAACCCGAAGAGTGCGGACCGGTATATATGGGCTGCTACCAGCGATCTCCCCTGGATGCAGGGGGGGAGCTATCTCGTTGCGCGTATCATTCGTATTGCATTGGAGCACTGGGACCGGACACCTGTTGCGTTCCAGGAAGAAACGATGGGACGTCAGAAACTCAGCGGGGCGCCCATTGGTGGACACGATGAATTCGAGCCACTGACCCTGACGCAGAAGGATCATGACGGCAACCCTGTTACTGTCCAGAACTCCCATGCCCGCCTTGCAGCGCCAGAGGAGAATGGCGGTGCGCAAATTCTCCGTCGGGCCTACTCTTATGACAACGGCTTGAGCTACACCGCTGAGCGCTGGCCGCCGTGGCGTCAGGGTATGGAGATGGATGCCGGCCTGTTGTTCCTGAGCTGGCAGCAGGACCCCCGGACAGGTTTCGTCAGGATTTTTGAGAAAATGTCCAAATTCGACATGATGAACCAGTACACGACCCATATCGGGGGCGGGCTATTTGCCTGCCCTGGCAGAAGGGATGGGGAGTTTGTTGGTCAGACCTTGTTCGAGAGTTAATCAGATATAGCAACTGGTGTTCCGGTGCATTATTTGAGCGTAACGATTGCAGGGATCTTCTGCCTAGCGATATTCTCTATATTTGGGAGTATTCGAGTCCTGTTTTATAATGCTGGACGTTGGAAGGGCGTCGCGGTATTTCGACCGACAGGCAGCCGCTCCGGGTTACGGGGCGGGCACATACAGGGGCGGGGCCATTTCACCGGCTGGGCGACATTCACGAGGGATCAGAACAGGCGCATCGTTCATGCGCCTGTCTCTCTGCCTTGTCGTCCTTTTCGGGTTCCTTGCCTCGCTTGGCCTGCAGGGTCTGGCCGAGCCGGATGAAACCCCCAGAGCTGAAATAGAGCGACTGATCGGGGTCGATATCGCGTCCGCCATGGTTATGGCCGACCCCATGGGCATGTGTGATTCCACGTCGATGGCGATGCCCGCATCGCATCACATGCCAAAGGCAGGGCATCATCATCACGATACAGCCTGTGCGCTTTGCCCGCTTCTTCAGTTGGCTGTGTTCATTCTCGGGGTCGCTCTGCTGGCGGCGTTCTCCCGCTCGATCCGGCTCACCCACATCGTTTCTCTGCCCCCTTGCCGCGCGCCGCCCGGATTACGGTGGGTCCTGCCGCCATCCCAGGCACCGCCAGTCGTCCTGATCTGACATCGCGTTCCGTACTTCGGTGAATGTTTCCTTTGGGAGCGAGCCGGAAGGCGGGATTTCGTATCAAGACTGATCAGGATTAATCCCATGACACTGCCCTCTTATGGCAGATCGCACCGTCGCGCCTATCTCGCGTTCGGGTGTACCTCATTGCTTGCCCTTATTGCTGTGACCAACGCCAACGCGGCGAACACGCCTCCAGCCACCACCTCGCCCCGCAGCGGGCCCAAAGTCACTGCGAGCGCACTCGAAACATCGCAAACCCGGACAAGGCCATCCTCCGTCAAGCGCAAAGCGCCGGATAGGCCCGCGAACCAGTCAGATGGTGATGACACCCCGGTCGAATATCTCCGTGTGCAGGGGATACGGCGTACCGCCATTCATTCACCCGATACAGCTTCGCTACTCAAAGGCTCGCTGGGCTACACGCAATATGCTGCGGGTGGGGTCTCATCCTTGCCCGTCCTCAACGGTATGGCCGATGACCGCGTCGCGACCATTGTGGATGGCATGCGCATCGCCTCGGCCTGTCCCAATCACATGAACCCGGCGATGTCGTATATCGACCCCGACAGTGTTTCCTCTGCCGAGGCTATCGCTGGTGTCACCCCGGTCAGCCTCGGGGGCGATAGCACCGGCGGCACGGTAAAAATTGAGCGCAAGGATCCGCTTTTTGCTGCTCCCGGCAAGATCCTCGTGACGGGCCATGTGCGGGGCGATTATCGTAGCAATGGCGGCGGCTCGGGTGCTTCGGGCACGGTCACAGTCGCCAATGATCTGCTCAGCCTGCGTTATACCGGCTCCTATAGCCACGCGAGCAATTACCACACTGGGGGTGATGGCAAGCAGGTTCGCTCCACCAGCTATCTCTCCTTCAATCATGCTGTAACGGCAGGCCTCAAGAAGGATAATCACCTGCTCGCCCTGACTTTCGGTCAGCAGGATATCCCGTATGAAGGTTTTCCCAACCAATATATGGATATGACCAATAACCGCTCGACATTTGTGAATGGCAAGTATCGTGGCGAGTATCGATGGGCGACCCTCGACGTGCGCGGCTTCTGGCAGCGCGTCGATCACGTCATGAACATGATGAATGACAAGGGTGGTCATAGCGCCACCAGGGGTATGCCGATGAACACGGATGCCCGGACGGCGGGCTACGCAATTGATCTCACTGTACCCCTCAGCACGCATCACAATATCAAGCTCGGCAGCAGCTATGATCATAACGGACTGAATGACTGGTGGCCGCCGCTCGTGGGGAGCATGATGATGGGCCCCGGTATGTTTCATAGCATCAATAACGGCCATCGTGACCGCCTAGGCCACTATATCGAGTGGAATGCCCAATGGACACGACGCTTCTCGACCCAGCTTGGGCTGCGCAGCGATCTGATCATGATGAACACGGGCAAGGTGGCCCCGTATTCCTGGACCGGCATGATGCAGATGGCCGATATCATGGCGGCACGTAAGTTCAACGCTGCCTCGCGGGGACGGACAGACACCAATTTCGACGTGACGGCCACAGGTCGCTGGCATATTCGTGACGACCTGATGCTTGAGGGCGGTTACGCCCGCAAGACGCGGTCGCCCAACCTGTACGAACGCTATGCCTGGGGTATGGGCACCATGGCCACGCGCATGATCGGCTGGTTTGGCGATGGCAATGGCTATGTCGGCAACCTCAACCTGCGCCCCGAAATAGCGAACACAGCCAGCATGACGCTGACATGGCACGACCCGAAAGGCGAGGGCTGGGAGGTTCGGCTCCAGCCATTCTATACTTACACAGAGGGCTACATTAACGTTGTCCGTCTGGCATCATTCAGCAACGGGCTGTCTAAGCTACAATTCGTCAATCACAATGCGCAGAGTTACGGCCTGAATGGCTCGGCGCGTTATCGCCTGTGGAATGACGAGCGCTTCGGACAAGGCAGGATCGTGACAAGCTTCAACTGGGTGCGTGGGCAGGATATGGTCACCCATTCCGGCCTTTATCATCAGATGCCTGCCAACGGCACGATTGGCCTTCGCGAGACCTATCAGAACTGGACCGGACGTGTGGATGTCACGCTGGTGAAGAAGAAATCGACGGTGGACTGGCTGCGTAACGAACCGCGCACACCGGGTTATGCGCTGTTGGGCCTGGGCGGCAGCTATCGCTGGCGCAAGCTTACGCTGGATGCGAGCATCGAGAATGTGCTGAACCAGAAATACTATCTACCGCTAGGGGGGCTCTCGCTGGGTGATTACCGTCAGACGAATATCCTGTCGCCCCTCGCCGGACTTGGCCGGTCGTTCAATCTCAGCCTGACAGCCGCGTTCTGATGATGGCAAGGCGACGCGTTCATTCTGACGGCGTCGCCTCACCCGTGCCGGGGCAGCAGGATGTTTCGACCCAATGGGCCATGATAAACAACCTACATGCTGTCTTGCCTAATCTGCTGCCCGCGCCTATCGCCTAGCCCACTGATCAATGTTCAGGGGACTGCCCGGAGCGACGGACGGAAAGGGGAGCGCTTTAAGATGGTTGGGGTGACGGATCAGGCGGCGGCAAAATGTTCAGGTCCGGACAGGCTTCCCCGTCATGCCATGATCATTCTGGCTCTGGCTGCCTTTGTGACCTTGCTGACCGAGATCATGCCTGCCGGATTACTGTCGCTGCTTGCAGATGGCCTCCAGATCACTCAGGCGGCAAGCGGGCAGTTCATCACGGCCTTTGCGTTGGGTGCGCTATGCGCTGCTCTTCCTTCAACGGCGCTGACCTACAGGATGCCACGCAAGCGCCTGCTCCTGCTGGGTCTGGTCGGCTTCACGCTGATCAATGCAGCAAACGGCATAATCACCAATCTGGCGCTTGCCCTGACCATACGTTTTTTCGCCGGATGCTGTGGCGGGCTGATCTGGGCCATGTTCGCGGGTTACGCGACGCGGCTTTCACCACCGGCACAACGGGGCAGGGCAATTGCGCTGGCGGGTTCAGGTGTCACGCTGGCGCTCGTGCTCGGGGCGCCGTTGAGCGCGGCAATTGGCCAATGGCTGGGCTGGCGCGGCGCCTTTTTATGCCTTGGCGGGTTTTCGGGCCTGCTCGTGATCTGGTCGCTCTTCTTTCTGCCAGATGCGCCCGGCAGTCAGGCTGGAAGCCATTTCAGCCTTTCAGGCAGCCTGCGCCAGCCCGGTGTGCTTGCCAATCTGACACTGATTTTCAGCTTTGTTGCAGCCCACAGCCTGCTCTACGTTTTCATCGAGCCCCTGCTTGTCCCCTCCGGGCTAGGAGCGCGCGTGGATCTCCTCCTGCTGGTCTTTGGCGGAGGCTCGGTTGCCGGTCTTTTTGTCACCGGCATCCTGATTGATCATCATCTCTCGCGGCTGACGATGGCCAGTATTCTCGTATTCATGGCGGCCTGTCTGCTCATGTCACTTGGTCTGACGCACAAGCTTCCGGTCTGCCTTGGTGTTGTTCTGTGGGGTATTACCACTGGCGGGTTTGCAGCCCTCACGCAAAGCGCCATGACGAGCGTCGCGGGACGCTTCATGGATACCGCTCAAGCCATGGCGACAACGGCCTGGAACCTCGCCGTGTCCGCCGGTGGGTTATTGGGGGGCGTGTTGCTGACCCATAGCAGCATCGTCGCGCTGCCTGCCGCCGCAATCCTGCTTTTGCTGCTGGGGCTGGGGGCCTATCAACGCGGACTGCGCCCGCTCATTTGAAGGATAGGCCCTGTCAGGCAGTCAGAGCGTTTTGACGTGCGTCGTGGCAACGCGCAGACGATGTTTTCTGACCGCACGCACGGTGAACACAGCCAACCCGACGACCACGACAGTTGCCGCGAAGCTCAGCGTAAGCGACTGCAGATCGGTCATGGGATAATGTAAATGCGCAGGGCCCCACCATCTTGTCATTTTGACTCTCCGTTATTCAGGGCCGGCGAACCAGCATTTAGCTGGCCCTTTGTGCTCTTGTCAGAAGGCTGATCCGCTCGACACGGGAAGAGTGGGCGCGTTCGAAATCATCGTCAATATTCAAATACAGTCATAATAATCACGATCTTGCATTATTGATTCAGGTCAAAATGAAAAAATATCAAGAAATATAATAGTAACCAAAACATGTGCATTTGCAACGCGGGAATGATCCGGAGCCACCAAGGCTACGACGCACCGGAGCGGGCTTTCTGCCTAGGGAGATCGCCTTGCACCAGAGACTTGTAGCCGCCTCAAAAGTCTGTTTCGAGCCCGAGCGGCTGCCTCACAGGTGAGTTGCTAACAGAAAGCTGTGACACGCTGCAGTGCGCGTGTTCACGCAATCAGAGGCTCTTAAGACGCCGGGACAGGGAACGGATGGGGCGTCCGGGCGCCTCAATGTCATATACGAGCGAGTCGTGATATGGCCCCTGGAACAAAAAAGCCCGCCACGGTCACGTCAGGCGTGCCGGGCGGGCTTGGGTATAGGTCCGGCTGCAACCAGGCGCAGCCGGGAACAAGGTGACTTCAGTTCTTCGGCCAGCCCTGCAGGACCGCGTCCTTAACGGATTGCGGCAGCGGAACATAGTCCAGCTTCACAGCGTCAGGATTGCCGTTCTTGAGCGCATAGCTGAAGAAGTCTTTCACGGCCTTGCCCTGCGCAGCATCCTTCGGATCAGTCGGGACCAGCACGAAGGTGGCACTCATGATGGGCCAGGCGTTTGCGCCAGCGGTGTCGAGCAGATCCACGGCGTAACGGTCTGCGTGAGCCCAGTCGGCATGGGCCGCAGCGGCAGCGAAGGCAGCGGCATCCGGCTTGATGAACGCGCCATCATGATCACGAAGCTGCGCCATGTTCAGATGGTTGCGGCTGGCATAGGCGTATTCCACGTAGCCGATACCGCCTTCTGATTCCTTGACGCCAGCGGCAACACCGTCATTGCCGCGGGCACCTGCACCGCCGGCCCAGGCGATTGACGTACCAGCGCCGAATTTCTGCTTCCATGCGCCGGAAACCTTGGCGAGGTAAGAGGTGAATACGAAGCTGGTGCCCGACGCATCGGCACGATGGATCGGGGCCACATCCGTGTCCGGCAGCTTGAGGCCCGGGTTGAGTGCCGCAATGCGCGGATCATTCCAGGTCGAGATCGTGCCATCATAGAGCCCGGCGATGGCAGGGCCATCCAGCTTCAGCGCACCGGGGGCAATACCCGGCACGTTCACGATAACAACGATCCCGCCCATGGCCGTCGGGAACTGATAAAGCTTGTTGCTGTCCAGCTTCGCTGCGTCCATCGGCTTGTCAGAGGCGCCGAAATCGACCGTGCGTGCAATGGCCTGGTTCTGACCGGCACCCGAACCAACGCTCTGGTAGTTGACAGAGGTGCCGATTGCCTTTTGTGCAGTCTCACCCCAAGCGCCATAGATCGGGGCCGCAAAGCTCGATCCGGCGCCGGTGATGGTGGCAGCGTGCGACACGCCGCATGACAGGGCCAGAGAGAGCGACAGGGCGCCGAAAATTCGGGAAAGCTGCATTGTTTGACCTCGATAGATCGTGATGACGGCTCGTTCTATCGGCGCCAGAAACAGGAAGATACATTTATAAAATGATAGTTTTATGAAAGCCTCCGGCGCTCCGGCATGGCGCACGGCGTACCTTGGAACCCGTCACGCGCTGTGTCTGATGGGAGCCGTGATACCGCTCTCCGCTGTCCCGATCGGAGTGGGATCAGCCAGCTTAGACCCTTGCGGATGATCGACGCGGCGCTCCGCTCAGGGGAAACGGGTCAACCGATGAAGATCGTAGCAGATCAGCCGGGTAGAAGGTTGGACCATGCCCATTACCTCGTCTCTGTTCAGCGTATCGGCGGTAGATGAGGCAGCTAAAGCGTTCAGAGCGAGTTAAGCGGTATCCCATTATTGGGGACCGGAGACTGGACTGACCGGCTATTATCGGGTTCTCTGTCCATCGGGTCAGCAAGAATGCTCTTGAGCCTCCAATGGCCCCATCCGTGAGAGAATGGGGCCACGGAGCGCGGCGTCAGAAGCTCACGCCTGTTTCAAGGTCGATCAACAAGGCGTTTTTGTACCGGTTAGTGCCGCCCGGGTGCCAGATATACTGGAGGCCGGGGCGGATGGTGAGCCACGGAGCCGGACGCCAGCCATAGTTGATTTCGCCGGAATGTTCACCGCTCGGCTTGAGTAACCCGGTATCCTGCGTCTGTACCGCCTGGAGGGCTCCAACATAAGCGCCCAGCTTTGGGTTCACGAAGTTGAACTTGCCACCGATGCTGATCGTATCGTTCGGCCGGTTCCAGAACGTCCCCTTGCGCACGACACCCCAGGTGATGAAATACGGGGCGATTGCCGTGCGCGGATCACCCCAGGTGAAGGATAGGAAGGCCACGGTCGAGCGCGATGAATCGCTCCTGTCGCGCTGCAGCATCTGGTCGGCCATGAACCATCCGCCGTAACGGCCGCGCACCTTGTCGATGGGCAGATTACCGAGCACGCTTGTCGGCAATTCAAAGCCTGCCAGCTGGGCGTAGACGTTCTTGACCTCTGACGTATCCCAGTAACCGCCAATCTTGACGTTGGTCGGCAGGCGACCCTTGGTGTCCGTGCCGCCGAAATGCCACCCAAGCTGGAAGGGCAGGTAGGCGCCGGTCGATCCGTGCAGCCACATCTTCCAGGCATAGCCCGTGTTTGAAATGGTCGGATCGACGTTATAGATGCCAGCCGAAACGAGCATGCGCTGATCACCGAAGGGGAAAAGCTTCACGAACGCGCCGGGATGGGCTGTCGGATAGTAACCATAGCCAGAGTTGCTGGCGAGCGCCTGTGGCATACCGCAGATCGCGTTCGATTCGAACTGGCAATAAAGATTCATGCCCCAATGCATGGTGGATTGACCGAAATCATTTTCGGTATTGATCCAGCCGATTTCGGTATCGGCGTAGCGGTTCCACTGCATTTCCCATGAGAGCCGTGTGAAACGAATGGTCTCGCCCGAACCGAAGATTTCCTGCGGGCTGTTCAGCGCGGGAAGCTGCTGGCCAATACCGAGGCCGGCGCGCTCGGTGAGCAGCACATGGAACATACCGTAATTATGCCCTGTGAGCTGGGCAAAATTGACATCGGCGCCAATCGCCACTTCATGAGCATAGCGCACGGTCTGGGCGCGCCCGCCGGTGGGATTACCTGCGCTGTCCTGCAGGTAGTGGCCCTGCGGCGTGATGCCCATGTTCTGCAAGCGGGTACGCAGGCCGCCCCAGTCGCCCGTCATTGTGGGCTGCTTCAGCCAGTCTGAAAAACTCGCCGGAAAAAGGGCCTCGTTACCCGGTACCGGCACGAAGGGGTGACGCACGGTGCCCAGAGAAGGCTGTGTGCGATCATAGGGGCTGCCATAGAGATTGGGCGGGTTATCGGCGCCCTTGCCTGCATGATTCTGGGTTGCCGTTTCCTTGAGCATAGGATCGAGCGTGGCTGCGGTCTGATCACTCGGGCTTGCTTGCTGGCTCTGACTCTGGGCAGAGGCCGGTGCAACGAGAAGGCAGCTTCCGAGTATCGTCCCGGCAGCCCAAAGTGCCAGACGCCCCGCGGCATTCTTAACAGGCATGATCGCGCGATCTCTCCATACTGACAGGTAACAACCCCACGCGATGCGAAGCTGACATGTCGCCAGTTTCGCGCGTCGTTGCGCCCTCCCTATCAATATTTCATATCATGACAAGGAGATTGACGGCCGCTATACGTTTCCCACGTTGTGAGCTTCCGGTCTGTGTTTTTGGCGCAACACCCATATATTGAGCGTTAATCGTTAACACCCCAGCACAGGTCGCATGAGAGGTCGGGGCTCGACTGTGAAATCATGTGGATTGTTTCTTGCGGAGGTACGCTGGCGGTTCAGGAGTAAACCGCCAGGAAACACGCTCGTAAGCGCCTCTCGAGGTAAGAAATTATTGAGTGATCAGAACCAGCTGCGAATACCAATCGTCAGGCGCAGGTTACCGTCGCTATCGTTTCGCTCCCGTGCAAAACGCCGCGCCTGCTGGAAATAACCATCATACGTCATGGCGATATAGGGCGCGAATTTGCGCCATATTTCGTATCGCAGCCTCAACCCCGTATCTATATCGGAAATCCCTGCACCGTTACCTCGGGCGGGATCGGCCTTCGAATAAAGATTCAGTTCGATCTGAGGCTGCAGGATCAGCCGGTTCGTCAGCAGGATATCGTAAGAGCCTTCAAAACGGGCGGCAAAACGTCCCTGATCGCTGACATAGCCTGTGGCCTGCAATTCAAACTGATAAAGCGACAGCCCCTGTATACCGAGCGCCGCCCAGGTGCGTGTGGGACCGCTATCCAGATCGACACGAACACCGCCCTGTACGTCGAAATAGGAGGACACGGCGCGGCTGTAGAGAACCTCCTGATCGCCATCCCCCATGCGGCCTTTCGACACGGTGCCCTCGGAACGCAGCCAGAGGCGATTATAGTCGCCGCCAATCCAGGCTTCGCCATCCCACCGAAAGCTCGAATTCTGCCCAGCAAGGCGCCCTTCAAACTCGTCGAGAAGGCCATGGACCCATATTCCCTGATCCATGACAGGCATGACACCGTCAATATAACTTGGCATCGTAGCACTCGCCTTTGGCTGCACCGCAGGCGCCGCATGGCTGCCGGACGTGAGCGCAAGGGCGCCGGCAAGGCCAGCCAGAAACTTGATGGTGTGTCGGCGCATGTTCATGACACCACCACCGTGCGGAACATGCCGAGATGCATGTGATAGATCAGGTGACAATGCAGCGCCCACATGCCCGGCGTATCCGCCGTCACAAGATAGCTGAGCTTCGAGCCGGGCTGGGAGAGAATGGTATGCTTGTTGGGCCTGAGCGCCCCCTGACCGTTTTCCAGCTCGCTCCAGAACCCATGCAGGTGAATCGGGTGTTCCATCATTGTGTCGTTGATGAGTGTAATCCGTACACGCTCCCCCAGACCCAGCATGACTGGCGGCGCTTCAGAAAATTTCTTCGCGTCAAATCCCCAGATATAGCGCGTCATATTCCCTGTCAGGTGCAGCACGATCTCCCGGCTTGGGGGGCGCTGGTCCGGGGCAGGGCGCAGGGCACGAAGCATTGCATAGTTAAGGACTACACGCCCGTTATCCTCCAGTCCGTCCCCCGGTTCTGACAGGCGATTGACAGGATCCATGGCGACATTCTGGTTTTCCACATTGCGTGGCGGCGGGCCGGGGTCATCAATCTGGATGGGCTGCGCCGGGGCGGGATGCGTGCTTGACGCTGGTTTGTCTTGCGGTTTCATGCCGCTCATGCCGCTCATGCCGCTCATGCCAGCTGGGCCGTTCTCCATACGCCCCATGCCCATATCGATCATGCTGCGTACGGGCCGTGGGTCCATGGGGGGGATGGGCCCCATCATCCCCATGGCGGGAGCAAGTGTGCCGCGCGCGAAGCCGGTGCGGTCTTCTGGCTGAATGAAGATTGTCCATGCCCGGTTGTCGGTCGGGGTGACGATCAGATCATAGGTTTCAGCCGGTCCGATGCGAAATTCCTCAACACGCACGGGCTCAACATCCGATCCATCGGCTGCGATGATATCGAAATCGAGCCCCGGTATCCGGAAGTCGAACAGGGTCATGGCCGACGCATTGACGACACGCAGCTGGATCCGCTCGCCCGGGGAAAACAGGCCGGTCCAGTTGTCATCCGGCGATTGCCCGTTGATGAGGTAACTGTAAATCACCCCGCTGACATCAGAGATATCCGTGGCGGACATTCGCATGCGCGACCACATCAGGCGGCTCGCCAGAGCGTCATGCAATCCATGCTGGCGGGCTTCATGAAACAGCGAGGCCACGCTGCGCTGGCGGAAATTGTAATAATCGTCCTGCTGCTTCAGGTTGCTGACGATGTCATGCGGCGCGACATCGCTCCAGTCCGAGAGGACAAGCACATAATCCCGCTCATAGTGATGGAGCGGCGGCCCTGCCGGATCGATCACCAGCGCGCCAAAAAGCCCCTGTGCCTCCTCCATGCCGGAATGGCTGTGATACCAGTAGGTGCCCGATTGGCGCAGCGGGAAGCGGTAGGTGTAGCGGCCCTTGGCAGGAATGCCGGCAAAACTCAGACCCGGCACACCGTCCATGTTGGCTGGCAGCCTGATACCATGCCAATGGATCGAGGTAGGCTGATCGAGATGGTTGATGACATTCAACACCATCTCGTCACCCTCGCGCCAGCGGAGGGTGGGGGCAGGGGCGCTTCCATTGACCGTAAAGGCGCGGCCCCTGCGCTTGCCGACCTGCCAGGGTGCCGTATCGACAGTCAGGTCATACGTGGAGGCGGGCGCCGGCGGAATGGCTGAGGGGTCGGCTGTGTGTGCCGCAGGCGTCATGGCGGGCATGGCGCGGGCGGACGAGGCAACGCCGAGCCCCGCCAGCCCTGTGACGAATTTCCGGCGATTGAGCGCCGGACCCTTGCGTGTCAAGGCAATCATGAAACAGGTCCTGAATGATCGGAACGGAATGCGCGGCCTGATAAAACCAGACCGGCATACGGATCAGAGATTCAGGAAAAGCGGGGCGGTCTGGGGTCCGGAACCCGTTGCTGGCCTGCCAGAGCAAAGCCGGATGAGGCAGCATAGCGGGTTACCTGCACGGCGAGCGTACGGGCAGGTGACGTGACACCAAGAGCGACATGGCCAGTTGTGCAGGACAGGCTCGGGGGGCAACCATGGCAGCCTTCCCCATGCAGTTTGTGCTGGGGGTGTTCCGCCTTGCCCATCATGCCGTTTGTGGCTGCGTCAGGCTGGCCCACCCCACTCATGGTGACGCTGGGGTGATGCATCGCACATCCCGCATGGGTGCTTTGAACCGGCATTTCGCCGCAACCCGTCAGCTGCGCGCTAGCCGCCTGCGCTGGGAACGCCCCGCGCAGGATCAGGCAGAGTGTGGCGAGCATCACGATCCATAGAGGCGTGCAGCGGTTCGGCATGTCGTCCCATAGACGTTACAGGGAAATAATCGGATCAGTTGCGACACTCTTTCAGAGGCATACGTTGATTGCAACCGTATTGATCACCATCTCGGTCTGGTCATATTGGCAAGGAGCATGAAACAATGAGCGAGACCCTTGATTTCAAGGTTGAAGGCATGTCCTGCGGGGGCTGCTCGAGCCGCCTTGAAAAGGCACTGCTCGAAATCCCCGGCGTGAGGGATGTCAAAGCCAGCCACGAGACGGGCGATGTGCGCGTTACCACGGACGGTGCGGCTGTGCCGCGCGCCGCGCTGGAAACGGTCATTGAGGAAACGGGCTTCGACATCGCACGAGGCTGAGATGCTCGTCTATCGCCGCCCGGAGATCATCGAGGCCCATTTCGTCGGTTACAACACGGCGGGATGGGCTCAGCGGTCGTCGTCTTTCAAGCGCCCGTCGTTTGACGAGCCAGCGGTGTAATCTGATCGACACGGGTCAAACGTTGGCATCTCGCACACTTCGTGCTGATGGCTGCGGTAAGATGGTACTGCCGACGGTCCCTGCGGGTTAGGCGGTAGCGCCTTCTATCCGATGGCGGGGCCCGATAAGAGATGCCTGATCGGCAGAGGCAAGCGTTTGAAACGAGCCTTTCTTCCAGTCGAATGAGAAAGTATTTCATGAGCGCCAGCAGTCTTGATCTGGAAGTAACGGGTATGATTTGCGCTGCCTGCGCGGCACGGCTGGAGAAAGTGCTCAACCGGCAGGATGGGCTGACAGCATCGGTCAATTTCGCCTCCTCGCGCGCGATCATCTCCCGAGCGGATGAGGGGCCAGACCTAGGCGCTATCGAAAAAATCGTCGAGAAGACGGGCTTCGGTCTTGGGCATCAGGAAGCACGATTTGCCATTGAGGGAATGAGCTGCGCCGCTTGCTCTGCGCGACTGGAAAAGGTGCTCAACCGCCTGCCGGGCGTCAGGGCAGCCGTCAATCTCGCCACGGAAACCGCGCAGATCGACTATATCACGGGGGCGGTCACGGAGGATCGCCTCGTCGAGGCCGTTCGCAAGGCTGGCTTTACGGCAAACTCGACAGCGGACCATCAGGGGCACGAAGCGCCTTCGAGAGAACCTGCGACGGCGCAGCGGGATCTGGCCATTATCGCCCTGTTCTGCATCCCGTTTGCCATCGACATGCTGGGTATGGCTGTTGGCGCCGATCACCTTGTGCCGCTCTGGCTTCAGGCGGTTTGTGCGAGTGTCGTACAGATCTATGGTGCCCGTCATTTCTATCGCAGTGCCTATCATGCCCTGCGAAGCGGTTCGGCCAATATGAACGTGCTGGTCTGCCTCGGGACGAGCATCGCCTATGGCTTCAGCATGGTCGTCACGCTTTTGGGGCTTGATCTGCCGGTCTATTTTGAAGCGAGTGCCTTCGTGATCCTTCTGATTTCGGTTGGAAGGCTTCTCGAGGCGCGGGCGCGTCAGAAAGCGGCTTCCGGTCTGGAAGCTCTGCTCAGTCTCAGGCCGCAAACTGCCAACCGCGTAACCCCGAACGGCCTGGAAATCTGCGCTGTCGCTTCATTGCAACGCGGTGATGTGTTCGTGGTCCGTCCTGGTGAGGCCATACCGGTTGATGGTGAGGTCATCGAGGGCGCAACCGAAATCAATGAGTCGATGCTTACGGGTGAGGCTGTGCCCGTTCTGCGTCAGGTTGGCGATACGATTTTCGCCGGAACGCTTAACACGACGGGTGTCGTGCGCGCCCGTGCAACCTCGCTTGGGAGCGAGACCGCACTGGCCCGCATCGTGGCGATGGTTTCGCGTGCGCAGGGATCGAAAGCCCCGATCCAGCACCTGGCGGATCGTGTTTCGGCCATCTTCGTGCCCTCCATCATCATCATCGCCCTGCTGACGTTCGTCATCGGTTGGCTGGCAACGCACGATGCGCAATGGAGCCTTGTCTCGGCCATATCGGTGCTTGTCATTGCCTGCCCCTGTTCCCTGGGCCTTGCAACGCCGACCGCGCTGATGGTCGGGACAGGAAAAGCGGCCTCTGCCGGTATCCTGTTCCGTAATGCTGAAGCGCTTGAGCGCGTTCATCGTCTCAGGGTGCTGGCCTTCGACAAGACAGGTACGCTCACAAAGGGGCAGCCTGAAGTCGAAGCGATTTATCCCGCCGATGGGGTGACCGAGGCGGAACTTCTGGGGGTGGCAGCATCACTGGAGGCCAACTCGGAGCATCCCTTGGCGAAGGCCATCATATCGCGGGCAAGCGAAGCTGGGATCACCTCCGCATTCAGTCTGGACCATTTCCGCGCCGTTCCGGGCAAGGGGATCGAAGCGGCAGCAAAGGAAGAGACCTTTTTGCTCGGGACACCCGAATTCCTGCGGGAACAGGGCATCGCCGTGTCGGCCCTGCCATTGGATGCCGAAACACGGAGTGTCGCCTGTATCGCACGCGGTGGCGTCTATCTTGGCACCATAACCCTGTCTGACGCTCTGCGCCCGGAGGCCGCGGCCATTGTTTCTTGGCTTCGCAAGCAGTCGATCGAAACGATCATGCTTACCGGCGATCGCGAGGCGGTTGCTGCGCGGGTCGCCCGGGAAGCAGGTATTGACGAGATCAGAGCCTCACTTCGGCCCGAAGGCAAGGTTTCTGCGGTGCAGGCGTTGCGCGGTGAGGATCGTCTGGTTGGTATGGCTGGGGATGGCATCAATGATGCGCCTGCTTTGGCCGCTGCAGATATCAGCATCGCAATCGGCTCAGGCTCGGCCGCGGCGCTGGAGACGGCAGATCTCGTGCTCATGAGTGCGGATCTGCGTGCTATCCCGGATGCTCTGTCCATCTCCAGGGCTACTGTCGGCAAGATCAGGCAGAATCTCGTTTTTGCCTTTGGCTATAACGTAGCGGCCATACCTCTTGCAGCCTGCGGACTGCTGGACCCGGTAATTGCCGGCGGGGCCATGGCGCTTAGCTCCGTCTCGGTTGTCACCAACTCACTACTTCTCAATCGCTGGCGCTCACAACGATCCCTCTAATCGATGCAGCGCCGAGCGGGGAAGCCTCAGTGTGTGATCAGGCTGACCTTGAGTGCACCACCCTCGGGTGTCAGTCTAACAGCGCAATCGTCAAAGCTCGGCGGCCCGAAACGGACGCTCGGATCCCGTGAAAACCCTATGGGCTCCTTCGGTATGCCAATAAACGAGCGGTCGAGCCGGGCATTGCCGTTGCGGTCCTGATAGGCCTGTACGGCATATACGCCTGCCGGTATGTCAGCAAAATTCACGGTAACGTCTGGCGTAGAGGATTTCACCTCAGCATGAAATTTACAGCTGGGCTTGAGGAACTCATCCTCCGTGCAGATCGCAACCTTGATGGTACCAACGTCATCGGGGACGTTTCCAATAACCGCCTGAACGGGGCCTGCCACGGCCGTGAGAGGGGCGAGCGGCAGGGCCATGAGGGTGGCGAGCAGACCAAGTTCAGGTTTCATAATATCGTCCTTTCCAGGTGACAGGGCGTCCAAGCACATGCCGTATGCGGGCGTGAAACTGGATGAAAAGCAGCATGAATACCCCGACCGGGCTGGCGAGAACGGTGCGTAACCCCTGCTGACACCGCAGCGCCACCAGCAGGCGCAGTGCAAGGCTCGCCAGTCGCGCAAACTGCATCGTCGGAGTGCCGCGGAGCAGGAAGGGCAGGATATGTCCCCCGCCCAGCAGGAGCGTCCATATGGGCAGGGCAAAAGGGCCAGCCAAGCCTTCCACGGCGTTCTTCATCAATCCTGCATAGACTTCGCGCCCATTGCGGTACATCCGGCATGTGGCGAGATCGGTGGCATCGATCAGCCGTGTGCGAAAACCTGCCCGACGCATTTCGCGTGCCAGCGCAAGGCCGTCATGAAGCTTGTCCCGTATCTGCCCATGGCCACCACTCTGACGATAGGCCTCTGCCTTGACCATGACCAACTGTCCGCAGGCCGCGGCAAGGGCGGGTGTGCGACCCTTGTCGAAAACAAGTGGCAGATAACCGAAAAGAAGGACATCGATGAAGGGCAGGAGGAGCCATTCAAAGCCCGAGCGCATTTCCTGACGGGGCACACCGCTGATCAATGACGGGGCGTGTACGCCCTCAGTGACAGCCAGCAGCCGTGGTATTGCACGTTCTTCCAGCCGGACATCGGCATCGATGAACAGGAGCCATTCCTGTGTGGCGGCAACGGCCAGCTGGGCGCAGGCATGGTTCTTGCCACACCAGCCTTCAGGGAGGGGGCGCCCGTGCAGCAGCCGTACACGTTTGTCGGCGATGGCTTCGACACGTGCCGCGGTATCGTCCTGAGAGCCATCATCGAGCACCAGAACCTCGCGCACCGCAGGACCGTTCGCGAGAACGGCGATGATGGCCGTCTCGATCTGTGCCCCTTCGTTGCGTGCGGGAATAAGCACAGAGATACCGGCGCTGCGGACATTTGAACGTGAGGGTGCGCGGCTCAGGGCACGCAGGTTGAGCAACCCGACCAACAACGGAAAGGCTGCGAGGGCTGCGATGGTCAGTTCACCCCGCGTCGGGGCTGAACGTTCAGCGCCCTGCGTGACGTGGGTCATGTTTCTCCCTCCTCATCAGGCTGCTGAGTTTCTGAAGCTGGGCATACAACCCGCCCATGCCGGATCGCCCTTCGATGAGAAGTCGGAAACGTGCATGGTCGCGTGTGATGACATCTGCCGCCAGCGCATCCTGTGTCGCCTCAAGAGCGTCCTCCAGAAACGCGTGATTGGCCTTGAGGCTACCGGGCAGGCTGGAATGAGGCATAGGCTGGCCGAAACGTATGAATACTTCTGCCCGACTTTCGGAGCCGTAGGCATATTCGATTGCAACCGGGATGATCACGCAGTCTGTCGCCTGACTGGCAATATGAGCCAAGCCCGACTTGAGCCTGACGGGTCGCAGGCGGACATCGGTAAATTGCCCTTGTGCAGTGACCCAGAAAACGCCGCCACTTTTCAGGATCGCTACGGACTGGTGCAGGAAGTGCCGTAGCGAGCCATGCGATGACGGATCAAGCGGCAGAAACCCTGCGCGATTGAGGGTGGGATAACGCTTGAGCGTCCGGGCATCTATCGGGCCGAAGCCCGGTCGGCCGGGCATGAAATGCGACTGAAGCAACGCAAACAGGGCAGGGTCCCACCAGCCGGGATGGTTGCTGTAAAACAAGATACCGGATGCTAGGGACGCGTCTGGCTTATGTCCCGACCACTGCACGGAGGCAAAATGACGGGTAAGGCGTTGCCTGAGGGCCCTTGTGATCCAATACGTGAGAAATGGAGATCGGCCATAGGCCGTCTCCAGTCCCGGTCGCCACGCTTTACCGCGGTTGCCGTGTGACAACTCAGCCAGCCGCGCTACGTGATGCTGTACCCGATGGGGCGACGGGCACGGGGCTATCCTTATCCAGGCAATCGGCAGCGATCCAGCCCGACATGAGCGCCATAGGCATGCCGGGGCCCGGATGAGCGCTGCCACCCGCCATATACAGCCCTGAAATGTCGTCCGACCGATTTGCAGGCTTGAAGCCGCCGCTCAGCTTCCCATGGCTGGCGAGGCCATAAATGGCACCCGCCTGAGGTGAGTATCTCGTATGGATATCCATTGGGGTCAGGTGGTGTTCGGCCACGATACGCTCTTCGATATCAGGCATACCGCCTGCTGTCTTCAGCTTGTCGAGTATGACCTGACGATAACCCGGGAACATCTCGGTCCAGTTCTGGCCGGGGCGCAGATACGGCGTGTGCACCAGCACATAAAGGGCCTCTCCACCGTCCGGCGCGGTTTGCGGCTCGGTCCTGGCAGGCGCAGCGAGATAGCAGGTCGGGTCCGGAGCAGGGCGGCCCTGGTGATAGATCGCATCGAATTCCTCTTCCGCATCGCGCGAGAAGACAAAATTGTGGTGGGCAAGGTGCTCATAGGCCTTGTTCAGGCCCAGATAGAGCACAACGCCCGAGCACGCGGGCTCGCGAGACTTCCACTGGCGACGGAACTGGCGAAAGGCCTTTGGTGCGACCTTGCGATCGATCAGTTCATACATGGTACGCACGCTGTCCATGTTCGACACGACTGCCGATGCGGCGATGGTTTCGCCGGATTGGGTCTCGACACCATGGACCCGTTTTGCGTCGTGCAGGATGCGCTTGATACGGCAGTTGGTGCGAAACACGACGCCATTCTCTTCGGCGATCTTGCGTAAGGCAACGGGTACCGCGCGTGTTCCGCCTATCGGATACCAGATGCCTTCATCAACTTGCATATGGGCGATACCGGTCAGTACCGCCGGCGCTTGAAGGGGGTTTGAGCCAACATATTGTGTGAAATGATCGAAAACCTGCACAGCCTGCGGGTTGGTGATGCGCTTTCTGATTTCCTGCCCAAGCGTAGAATGCATACGCAATGCGAGGACGTCTCGCAGCGTCTTGGGCGCAAAAGTCTCACCGATATTCATGGTGTCGCGCAGCCCGCCGACGGATTTCCAGAATACGAAACGCCGCGAGATATCATGAAGCCGCTCGCTGACCCTGAGCAGATCCTCATAACCGGCTCCATCGCCGGGCTTACGTTTTTCCAGCTCCTCTGACATGAGGGCAATGTCCTCAACCAGGTCGAGGGGCTGGCCTTCGTCAAAGAAGCAGCGCCATTGCGGATCCAGACGACGCAGGTCGAGACGATCCTCCATACGCAGGCCGCTTTCGGCAATGATGCGGCGAAGCACGGAGGGAAGCGTGAGAATGGTCGGTCCCATGTCGAAACGGAAACCATCTTGGTTGTGCTCGGCCGCCTTGCCACCCGTCCAGTCATTGGCCTCGCATACGATCACCTCGTGACCGCGGGCGCTTAGCGTGCAGGCGGCGGCCAATCCACCGAGCCCCGCCCCGATGATGACTATGGGTGCTCGCTTCGTCGTGTTCAGCATGGAATTCTCTTCCGCTCAGGCGTGGCCACCGGTACATTCTGGCATCAGGTGCAGACCCGGAGGTGGGGTCTCGATAATCGTCACTGGCGCCTTGGCCAGATCTTCGATGAGGAGCGTCGCACTGATGCGTGCCCCCTCGAAAATGACAGGCAGACCACTACCAGGATGGGTGCCGCCGCCCGCAAGATAAACGCCTTTTACGTCTTCAAACCGATTGTGGGGGCGTCGATGCAGCATCTGCCCAAGCGAGTGCGCCATATTGAACACCGCACCACGATGGACATCATGTTCCTCCTGCCATTGCAGCGGGGTGATGGTTTTCTCGACCAGAATGCGCTCTTCTATATCGCCAAACCCCGCATCACGAAGACGCTGGAAGACGATCTGGCGCGCCTGCGCTGTGTTGGCCTCATCCCATTCGAAGCCATCCTCGCGCAGATTGCCGACCGGCATGAGAACGTAGAGGGCTGAGCATCCTTCAGGCGCCTGACCGGGGTCTGTCACACACGCGTTCTGGATATAAAGGGACGCCTTGGACGAGATCTGTTTACCTGCCTCGATCTCGGCAAAATTGTTCTCATAATCGCTGGAAAGAAAAATGGTGTGATGAGCGTGATCGGGCAGACGGCCCTTAAGGCCCAGATACATCATGAACGTCGAGCATGAGAATTTCTTGCTGGCGATATTCTCATCGCTCCATTTCTTGCGTGAATTGTCTGGCAAAAGGGCGGAAATGGTACGGGCAAAATCGCCGTTAACGACAACCGCATCGACCGGAACGGCACTTCCGTTCGCCATAATCCCGGTTGCCTTGCCCTTGCTGGTCTCGATTGTCTCAACGGCACTGTTGAGCTCAATACGGACCCCCATGGTCGTTGCTGCCTGCGCCATGGCGGCCATGACGGCCTCGGTCCCACCTTTGGGGTGATAAATACCGAACTCGTGTTCCATGAAGCTCAGGATAGTAAAGAGCGAAGGACACCGGTAGGGCGACATGCCCAGATATTTGCTCTGAAACGAAAAGGCGAGACGCGTGCGCGGGTCGCTGAAGTAGCGTGACAGGTCCTTGTCGATGGAAGAGAACGGCGAAAGAACCGGAAGCGCCTTGAGCATGTCAGGCTTGAACAGGTCAAAGACGGAGTTGAAAGGTCGCTGAAGAGGCGCGATGAAACGCTCGAATTTATTCCTGTTATCGGCGAGGAAGCGTCTCACCTGTCTCGCATCCTGCGGAGAGATCTTGGCTATTTCCTCTTCAAGACGCTGTGGATCGGTCGTCAGCGAGAGGTTAGGACCATCTTCAAAGCGCAGATCGTAAAGGTGATGGAGCCTTTCGAGCTCGACCATCTCATCGAACTTGAACCCACATTGCGCGAAAATCTCACGGATAATCTCGGGGTACAGAAAGAAGGTCGGGCCGGTGTCGAAACGGAAGCCCTCGAGCTCGATACATGACGAGCGACCACCGATTCTGTCACCTTTTTCGTAGATCGTGACATTGGCGCCGGCATGGGCGAGCAGCATGGCTGAGGCGAGGCCTCCCGGCCCGGCGCCAATCACGGCGACATTGCGCGAATGAAGCCGGTGGCGAGAATGCTGGGTGCCCGGGGAAGCGGTAGAGTCCATGAGGCGCAGGGTCCTGACAGGATAACGGAATGGCAACATTCCGAGGTATCAACGAAAGATGATGATCCCGAGGCCGCACACCCCGTTATTTCGCTTGGAAGTTGTCCGCCTGCGGCGCGTCGCCCGAGCAGATGCATCCGGCCTTTTCATCAACGGACCGTGATCAATCAGGTTTCGTCGTTAACGATCTTTATCTGCCATGCCATTGGCGAAGCCGCGGCAACAGGTGAAAGGCGCCCCGTTTGCGTGTCGAAATGCTGACTGGTCGGGTGAGCGCCAGCAAGCCCTCGCGCCCGCGGGTGACACCAAAACCGCTCCTGCGTGCCCCGCCAAAAGGCAGCCGCGGATCTGCACTAGGTACGATGATGTCATTGATGGTGATCGTTCCAGCCGGGATCCGCTTAGCGATCGCCAGAGCCTCACGTTCATTACCGAAAATGCTGGCGCCGAGGGCGTGTGTAGCCGCATCTTCAAGGCAGATCGCTTCCTCAACTGAGTGCGTCGTGATCACTGCAAACCAGGATGCGAACAGATCGATATCAGCAAGTCCCGCCTGATGGGCGTTCAGGAAGATGACCTGTGTCTTGCCATAGACAACGACCTCTCCCCCGGCGGCTTTTGCCGAGCAGAGAAATTGCGCAAGCTTTGATGAAGGATCTGGCGCGGGGTTATCCCCTTCACCGCCGAACACGCGGTACAGTTCACGCTGTAAGGGGCGCTTCTGCCCCTCGTTGATGAACACCCTGCGGGGTGCGATGCACGTATGCCCGCCTTTGAGTGTCTGCCCGAAATGCAGCGCTCGTGCCACGAGGGCAAGATCTGCATCGGGCAGGACGAAGACAGGGTCTGCCCCGGATAGCTCCATGATGGTGGGCTTCAGGGTCTCCGCCGCTGCGAGCGCAACCTTGCGGCCTGTTTCAGCTGAGCCGGTAAGGATGATCAGGTCGTAACCGCTTGAGACTGCCTGTGGCCCGCTATCCTCACCGACCAGCTGCACGACCCCTTTCGGCAAACCTGCCTGCTCGAGGAGTACTAAGAAACGGTGGAGGACTTCAGTCCGGCCGGGTGCCGGTTTCAGCGCGACGCTGTTACCTGCCACCAGCGCTTGTAACGTCTGTATTCCTGCGAGCATGAGCGGGTAATTGCCGGGGGCCAGGATGAGGACCGCCCCCAGTGGCTTGCGCACGACAGAGGTCTTGACGCCGTGCAGCCAGAGCGGGCGACCCAACCAGCCAAGCCGCGTCTCCTTGAGCATAGATGACGCCTCACGGCAGAGGAAACGCGACGCGGCCATGAGCGGGAGAATCTCGGCTGTCATGACATCGAGCGGGGCATGATCGGCAATCAAACGGATCAGGCTAGGCGCGTTCAGGAGCATCAGCCTGTTAAACCGGCGTACCATCCTCAATCGCGCACGCAGGGGCACCGCTGCCCATCGGGGCTGTATCGCCTTGAGGTCCCGGCAAACCTCCTGCGACGACGTTGAGCTCGATTTGTCCTCGCTTTCACCGTGCAAGGAGGCGGAGGCCTTGAGACTCTCAGCCGGGCTGTGAGAATTGCGCGTGAAGGAGGTCGTGATGTCGCTCATGAAGGGTTCCGCTCATATCTCGAGTGCTAACCCTTCTTGATCGCCGCAGTTTCCCTGACTCAGCCTGTGCATCTCTACATCGGGGCCTGAGACACATCCCACCAGCCACAACAGGAAAACCATTGAGCTGGGGCAGATTGAAGCATCAGTGATGCCGGCAACCGGAGGCGTCCCTCTGATCCTGAGCTGCCAGCTGTCATGTGCTCGCATTGCTCGGATCCAGCGTTCGAGGGACAGTGCCCGCTTCGTGCGCGGCATGGCGGCTGATGCCTTGCCCGGGAGACACATGCTATGCAAAGCATCATGACGCTGGCTGAAAGGCGCTTTCGATGCGCGCTCGAAGGAGCGGAGATAAGCGCGCCTGCTGGTTCGTCCCGTTGGGAGGGAGAGCTCAAGGCGGGTCCCTCTGGCTTCTCCGGATCAGGAACCGGAGGCGAGTGGCGACCTGTTCCCACGCCGCGTCAGACTCTCCGGCTCTTTACCTGAGCAACCGGAAGATGCCGCTTGGACCAGCATCTTCCGTTCAAGAACTTTCACATCGCGGCTTCAAACACGCCAATGATCTGGGCAAGGGTCGCCTTGCGCGGATTGGTGAGCATGCAGGCATCTTTCTGCGCGTTTTCAGCCATCGTCTTGTGATCTTCCGCCTTGACGCCGAGCGCGGTGAGACCCGACGGAATACCGACCGAGCGGGCCATCTGGGTGATGGCGTCGATTGCAGCCTCGGCAGCCTCATCACGGCTCATGAGATCGGTCGGTACCCCAAGCAGGCGTGCGACGCGGGCATACCGATCGGCGGCAGCGATGAGGTTGAAGCGGCAGACGTGAGGCAACAGCACAGCGTTACAGACGCCATGCGGCAGGTTATAAAAACCGCCCAGCTGATGCGCCATGGCATGCACATAACCCAGCGAGGCATTGTTGAATGCCATGCCGGCCAGATACTGCGCGTAACACATGGCAACGCGCGCTTCCATGTTCTCACCATTGCCCACTGCCTTGGGCAGGAATTCGCCAATCAGGCTGATAGCCTTCTCGGCGCAGGCATCGGTGATCGGTGTTGCAGCGGTTGAAACATAGGCCTCGATAGCATGGGTGAGGGCATCCATACCGGTGGCAGCTGTCAGGGCAGGCGGCATGGCCACCATCAGGTTCGGATCGTCAATCGCGATCAGCGGTGTGCAACGCCAATCGACGATCGCCATTTTCACGTGGGTCTGTGAATTGGTGATGATGCAGAACCGTGTCATCTCAGACGCTGTGCCGGCCGTGGTGTTGATCGCGATGAGCGGCGTCATCGGAACCTTTGATTTGTCCACGCCTTCGTAGTCCCGAATATTGCCACCGCCCGCTGTGACCAGGCCAATGCCCTTGGCGCAATCATGGGCCGAACCGCCGCCGAGTGAAACGATGAAATCGCAGCCATTATCCTGATAGATCTTGACGCCGTCATGCACGTTTTTGTCGGTCGGGTTGGGCTCTGCACCGTCAAAAATGACAGTCTGCAGACCATCCTCGAGCAGGTAGCCCGAAATGATATCTGCCACGCCCATTTTCTTCAGGCCAGCATCGGTGACAATCAGGGCCTTTCTGGCACCAAGCGCTTTCGCCCGGTCCCCGGCCTGCTTGGCGCAGCCGGGGCCAATGAGGGTCACGCAGGGAATGAAGAAGCTGTCTGTATGATCGGCAAGGGCAATATGCGCCATGTTTCTGATCCTTATGCCAGAGACGTTCGTATTGACTGGATTTCATCCCGCATAAGCGGTTTTATCCGGCTCTTCTTACGAAACGTTCCAATAGATTTATGGCTTCCTCAACAGAGGATCAATAAAACTCGATCATGAAGTCAATAAATTACAAATAGTACTACGATGGTATAGAATTATCTGTCTGTTATGTTCTGGCCATACCATTGCGTGATGGCAGAGAGGCTGAAGGTCGAACCACAAGGTACGGGAAGCACGGTTAGTTCGGGCAGGGGCGGAAGGCCGTGCGAACAGAGTGGATACGCCTGGAAGCATGAGCAGCCAGCTTGGGCTGGTGCGCATAGCGCAATCTCAATCAGCTGAGTAGATAAGCTGTAGATTCCCCCTATGCGCAGAGGCATCATGAGGGCGTGAGGTGTAGGCACGGCTCAACGCCGCGCCTATCCTGATCTGCAAAACAGCAGAAATGGCAGCTCAGAGAGCCGCCAGAAGTGCCTTTGTCAGCTCGGCCGTGCCTGTCTCGCCACCCAGATCACGCGTGCGCACGCCATCAATGCGGATGACGCGGTCGATAGCCTGATCCACACGTGTGGAAAGGTCCTGACGACCGACATGAGCAAGCATCATGCTGGCAGCCATGAGCATGGCCAGCGGGTTGGCAACGCCCTTGCCGGCGATATCGGGGGCGGAGCCGTGCACCGCCTCGAAGATTGCAGCATCCGGGCCGATATTGGCACCGGGTGCCATGCCAAGACCACCGACAAGACCAGCAGTGAGATCAGAGAGAATGTCGCCAAACAAATTCGTCGTGACGATCACGTCGTACTGCCAGGGATCGGTGACGAGCTGCATGGCGCAGGCATCGACGATGCGCTCCTCAACAGCGACACGACCTTCATATTCCTTGGCGACCTTCCGACCTTCCTCGAGGAAAATCCCGCTGAAGATCTTGAGGATATTGGCCTTGTGAACCAGCGTGACCTTTTTGCGGCCATTGGCCACCGCGTAATCGAAGGCGAAGCGCACAATGCGCGCACATTCTGCGCGCGAGTTGAAACCAGCGCCATAGGCCAGACCCTTCGGGTCGTCACCGACGGGCAGATAATGCTCCATCGCAGCATAGAGCCCTTCGATGTTCTCGCGCACAACCACGAGATCCACCTTGTCGAAGCGGCCGCCCGGAACGACCGTCCGCGTCGGGCGCAGATTGGCGTAGAGCCCAAACTCCTGACGCATCGTCACATTGACGGATTTGAAACCCGCACCAACCGGCGTGGTTAGCGGCCCCTTGAGAGCAAGGCCGGTCTTGCGAATGCTGTCGAGGGTCGGCTGTGGCAGCGGCGCGCCGAACTTCTCAATGGCGCCAAGACCGCCGGATTGATGGTCCCATTCGAACGGGGCACCGACCTTGGACAGGATCTCGACAACAGAGGCGGTGATTTCCGGCCCGATACCATCACCCTCGATAAGGGTCGCGGGGATCATGTGATCAGCCATTCTGTCTTTCCTTTGTTCAGTTCGTGATTGGCGCGCAGGCGTCAACAAGCCAGTTCCGGTCGTCCTCGTCCAGAAGCGGGCCGATATGGGCGAGCGTATCCTGATGATAGGTATTCAGCCAGCGCAGCTCTTCCGGTTCCAGTAACGATGCCATGATCAGACGCCGATCGAACGGCGCGAAGCCAAGTACCTCGAACTCGAGGAAGGGGGCCTGGCTTGCGACTGATGCAGCCTTGACCAGAAGCAGGTTTTCCAGCCGGATGCCGTAGGAACCGGGCAGGTAATAGCCCGGCTCGTCAGAGACGATCATGCCTTCTTCCAGCGCCACAGGGCGGGCGACAGAGCTGATGTTCTGAGGCCCTTCATGGACGGAGAGGTAGCTGCCGATGCCATGCCCTGTACCGTGGTCATAATCGAGCCCGGCCTGCCAGAGCGCATAGCGTGCCAGAGCGTCGAGCCGATGCCCCGTCGTGCCCTGAGGGAAGCGGGCGCGGGCGAGAAGGATGTTACCCTTGAGCACACGGGTAAAGGCTTCGCATAACGCTGCGGGGGGCGCATCGGGACCATTCCAGATCGTGCGTGTCACGTCTGTGGTGCCGGCATCATACTGGCCCCCGCTATCAATCAGATAGACCTGATTGGGCTGCAGGATCAGATCCTGACCGGGCAGGGCGCGATAATGCGGCAGGGCAGCATTGGGGCCGACAGCCGAAATCGCCGGGAAGCTTTCCCCATGATAGCTCTCTGAAGCACCGCGAAACCCGTTGAGGATTTCGGCGAGCATGGTTTCGCGCAGCCCCGTGCCTTCGCGGGAGACGAAGTGGAGGAAGCGGCAAAGCGCGGCTGAATCGGGCAGATGCACCTTGCGCGCGCCTTCCTGCTCGGTAGCGTTCTTGCACGCACGGGGCAGGGCACAGAGATCGTTGCCACGCGCCAGCGTTGCTCCTGCCTCAGCGAGTGTCTGGATGAACCAGAGCGATGTCTGGGCCGGATCGAAGCGAACGACCTGACCGGAAAGCGCCTTCAGACGGTCCTGAAGCTCCTCGGGAGGCAGGACAGATACATTGCGGAACGAGATGGCCGCATCCGGGCTGACGCGGCTGATATCGACGAACACTTCCAAGGAGGCATCCTGATGCAGGATGCCGAAGGCGAGAATGACCGGCGTATTGGGAACGTCATCTCCGCGGATGTTCAACAGCCAGGCGAGCGATGTCGGATCACAGACCAGCATGGCTTCCTGGCCTGCCTTGCGCAGCGCGCCGCCAATCTTGCGGCGTTTGGACAGGCTGCCTTCGCCGCTGAAGGCCTCCGGGTGATACTGCACGGCACTCTCGGGCGGCGCTGGTTGATCGGCCCAGACGGCATCAACCGGATTGCGATCGAGTGCAACAAAGCTGTAATCGGCTGAAGTCAGGGTATTGAGTTGTGCCTCACCCACCAGTTTGGGATCATACCCGATTTTGAGACCCCGCGCATTATGGGCGAGCCACTCCGCTGCTGGCTGTTTTGTCAGATGCAGCCGCTCCCATTGCGCCCCATCGACCTGATCCTGCAACTGGCTGGTATAGCGGCCATCGGAAAACACTGCAGCGGTCTCGCGCAGGATGATGGCAAGTCCTGCGCTACCGGTAAATCCGGTCAGCCAGGCCAGCCGCTCGGCGCAAGGGGCTACATATTCACCCAGAAATTCGTCCCCACGCGGCAGCAGAAAGCCATCCACCCCGCTTGCATCGAGTTCATGTCGGACAAGTGCCTGACGTTTGTCGAGAGGGATGAGGCTCATGGCGTTTTCTTTCATCTCGGGCCCTGTAAGCAGGGCATTGCGGGACGTTTGTAACGGGGTTCCGGCGTGCTTAGACCGGGTGAGGCGGGACCGTGTCGCTGCCGGGCGACGGCGTGTCCTGCATCAGTCCTGAATGCCCATCTTCCTCAAAAAGACGATACATGAAGACCAGATCCAGCCAGCGACCAAACTTGAAACCCATTTGGGGAAGGGGCGTGCTCTCGCTGAATCCTGCTGCGCGATGAAGCGCGATCGAGGCGGTATTGCTGGCAGTAATGGCCCCGATCAGCACATGCATCCCCGCGTGTTCTGCGTGAGCGGTTATGGCCTCAAGCAGCATGCGACCAATACCTTTGCGCTGCGCTGCACGTGCCACATAAATGGAATGTTCCACCGTGCGGGCATAGCCTTCATAGACGCGAAACGGCCCGTAGGAGGCGAAGCCGAGGATGGTCCCGTCTTCCACAGCCACGATAACCGGAAAGCCGGCAGCCTTGCGATCGGCCATCCAGCCGCGTCGCTCTTCCAAGCTGCGCGGCGACGTTGCCCATATCGCCTCGGAAGTCGCGATGGCATCATTGGTGATGGCGAGAATGGCGGGCAGGTCGTTTTCGGTCGCGTCGCGGAGTTCAGTCACGGCGGCGCAGAACCAGCGTGGACCACTCGCCTTCGTAGTACTGCTTCTCGAGCACCAGTCCCTGGCGCCTGTGCGCGGCCAGCACCATACGGGCCTGGGTCGTCAACAGGCCGGCAAGAATGACCGTCCCCCCCGGGGCAAGATGGCTACCAAGATCACGCGCCATCTTGCAGAGCGGGCGTGCCAGGATATTGGCGAAGACGAGATCGTAAGGGGCCTTGGCACGAACCGCCGGTGTCAGCCAGCCATTGCCCAGGCGGGCATCGATCAGTGGGCCAATGCCGTTGAGCTTCGCGTTGCTTGCGGCCACCCGGACCGACCAGGGCTCAATATCCACGGCAAGGATACGCTTGTTGAAAAGACGTGCCGCCGCCATGGCCAGAATGCCCGACCCGCAGCCCATATCGAGAATACGGGCCGGTTTGCGCCAGGCCATGTCTTCGAGTGCTCGCAGGCAGCCACGGGTGGAACCATGCTCGCCTGACCCAAATGCGATACCTGCATCCAGCGTGATGGTCAGACGATCACGCTTGTGGCTGGGGGTGAGGTGGGTACCCCGAATGGCGAAGCGCCGTCCGACATCCTGCTGCGGAAAGGCTTCATAGGTGCGGGCAAGCCAGCCTTCTGCCTCGGTGCGCTCGCGCACAAGCTCGGCGTCCACGCCGGTCATGAGGCGCGCCAATGTCAGGGCGCGGGCAAGCTCCTCTTCAGCATGGCCCACATCCTTCACGCCCTCGACGCGCCAGATGTTCTGGTCCTCATTGGCCTCGAAAATGCCAACCGTGGTGCAAACGGTCAGAAAGGCCTGTTCGAAAAGCGGCACGGCCTCATCAGCGACGGTGACGGAGATGGTTTCAAGCGCCGAAGCGTGTCGTCTGGATGCGCTCACGAGACCTGTTCCACAAAATGGGCCATGATGCGTTTTTCGCCTGCCTTCTCGAAGTTGATATGCAATCGGTCGGATTCGACACCGAGCACGGTGCCATAGCCGAATTTCTGATGGAACACGCGTGCGCCCGAGGCAATTCCGTGTGAGGCATCGGGGCGCACATCTGTCACGCGGGGGGCAGGTGTGCGGAAACGCCCTTGCGTGCTGCTCAACGGGCCCGATGCAAAGATGGATGTCTGCGCGGCAGCCTGACGGCGCTCCTGCATGGCCTGTCCACTATGCTCGACCGTTTCCGCAGGAATCTCATCGATGAAGCGGCTGGGCATGGAATCCTGCCAGTTGGCATAGATGCGCCGACGGGCGGCATGAATGATGATCGCCCGTTTTCTGGCGCGGGTAATCCCGACATAAGCCAGCCTGCGTTCTTCCTCGAGGCTCTTGAGACCACCTTCATCGAGGCTGCGCTGTGAGGGAAACACCCCCTCCTCCCAGCCGGGAAGGAACACGGTGTCGAACTCCAGCCCCTTGGCCCCATGCAGGGTCATAAGGCTGACCGTGTCAGCACTTGCCTTGTCCTCGGTCTCGGTGACCAGAGCCACGTGCTCGAGAAAGCCTTCAAGCGTGCCGAAATCACCGATGGCCCTAAGCAATTCCTTGATATTGTCGAGCCGCCCTGGGGCTTCGGGCGATTTATCGTCGCGCCACATCGGCAGGTAGCCGCTTTCCTCCAGCAATTGCTCCATGGCAACCACATGGCCCTCGCTCTCACGGGTTTCGCGGGCGCGGGCAAAGGCCTCCATGAGGCCTGAAAGGGCTTCGCGACCCTTGCCTTTCACCAGGCCGGTGTCGAGGGCATGAGCAACGCCGACACTCAGCGGCGCATTCAGGCTGCGCGCCTCATGATGAAGCTTCTGCAACCCGGCGGCACCCACGCCCCGCTTTGGCACATTGATGATCCGCTCAAAGGCGAGATCATCGGCGGGCTGGGCCAGCACACGCATATACGCCATGGCATCGCGTATCTCGGCACGCTCGTAGAAGCGCAAGCCACCGACCACGCGATAAGGCAGGCCAAGTGTCAGGAAACGTTCTTCAAAGGGGCGTGTCTGAAAGCCCGCTCGCATCAGAATGGCAATCTGGGAAAGCGGATGTCCCTCACTGCGCAGCCGCTCGATGGCCCCGGCAGCGATACGGGCTTCCTCGTCGGAATCCCATGCGCTGATGATCTGCAGCTTCTCGCCCTGTGCGTCCTCGCGACCGGGCCGAAGTGTCTTGCCCAGACGGCCTGAGTTATGAGCGATCAGCCCGGAGGCCGCAGCAAGGATCTGGGCTGTTGAACGGTAGTTACGCTCGAGGCGGACGATCTTCGCGCCGGGGAAATCCTTTTCGAAGCGCAGGATGTTTTCCACCTCGGCACCACGCCATGAATAGATCGACTGATCGTCGTCACCCACGCAGGCGATATTGGCCGGTCCGTGCTCGCGCTTGGCCAGCAGACGCAGCCAGAGGTACTGGATCGTATTGGTGTCCTGATACTCATCGACCAGGATATAGCGGAACAGCCGGTGATACTGGGCCAGAACGTCTGGCTGTGTGCGCAGGATCTCAAGCGTATGCAGCATGAGATCGCCAAAGTCACAGGCATTGACCGCCTTGAGCCGGTCCTGATAGGCGGCGTAGAGCTTGCGCGCCTGTCCTCCTGCAAAATCCGTATCCTCGGCTGCCGTCACCTGCTCGGGCGTTAAGCCGCGATCTTTCCAGCGCTGAAAAATGCCTAGCAAAGCCTGAGGTGGCCAGCGTTTCGTATCGAGGCGGAACGGCTCCATGATTTGACGCACGAGCCGAAGTTGATCGTCGGTATCGAGGATCGTAAAACCAGTGGTCAGCCCGACATATTCAGCATGACGGCGCAGCATCCGCGCGCACAGGGCATGGAATGTGCCCAGCCACAGCCCTTCTACAGTCTCACCCAGCAGGGCACCCACACGCTCGCGCATTTCACGGGCAGCCTTGTTGGTGAAGGTAACCGCCAGAATCTGGTAGGGCCGCGCGCGGCCATCGAGCAGGATATGGGCAAAGCGCGTGGTCAAAACGCGTGTCTTGCCCGTTCCCGCCCCAGCCAGGATCAGAAGCGGGCCCTCCGTCGTCTCAATGGCCTCCCGTTGCTCGGGATTGAGGCGTTCAAGATAATCAGGCGAGGGGGATGGAATGAGGGATTGCGTCACCCGACCGATATAGAATGTAATGCGCCTATGGCCAATTGCTCATTTTCGCCTGAAAGCAAGAACCTGCTTCGCGGTGTGGGGCCGCACGGGCATCGCGAGCGCATGCGTCATCGCGTGATGAGCGCAGGGGCTGACACACTGGCCGATTACGAGATTCTGGAGATGCTGCTTTTCAGCAGCATACCCCGACGCGATACCAAACCCCTTGCCAAGGCGCTCCTGCAACGATTTGGGAGTCTTTCTGCCGTCTTCGCTGCCCCGGCCCAGGAATTGAGGTCGCTGGGCGTGAGTGATAAGGCACTGCTGCTTTTGCGTTTCCCCCCGGTACTCGCCGATCGTCTGGCTCTTGCAGAAGACCGGTTGCGTCCCCGTCTCGGGAGCTGGGACCAGCTTTGTACCTATCTCTCAGGGGTGATGGCGAGCGCTGTGCCTGAGCAGTTCCGGCTGCTTTATCTGGATAATCGCAACCGATTGCTGGCCGACGAACCGGTCGATGATTTTTCCACGACCGCACCAATTTTTCGCAGGGCTCTGGCGCTTCAGGCTGTTTCCTTCATCGGTGTTCAGAAAACACTGACCGCGTTCCATGCCGCGACATCGCCCCTGCGTCACTTTGCCGAGCGCCTGAGCCTGGAGGCCGGCGCGCTTGCCATGATCGTTCATGACGTTGTGGTTGTAACAGAGAAGCGTCCCCCTTTGAGTCTGAGACAGAAAGGGTTCTTCTAGGCCACTCCATGCGAGCCTTGCCCGCCCATCAGAGGCGGGCAAGCGCTGCAAACTGGCTGTGCAGGGCAGGTGTCAGATCGCCGGGCGAAACGACAAGAAGATCGGCTCCTGCCTCTGTCAGCTCAGCCTCTCCGCCATAGCCCCACAACACCCCAAGAGCGCGCAGGCGGTTGGCATGGGCTCCAGAAATATCGAATCGCCGGTCGCCAACCATGAGCGTACGGGCAGGAGATAGTCCCTCCTGCTGCAGAATACGGGCGATCATCTCCGGTTTCTCGCCGCCGCTATCATCATCAGCAGCGCCGTGAACACGGTCGAAGCATTCGTCAAGGCCGTGCTGACGCAGTATTTCGCGCGCAAGGGAGGCTGGTTTGGAGGTTGCTGTGAAGATCCTGACCGGCGAACGCGCGAGAGTACGCAAGAGGTTGGCCATGTGCGGGAATACAGGTGTCTGGAACCTGCCCTTTTTATCATAAAGCGTACGGTACAGCGCTACCGCCTTTTCAACCCTGCTATCGCCATAGACACGAATGACCTCCTCCATCAGTTCGGCCAGCGGAGGGCCGACAACCCATGTGAGGTCGATTGAAAGATCAGGCTCATGGCCAAGCGCCCGCACGACTCCGTGTAGCGTGTCGATGATCCCGATACGTGAGTCGATAATTGTGCCGTCAAGGTCCAATAAGATGGAATGTTCGCTCGTATATTGGTCGAATTCTGACATACATCACTCGATTGGTCTTGGCGGAGATGCCGTTGAAAGAAGTAATCCACAAGCATAGCGACGTGGATGTGAGATCGGGTATGCAACACCTTGAAACCGCACAGGCTGCGTTCGGCTCGATGGAACTACCTCACATGGCCTTGGCTGGCGGACAAGGGCCCGTATTGTCGGATGAGGCCTTGCTGCGCCTTTTTTGCGAAGGCGCTGGCGTCCCGATCAATGAACGCACATCTTTTTGCGAGAACATGTTGATGCGTTTCGGATCGCTCGCAGCCATGTTTTCATCGGAGCAGCGCACCCTCACAGGCATTGTTTCACTGAACCGGTCCCTTATCTGCACGTTCGCTCTTCTTCATGAGGCTGCCATACGGGTCAGCCGGGCAAGAATGGGCGAGGGAGATATCCTCTCCAATCCTCGATCAATGCTCGATTATCTGAAATCCCGCCTCGCACGCGAACCCATCGAGCAATTCCGTATTCTGTTTCTGGACGAACGGAACTGTCTCCTGGCGGATGAGGCACAGACACGGGGTACGGTCAACCATACGCCTGTCTATCCGCGGGAGGTTGCACGACGTGCCATGGAGATCGGGGCAAAAAGCATTGTGCTCGTTCATAATCACCCAAGTGGTGATCCCACCCCATCCGAGGGTGATATTGCCATGACACGGGACACGCAACGTGCTGCAGCTTTGATTGAAGTGCGCATTGCCGATCACATCATCATCGGCAATGGCAGCTATTCGAGCTTCAGGGAACTCGGACTGATGAGTGAGCGCTGATCAGACTTCGTGCTCGGGCTGGCTTTTGATGCCGAGTGCCGCGTCGAAGCGTGCTGCGACGCCGAACGGACCTGGAAGCGCCCCAAGCGGAAAAAGGGCATTCACATGGCCCATTTTGCGCCCTTCGCGGCACGCGCTCTTGCCGTAGAGATGCAAGGCCAGCCCGGTGCCGGCGAGAACTGTATCACACACATTCATGCCTTCCTGACCGATAAGGTTTTTCATGACTGCATCACTGTGGCGATAGGGGTCGGGAAGGGGTAGGCCTGCCACAGCGCGGATGTGCATCTCGAACTGATCGATCAGACAGGCATCCATCGTCCAGTGCCCTGAATTATGCGGGCGGGGCGCAATCTCGTTAACCAGAAGCTCACCCTTAGCCGAGACAAACATCTCGACGCCAAGAATGCCAACCAGATCGAGTGTAGTCGCCATGCGGCTTGCCAGCGCCTGAGCCTGTTCGGCCAGAGCCACAGAAATACGTGCCGGTGCCAGACTGATATCGAGAATACCATCCCTGTGCTGGTTCTCTGTCACGGCAAAGCACTTAGTGGCACCACTCGCGTTGCGGGCGACCATTACGCTCAGTTCACGCTCGAAATCCACAAACCCCTCGGCAATGAGCGGGAAGGGTAGATCGCGATCAAGCGCATCGAGTGCGGCCTGATCAGCGACGCGGAACTGGCCCTTGCCGTCATAGCCAAACCGGGTGGTCTTGAGCAGGAAGGGAAATCCCAAGGTGGAAGCCGCTCTTTCGAGCGATGCGTCGTCCGGGACTGAAATCCAGGGCGCTACCGGGATAGCACTGTCGCCAAGGAAGGTCTTTTCGAGAATACGATCCTGGCTGACGGCGAGAACAGATCCCGCAGGATGCACGGGGCAGAGCGAGGAGAGCAGGTCCAGACCAGCTGCGGAGATGTTTTCGAATTCGAAGGTGATGACATCGACGCTCTGAGCAAAGTCCCTCAGAACAGCCTCATCGTCGTAAGCCCCCACGGTCACGCGCTGTGCCGTTTCCTGCGCTGGCGGATCAGCCTCGGCGCTCAGGATATGCACGTGATAGCCCAGACGGGAGGCTGCAACCGCAGACATCCGTCCAAGCTGACCGCCACCGATGATGCCGATTGTCGATCCCGGAGGGAGCGCTGTAACCTTCATGCTTCAGGGGTGTCGGCTACAGAGGCTGTCTGCATGGCGCGCCATGTATCCAGACGTGCCCTGACACCTTCATCCTGCAGGGACAGGATAGACGCAGCAAGCAACGCTGCATTGATGGCGCCAGCCTTGCCAATGGCGAGCGTACCAACCGGCACGCCGCCCGGCATCTGGACGATCGACAAAAGGGAGTCCATGCCCTTGAGGGCATGAGACTCTACAGGCACACCTAAAACCGGAAGTGTGGTCCAGGCCGAAACCATGCCAGGCAAATGGGCTGCACCGCCAGCCCCAGCGATGATGACCTGAAGACCACGCCCCCGGGCGCTACGGGCGTATTCAGCCAGTCTGTCAGGGGTGCGATGGGCGGAAACAATGCGCGTTTCGAAGCTGATATCGAGCTCTGTCAGCTTATCGGCGGCAAAATTCATGGTCGACCAGTCCGACTGGCTTCCCATGATAATACCAACGCGAGGCGTCTGGGCCAGATCGGTTGTCTGGCTGTATAGATCGAGGTCTTCGCTCATTCAGGCAATATCATCCGGTATAAGGCGGTTCTCGATAAAGTTGATTTCGTCCTTCAGAAGCAGCTTGCGCTTTTTGAGGCGCTGAAGCTGCAACTGATTGAGCGGATGCTGGACGAGACGATCGATCACCGTATCGAGGTCGCGATGCTCGCTGCGCAGTTCATGCAGACGGCGGAGCATGACTTCATGATCAACGAGCATCAGGTTCTTTCCGCTTTCATTTCAGCCACTACCCGCGAAATCCTACAACAGGGTTAATGGCCGGCGCTATCCCTACTTAGTTCTCTGTGTCGTCAAACTCTGACATTTCTGCGACGACGGGCACGGAATGGCCTTCACGGGCGAGGCGCTCATTGGCGGCCTGCACCGCAGCGTTAAGATCCGTCTGGCTGCACAGGCCCAGGATCACCGGATCGCGCGGCTTGATATTGGCGCTGTTCCAATGCTGGCGGTCACGCACCTTGGCGATGGTATCCTTGGTCGTGCCCAGCAGCTTGATGATCTGGAGTTCCGAAAGCTGGGGGAACTGGCGCAGCACGAACGCGATGGCATCCGGGCGGTCATTGCGGCGCGCGATCGGGGTGTAGCGTGCGCCCTTGGCGCGACGGGCAACCGGGTTGGCCTTGGCGGAAAGCTTGAGGCGCAGATCCGGGTTGCCTTCGCAACGGGTGATCTGTTCCTGCGTCAGCTGGTTGTTCTTGACCGGGTCATAGCCATTGATGCCCGCAGCAACCTCGCCATCAGCGATGGCCTGCACCTCAAGCGGATGCATGCCGCAGAATTCGGCAATCTGCGTGAAGGTGAGGGCGGTTTTGTCGATCAGCCATACTGCGGTGGCTTTCGGCATAAGCGGCAAGGTCATCTCGGTCCATCCTGCGTGAGGAGCATCGCTCCAGCAGGCACCGATTTGAATGTCCTTACCCGGCGTACCGGGGAGATCTGCGCGGCACCTGCTGGATGCATAGCAAAGTCTGCGCTGATATGGTCTGCGAGAGCGGCAGGGGTCAAGCCCCTGCGCGCATTATTGGCAAAAAACCCGGATGCCGCACGACCTTGCCGCTACGTCATCCCTTGTGCGGGGCGACGGGCCAGGCTGGCGTCAGGCCGCGTGGCTGACCGGAAGGGGGCCGGAGGCTACTGTCATTCCGGAGGCTTTGGCGCTGTCTGAGGCTGGCATACCCTGCGAGATCGGAATACGGCGCGGCTTGAGCGCTTCGGGGGTGACTTGCCGCACGGAAATGGTCAGCAGTCCATTCACCAGCTCTGCGCCACTGACCTCGATATGATCGGCGAGCGCAAAGCGCCGTTCGAATGCCCGGGTCGCAATACCACGGTGGAGCAACTCTCCGGCTGTAGTCTTGCGGGGGACATGGCCCTTGATGATCAGCTGGTTCTCGGCGAGGTACACTTCGACATCCTCAGGACCAAACCCGGCCAGCGCCATGGTGACCTGATAAACATCCTCGGCTGATTTTTCTATGTTGTACGGGGGATAGCTGGCATGGGCCGGCGCATTGGACACGGCATCATCAACCAGACGGGCAAGACGGTCAAAACCGATCGCCGAGCGGAAAAGTGGTGCGAAATCGTAAGACATGAAGAACCTCCTTCAAGGCAGATCCGATACTGCGCCTCCGCATGGGCCGGCACAGAAACATGAAGCATTGTCGCAACCCCGGATGGGCATTGTGACAGGCTTGATGTGGGATCATTTCCGGGCGGGACAAGGCCCCGCCCGGGAAGGAGCGCCTGATATTACTTCTTGGCGGCGCGAGCGCCGATGCCGGCAAAACGCTTGTTGAACTTGGCCACCTGGCCTCCCGTGTCGAGCATACGCTGCACGCCGGTCCAGGCCGGGTGGGACTTCGGGTCAACGTCGAGACGCAGCGTGTCGCCAGCCTTGCCATAGCAGGACTGCGTCTTGAACTCGCTGCCATCAGTCATGATGATGGTGATCTCGTGATAATCGGGGTGAATGCCGGTCTTCATCTGTGCTGTCCTTGTTGCAATGCTCCGATGCCGACCGGAGCGGATGGCGGGGCTATAACGGAAAGAAACGGTCAGGGAAACGACAAAAACGCAGAAACTTCTGCGCCCCCATTGTTTTTTCTATCCGGCCTCAGGGTTTTATCCCACAATCTGGGGTGCTTGACCATTCCAGACACGGCAGATGCCTGCGTCACGAACCGAGCCTGAACACGCTTTCCACAGTCCCGCTCCATTCCCTTACCTGAAGGAAAAAAATTTACGATGTCTGATCTACGTTCAAAGCTGCACACCCCCGGCTGGATTGCCGAATTCCAGAAGTTCATCATGCGTGGCAATGTCATCGACATGGCTGTCGGTATCATCGTCGGTGCAGCTTTCACGTCGATTGTCACCAGTCTCGTCAAGGATATTCTTACTCCCGGCATCGGACTGCTCACAGGTGGGATCGATTTCTCGAATATCTTCGTCACGCTCAAGGGGCCGGTACTTCCTACACTCGCCGAAGCGCAGAAAGCGGGGGCCGTTACGGTCAATGTGGGCGTATTCCTCAACGTCGTAATTCAGTTTCTGATCGTGGCCTTCGCCGTATTCTGGCTGATCAAGATTGTTTCCCGTTTCCAGCACAAGCAGGAAGCCGCGCCGGCAGCCCCGCCTGCGCCGACCAAGAGCGAGGTCCTGCTGACAGAAATCCGCGATCTGATCGCGAAGGATCCCAGATAAGCCAGTCTTTATCACCCTGTATTGACGCGCCCGCTTGGCGGGCGCTGTTTCGTGGCGCATGATCCGTTCATGCGCCATTTTCTTTCATCCGCTATTCTGGTTTCAGCCCTGTCTCTCACCGCTTGTGCCGGGGGCGGAGGCGACCAACTGATGCAGAGCCGCTCACCGAGCGTTCTGCTCACAAGCTATGCTATTGCGAATGGCATGGCGGAGCACGGCATGATCGTGCGCATCATGCAGCACAAGGCGACGAAGACCGATATCGCACGCTTGATCGCGATCGATCACAATACGTGGCAATTGATCCGACAGGCTGCGTTCTCGCCCACGGATGCCAATTTCAGGCTCGCTGACGGTGGAATCATGCAGATTCTGGATTATGCCACCCCGGTGGCCCAGCCAGCCGTTGATGGTATAAAACCAGGGCTGGCGGCACCCTGACCGGGTTCAGGCATCGGTCACCGGGCTAGGGGAGGCAAGCGCAGCCTCCCCGGAATTTTGGCCTCAGGAGGCCTTGCTGCGACGCAGGCGCTTCTCGCCCATAAGCAGAAGCAGCGGTGCCGCAATGAAGATCGACGACGATGTGCCGACTACGATGCCGAAGAGCATGACGGTGGCAAAGCCTGAGAGGCTATGGCCGCCGAAAATGGCCAGCGGTAGCGCTGCGAGAAACACCGTCATGGAAGTGCCGAGCGTCCGGTTGAGCGTCTCGTTGATGGAGAGATCGAGCAACTCACGCAGGGGCATAGTGCGATACTTGCGCAGGTTCTCACGCACGCGGTCATAGACCACCACCTTGTCATTGGTGGAATAGCCCAAAATCGTCAGGATGGCGGCCACCATCACCAGATCGAACTGGAAGCGTGTGATAGCAAGGAACCCGACCGTCTTGGTGAGGTCGAGCACCAGCGTGATCACGGCGCTGATTGCGAACTCCCATTCGAACCGGACCCAGATATAGACCAGGATCATGGCAAGGCTGAGCCCAAGGGCAAGAAGCCCGTTGCGAAACAGCTCGCTGGAGACCGAAGCGCCAACGGCGTCGGCGCGCAGGACCTGCGTACCAGGCTGAGCCTCGACAACCGCGTGGCGCACGGTATCGACCAGCTTTTGCGTATCGGCTTCCTGCGTCGGGCCTGCAGGCGGTGTGTCGAGCTGGATCAGCACATCGTTTTCAGCCCCGAAGCGCTGTAGCCCTGCCGCGGAAATATTATGAACGGCAAGCGCATGACGGAGCTTGTCGAAATCTGCCGGTCCCTGGGTCTGGGCCTCCACAACGATACCGCCATGGAAATCGAGACCGAGCTTGAGGCCAGGCACGAAGAACAGAACGACCGAGAGAGCCGACAGGATGGCCGAGGTGGCGAGGCCGGCATAGCGGCCCCGCATGAACGGAATATGCTTGTCTTCACGGACGAAGCGGAAAAGAGGACGTGAGAGCATCGCTTCAGACCGGCAGTTCTGTGGGGCGTGTGAGGGCGTACCAGCGAACCATCAGCAGACGTGACAGCAGCATGGTGGTGAAGAGGGTGGTGACGATACCGACCGTAATCGTCAGGGCGAAGCCACGAACTGGCCCTGTGCCGAACACGAACAGCATGACGTGCGCAAGAAAGGCCGTCGCATTGCTGTCGATGATGGTGGAGGAAGCACGTTCGAAACCGGTCTGCATGGCAGCGAGCGCCGTACGTCCACGCCCGACTTCCTCGCGGATACGCTCGTTGATCAGGATGTTGGCATCAACTGCCATGCCGAGTGTCAGCAGCATACCCGCCATACCCGGCAGGGTCAGTGTGGCCTCGAACAGCGAGAGGATGGCCGTCATCAGCACCAGATTGGCCAGCAGGGCGATGTTCGCATAGAGGCCGAAACGCCCATAGAACAGCGCCATGAAGACGATCACGAAGATGAAGCCAATAGCCAGACTGATGGCACCGGCCCGGATCGAATCAGCACCGAGCGACGGACCAATCGAGCGCTGCTCGATAACCGCGAGCGGCGCGGGCAGGGCGCCTGCGCGCAGCATCACAGCAAGATCGGTCGCTGTCTGAGCGGTGAAATTACCCGTGATCTGGCCGTTGCCCTGCGTAATGGGGGTCCGGATGACCGGGGCCTCGATCACCTTGTTGTCGAGCACGATCGCAAAGCGTCGGCCAACATTTTCGGAGGTGGTCTGTGCAAAAGCGCGGGCGCCCGCTCGATTGAACGAGAAGGTGACAGCCCATTCGCCAGATTGCTGGTCGATCGATGCACCGGCATTGTTCAACGCAGCGCCATCAACAGCGACATGGTCCAATACCGGCAACATTGCACCCGTGCTGATATCCTGCATGAGGGTGGATCCCGGCGGTGCTACGGCGCCCCCTCCGGCCGAGTTGGCCAGCAGACGGAATGTCATCTTGGCGGTGGTGCCCAGCAGACGCTTGATATGCTCAGGATCACTGATGCCGGGTAGTTCGACCACGATGCGGTCGTCACCCTGTCGCGTAATCTCGGGGTCAACTGCACCCGTGCTGTCGATACGGCGGCGAACGATCTCGATGGACTGCCCGACGGCCTCGCGCGCACGCTGACGCAACGCCGCCTCGTTCAGGGTCATTACGATGCGGTCGTGATCGAGCGCGGCGGCTACGTCGCTGCCAGCGCCAGTCAGCGAGGAGAGAGCCTCGAGGCTGGATTGCTGCTCGCTTGCATCACGCGGGAGGAAGCTGAGCGTGCGCCCAGCGGCATCCTTGCGAAAATCGCGATAGCCAAGGTTCTTTTCAATCAGGACCTGCTTGGCCTGATCCTCAAGACCCTGAAGGCGGTCATCAACGAGGCTCTGCTGATCGAGTCGAAGCAGAAGATAGGAACCGCCACGCAAATCAAGACCCAGATGGATCTGATGCCAGGGCAGCTTGGCCGCAGGCGCACGCATGAAATTGGGCAGGCAGAGCAGGAGGCCGAGGAAACAGACCCCGAGAACTCCCAGCATGGTAGGCCGACTATAGTACATCATCGAACGGAGCGGCGTCCTTCTTGTAACGACCGGAGATTTGAGGCTACCGCGAGGCGGTCAGGCTGCGGGAAGATGCAGGCAGGCGCTCTGCGTTGCAACCTCCCTGTGCCCCCTGCTACACCAAAAACATGATTTCAGACGTGCACGGACCGGGAAAAAATATGCTGAAGGTCGGAATTGTGGGGGCTGGTCATTTTGGCCGCTTCCACGCCCTCAAGGCAAAGGACTGTCCGCGTGAGCAGCTTGTCGCCCTTTATGACCCGGATCAGGCGCGGGCCCAGCTCGTGGCCAAAGAGGCCGGGTGTATGGTCGCGGAAAGCCTTGAGGCCCTGATTGCCCAGTCTGACGCGGTGATCGTGGCGGCCCCGGCGGAACAGCATTTTCCGGTCGCTTCCGCCTGCCTCAATGCGGGGCGTCACGTGCTGGTGGAAAAACCCATCGCTGCGACCCTCGATGAAGCCAGAACCCTTGCGGCACTGGCGAAGGCTAAGGGCGTGGTGCTTCAGGTGGGCCACCTTCTGCGGTACTCCTCAGAGCACAAGGCGATTTCAGAGCGTATCGGCAAGCCTCTGTATATCGAGGCGACGCGGATCGCCCCCTTCAAGCCGCGTGGCACAGATGTGTCGGTGATCCTCGATCTGATGATCCACGATCTCGATTTGGTGCTTTCACTGGTCGACTCTCCCATCGAGTCCATAGACGCGGTGGGCGTTGCGGTATCGAGCGCGCATGAGGATATCTCCAATGCGCGGGTGAGGTTCGCCAATGGATGTGTCGCCTCCATCTCGGCCAGCCGTATCTCGCTCAAGACCGAACGCCGTATGCGTGTCTTTTCGGAGGAGGGTTACCTTTCGGCCGATTTCGTTCAGCAGGAGCTGACCATGATTGGCCGAAAGCGTGGATTGCCTTTACCGGGCACGGGGGGCTTCCGGCGCGAGGCACTGCGGTGGAAAGACAATGATTGCCTTGCTGCCGAGCACGATGCTTTCGCAGCGGCATGCCTGGACGGCGCACCGATCCTTGTCGATGCGGAGGCGGGTATACGGGCGCTCGATGCGGCCATTCGCGTCAAGGCCAGCATGGATGACACGAGGGCGCGCATGGAGATGTCAGGGCTTATCGCATCAGGCGACAGCCTGTTTCCAACCGAGGCCTGAGCGGAAAGAGGGGCATTTTCCTGCTCGGTACCCCTTGAAGATTTCTGGTCCGGTGTTCAAGCGCCGGACTCGATCTCTTCTTTTTTCATTTCCAGAAGGAGCCATTCCTCCTCGGCAGAGGTAAGCGCTGCCTCGGCAGAAGTGAGCTCGTCGCTTACCCGGGCGAACTTCTTTGCGTCCTTGCTGTAGAGCGACGGGTCTGAGAGTGTCTCACGCAGGGTGACGATGAGCTTCTCGAGACGATCGATTTCCGCAGGAAGTTTCTCCAGCGCCAGCTTGTCCTTATAGCTGAGCTTCTTGCTGTTGCGCTCTGATCTTGCAGTATTCTTTTCTCGTGGCTCGGCGGTTTTGCCGTCCGGATTTGCATTGCGCTCAGCCGGGGCTTCGCCACCCGTCTGGGCCAGCATATCGCTGTACCCACCGGCATACTCGATCCAGTGGCCGTCGCCCTGCGCCACAAGAACCGAGGTGGCCACGCGGTCCAGGAAATCGCGATCATGGCTCACCAGCATGACCGTACCCGGATAATCGTCCAGCATTTCCTGCAACAGATCGAGCGTCTCAAGGTCAAGATCATTCGTCGGCTCGTCGAGCACGAGCAGGTTCGATGGCTGGGCCAGTGCACAGGCAAGGGCAAGCCTGCCACGTTCACCGCCAGAGAGGACACCAACCGGCGTGCGCGCCTGTTCGGGGCGGAACAGGAAGTCCTTCATATATCCGATGACATGGCGTTTCTCATCACCCACCTGCACCATGTCGCCGCTTCCCCCGGTCATGGTATCCGCAAGCGTCATGGACGGGTCGAGGCTCGCGCGTCGCTGGTCCAGCGTGACGAGCGAGGTGGAGGGACCTACCTGTACGCGTCCCGTATCGGGCTGATCCTCGCCGGTGAGGAGACGGAGAAGCGTCGTCTTGCCCATACCGTTGGCCCCGACAATCCCAAGGCGATCGCCCTTGAGCACGCGCAGATCGAGATTCTTGACCACAACCCGCTCGCCGAATGCCTTGGTCACATCCTCCGCTACGGTTGTCAGCTTTCCGGTTGTCTGGGCTTCTGACACGGTCAGCTTGAGCGACCCACGGAACTGGCTTGCAATCTCCTTGCGGCGCGAACGTAGCGAGGCCAGCTCCGCCACGCGGCGGACATTGCGCTTGCGACGGGCTGTCACGCCATAGCGCATCCAGTCCTCTTCACGGGCGATCTCGCGATCAAGCTTGTGAGCCGCAAGTTCCTCCAGCGCGAGAACTTCCTCGCGCCAGTCCTCGAAGCGGGCAAAACCCTGATCGAGGCGACGGGTGATGCCTTGCTCGAGCCAGACGACGGCGCGCGAGAGAGTTTCGAGGAGGCGGCGATCATGGCTAATCACGATCATGGCTGAGCGCATGGAGGCAAGCTCGCGCTCGAGCCATGTGATGGTTGGCAAATCGAGATGGTTGGTCGGCTCGTCGAGAAGCAGAAGATCCGGTCGCGCGGCAAGGGCACGGGCGAGGGCGCAGCGACGGGCCTCACCACCCGAGAGTATTGCCGTGGATTCGTCACCTGTCAGACCAAGTTCCGAAAGCATGCTGCGGGCGAGATAATCCTCCTCCGGCTGAAGATCCTGAGCGACGTAGTCGTAGCTCGTCCTGAAGGCCGAGAGGTCTGGTTCCTGCGGGAGATAAACGATCTTGATCCCGGGCTGCACGAAGCACTGGCCAGAGTCAGGCAGGATCTCGCCAGCGGCAATGCGCAGGAGCGTCGATTTGCCTGAGCCATTGCGGCCCACCAGGCAGAGCTTTTCGCCCGGGGCGACCCCGATTTCGGCACCGTCCAGCAGTGGACGACCCCCGAGAGTATAGGAGATATCGCGTAAATGAAGGATCGGTGCAGCCATGCGCCCTATGTGTCGCACCGGCTGCGTCGATGCAAGTCAGATCGCTTTGAGACCGCCCGTAACCGCCTGATAGGTCGTTATGGCCAGCGTGGTAGGCTCGAAGGGCTTGGTGATGATGAAAGATGGCTCTTCCTGCTCGCCTGTAAGCAGCCGCTCGGGATAGGCGGTCACGAAGATCACCGGTGCCTGATGGTCCTTCATAATGCGACCAACAGCGTGCATGCCGTCGCCGCCGCCACCGAGATTGATGTCGGCCAGGATAAGTCCAGGGCGTGTTTCCTTGGCCAAGCGCACGGCATCGGCCTCGGTGTAGGCGACACCCGCAATGCGATGGCCGCATTGCTGTACCACGTCCTGGATGTCCATCGCGATGATGGGCTCGTCCTCGATGATCAGCACGCTTGTCTCGGCAACTGAACGCAGACCCTCATTCGCCTTGGCAATGTCTCCGAGGATATCGGCTTCGGTTCGCCCAAGGATCATGGCAACGGCGCTGAGTGGAACTTCCTCAAGCGAGGTGAGAAGCAGGACGAAGCGCTGCGTCAGCGTGAGGGATGACGGAGGATGAGCACTGCCGTTGGCAGCCTGAAAACAGTCGATGATCGACTTGTAAAGACGGAAGCGAACACTGATCTCATGCTCACCCTTGCGCGTAGCCATGTCGCGTATGGCAAGGGCCACAAGCTGATCACCCTGCTTCTGTGTGCCTTCAAGAGCTCTTGCAAAACGTCGCGCAAAGGGCAAGGCTTGCATGAGGTCTTGGCGCTCTGCATCGACCATAGAGAAACGAAGCTCCAGAAATTTTCCGCCAACACAACGCGGTCCGTTGCGTTACGATGGCACTTTTTCGGCGCTGAGCAAAGAGGAATGCAGTCATGCGCTACCGGGAGATCACAGGCTGAGCACCGACAAGGCAGACAATCCGCAAGCGGCGGGCGCGAAGGCTGATCCCGTCCGGCGGGGAATTGCCGCGCATCTCGTCGATCTGCGCGGTTTTGCACGCTACCTCACCAGAGACGCCTCCGCAGCCGATGACCTCGTGCAGGACACGGTTTTGCGTGCGCTGGCCGCGCGTGACAGTTTCATCGCGGGGACCAATCTCAAGGCTTGGCTATTCACTATCCTGAGGAATGTTTTCTTCGAGCAGCGTCGTCGCAAGGTGAAGGAAACGGAGATTCTCGGCGAGATATCACGAGGTAGTGAGGGAGGGTTCGATGAGCGCGATCGGTACAAGGATGGCGTCATGGATCTTTCGCAGCTCTTATGGCGGCTGCCTGAACTTCTGCGTGAGGCGCTGATTCTCGTTGGTGCTCAGGAAATGAGTTACGAGGAGGCTGCTGCAATCTGCGATTGTCCGGTCGGCACAATGAAAGCGCGTGTGTCGAGAGCACGGGCCCAGCTTGCCGAGATCGCCTCGCCATCTGAAGATCCCGCCTAGATTGATCTTGGCGTGCGGCGAGCGTTCCGGAGGGTCGCCAGAGACTACGCTTGCGACAAGGCATTTCAGACTTCTGACAAAAATTTTCAGTTTTTTGTCATTGCATGCAACCTCTTCTTTCTTCCGTTCATTGGTCCATTGAAAAGCACCGAGCGAAGAAGGATTTTCGCATGACCAGCTTCCATGACCAAGTTATCCAGATTCTCCCCAAACTGCGCGTTCAGGCTCTGTCCCTGACACGCAACCGTTCCGCCGCCGAGGATCTGGTTCAGGACGCGGTATGCAATGCCCTGGCTGCTCAGGACAGCTTCATCCCCGGCACGAATTTCTCAGCCTGGATGCACCGCATCCTGCGCAACCGCTTCATTTCGGATCTGCGCAAGCGTCGCGAGACGACAGATATCGAGGATGTGCCCGCATCGTCTTTTGCTAGCAACGCGACGCATGAGGACAGTCTGGCACTGAAAGACCTGTCAATGGCGCTGTCTCGCCTCCCTGCTGATCAGCGAGAGGCGCTCGTGATGGTGGTCGTGCAGGGCATGAGCTACGAGGCCCTCGCGGAAGCAACGGGCTGCGCTGTTGGGACGGCCAAGAGCCGCGTATTCCGCGCACGCCGCCAGCTCGAGGCTTGGATGACTGGCGATCTGCCGGCCAACGATAAGCTGCGCGTCAAGGTCGCAGCGCTCCGCGCAACACTTGATGATCGTCGGCGCAAGGGTCTCAAGTCTGACGATCTGTTCACATTTTGATTACTGATCTTGATAATGTCCTAGCCTGACGCTGCGACATATTTGCTGGGTTCAAAAGGGGAGTGAGGTATCTCACTCCCCTTTGGCGCGATTGGGTCTTTTCTTTTATTCAAAATGAGATGATTAAATTTCGTTAGTGCAACTCGTCCTGCGGCGCATTGTTAAGATCGCATGGGTTGATTCTTTTCGTTGAGGTGAGGACATGACTGGGGGAAAGGACGGCATGCCGGAGAAGCCCCGCCAGGCAGGCTCAGCGAACGACACCGAGAATCCTTTCGACCTCTGGTTGAAACGTGGACTGCACCAGCTTTTTGACGACGTGGCCAACGAACCGATTCCTGAGGAGCTGCTGCGTCTGATTGAGGAAGATCGTGACGAGCGGGAGCCCTGATCTTATGGCAGGGCTTCAACGGTCCGTAATCAACTTATCAAGGCCTGCGGATTGAAGGTCCTATCGGTACTTACTGCGGGCGGCCTCAGATCGAGGACAAGCCTGTTGGACACTGTAGGTTCACGGGTGATGGCCCTCATCATCTGCACCTCGGTACCCTTGGCGAGTGTGGCAGGGGTTCTTGCATGGCACGCTTATCTCACGACGTCTGATAACAGTTTTGAGCGCACCCGATCGGACGCGTTGAGCGCTCGGCACGAAATCGCTTCCGATCTGGGTCGTGCGCAAGGGGCACTGGAAACACTCGCGCAGATAACCTTGCACGAGGAGATCGCACCCAGAGCCTTCCAGTTGGTGCAGTCGATAAGTCAGCAGCATTACTGCCTGCTTGAGTTGATCGACCGGGACGGCAAAGCGGTCGCAAGCAGTCGCGGTAGCGAGAAAGACGGAAACCCCTGCCAGGCAAATCTCCGTGCTCTCGCTGAGGCTGAGCATCAGGCGGCTTTGGTGGAGGGTACCGGTTCCGACGATCATCCCGATGCACAAATCATCGTGGCGGGAACCTCTCTGCTCGTACGGTCAGCCATCACCCTAAACTATGTCAATCGCGCGGGCACACTCGTGCCTGGACAGCTTATCGCCTTTCGGCCACTGGTGAATCAGGAACTCGTGGCCAACGACCAGTACATGCACAAGCCTCGCGACGCAGACGCGGGTGCGACCGATCTCTGGTTATTCACCGGGAGTACGTCGCCAATTGCCCTGACGGCGAAGCAGCACGTGGGAGAGCCGTGGACGAAGGAGGTGAAAGACCGCCTGCTCGCCGATTTGAAGGTTGGCAGGAAGGCTGACCACTTTGAATCTGATGACGTCTACTACACGTTGATCCCAGGATACGGACCAACGAGTATCGTGGCGATATCGGTTCGTAGCGCAGATGAAACACGTGCGCTCCAGCTCTTTCTGGCGCGTGTGATGCTTATCGTCCTTATTCTGGTTGTCGAACTTTTGCTGGTGGCGCTCGCCGCGCAGCGTTATCTTGTAGAGCCCCTTGAAAAACTGGCATCAAGTGTCTCGGAGTGGCGTCGTCATGGCCTTTTCCAGCCAGACCTCCCGAAGTCCCTTCCGCTTGAGATACGCCAGATGGAACGCGCTTTTAGCCGTGCAACAAAGCGGCTGGACCGGCACGAGGCCCGATTGCAGCGAGCGACGAAGCAACAGGATCTGCTCATTCGTGAGATCCACCACAGAGTCAAAAACAATCTGCAGATCGTAACGTCTTTGCTCAATCTTCAGGCAAACCGCATCAAGCTTCCAGAGGCAAAAGAGGAATTCCATCTCGTGCGAGATCGGGTGCGATCTCTGGCGACGCTCCATCGCTATCTCTATCCTGAAGGTGGGCTGAGTACTCTCGACATTCGTGCATTTCTCGAGGAACTGGCGAGCCAGATTTTCACTGCCAATAATCACGCCAACAAGGGGCGCATCAGCCTCTCGCTCGATGTGCATAACCTGCCAATCACGCCTGACCAGGCAGTGCCGCTCTCTCTCATTGTTACTGAAATTGTGACCAATGCATTGCGATACGCCTTTCCGGAGGGAAGGACGGGCGCCGTACGCATCCAGCTCAACCGCGTTGAAGACACCGCGCTACTTTTGATCGAAGACAACGGCGTGGGACTTGCTTTCCCCTCTGAGGGCGAAAAGCGTGAAGGCATTGGTCTGCAGCTTGTACGAGGTTTTGCCCGACAGCTTGGCGCGACACTCGATATCATTTCCGAGCAAGGAACGGTGTACCGGCTCGTATTCCCAATACATCTCCCGCGCCGTAACCTTGCCTGAAGCACAACAAATGCGTCTCTGCAGATTACCACTTTATCGCATATTGTCAGCCCGATAAGGCCCGATAAGGGTTGAGAGGCTGCGGTATTTGCGGTCAAGCGTCGTCACAAGCGCTGGGGCGCTTAAAGATCCAGACCTGCAACGTGCTGATGGCGCGAGCTGTGTAACAGACACGAGGCGTCGTCGACTCCGAAAATCCTTGTCTCGTGCAGACGCAGTTAGTCTGTTGAATGGTAGCAATTTCGCAATACCAGTCGGTGTACCATTGGCCAGTGCCCTGCGGTACCCACGAGCGAAAACGAATCTCTGACGGCTCTGGTGGTGCATAATTAACGGTATTTCCCGAGCAAGATTCCGAATAACGACCTTAATGTCGAGCTGTGTAACAGACACGAGGCGTCGTCGACTCCGAAAATCCTTGTCTCGTGCAGACGCAGTTAGTCTGTTGAATGGTAGCAATTTCGCAATACCAGTCGGTGTACCATTGGCCAGTGCCCTGCG
>NZ_VWWA01000065.1:0-205 GCF_011753235.1 Asaia sp. As-1742 | reverse complement strand
TTTCGCACGTCGACTGAAGACGCTCCGGGGCCTCACGCCATACGAATTCGTTTGCCAGCAATGGCAGCACGAGCCATCAAGATTCACGCAAAACCCGCACCATCAAAACCCGGGACCAAACACCTAGAGCATAATCCTACCTGTCTGGATCGTATCCTTCGACCACCATGCCGGCAGTGTCCTCACTGCGGCAGGACGCTCGGCC
>NZ_VWWA01000064.1:0-250 GCF_011753235.1 Asaia sp. As-1742 | reverse complement strand
GCACCGCGCACCGTCGCGGCTCTGCAGGATGCCGTATGCGCCGCGATCGACAACGTCTGCCCAAGGCAGGCCACCGCGTGTTTCACCGCCGCAGGGTATGAACCAGAATGATCGGATTATGCTCTAGATGTTTGGTCCCGGGTTTTGATGGTGCAATCTTTTCATCGGAATGGAAGGAAGCACTATGGGCCAGGTTCACCACGGGAGCGCCACGACGACAGCGGCAGTCCGTCGAGCGATACAGCATAGT
>NZ_VWWA01000063.1:0-250 GCF_011753235.1 Asaia sp. As-1742 | reverse complement strand
TTTCGCACGTCGACTGAAGACGCTCCGGGGCCTCACGCCATACGAATTCGTTTGCCAGCAATGGCAGCACGAGCCATCAAGATTCACGCAAAACCCGCACCATCAAAACCCGGGACCAAACAGCTAGAGCATAATCCGATCATTCTGGTTCATACCCTGCGGCGGTGAAACACGCGGTGGCCTGCCTTGGGCAGACGTTGTCGATCGCGGCGCATACGGCATCCTGCAGAGCCGCGACGGTGCGCGGTGC
>NZ_VWWA01000062.1:0-258 GCF_011753235.1 Asaia sp. As-1742 | reverse complement strand
TGATCGTGGCGTTCCGTCGGCACACGCTGCTGCCACTGGACGATTGCCTTTATGCACTGCAGGCAACGATCCCGCATCTGACCCGGTCGTCCTTGCATCGCTGCCTTCAGCGACATGGCATTTCGCGGTTGCCCGAGACAGAAGGTGACAAGCCAAAGCGCTCAAAGTTCAAGCGCTATCCGATCGGCTACTTCCATATCGATCTGGCCGAGGTTCGAACCGAGGCTGGGCGCCTTTACCTGTTCGTCGCGATCGACA
>NZ_VWWA01000061.1:0-282 GCF_011753235.1 Asaia sp. As-1742 | reverse complement strand
ACGCTTTGAGCTAATCATCAAGCCCGGTTGACCGGGCAAGCCGCTCGTCAACATCAAAGAAACCCGGCTGCTTCATAAGCCATCCCCCCAACATCATAGAAGGAATGAAATTACACCAGCAGCCCCAGACCAAAGGGGTTTTTCGAACCCTCCACCTGGAAACTGTGACTTTTCCTATGACCTGGCGCCCTCGTCTGTAACCAGACAGACCGCCAGGCCGTTATTTATCAGGCGGCGTGGGCGGTCAAAAGCGGGTTGTCGAACGTCTCGCCCGTCGCGACC
>NZ_VWWA01000060.1:0-312 GCF_011753235.1 Asaia sp. As-1742 | reverse complement strand
GCGGCGCCTGGTCCGCGACTACGAAAAGCGCCTCGACGTCTCCGGCGCCATGATCGACATTGCCATGGGCAGCCTCCTGCTCCGCCGCATCAGCCATCCATAGACATTCTCAAACGGGCTCTAAGACAGTTTCTTAGGCGACGTTTCCTCGAAAGCTGCACGCTTTCATGGGAAACGTTCGGAGAAGCTAGATGTTTGGTCCCGGGTTTTGATGGTGCAATCTTTTCATCGGAATGGAAGGAAGCACTATGGGCCAGGTTCACCACGGGAGCGCCACGACGACAGCGGCAGTCCGTCGAGCGATACAGCATA